>CAVOZK010000017.1:0-13664 GCA_963700935.1 uncultured Alphaproteobacteria bacterium | reverse complement strand
CCGGGTCAATGCCAACAAGAACGAAACATGTACAATCTGTAAGGCTGCAACATGAGTGATCTGGAGCAATTGGTTTCTGAAACCAGAAAGTCGTTAGAACGTGTACAGCAATACGACGTCGAAGCGCTTCCTCAGATCGAGCGATTGGGAAAAGACTTTGCGTTCTTCGATGCAGTCTCACCTGCATCGAAGACCATAGCAATTTTCAAGAAGGTTCCGACGTCCGTCTTGCCGTCTCTTACTGACAGCCAATTGAACGATATCAAGAGACAGGCTGACGCATTCTTCAATGAGCTCAACCAAATTGAACAGTTTGATGCCAAGGCGCCCAATTCCGCACAGACCAGAGATAGCTACATTGCTGAACTGCAAGGGAGTTATAAACGGGCTTTCAATGTACTGATGCCAATAATTTCTTTTGCCATGTCGCAGGTTGTCGACTTTGGCAAACTTGAAACTGAAGCAAAAGCTGCGCAACAGGCAATCAAAGATCGGGCAGATGAACTGTTGATTGCGCTGGGTGAAACCAAACAAGAAGCTGCCGAAATTGTCGCTGAAGTCAGAAAGACCGCTGCAGAGCAGGGCGTATCACAACAAGCGGTATACTTTAAAGAAGAAGCAGACGCGGAGCTCACTACCGCGGGAAACTGGCTCAACGCTTGCTTTGCTTGGGCGGCAATATTAGTAATTTATGGCGTTGTGAGTTTCTTTTTTCATAAATGGGATATGATTAAGCCAGCCGACAACGCTGAGGCGATTATTTTCGTTGCTAGTAAGATTTTGATTTTTGCCGTGATAAGTTTCATGTTAATTCTTTCATCTAAAAATTACATGTCGCACAAACACAACGCTACTGTAAATAGACATCGGCAGAATGCACTTCAAACATTCAATAGCTTGGCAAAAGCTTCAGGCACAAGGGAGGGGCAAGAAATAATCTTAAACCACGCAGCTGCCTGCATTTTCGCACCTCAAGATACGGGTTATATTCGAGGTAACACTTCATCTCAGCCAAACGCATTGGATCTTGTTACGCGGCCCGCTATCAGACTGGACAGCAGCAATTAGGCCGCAATTGGATAATTCGTAAGCTACAATCTGACGGTGAAGTTCACCGTTCCCGGCATGCCAGCGAAGGCTGGCACCCAATAGGCATTATCAACCTTCCCCAACCGTGGTTCTTGGTCCCCAGCCTTCGCTGGGGTGACGTTTGGGTCAATCCAAGGTAGCATCTCCAGATCGACCAAGTTCAGGAGACAGCATGATGTCGGCAGTGCTGGATAAACTCGAAGCAAGCAACGATCCGTTGGAGCGCGATGTAGCTGCTACATTGAGGGAATGGCAAAGGGCCAAAGTCCGGCGCGGGGGACAGGCCCGTTTGGGTTATGAGCCCAAATCCATCAATCTGTATGGTGTCGTCGAGGTCATCTGCAGACGGGTCGAGAAGGGATCAAAGGGCTTTGGCGAAGTAGGCCCGGAACACAGCTATGAAGCTTTGGTCGTTCGATATCCTGATCGCTTTCCTCCGAAGATCTGTCACTGGCAAGAGATCGACTGAATAAGGCGGGCTACGAGCAGGGCTAGCAGTATTTAGACTCCCGCGGTCGCTAGCGTGACGAATTAATCTTCGACGCGGATGTTTCATCAACAGGCAGTGGCGGGCAAGGAAAAGTCAGGCGTGCAATTGAGATACTTTGTCCTCGCAAGCGTCATTGGCGTACTGATTTATGCCGCTTACGATTACTGGCGTGCTGGCTTCCATACACTTCCCGACATGCCAGAAGGCGCATATCCTCTATCCTTCAAGAGTGGATTACGCGGCATCATGGTCGATGTTGGAGAGCGGCGGACAGATAGAAAATACCTGGGCGTACCGAGTGAAGTGCCAAGCTGGTATCAAGATGCTTGGTCTACTTGCACAGCACCCAAGAAGAAAGAAGCAGCGCAAGCACCGAATATGGGGCCGGGCTCTCAGCTTGAAGCCTTGTGCCACATTGATGTTGATGGTCAGAAACTACTGCGGGGCTGGATTTACTCGGTACCCAGCCTCTGAGTTCCTCTCACCGCCTCCCTCTCCTTCAGCACCCCCGACACCTCGTCCCAAGCCGGGGCAGCGGCGGACCAAATCCCCTCCACACCACCCGTGTCTGCCACCTTGCAACTCACCGCCCGATTGCGCATCGTCCGCAACCGATGACAACAGCAAGGGCACCAGCATGACCACCCCCGCCACCCGTTACGATCTTGCCATTGCAGGCGCCGGCGCCGTAGGGCTGGCCACCGCCTTGTGGGCGCAAGGTGCAGGCCTTTCCGTGGCGTTGATGGACAAGGGCGAGCCGGGGGCCGGTGCGTCGTTCGGCAATGCCGGCACCATCGCCACCTATGCCTGCACGCCGGTCAACAGCCCGTCGGTGTTTTCCAGCCTGCCCACCTTGCTGTTCAACTGCGACAGCCCGCTGCGCATCGACCCGGTGTATGGCGCGCGCCACCTGCCCTGGCTGCTCGCCTTCCTGCGCAATTGCACGCCGGCGCGCGTTGCCGCCATCACCGCCAGCCTGGCCGAGTTGCTGTCGCAGGCCGATGCCGGGCTGGACCCGCTGTTCGGCCAGATCGAGACGGGCGACCTGATCGTCAGCAAGGGCTGCCTGTACCTCTATGCCACCGCGCAGGACTTTGACGCCGCCGCCGCCGACATTGCCGCGCGCCGCGCCAATGGCGTGGCGTTCGACATTCTCGACGAAACCGCCGTCAAGGCGCTGGAGCCCGCCATCGCCATGCCGGTGCACAAGGCGCTGTACTTCTCCGGCGCGCGGCACATCTCGGATCCGGGCGAGCTGATGCGCCGCCTGCACGCGCGCTTCGTGGCGCAGGGCGGCCATTGGCTGCAGGCGGAGGTGACGGCCTGTCAGCCCGCAAGCGACGGCGTCACTGTGTCCGTTGCGGGGCATGACGCCATCCGCTGTGACCGCTTCGTGGTGTCAGCAGGCGCGCACTCGCGCTCCATTGCAGGCAGCGGAGCGCAAGCCCTGCCGCTGGATACCGAGCGCGGCTACCACCTGATGTTCGCTGATCATGCGGGGCTGCTGTCGCGCCCGGTGGGCTGGGCCAGGGCCGGGTTCTACGCCACCCCGATGACGCACGGCCTGCGCATTGCCGGCACGGTGGAAATTGCCGGGTTGGACGCGCCGCCCATGCAAAGCCGCTTCGCCTATCTGCAGCGCATGGCCGGACAGTTGCTGGGGCCGCTGGGCGAGCCTTCCTCGAACTGGCTGGGCTTCCGCCCCACCATGCCCGACGCCCTGCCCGTCATTGGCCCCTCGCCCGCCAGCGACCGGGTGCTGTTTGCCTTCGGGCACCAGCATGTCGGCCTCACCCTGTCGGGCATCACCGGCAAGATCATCGCCGACATTGCCAGCGGCCAGCGCACCAACCGGGACCTGTCAGCCTGGTCGCCAAAGCGCTTCGGGTAGAGCATTCTCAAGCGCAGGCGAAACTCACCTGCCCCTCTCCTGCAATACTCCCGGCACCTCGTCCCACGCGGGCGCGGCGGCGGCCTCGTAGCCTGCCGTCAGGCCGGTGGCGAAGTTGTCGAAGTCGCGGGCGGCCTTGCCGTGGGCGCCCTGGTAGAGGAAGCGGCGCATGGCGCGTTCGTTCTCCCAGAGGCTCACCGTGTAGAACATGCCGCCAATGTTGCGCGCCTCGGCCGACAGGCAGCCTTGCGCCGCGCGGGCCTGCTTCAGCGAACGCGAGGCGTGCCAGGCAAAGCGCGGCCAGTGCCGCCAGTGGTTGAGCCGCAGCCCGGTGATCGAGACATAGTGCGCGGTGGTGTTCATGGGGTGCAGATTAGCCGGATTTCGCCGGAAAATCGTCATGCAAATGTGACGAAGTGCACATCACGGCGGCACATTCGCCGGGCAATCTGGGCTCAATCAACGATATATGCGAGGAGCCGTCCCCCATGAACCAGATCCGCGAATTGAGTTTCTCCGCCCGCGTGTTCGCCTTCGCCTTCGTCGTGGCGCTGGCCATCGGTGCGCTGACCGCCGCCGCCACCGTGGCGTGACCTGACTACGCCCTCCCTTTCACCGCTGCGCATCATCCCTCGTGCCCCGGACCCGTTCCGGGGCACGAACCTTGCCGGCACATGCCCTGCCCGGGCATGGAGGCCTGGACACGAGCCTGCCGGCTGCAATGTAACGTAATGCACATCGGCCGGGTCTGGCCGGAATTAATCTGCACTCAACGTAACGGCCAACCCGCGGATTGTTCCCGGCACCGGCCAGACACACGAGGAAACAGAACAATGACCCGTAATATCATGATTGCAGCATTCACGGCCGCCATGCTGGCGGTGATGGCTCCTGCCGCACAGGCCGGCCCGTTCGGTGGTCCCGGCGGCTTCGCCCCCGGTGGCGGCGGTGGTGGCGGCGGCGGCGTTGGCCCCGGTGGCGGCGGCGGCTTCCTGCCTCCTCCCGGCGGCGGTGGTGGTGGCGGCGGCGGCGCCGGTGGATGGGGTGGCGGCTGGGGCGGCGGCTTCGGCATCCACATCAACCCAGGCTATGCCCGGCCCGTCTATGGCGGCGATGACCGCATCTCCTGCCGCACCGGCCAGCGCATCGTCGACCGGTCCGGCTTCAACCGGGTCCGCGTCATCGAATGCCGCGGCGACACCTACACCTACAGGGCCAAGCGCGGCTCGAAGCACTACCGGGTGAGCGTCGATGCCTATGACGGCGTGATCGTCGGCCGCAGCCGGCTGTAACTGCAGGCAGCGCATACCGGAAAACAAGACCGCCCTCCCTCCCCAGGCCCTGGGGAGGGAGGGTTCAGCTTGTCAGGCCCGCGAAAGGGCGACAGCACGTCCGTCCGTGCCGCCGGAAGCTAGTTGATCAGCGCCGTGGTCTTCGAGCCGCCGCAGCCGTGGCCGCCCTTGGCTTTGGACTGCTTCAGCGCCGTTTCCGGCGTGGTGGTCACGGTTGCCGCGGCCGAGACCTCGGCAGCGCCCGGTGCGGGCTGCAGCGTCACCTTCTCGGGCGCCGTGGTGGTTGCTGTGGTGGTTTCGCTGGCCAGCGCAGGGGCGGCAAGCCCGGCGAGAAGTACGGGGATGAGTGCAAGCTTCTTGATCGTCATCGGTCAGGACCTCCGTTTACCGTCACAAAACACAGGTTAACCGAGAATCATGACGCTGGCGATACGGGATTACCGCAAGGTCAGCCGATTGTCTCGGCCTCGGCGCGGGTGGGCACCTTGACCAGCGCCTCGCCCTCCAGCACCAGCGTACCGTTGACCTCGCAGGTGCAGTTGAGCCGGGCGCGGCGGCCACGTTCGGTCAGTTCGGCCACCTCGACGCGGGCGATCACCGTGTCGCCGATGCGCACCGGCGCCTTGAAGTTGAGGGTCTGCTGCAGGTAGATCGCGCCGGGCCCCGGCAGCCGAGTGCCAATGACGGCGGAGATCAGGCTGGCGGTGTACAGCCCGTGGGCGATGCGGCCCTTGAACGGCGTGCGCGCGGCAAAGTGTTCGCTGAGGTGGATCGGGTTGCGGTCGCCGGAGATCTCGGCAAAGCCGATCACGTCGGAGGACTTCACCTCTTTCGAGTAGGTCTCCGACAGGCCGACCGACAGGTCCTCGAAATACAGCGTCTGGGTGGTGGGCAGCATGGGCGTGTTCCCAGTTGGGTCGTTGCCTTGCAACTTAACCCATCGGTGCGTCGTGTCCATTGCCCGGAAGTATGGGCCTGTTACGGGACTGCAAATAAAAAACCCCGGAGCGCTTGAGCCCCCTCGTGCGCTCCGGGGTTCAGGGACCCCCCAAGGCTCCCCTGCATGTTCTGTAGGCGTGGGCCGTCTAGCGGCGCACGATGACCTTGGCGCCGACCTTGGCGCGTTCGTAAAGGTCGATGATGTCGGTGTTGGTCAGCCGGATGCAGCCCGAGGACACCGCGCCGCCGATGGAGGCCGGGTTGTTGGTGCCGTGCAGGCGGTACAGCGTGCCGGAGATGTACAGCGCGCGGGCGCCGAGCGGGTTGTTGGGGCCGCCCTTCATCTGCGCGGGCAGGATGACGCCCTTCTTCTTCTCGCGCTCGATCATGGCCTTGGGCGGCGTCCAGGTGGGCCACTCCGCCTTGCGGCCGATGCGCGAGGTGCCGGACCACTGGAAGCCGTCACGGCCAACGCCGACGCGGTACTTGTAGGCCTTGCCGCCGCCCTGCACCAGGTACAGGTTGCGCTCGGAGGTATCGACGATGATGGTGCCGGGAGCGTGATTCTCGCCGAAGGACACCAGCTGGCGCGTGCTGGGGCCGTGGTTGCCGCCGCCGCTGCCGAAGCTGCTTGAACCGCCGGAGCGGCTGGAGTTGCCGTTGTTGATGCCGCCGAAGAGGCATTCCAGGAAGTTGCCGCACTGCTGGCTTGAGCGAGACGATGCCTGTGAAGCGGTGACCATGCCGCCCAGTGCGACAGCCGCCGTCATGGCGATGGCAAGAAACGGATTTGCGACGCGCCGCATGGAGCCTCCTCGAAGCTGCTAAGTTTTTCCCTGACCCCCGGTGTCGAGGAAACCATAGTCAGACAGCGGCGCGGTTCAAGGAAAGATACGCCTCGGAAGGCACAATTTCGGGAAGTGTTGCAAATCGGCAACGGTTGCCGTCAGGCCTTGTCGCGGGCCTGACGGTTGGCTGTTTCGACGATTTCGGCGATGAAGCGCGGCAGGGCGAAGGCTGCCTTGTGCACCTCAGGCGTGTAATAGCGGCACTCATGCAGGCCCGCCGCCTCATACCGCAGCTGCAACGTGTCGAGGCTCACCTTACGCAAGGCCTTGTTGTCGGTGCCCCAGCCCAGCGCCATGAAGCCGCCCGAGTAGGTCGGCACCACGGTGACGTAGCAACCGGCATCGGCAAACAGGCCGGCGAAATTGTAGACGGTGTTGCGCAGCTCGTCCGGCTGGAACCAGGTAACGCCGTTCTGCGTGACCAGCACCCCGCCCTGGTTCAGCATGCGCTTGCAATCGCTGTAGAAAGAGCGGGTGAACAGCACCTCGCCCGGCCCCACGGGGTCGGTCGAAGTCGACGATGATGACGTCGAAGCTGTCCTTGCAGGTGGCGGCGAAGTCCTTGCCGTCGGCAATCACCAGTTCAAGGCGCGGATCGTCGAAGCAGCCCTTGTTGATGGACGCCAGGTGCTGCCTGGCGAAGTCGATCACGCCGGGGTCGATCTCGACCATGACGAGGCGCTTGACCCCTTCATGCTTGAGCACTTCCTCGGCCATGCCGCCATCACCGCCGCCGACGATGAGCACGCTTTCAACCTTGCCGTGCGCCAGGATGGGCACGTGCGCCAGCATCTCGTGATAGCAGAACTCGTCGCGCTCGGTGACCTGCGTCACGCCGTCGAGCCAGACCACGTTGCCGAACGCGACCGTGCGGCCCACGACCAGTCGCTGGTGCGGCGTGTTCGAATCGAACAGCGTCTGCTCGACCCGGTACGTGGTGCCATAGCCGGTGTGGAGGCGTTCATACATCCACACCGTGCCGTCGTCTTCGGCCTTCAGGCTCACAGGTTGGAGCCCCGCAGCAGTTCGTTGACGCGAACCTCGCCGGCGTTGAAGCGGCGGCGGAGAACCTCCACGCACTTTTCCGGCTGGGCATCACCGCACATGAACACGTCCAGCGCCGCATAACGCCGCTCGGGCCAGGTGTGGATGGAGATGTGGCTTTCCGCCAGCACCGCCACGCCGGACACCCCGGCCACGCCTTCGGGCGTGAACGGATGCAGGTGGATGTGCAGCAGCGTGGCGCCTGCGGCCGACACGCACTCGCGCATGGCGGCGTCGATCAGGTCCACGTCGGCCAGGCCGTCGGCGTCCACCAGATCGATGATCAGGTGGGTGCCGGCGCAGGCCACGCCATCCTTGACGATGAAATGATCAGCCGGCAGCGCCTCGCCGGAATCAGCGGCATGGTCGTCACGGGCAAAAGGCACCACGTTGTTGTTGTTATAGTCTTCCGCACGGGTGGTGCCTGGAGCATCCAGGTCCATCCCCAGTTGGAAGAGGGCGGAATTGTCAGTCATCGGGAACCCTCCCCAGCCAGTAGATGATCCAGCCCTGACGCCCGCAAACGGACTTCAGAACGCACAAAAGCCGGCGCATGGTCGCCACCCAGCTTGCCAACCCCGGGTTTGCCCCGGGACCTACCGCCGCTCTTCGCAGCAATGGCTTCCCGCGCAGTAGCGGGAAATGACAAGCCGGTGTCTCCATGTTGCCGGCTTGTGTGAGGGCTCATTTAGGGATTCGCGCGGTCACATGCAAGGGGAAAAATGGGAGTGGGTTGACGCAGGTCAAGTGTTGAAGGACCCGGTGGACATCAGCCCGAACGGTCTCGCCAGGGCGACCGGAAGCCGCCCAGCGCCATCAGCAAATCCTGCAGGTCCACGCTGCACAGCCCCTTTACCCGTCCGAATGCGAGCCGCCGAAAATGTTGACCTTCGTGCCCGGGGCGCAAGGCCGGCCGAAACCTGCCGCAATGGCCTCGGTGCCGGTGACCTTGATCCAGTCGATCCACGGCAGGTTGGTTTCGGGGTCGGGCTTTTTCCAGCTTTCAACCTTCTGCCGGCGGATATGGTCGCGCACGGTGCGCGGCAGGCCGTTCCAGTAGCGCTGCCGGTCGCGCTCCAGCGCCGGGCGGCCGCCGGTATCGCCCTGGTGGAACATGAAGATGGCATCCGGCATGATGCAGAACCGGCGCTTCGGCAGGCCCAGCCAGAGGGTGCCGGACGACCTTATCCAGCCAGCCATGACGACCTGGTAGTCGGCTCCGCGGGCGCGGCCAACATTGCGCAGTTCACGATAAAGATTGCCGCCGTGATGGTCGAGCATGACCAGCGTCCTGCCCTGCCAGTAATACTGGAAATTGGGCTGGGCAACGCCGGGGTCCAGCGTCAGGGCCCGGGCGGCGGCGGCATTGAAGAACAACAGCAATGCAATCAACACGATACGCATGTCTGAACTCCTTGTTACTCGGTCGGCGAAAATCAGCCTGCTGAGCAATTGCAAGCGCGATGCCAGATGACGGCAGGGCAACCGACAGACGTGAAGAAGGGTTAATGTGCGCGCCCGCCCCCGTGACAAATCATGCAGGCCGTGGCTATGGTTGCACCCGACGGGACATTGCTCGCGAGGGAGAACAAGGCATGCGGACGATCAAGGGGCTTATCATCGCGCTGGCGCTGACGGCGGCGGCGGGAGCCACACCGGCCTACGCGGTGAAATGCGGCAACAACGGCTCGGGCTTCGAGGCGTGGAAACAGGCATTCGCCGCGGAAGCCAAGGCCAACGGCATCAACAACCGGGCCATCCAGGCGCTGATGGGCACCACCTACGCCACCAAGACCATCCACG
The DNA here is from genome assembly GCA_963700935.1 of uncultured Alphaproteobacteria bacterium. Lineage (GTDB taxonomy): Bacteria > Pseudomonadota > Alphaproteobacteria > Rhizobiales > Aestuariivirgaceae > Anderseniella. The sequence continues at coordinate 4,268 of CAVOZK010000017.1, read as the reverse complement.
CAGACCGCAACCAGAAAAGCTTCAAGCTGTCCTACGAGAAGTTCAAGGAAGTGCGCGGCACCGCCACCATCGTCAGGATGGGCAAGGGACTGAAGAAGAAGCACGCCGCCCTGTTCAAGCAGATCGAGGCGAAGTACGGCGTGCCGGCCGGGCCGCTGATCGCCATCTGGGGCATGGAAACGGCGTTCGGCAAGTTTACCGGCAACCAGAACGTGCTCTCCGCCGTCGCCACGCTGGCCTATGACTGCCGCCGCAGCGAATTCTTCACCGAGCACCTCTACCACATGCTGAAACTGGTGGGCTCGGGCAAGGTGTCGGCCAGCGCCAAGGGCGCCATGCACGGCGAATTGGGCCAGACGCAGTTCATGCCCAAGGCCATCGCGCTATATGCCGTGGGCGACCTGAACAGCCGCGAGGGCGCGCTGATGTCTACCGCCAACTTCCTCAAGGCGCATGGCTGGAAGCGCGGCGCGGGCTACCTGCCGGGCCAGCCGAATTATGCGGCTATCCAGGGCTGGAACGCGGCTTCCGTCTACCAGCGGGCGATCGCCGAGATGGGCGCCCAGATCGACGGCGGCTGATCACATTTGCGCTGACGAAGGGGGCGGGCTTCAGCAGTCCGCCTGACCAGCGCAAACGGCATCGCGGAACGCCTTGAAGATGCGGCGCTGCGAGGCGCGGTAGATCATGAACTCCGGGTGCCACTGCACGCCGATCAGGAAGCGGCCGTTGATGTCGTCGCACTCGACCGCCTGGATGATGCCATAGCGGTCGCGGGCGCTGACGCGCAAGCCGTTGCCCAGCCGGTCGACCGACTGACGATGCAGCGAGTTCGCGCGGAAGCGGGTCTGGCGCATGATGCGGTGCAGCGCGGTGCCGCTCTCCACCGTGACCTGCTTCAAGGGCAGCGGCGTCCACAGCCGGGGTACGTTCTCATAGGCCGAGTGGATGTCCTGGTGCAGCGAGCCGCCGCGATGCACGTTGAGAATCTGTGCCCCGCGGCAGACGCCGAGCACCGGCAGGCGGCGCTCTTCCGCCACCTGCAGGATGGCCAGTTCGAGCTGATCACGGTCCGGGTCGATCTTGACGTCAAGGGTGATGTCGCCCTTGTAGATTCCGGCGCCGATATTGTCACCACCGCCGATAACGAAGCCGTTGAATGCTGACAGGTCGTGGGCGCCGGCATTGGCGCTGGTCAGGCGGACGGGGCGCAGGCCCGCCAGCCGCAACGCCAGCCAGTAGAACACCCACATCGACGTGCTGCCGCGCACCGAGGTGGTGACACCGACCTTGCGGCCGGCACTCATGTCAGCAGCCAGCCGGTCGACATGATGGCCCAGTTGCCGGCCACCAGCCGGGCGTCGTTTTCAAGCCACGCCTCGCTCATGGCGGCCAGCCGGTCAGCGTCGGCGCCAAGGCGCTCCACCACACACCAGCGGTTCCACTCCAGCGCGAGGCTCCAGCCCGGCTCGCCGATACGGGCGTCAGGCAGCCGGTAGTGGAAGGTGGGCCGGGCCTTGATGCGGGTGTCCGGCACACGCGAGCGCACCCTGTCCTCGTCGATCCAGGCGAACAGCGGCAGCATGTCGAGTTCGCGGTTGCGGGTCGGGTTCCAGGCCAGGTAGTCGTCGATGAGCTTGTCCATGTCCGGCTGGTAGCCGGCATCGAGGATCAGGCGCGCATAGTCCGCCGGGAACGGGTCGGCGAAGCTGGCCAGGCGGCGGGTGAAGTCGAGTTCGATGATGGCGCGCAGCCACGGCGACATCAGCACGTAGGCGCGCAGCATGGCGAGGATCCAGCCGGGCTCGCGCGAGGCGATCTCCGGGTTGAGCTGGCAACCGAACGCATAGAGCGGGCTGGCGGAGGAGCCGCTAGCGCCAATGGCGACGAGCGCGTCGGTGAGCGCTTCCAGCTCGGGCAGTTGGTCAAGCTCCACCGGCGGGCAAACGATCTCGTTGGGCACGACGAGTTCGGAAATGTTGCCGAGGATGCTGCGCAGCCGGTCCGCCAGCTGCTGCTTGTCGTCTTCCGCGCCGGGCACGCGGTGCACGTACTGGCTGTCGAGCTCGATGAGGAAGTCGCCAAGCCTGGTATCGCACACATGGTAGCGGTGCTGGTCTTCGCGTTCGAGGCGGCCACCGAACAGCGCATGGACCTTCTCTGCAGCCGCCAGGGTGGATACCGAGCCGAACTCGATCTCGACCCCGACGTGGCGGGGCTTGCCCTCGTGGTTCATTGTTTCAGGCGGGGTGGCGAAGCTGTGTGCAGTCATAGGCAATCAGATGGCAGGCAGGTACAGACCACGTCAAGTTTTCAGTCTGCAGAAATTCAACGCCGCGGCCCGGCCAACGTTCCGGAATGCCGGTTGACCCGTCAGTCTGGCGAAAAAGACCGGCCGGTTGGGCCTCAACCATTGCGGGTTCCGGCAAAACGTGCAGCAATGTCAACGCCAACAAGCAAGACTGACGAACAGGGCAGCAGAACAACAGCCATTCATCTGGCTACAGAGGAGGAAAGCAAGCATGGCATTGAACGTTAAACCAAGCCGCAGAACGGTAACAGCAGCAACCATTGGCGGCGTGGCGCTGACCGGTCTGAGCCTCGGCGCCGGACTGGCGCTGGCCGAAGGTACCGTGACCATCGCCTCTTGGGGCGGCGCATACCAGGAAGCGCAGGACAAGGCGCTGTTCCAGCCCGGCTCCAAGGCCACAGGCATCGAGGTCAAGCAGGAAACCTATGGCGGCATGTCCGACGTGCGCCTCAAGGTGCAGGCCGGCGCGGTGCCATGGGACATCGTTTCGTCAGGCTCAGGATCGGCAGCACGCGCGGCCGAGGAAGGCCTGCTGGAGCCGCTCGACTATAACGTCATCGATGTGTCGAACTTCTATCCGGGCCTCTATACCGACACCTGCGTGGGTTCGGACGTGTTCTCGGTGGTGCTGGCCTACAACACCAACACCTTCAGCGAGGACAAGGCGCCAAAGTCCTGGGCCGACTTCTTTAATGCCGAGCAGTTTCCCGGCAAGCGCGCCTATCGCGACAAGGTGCCGGGCGCACTTGAACCTGCGATCATGGCAGACGGCGCCAGCCTTGAAGAAGTCTACAAGGTGCTCGACAGCGAGGAAGGCATCAACCGCGCCATCGAACGCATCCGCCAGCTAAAGCCGCACATTGCGGTGTTCTGGAAGTCGGGCGCGCAACATGCGCAGCTGATGAAAGACGGCGAAGTGGACATGACCACCGGCTGGAATGGCCGCTTCGACGTGGCGGCCAAGGACGGCGCCAAGGTCGCCTATACCTTCAACCAGGGCCTGCTTGATTATGACTGCTTCGCCATTCCGAAGGGCGCGCCAAACAAGGACCTGGCGATGAAGTTCCTGGCCACGATCTCGACTGCAGAGATGCAGGCCAACCTGCCGCTGCACATCACCTACGGCCCGACCAACAAGAAGGCCTACGAGATAGGTCAGATCGACGATGCGCTGGCGCGCAAGATGCCGTCGCACCCCGACAACGCGGCGATGCAGGTGCCGATCAGCCTGGAATGGTATGCCAAATGGGAGGAGAAGGCCGCCCAGATGTACCAGGACATGCTCACCGAGTAGCCCATCCTTCATGAACCGCCGCGGCAGCCAGCATCACGACCGCCTGGCTGCTGCGGCACTTCGCTATCACGCAGCATTCACGGAGCAGCCCGACATGTCGCAAGCAGGCGCGCTGCCTATTTCCATTGCCGGCGTCACCAAGACCTATGGTCCGGTGCACGCGCTGGACAATGTCGACCTCGACATTCGCAGCGGCGAGTTCATGACGTTGCTGGGCCCGTCGGGCTCGGGCAAGACCACGCTGCTGATGGCGCTGGCGGGTTTTACCCGGCCCGACCACGGCAGCATCCGGTTTGGCGACGAGGAGATCGTCCTGAAGCCGCCGCACCTGCGCAATGTCGGCATGGTGTTCCAGAGTTACGCGCTGTTTCCACACATGGACGTGGCGGCCAATGTCGGCTTTCCGCTGAAACTGCGCAAGGTGGGCCGGGCCGAGATCGAAGAGCGGGTTCGCAAGGCGCTCGACACGGTGCAGCTTGCCGGATACGGGGAGCGGCGCATCAGCCAGCTCTCGGGCGGGCAGAAACAACGCGTGGCGCTGGCCCGCGCCATCGTCTTCAACCCTCGCATCCTGCTGATGGACGAACCGCTTTCGGCGCTCGACAAGAAGCTGCGCGAGCACATGCAGATCGAACTTCGCCACCTGCATGAAAAACTGGGCAT
>CAVOZK010000016.1:0-104172 GCA_963700935.1 uncultured Alphaproteobacteria bacterium | reverse complement strand
CGGTCCTGGCGTGCTGGTCCAGCAGCGCCGGCAGACGGTGATAGGTCTGCGGGCCGAACACCAGGTCGACGACGGGCGCGCGACGCACGATTTCCTCACCCTCGGCCTGCGCGACACAACCGGCCACCGCGATCTTCAGGGCGCCGCCGGTGCTCTCCTTTAGGCGGCGCAGGCGGCCAAGTTCCGAATAGACCTTCTCGGCAGCTTTTTCGCGAATGTGACAGGTGTTCAGAATGACGAGATCTGCATCATCTGCTGTCTGGGTAACGGCATAGCCGCGCTCACCCAGTACTTCACCCATGCGCTGGCTGTCGTACACGTTCATCTGGCAGCCATAGGTCTTGATGAAGACCTTGCGCTGGTTGCTGCCAACCGTGGCGGCAGATGGATCTGTCATGCTGCGGCTCCGTTCATGGTTTGCCGAGGCTATAGTCACAATGCGCGTCGCAGACAACCTGTCACAGGCCCAGCCGTGCCGTCACGGCGTCACAGGCAGAACCACCGGAACGGCGATAATAGTTCTTGCGCCGTCCCGTTGAGCGAAACCCGTGCCGTGCGTAAAGCTGCTCTGCAGCCGCATTATCAGCCGCATACTCGATGAAGATGCTGGCAACCCCGGCAGAACGGGCAATGCCTGACAGATGGTCCAGCAGCGCCTTTCCAACACCGCGCCTGCGCATTGGTGGCAGTACTGCGATGGTCAGTATTTCCATTTCGTCGGCAGCCTTGCGCGCCAGCACGAAGCCACAGGGTTCGCCTTTGCCGTCAACACCTGATGTTGCCAGCAGTGCGATGCAGCCCGGCGTTGAAAGCAGCGCCATAATAGCTTTCTCGTCCCATGGCTCATCAAATCCTGCAGCATGAATTGTCGCCAACATGGCCGCATGTTCAACGCCAACATGATGGATGGCGACGGCGGCCACCTGGTGACGCACAAGTGGTGCCTGAGCCTTGGCGTCCGGCTCCCGCAGGTAGAATGGCGCAGCCACTGCCAATCCAGGATCAGCATCGGCTGCGAGCCTTGCGAGCTGTGAGATATCGGGATCGGCCGTCGCGCTTCCTGCCTTGAGGCCATCGGGTAATTGCAACAGGCTGGCACCTGAGCCAACGACAACGCCCTTTGCTCCCGCAAGAGCAATGCCCGCCGCTGCAATGCCGAGAACGCTTGCCTCGCCCAGCGGCGCGCCCATTGCGTCAAAACCTTGCAGATAAACCTCCCCGCGCCGGGCGTCCTGGATAACCCAGACATCACCGTTTAACCCGGTTGCCCGGGCGCTGGCTGAAAGCGTCTGGAAGGTCGTTATGGCTGCCGCAGGAACTCCAAGCACCAGCGCAAGGCCGCGAACAAATGCCAGTCCGATGCGAACTCCGGTAAAAGTTCCAGGGCCGGAGCACGCAGCCACGCGCTCTACCTGCGCAAGTGAGATGCCTGCAGTTACCAGCGCCTCAGCCACCATTGACGGCAAACGTTCGGCGTGGCCCTGTCGCATGGGTTCGCTGTGGGCGGCCAGCACGTTGTCCGCCCCGGCATCGTACACGCACACGGAACAGGCAGCGTGCGCGGTATCAACGGCAAGGATGATCATCAATGCTTCCGGCGTCCCCGTGCAGGTCCGGTCAGGGTGCACGCCATCACAGATATGGCGTGGCCAGTCAGACCGGGCGCACTTCGCTGACTTCGGGAATGAAATGCCGCAGAAGGTTTTCGATGCCGTGCTTGAGCGTGGCGGTGGAGCTGGGGCAGCCGGCGCATGCGCCCTTCATGTGCAGATACACGATACCTTCACGGAAGCCGTGGAAGGTAATGTCGCCGCCATCCTGGGCCACAGCCGGGCGCACCCGGGTGTCCAGCAGCTCCTTGATGGTGGTAACGATCTGCTCGTCTGCTTCGGCATAGTCACCGCCGGCATCGACTGCTTCGCCCTCGTCGGCCCGGATGACCGGAGCGCCCGACATGTAGTGTTCCATTATGGCGCCGAGAATGGCCGGCTTCAGGTGCTGCCATTCTCCGGCAGCCTTGGTCACCGTGATGAAGTCGGCGCCAAGGAAAACGCCTTCCACTCCATCGATCGCAAACAGCCGTTCAGCGAGCGGCGAAATGGTCGCCTCGCCTGCAGAACGGAAGTCGCGCGGATCACCGTCGATGACGGACTTGCCGGGAATGAACTTCAGCGTGCTTGGGTTCGGCGTAGCTTCAGTCTGGATGAACATCTTCAAAGGCCTCCTTGAGCGGTCTGTGCGCGCCGCCAATCTCTTGAGGTCTACATATAGTGTTTTCTGGAATAATTCCAGACTTTGGCAGTCAACTTTTCATTTATCAGCCCACAAAGCCGATGATCCGGCGCACATCATCCATGATCGGGGCCGCAATGGCGCGCGCCCGATCAGATCCGTCCTTCAAAACGGCGTCGATGTGACCGGGGTCAGCCATCAACCGCTGCATCTCGCCGGCAATCGGAGAAAGCCTGTCGACGGCAAGATCGGCAAGGTCCTGCTTGAGTTTCGAAAACTGCTGGCCGGCAAACTGCGCGATCACGTCCTCGATGGCAGCTTCCGACAAGGCCGCATAAATGCCGAGCAGGTTCGCCGCTTCAGGGCGCCCGGCAAGACCGTCCTTGCTGTCCGGCAACGCATCGGGGTCGGTCTTGGCCTTGCGGATCTTCTTCGCGATAGTGTCGGCATCGTCGGTCAGATTGATCCGCGACAGGTCGGATGGGTCAGACTTCGACATCTTCGACTGACCGTCGCGCAGCGACATGACGCGGGTCGCCGGGCCAACGATCAGCGGTTCGGGCAAGGGGAAGAAGGCATCGCCGAATCCGGCTTCGGCAATGCTGTCGGCAAAATCGATGTTGAATTTCTGGGCAATGTCACGGGTCAGTTCCAGATGTTGCTTCTGATCTTCGCCAACGGGCACATGCGTGGCCTTGTAGGCAAGAATGTCGGCGGCCATCAGGTTGGGATAGGCATACAGGCCCACGGAAGCGTTTTCCCGGTTCTTGCCCGCCTTCTCCTTGAACTGGGTCATGCGGTTGAGCCAGCCAACCCGGGCCACGCAATTGAAGATCCAGGCCAGTTCGCCGTGCGCTGCAACCTGGCTCTGGTTGAAGACAATATGCTTCGTTGCATCGATGCCTGCAGCCAGATACGCCGCCGTCACTTCACGGGTGGAACGCGCCAGTGCCGCCGGTCCTCCCCATACCGAGCGGTCCTGAGTGATCGCGTGCAGATCCACCACACAATAGATGCACTCGTGGGACTCCTGCATTTCGACAAAGCGCTTGATGGCGCCAAGATAGTTGCCAAGGTGCAGGTTGCCGGTGGGCTGGACACCGGAAAAGACACGCGGGGTAAAACTGGACATCGGAAGGTTTGCCTGGGAGGTGGTTGTCAGTGGCTGGCTATATGCCGCAAGCAGCGCGGTCTGCCAAGCCCGCGAGCAGTCACTTGCGGCGGAACGATGCCTTAAGGGCAGCGAAGTCAAGCGCACCCGACCACCACGCAATCAGGAAGTAGATCGCAGCGCCTGCTGCCACCAGGCAAGCCAGCATCAGCAGCCGCAGAACAAACGCAACAGAGGCATCGAAAACTGGCGCGCAGACTTGCATCAGGCCGACAAGCGCCAGTCCCATGGCAAGGCTTGCAAATATGATGCGAGGCAGTGCCGAGCGCATGCGGGCATCAAGGGTGAAGTCTCCCCGCTTCGACAAAACTGTCGCCAGCAGCCCTGCGTTGATCCAGCCAGCAGCCGTGGTGGCAAGAGCAACGCCGACGTAAGAGAGTACCGGAAACAGCGCCAGCGCCCCGGCGATATTGACCGCCACCGAAATCATGGCGAACCACATCGGTGTTCTGGTGTCCTCACGCGCAAAGTATGCCGGTGAGAAGACCTTTATCATCACGAAGGCCGGCAGACCGGCGGCAAAGGCCATTAGCGCATTTGCGGTGGCCACAGTATCGGCCGGTCCGAATGCGCCACGCTCGAAAAGGACATTGATGATCGGGAACGGCAGGGCCATCAGCGCGATGGCGGCAGGGACAGTGAGCAAGAGCGAAACCTCAAGGGCGCGGTTCTGACTTGAATGCACGCCGATTGCATCACCAGCCCGCAACCGCCGGGACAATTCCGGCAGCAACACCACGCCAATGGCAATGCCGATCACCCCAAGCGGCAGCTGATAGATGCGATCAGCATAATAGAGCCACGACGCGGCGCCATCCTGCAGCGAGGCGATCATGGTGGAGACGAGCAGATTGATCTGCGTGATGCCGCCGGCTATCAGGCCGGGAATGCCGAGGCTGACCAACCGTCTTACGCCGGGCGTTATGGTTGGCCGGCGCAGTTTCAGGTTGATACCTGCCCGTGACATGGCAACCCACAACATCAGGAATTGCAGCAACCCGGCGGCACTGACACCCCAGACCAAGGCGCGACCGGTGGCAGGAGTGTTCCCCCAGCCGAGGACGATCACTGCCGCAAGAACGCTTATCATCACGACATTGAGAAGGATCGGCGCAGCGGCCGCTGCAGTAAACCGGTGAAGTGAGTTGAGAATACCGCCGAGCAGGGCAACCAACGACATGAACGTCAGGTACGGAAACGCAATGCGGGTGAGTTCGGCAGTAAGGTCAATCTTCTCCGGATCGTCGGCAAAGCCCGGGGCAAGTCCATAGACGATCCAGGGCATTGCCAGCATTGCAATTGCGGAAAGGAGCAGCAGGAAGGTCAGCAGCGCAGCGAGGACCTCCTCGGCAAAGCGGACGGCTTCGGCCTGGCCTTCTCCTTCCAGGCGCCGGGCGAACAACGGCACGAAGGCCGCATTGAACGCGCCCTCGGCAAAAAGCCGGCGAAACAGGTTTGGAAACCGGAAGGCGACCACGAAAGCATCTGCCACCATGCCCGTGCCCACAACGCCTGCCATCAGCATGTCCCGGACGAAACCGAGCAGCCGGCTGATCATGGTCATTGCGGCAACGGTGGTAGCTGAACGCAAGAGTCCCATTGCTGCTCCCGGCAAGGTTCGGCAAGGACGAATCAACCCCTGCCGGTAACAAGGATTGTCTAGACCAACCCGGGCAGCAGCAGCAAGGCGCGGCGCAAGCCCGAGCCGTTCATGCCGCCTCGTCGGCCGGCAGTCTTGACTCAAGCACACCAAGCAGGTTTTCCCGGATGGCTTGGAGCCGTGGTTTGCTGGTGATCTTCTGACCCAGCAGGTCTGTTACATAGAACACATCGACGGCACGCTCGCCAAACGTTGTCACTTGCGCAGAAGCGATGTTCAGGTTCAGGCGGAACAGGCTGTCGGTCAGCTTGAACAGCAGGCCAATCCTGTCCAGACCGGCAATCTCGATAACCGTGAACCGGTTGGAGGTCTCGTTTGACACGATGACCTGCGGTTCGACCGTGAACGCCTTGATGCGCCCTTTCGGCCGCGATGCGCTGGCCACCATCTCGCGCAGTTTTACTTCGGCGGCAAAGGCCTGCCGCATCAGGGTTGTGATACGTTGAAGCCGGCGCTCTTCGTCGGCGGTTTCCTCGAACTCGCGCGGAATGAGCAGGGTGTCCAGCGCCATGCCATCGGTAGTGGTGAAAATCTTGGCGCCGGCAATGCTGGCCCCGCCGGCCGCACATGCGCCGGTCAACAGCGCCAGCAGCCTGGGATGATCCGGCACGTAGACAGTCAATTCAGTGATCGAGGCAAACTTGTCCATGCGGATGTCAAAGGCAATGCGTTCGCCGGACTGGTCCGCCTTGACGAGCAGACGAGCGTCCTGCACCTGATGCTCCAGATCCACCGTGTACCAGTACGCATCGTAGTGCCGCTTGAGATAGTCGCCGGTTTTCTGACTGTCCCAGTCGCTCATGGCGTCCGCAAAGGCCTGTTTGGCGGCTTCGATCCGGCCACTTCGGGAAATCGAGGTGTGACCGCCGGTGAGATGCGGCTCGGTTTCGGCAAACAGCGTGCGCAGAAGCTGACCCTTCCAGCCGTTCCACACGCCGGGTCCAACTGCACGGATGTCCACCACGGTCAGAATCAGCAGCAGGCGCAAGCGTTCGGGGCTTTGGACTTCGGCGGCGAAATCGATGATGGTCTTGTAGTCGGAGAGATCTCGCATTTGTGCGGTCTCGCTCATCAGCAGATGATGTCTGACCAGCCAAACGACTGTCTCGGTTTCCGCCGCCGTCAGCCCGAAGCGCGGGCACAATGAAGCGGCCACCCGGGCGCCGGCAATCGAATGATCTTCCTTGCGGCCCTTGGCAATATCGTGCAGCAGGACGGCAACATAGAGCACACGCCGCGACACCACACCTTCGATGAGGCCGGTTGCAAGCGGGTGATCCTCCTTCAACAGACCCTGCTCGATCTTCGACAGGATGCCGACAGCGCGCAGCAGGTGTTCGTCCACCGTGTAGTGGTGGTACATGTTGAACTGCATCAACGCGATGATGCGGCCGAACTCCGGTATGAAGCGGCCAAGCACACCGGCCTCGCTCATGCGCCGCAGGATAGCTTCCGGATCACGGGACTCGCTGAGGATTTGCAGAAAGACCTCGTTCGCCCGCGGATCGTTGCGCAGCGACTTGTCTATAAGGCGGCGGCTGCGGCGAACCAGTCTCAGCGTATGGGGATGGATTGCCAGGTTGTTCTGTTCGGCAACCCTGAACAGCTTGACGAGGTGCAACGGGTTTGTATCGAAGATGTCGTCGCGAACGGCGCGAAGGCGGCCGGCATCGACCGTATAGGCGCCTTCATCGTCCAGCTTGATCGTCCTGCGGCGGAACTTGCCGAACAGTTCGCTCATGCTGGGCGCCTTCTTGAAATGCTGAGCCTCGAGCACGGCAGACATGATGCGGGTCAGATCACCGACGTCCTTGGCGATCAGGAAGTAATGCTTCATGAAGCGTTCGACCGACTTCAACCCCCCATGAGACGCATAGCCCAGCCGTCCGGCCATTTCCGCCTGCTTGTCGAAACCGAGGCGGTCATCGCCCCTGCCGGTCATGAAATGAAGATGACAGCGCACCGCCCAGAGGAAATCCTCGCACTTGATGAAGCGGTTCTGCTCACGCCTCGTGAACAGGCCCGACTTGTACAGCTCGCTCACCGACCGGGTGCCGTAAACGAACTTGGCAATCCAGAACAGCGTGTGCAGATCGCGCATGCCGCCCTTGCCATCCTTCACGTCGGGTTCAACGAGGTAGCGGGATTCACCCGCGCGGCGGTGGCGCTCGTCGCGCTCGGCAAGTTTCTGCGCAATGAACTGGCGCTGGTCGCGGGTCATGATCTCGCTGCCGTAGCGCGCCTGCAATTCGTCGAACAGATTGTGCTGGCCGCAGATAAAGCGGGCTTCCAGGACCGATGTCATGATCGTCGTGTCGGTGCGAACCAGCCTGATGCAATCATCCACCGAACGGGTCGAATGACCGACCTTGAAGCCGAGATCCCACAGAAAATAGAGCAGGTACTCGACGACGCTTTCTCCCCATGCGGTCTGCTTGTAAGGCAGCAGGAACAACAGGTCGATGTCAGACCCGGGGGCCAGCGTCCCGCGGCCATACCCGCCCACCGCCACGACGGCGATATGTTCCGAGGTCGATGGATTGCTTGCCGCATAGACGGTTTGCGAGGCGAACTCGTAGAGGGCGGAAATCAGTTCGTCCTGGAGATTTGAGAGCCGGGCGGCACAGTCGCGGCCTTTGCCTGTGCTGGTCAGCCGGACCTCTTCTGCCCGTCGCGACTGCGCCACCATCGTCTTCAGGTACGACAATGCAGCAGGCCTGAAAGCAGCACTGTCCAGACCGTGCTCATCGCCGAGCCTTTTCAGGTGCTCGACAATGGCGGCAGCACAAAAGCCAGGTTCAGGCTGCAGGGCGGAAGGTCGTCTGGAAATTTTGCTCATGGCAACAGGTCATGCCGAAAATATAATTGCCGCGACCCTAGCCTGTGCCGCATTCCGCTGCCAGCCTTTTCAGTTCGTAAACCAGCTCGAGCGCCTCGCGCGGGCTGAGTTCATCCGGCAAGACGGCCTGGAGTTTTGCGGTCAGCTCTACCACGCTCGGCGGCGCCAGCTGGAGCTTGTCCGGTGCCCGCCGAGGTTTGGCAGAAAACAGGGGCAGGTCATCAACAATGCGCTGATGGGCCTGTGTCCGCTCGGATTCCTCCAGCAGGTGCAGGACCTCGGTGGCACGGTCTATGACCGCAGGCGGCAGGCCTGCAAGACGGGCAACCTGGATACCGTAGGAGCGGTCCGCGGCCCCCGGCACGACCTGGTGCAGAAAGATCACGTCACCCTGCCATTCGCGAACCTTGACGGTCGCGTTGGCAACGGTATCCAGCCGCGTTGCCAAAGCGGTCAGCTCATGGAAGTGGGTTGCGAACAAGGCCCTGCACCGGTTTACCTGGTGCAAGTGCTCGACGCACGCCCAGGCGATGGACAGGCCGTCATAGGTGGCGGTTCCACGGCCTATTTCATCCAGTATGACCAAGGAACGATCGGTCGCCAGGTTCAGAATGGTCGCCGTCTCCACCATCTCGACCATGAAAGTGGAGCGGCCGCGCGCCAGATCATCGGCGGCGCCGACGCGTGAAAAGATGCGGTCCACGACGCCGATGTGCGCCGCGCCCGCCGGTACGAAACTGCCAGCCTGTGCCATCAGGGCAATAAGCGCGTTCTGGCGCAAATAGGTGGACTTGCCCGCCATGTTCGGGCCGGTGATGAGCTTGATGTGGCGGGTAGGGTTGTCCTGCTCATCCAGCTCACCGGCGGAGAGGCTGCAGTCATTAGGGACAAAGGCCGCACCGTCCTGCTTGCGCAGGGCAGCCTCAACCACCGGATGGCGGCCTGCCTCGATCTCGAACCGGCGGGAGGCATCCACAACAGGACGGACATAGTTGTGGCGCATGGCCAGTTCGGCCAGCGCAGAAAGCACATCCAGCTCAGCCATTGCCCCGGCGATCGAATGAACCATACCTGCGCGTTCACGCACCATGGCCGCCAATTGCTCGAACAGTTCCAGCTCGATTGCCCGGGCCCGGTCAGCAGCCGCAAGAATCTTCTGCTCCAGACCCGCCAGTTCCGTCGTGGTGAAACGCATGGCGCTGGCCATTGTCTGGCGATGGATGAAACGGCCCGCATGAGACGCATCCAGCAATTGTTCGCCAGCCTGCTGGTTCAGTTCGATGAAGTAGCCAAGCATGTTGTTATGCTTGATCTTCAGCGTTTTGATGCCGGTTTCATCAGCGTAGCTGGCCTGCAGGCCAGCGATCACCTTGCGGCTTTCATCACGTAGTGCCCGGCACTCGTCGAGTTCGGCACTGGCTCCGGCCCGGATGAAGCCGCCATCGCGGACAACAGCCGGCAGTTCGTCCGCCAGCATCGCATCCAGGTGAGCCGTAAAGTCCGTATCCGCCGCATCAAGACTTGCAAAGATGTTGGCGAGACGGGTTGGCCAGGGATCAAGTCCATGGCGGTGGCCGAACCGTTCGACCAGCATTGCTGCGGTGCGGATACCACCGCCAATGGTGGCAAGGTCACGCGGCGAGCCGCGGCCAAGTGACAGCCGCGACAGGGCCCGGGTGACATCAGGTACCTGGCGCATGATCGCGCGAATGTCCTGGCAAACCTGCTGGCCATGAGCATCGGTGAAGGCCTCTACCGCATCATGCCGCGCGGAGATTGCCGCAACGCCCGTTAGCGGGGCAGCCAGCCAGTCAGCCAGCAGACGGCTGCCTGAACCTGTCACTGTCCTGTCGATGGCGTCCAGCAGGCTGCCTGACCTGCTGCCGGACAAGGTCTTTGCCAGTTCCAGATTGGCGCGGGTCGCTGCGTCGATGAGCACGCTGTGCCCGGGCTCGCGCAAGACCGGCGGACGCAAAGCTGGCAACCTGCCCACCTGGGTAAGCTCGACATAATCGAGCAGCGCGCCACAGGCCGCCGTGACTGCCCGGTCGAAATTGCCGAACGCATCCAGCGCGGCCACCTTGTAGTAGTCGCGAAGCCGGTCGCCGGCAGCAGCTGAGTCAAACCGGGATGCCGGCACTGGCGTCAGCACCGGCCGGTAGTTCGCCAGAACCGGCCCGGCCTCCTCGTCTGCCAGAAGTGTGTCGGGCACCAGCAATTCCGACGGGTCGAGCCGCGCTAGTTCCGCCATCAGCGATACCTGCGTCACCGCCGTCACCTCGAATTCGCCGGTCGACATGTCGAGCCAGGCCAGCCCCATGTCGCGACTCGACTTCACCCGGGCCAGCGCTGCCAGGTAATTGTTGCGTCCTGAGTGGAGCAGGTTGTCTTCGGTCAGCGTGCCGGGCGTGACAAGCCGTACGACATCGCGCCGGACAACAGATTTCGACCCCCTCTTGCGGGCCTCGGCCGGGTCCTCGGTCTGCTCGCACACCGCGACCTTGTGGCCGAGCCGGATCAATTTCTGCAGGTAGTCATCAGCTGCATGTACCGGTACGCCGCACATCGGAATATCGTCACCGAGGTGCTTGCCGCGCTTGGTCAGCGCGATGCCCAGCGCTGCTGACGCCACCTCCGCATCCTTGAAGAACAATTCGTAGAAGTCGCCCATCCTGTAAAACAGCAGGCTATCGGGATTGGCCTGCTTGATTTCCAGGTATTGCGCCATCATCGGCGTGATTCGTGCCTGCTCGGCAGCATTCGCCCCGGGACCGTCTCCTGCTGATGTGTCGTGCTCATTCATGACGGGACAGACTAGACGAACAGTGCCATGGACGTCGTGCAGCTTGTCCACATCATCCACAACCGCAAGGCGGCGGGATGTCCAGGTTCCACGGCGGGATCAGGCTGCGTCCGTGACCTGGGTAAGGCCCGCAATGGCTGCCTCCAGGTCTGCGCGATCAAATGGTTTTGCGAGATATCCATCCATGCCGGCGCGGGCGCCTGCTGCATGGTCGTCACTGCTGGCGTTGGCCGACAGGGCAAGTATCGGTACCGGTTGCTTGACACCCGCCCCGCGCTCCATGGCCCGAATACGGCGCGTTGCCTCGAGGCCATCGATGCCAGGCATCTGGATATCCATAAGTATCACGTCATAGCCGGCGCAACCGGTTTCGACGATGTTGCGCCTGATTTCGTTGACCGCTGCTTCACCATTGGCCAGGTGATGCACCCGGTGACCTGCCGACGTCAGGATCTTGGTGGCAAGCAACATGTTGATGTTGTTGTCCTCGACGAGCAGAACACTCTTGCTTCCGGCGCTACGGGTCCGGTGCTGCCGTCCGGCCGTGCCGGGCGACCCTGCCCAGGATTTCTGCAGCACTTCATCCGGCCGGCACAACTGCTGGACCAGCGTGACCCGGCGGGCAGGCTTGAGCAGGTATCCAAAACGCGCGTCCTCGAGTATCTCGCGGTACTGCCGGCGCTCTTCCGGTTTCAGCAATATCCACACACCGGCAGCTTGCACCGCATGTGCGCTGGCAAGCCCGGCAAGCCCCTGTGGCGTTTCGCAAAGACCTGAATCGATCAGCAGAAGAGGTTTCAACCCTTGGGCCGAAGCGGCAGCAGCCTCCACAATGGAGGCAATGCCATCTGCTGCGCCAGCATGATGAACCTCGGCGCCGTAAGCCTCAAGATAGAGACTGAACACTTCCCGGTTCACACCTTCGGTCATGGCCAAAACGGCGTGTGTTCCTGTCATGAGGCCGGCCCGGCCTGATGGCTCAGCCGCGGACGCGCTGTCCGCGCACGGCAGCGGCAACTCGACAACGAAAGACGACCCCCGCCCTACAATGCTTTCGACCCTGATGCCACCGCCCATCAGTTCTGCAAGCTGGCGGGTAATCGACAGCCCAAGACCGGTGCCACGGCCTGCCATGGCCTGCGGCAGGGAAGACTGAACGAAATTGTCGAATATCTTGTCGAGTTCATCGTCCGGTATGCCGAAACCGGTGTCGCGGACCTCGATGCTGATCATCCCTGGCGCCGCAGCTGGCTCAACCCTGACGATGATGCCGCCTTCGGCGGTGAACTTTATTGCGTTGCCGACGAGATTCAGCAGCACCTGGCGAACCCGCTTTTCATCGGCCATGACATGCTGTGGCAGTGCCGGCGAAACGAAGCTGCCAAGTTCGATACCCTTGGCGTGGGCGCGCGGCGACATCAGCTCCATGACAGACTCAACGCAGTCGACCAGATCCACCGGCGCATTTGAAACGGTCATCTTGCTCGCGTCGTTGCGGGCCGCATCCAGCAATTCGTCGATGATCGACAACAAGGAGCGGGCTGAAACATCCACGACTTCTGCATAGCTTTTCTGGGCCTCCGAAAGGGATGTATCAAGCAGCAGTCCGGTCATGCCGAGCACCCCGTTCAGCGGCGTGCGCAGTTCGTGCGAGACAGTGGCTAGAAACCGCGACTTCGCCTGATTGGCCTCATCAGCGGCTGCACGTGCGTCTCGCAACTGCACCAGCGCATTCTCAAGTTCGCAGAGATAGCGTCGCGCCAGACGCCAGACGTGCAGGATTCCTCCGCACAGAAAAACCAGCAGCACCATCAGCAACATGACCGAGGTGTATATCCAGGTGGGCTCATGGGTAACCATGCCTGCAATGCCACTCGCCAGCAGCAGCAGAGCCAATGCAACTGCCATGCTCGCGATAATGAACACGTGCCTGCGAAGCCTCACCATGGTCATGGTGCGGTTGCTGCGCCGCCGTTCAACGACGACATCTGGCCGGGCGTCGTCCACGCGTGCTCCCCTTCAACGGTACAAGTCCCTCCGAGCCTGTTTATGGCCCGAGGAGCGTTAGAGCCGGCCTATCACGATCATTAAAACTTTATCGATTCCGATCCAGATCACGCCGCTGCAAGAAAGCTGGCAAGCTTCTGGCGATAGCTGATCGCCTCGGCAACATTAATACGCGAAACTGTTTCCCGCCCATCCAGATCGGCCAGCGTTCTGGCCAGGCGCAAGATGCGGTGGTAACCACGCGCCGACAGGTTCAGCGCCTCGGCTGCGTTGCCGAGAAGCACCAGGCCTTGCTCGTCGGGCCGCGCAAGCTCTTCGAGCAAGGCTCCGTCCAGCTGCGCATTGGTGCGCACGCCTGAAAGACCAAGTGCGCGAATGCGATCACGCTGGATGGCCCGGGCTGCAGCCACCCTGGCAGCCACTTCCGCAGACCCTTCAGATGGTGGCGGCAATGTCAGGTCGCTGGCGCGGACGGCAGCAAGTTCGATCTGGATGTCGATGCGGTCAAGCAGCGGTCCGGAAATGCGGGCCTGGTAGTCGGTCGAACAGCGTGGGCCCCGCCTGCAAACATGACCCGGCTCTCCCGCCATGCCGCACTTGCACGGGTTCATGGCAGCCACAAGCTGGAAGCGTGCGGGATAGGACACATGATGGTTGGCCCTGGCTATGACCGCCTCGCCGCTTTCCATGGGTTGGCGCAAGGCCTCCAGCGCCCGCGGCTGGAACTCGGGCAGTTCATCGAGAAACAAAACGCCATTGTGTGCCAGGACCATCTCTCCGGGCAGGGCCCGGTGACCGCCGCCCACCAGTGCGGCCTGCGAGGCAGAGTGATGCGGAGCACGGAAAGGACGCACCGTGGTCAAACCGCTCGAGCGCAACTCGCCTGCAACTGAAGCGATGGTCGACACTTCCAGCATTTCGGCTGCATCCATCGGCGGCAGGATCGATGGAAGCCGCGAGGCCAGCATCGACTTGCCGGCTCCAGGCGGGCCGACCATCAGCAGGTGGTGACCACCGGCGGCGGCAACCTCCAGCGCCCGCTTGGCGGTTTCCTGGCCCTTGACGTCCTTGAGATCCGGCAAGGCGACGGCCTGGTCTGCGATCTTCGCCCGCGGGCGCGACAAAACCTGCGTGCCCTTCATGTGATTGAGCACCTGGACAAGGGAACGGACGGCAAGGATGTCCAGATCGTCCGCCGCCCACGCAGCCTCAGGGCCGCATTCCTCCGGGCAGATGAGGCCAAGGTCCCGGGCATTGGCCGCCATGGCTGCCGGCAGGACGCCATTGACCGGTTCCACCTTGCCGTCGAGCGACAGTTCGCCCAGCACGACATAGCGGCTGACAAAATCCATCGGCAGCAGACCCATGGCCGCCATCAAGCCAATGGCAATCGGCAGATCATAGTGGCTGCCTTCCTTTGGCAGATCTGCGGGTGCCAGGTTGACCGTGATGCGGCGGGCCGGCAGCGCAAGCCCGATGGCGGACAATGCGGCCCTGACGCGTTCCTTGCTCTCGGCTACCGCCTTGTCTCCAAGGCCGACGATGGAGAAAGCAACGACGCCGGACGCCATGTGAACCTGGACATCGACCGGTACCGCTTCCATGCCCTTGAAGGCCACCGTGGCCACTCGCGACACCATGTGCCCGCCTCCTGATCATGACTCTGCGTCATCATACAAAAGACTATCACAAGGTCAAGAACATTAAGAGAACGCGGGTTTCCCATCAGCCCCGGCGGGCTTCAATCGCGTCCCAGGTCAGCGACGCGATGTCCGCGCCGCCGAACCGCTTCACCTCACGGATGCCGGTCGGGGAGGTGACGTTGATTTCGGTCATGTAACCGCCGATCACGTCGATACCGACAAAGATCAACCCGCGGCGCTTCAGGTCAGGTCCGATGGCAGCGCAAATCTGGCGCTCGCGGTCAGTGAGTTCGGTTGGCTCGGGCTTGCCGCCAACGTGCATGTTGGAGCGGGTTTCTCCGATCGCCGGCACCCGGTTGATGGCGCCGACCGGCTCGCCTTCCACCAGAATGATGCGCTTGTCGCCCTGCTTCACGTCGGGCAGATACTTCTGGGCGATAAAGGGTTCGCGGAACGACTGGGTGAACAACTCCATCAGCGAGGCAAAGTTCTCGTCGCCATGAGCCAGGCGGAATACGCCCGCACCGCCATTGCCGTAGAGCGGCTTCAGGATGATGTCGCCGTGCTCGGCGCGGAACTGGGCCAGCCGCACCGGGTCACGCGAGATGAGAGTGGGCGGCATGAAATCGGTGTACTGCAACACATAGAGCTTCTCCGGTGCATTGCGGACTTCAGCAGGGTCATTGACCACCAGCGTTCTTGGATGAACCGCTTCCAGCAGATGGGTATAGGTGATGTAGTTCATGTCGAACGGCGGGTCCTGGCGCATCAGCACCACGTCACACCCCGCAAGGTCCTGAACCCGTTGATCAGACGCCTCGAAGTGCCGGCCAGCCTCGTCGGCAACCTTGATGTCGCGCCCGGTCGCCGACAGGTTGCCATCACGCAAGGCAAGCGTGTCGGGGTGATAGACGAACAACGAATGACCCCTGTGCTGGGCTTCCAGCATCAGGGCGAATGTCGAATCTCCGCGGATATCGATACGTTCAATGGGGTCCATCTGGACCGCGACCTTGAGGGGCATTTGGGCGCAACTCCGGTTAGCTACTGATCATCGGCGGCAAAGGCGTTGGGGATGTGCTGCGGCCACTGGTAGGGCGTCACCAGCACGATGTCAAAGCGGCAATAACAGTCAACTGCTTCCGGATTGGCAGCGAGCCAGTAGTGCGCAGCCGCAACGATGCGGCGGCGCTGCCGGAGCGAGACGGAGGCCAGCGCTGCTTCGGCGGTCGGCCGGGTCTTGACCTCGACGAAGGCAATGGCGCTGCCTCGCCGGATCACGAGATCGATTTCGCCCGAGGGCGACTTCCACCTTCGCTCAAGGATACGATAGCCCTTCAGCCGCAGCATCATGGCGGCCCGGGCCTCGGCGAGGTGACCGCGGCGCTCTGCCTTCTGCCGTTCAGGTGCGGGCGGTGGCCTGGTCACCGGGAGGTGTCCTTCAGCTTGATGGCAAGCTCATAAAGGTAAGACCGCGGATGGCCGGATTCGCGGGCCGCGATAGTGGCTGCCTTGCTGGCCGGGTGCGTTTCAAGCAAAAGGCGCAACATCTGTTCCACGTCCTCCTCAGTTCCCCCGGCGGTCACCGAAGAAGGCGGGCCGATCAGCAAGGTGATCTCGCCTTTCACCCGGTCGCGGTCTGCAATAGCCGCCAAGCAGCTCCTGCGCGGTGCCTCGCAACACCTCCTGGTGCAGCTTGGTAAGTTCGCGCGCCACGGCCACTTGCCTGTCCGGCAGAACCTGGGCGACATCGCCAAGACTGGCGACAAGGCGCGGACCGGTCTCGAAGAAGATCAACGTTGCCCGCACGGCGCCAAGTTCCTTCAAGGTGGCAATCCGCTGGCCCTGTTTGGCTGGCAGAAAGCCTGCGAACAGGAAGCGGTCGGTCGGCAAGCCCGAAAGCGCCAGCGCGGTCACCGGTGCCGTCGGGCCGGGGATGACATCAACCGCTATTCCCCGGTCAATGCACTCGCGAACGAGTTTGAAGCCCGGATCCGAGACTGCCGGCATGCCGGCATCCGATACCAGCGCCATCGCTGCGCCCGCTTCCAGGCGTTCAATAATTGCCGGGCGCACCTGCGCAGCGTTGTGGTCGTGGTAAGGCCGCAATCGTGTGGAAATTGAATACCGCTGCAGGAGACGGCTGGTCACGCGGGTGTCTTCACACAGCACCGTGCCAGCTGCTGCCAGGGTCGACAGGGCGCGCAAGGAAATGTCCGCGAGATTGCCCAGCGGAGTAGCTACCACGTGCAGGCCGGCGTCAAGAGCCCGGGCTTCGAAAAGGTGTCCGTTCACGGTATAAGCCGGACGGGCGGCGTCGCTAGTCATTGCATTTTACTTTGCGGAGCGTTTGAAACACGGTGCGAATGCAGTTAAAGGAGGCGCAAGGGAACTCTCGTGATGCGGAGCTGGTGCATTCCGCGTCACGTAATGACGGGGGCATCATGGACGTCAAAAAAATGCCGCGCAACCTGGTCGCACTGGTGTGCCGGAGCCTGGCGATGGTCTGTCTTGCAGTGATGCTGCAAGCCTGTTCGACCGGCGGCGTCAACATGGGCAGCCTGTTCAGCGACGACAAGTCCGATGCAGGCACCCAGACCCAGCAGCAGCAGCCCGTGCAGCCTCCGGCCAGCAGCGGTCCGGTCAAGGTCGCGCTGCTGCTTCCCCTGTCGGCGCCTGGACAAACCGCGGTTATCGGCAAGGCCTTGAAGAACGCGGCCGAAGCGGCGCTGCTGGATGCCGGCAGCCAAGGCATACAGCTGGTTACCAAGGACACATTCGGCAATGCTGACGGTGCACGGACCGCTGCCAATGCTGCGCTGAACGATGGTGCATCGCTCATTCTCGGCCCGTTGCTGTCCTCGGAAGTGCAGGCCATCGCTCCCATAGCGCGCCAGCGCGGCGTTCCCATCATCGCCTTTTCGTCGGTGGCCAGCGTGGCAGGCAACGGCGTATACCTGATGAGCTTCCTGCCCGGCGAGGAGGTTTCCAACCTGATTCGCCATGCCAGCCAGCAGGGCATCCGCAACATTGCCGCGATGGTGCCGCAGAACGCCTATGGCAGCGCCGCCGAGCAGGCCTTGAGTGAAGCAGCCGGCCGGAACGGCGTGCAGATCGTCGCCATGGACCGGTATCCGCGCAATGCCGGCGCTGCAACCACGATCAGCCAGGCCGTGGCCGGCAAGGTGTCCAACCCGACAAACGGCATTCAGGGCCTGTTCCTGCCGGAAGGCGGCGAGATGCTGGCTGCGGTGGCGAACGGTCTGTCCAACGCGGGACTGGCACCCGGCCGCGTCAGAATGCTCGGAACAGGGCTATGGGATGAACGCTCCACTTCCTCAATCGCGCTGATGAACGGCGGCTGGTATGCCGGTGTGTCACCGGCGCTGGTCGAACGTTTCGATGCACGTTACCGCCAGACCTACGGCAATTCTCCGCCGCGCATCGCAAGCCTGGCCTATGACGCCGTAAGCCTGGCCGTCATCGCCGGGCGAAACGCACCAGGCGGCCGCATCAGTTCCTCAGCGATCACCAATCCTGAAGGCTTCCGGGGCGTGAACGGCCTGTTCCGGTTTCGCCAGTCCGGCCTGATCGAACGTGGGCTGTCCATCCTGGAAGTTACGCCGACAGGGCCACGCGAAGTATCGCCGGCGCCGCAGCGGTTCTGACGGTCAGGCGCGCGGCAGCGCCTTCAATGCGATTTGCTCTATAACGGCGTTGAGGACCTGACGGCCCCGGGCAGTGGCAACAAGCCGCCCGGAACTTTGCTCGCTGCGCACAAGGAACCCGCCCGTCTCGAGTTCGGCAACTGCCTCAAGATCGAGTCGGCCTCCCGCCAGGCGCTCCAGCTTTGCAACGGCAACACCCTCGTTGGTGCGCATCCCCATCAGCAAGCATTCGAGGGCTGCCTCACCACGCGCAATCGCCTCATCGGCAATGATGCCGTTACCTTGCGAGCGCACCATGGATGCCCACGTCTCGGGATGCCGCTCGGTGACGATGGCGCGGCGCGCACCGTTTGCATCGACAAGGCGGGCATGGGCACCCGGTCCAACGCCGGCATACTCGCCGTAACGCCAGTAGAGCAGGTTGTGGCGGCATTCGTTGCCAGCCACGGCGTGATTCGACACTTCGTAAGCTGGAAGACCGGCGGCAAACGTCATCTCCTGGGTGATCTCGTACAGAACTGCGCCGGTATCCTCGTCAGGTACCGTCAGTGAACCTGCCGCATGCAGATCATGAAAGGCGGTCCCCGGCTCGATGGTCAGCTGGTAAAGCGACATGTGCCCGTCCTGTTCGGCAAGAGCACGGCGCAACTCTTCACGCCACGCGTGCGGCGTTTGGCCGGACCTTGCATAGATCAGGTCGAAAGACGTGCGCGGAAAGGTCTTCCTGGCGAGGGCAAAGGCCGCCAATGCCTCTTCCACGGAATGCTGGCGGCCAAGCGACTTGAGGTCGGCGTCGTTCAATGCCTGCACCCCGACCGACACCCGGTTGACGCCGGCGGTACGGTATCCGCTGAAGTTCGACGCCTCGACGCTGGTCGGATTGGCTTCCAGCGTGATCTCGATATCTGGCGCACAGGTCCATGATCCAGCCACCTTGTCGATTACGGCAGCAACGGCTGAAGGCGGCATCAAAGACGGCGTGCCGCCGCCAAAGAAGATGCTGGTCACCCGGCGGCCCGGCGTGTGCGCAGCAAACCATTCCAGCTCGCGCACGAGCCCATCTGCGAACGCGGCGCCATCAATGCCGAGATGGCGGACATGGGAATTGAAGTCGCAATAGGGGCACTTGGCCTTGCAGAACGGCCAGTGCACGTAAACACCGAATGGGTCGTCTCCGGTCTGCATGATGACGGCCTAGCTTGCCGGTCCTTTCAAGGCAACGACCAGTTGCTCGAAGGCGCGGGCGCGATGCGACATTGCATGCTTTGCAGCGGGGTCCATCTCGCCAAATGTAATGTCGTGACCATCGGGCAGGAAGACGGGGTCGTATCCGAAACCGCTGTTGCCGCGTGGCGGCCACACCAGTGTACCGTGCACTTCACCCCGATAGACGCGGGATGCCTCGCCCGGGACGGCAAGACAAAGCGCACATACGAAGTGCGCCTTGCGCTGATCAGGCGACAGGGCGTAGCGGTCACGCAATTCGTGCTCGAGCTTCTGCATGGCTTTCAGGAAGTCCTTGTCTGCTCCGGCCCAACGGGCCGAGTAGATTCCGGGTGCGCCGCCAAGGGCATCAACGCAAAGGCCTGAATCATCGGAAAGCGCGGCGAGACCGGACGCAGCAGTGGCTGCTTCGGCTTTCAGCCTTGCATTGCCTTCAAACGTAACTTCGGTCTCTTCCGGCTCAGCCAACCTGAGCGTTCCGGCCGATATGGCCTCAATGCCCAGCGGACGCAGGAGATCGCCAATCTCGCGGACCTTGCCAGGATTGTGACTTGCGACGACCAGTTTGTTTTGCGGCAGTACAATCGTCATGAGCCGACAGCTGACTTCTGGAGGTCGACCAGCTGGCCAATGCCGGTGGAGGCAAGAGACAGGAGTTCCAGCAGCTGCGCCTGGCTGAACGGCGTGCCTTCGGCTGTGCCCTGAACTTCGACCAGTCCGCCGGATCCGGTCATCACGAAGTTTGCGTCAGTCTCGGCTGCGGAATCCTCGTCATAGTCGAGATCAGCGACAGCGACGCCTTGATAGATCCCGCACGACAGGGCGGCAACGTGATCGATCAGCGGCGTCTCTCCCAAAGATCCATCGGCCAGCAGCTTTGCAATGCAATCGTGCAAGGCGACCCAGGCGCCGGTAATCGATGCCGTGCGCGTGCCGCCGTCTGCCTGAATGACATCGCAATCGACGGTAATCTGGCGTTCTCCCAACTTCTCCATATCCACGACAGCGCGCAGGGACCGGCCAATCAACCGCTGGATTTCAAGAGTGCGGCCGGACTGCTTGCCGGCAGATGCTTCACGCCGCATCCGCGAACCCGTCGAGCGCGGCAGCATGCCGTACTCCGCCGTCACCCAGCCCTTGCCGCCACCACGCAGCCACGGCGGCACACGGTCTTCCAGGCTGGCGGTGCACAGTACATGGGTGTTGCCGAACTTCACCAGGCAAGAGCCTTCGGCGTGCATCGATACATTGCGCTCCAAAGTCACCTGGCGCATTTCATCCGGCTTGCGGCCTGAAGGTCTCATGTGTGATCCAGCTCCAATTACAACAACAACATCTCGTCTGATAAGCAGCGTGGTGTAGCCGCCATGGCAGACAAGCGCAATCAGTGGGCGAGACAATTGACGGTGCCAATGGCCGCACCTAGATTCATCATACCCAACCGTGTCAACGAGGACCCATGAAAGCGATAGATGATCGCCTTACCGAACTGTCCGTCCTGGACAAGCGTTCGCGCGACATTTTTCGCCGGCTTGTCGAGACATTCCTGGAAACCGGCGGACCCGTTGGCTCACGCACCATCTCGCGCAATCTCCCAATCGGGCTGTCACCCGCCTCGATCCGCAACATCATGTCGGACCTGGAGCAGGCGGGACTGATATATGCGCCGCACACCAGCGCCGGGCGCCTTCCAACCGAAACGGGTTTGCGCTTTTTTGTCGATGCCTTGATGGAAGTGGGCCGGCTACTGCCGGAAGAACGTGCGCAGATCGATGCGCAGATCGCCGGCCTCAACCGCGACAAGACCACCGACGACATCCTCGCTGATGCGACAAACCTGCTGTCAGGCCTGTCGAGTTGTGCGGGGCTGGTGCTGACATCCAAGATCAATGTCCGGCTAAGGCACATAGAGTTCGTCAGCATCAATCCGTCCAAGGCGCTGGTGATCATGGTCAGCGAGGATGGCAGTGTCGAAAACCGGACGTTCGAGATTCCCCGTGGCCTGCCACCATCAACACTCACGGAAGTCAGCAATTTCCTGAACAGCCGGTGCCAGGGGCTGACCCTTGCAGAACTGCGCGAACGGCTGTCCAGCCATGTCAACGAAATGACACGGGAACTGGATTCACTGGCCGCGCGAGTAATCGAGGCCGGCCTTGCCGCCTGGTCTGACGATGACGGGGAAGGCAAGCGATCCCTGATCGTTCGCGGCCGTTCCAACCTGATCGACGACAACGCCCACGCCGATGACATCGTGCGCATACGCAAGCTGTTCGATGATCTGGAAAACCAGAAAGACGTTATGAACCTGCTGGGCCTTGCCGAGGCCGGCGAAGGTGTGCGCATCTTCATCGGCGCCGAGACCAAACTCTTCTCGCTGTCCGGCTCCTCGCTCGTGGTTGCGCCTTACAGCGATGCCAAGAACAATGTTGTGGGAGTGCTTGGAGTGGTCGGGCCAACGCGGCTCAACTATTCACGTATTGTACCCATGGTGGACTATACGGCGCAGGCCATCGGTCGCCTCATCTCTTGATATTTCCGGGCGAAACGATGATATCCGGAACACCATCCAATATTGTGACCTCATGAATCGGACGCGGGACTGATGACCGAAAAAAAACGCGACCCTGAAAACCAGCACGCCGAAGCCGTGGAAGAACTCCAGCAGGCGGCAAACGCATCGGCCGGGGCAGGCGATGCAGCAAATCTTGCTGGCGAGTCACCAGCCGAAGCTGAAAGCGACCCATTGCAGGAACTGCGCGAGGAGAACGCAATGCTGAAAGATCGCATATTGCGGGCAATGGCAGAAACCGAAAACCTGCGCAAGCGGGCGGAGCGCGAGAAGGCTGAAGCCACGCTCTACGCGGCCACCAATTTTGCCCGCGACCTGTTGTCCGTCAGCGACAGCCTTTCGAAGGCGCTGGAAATGATGAGCGAAGAGGCTCGGGAAAAGGCAGACGAAGCCACCCGCAATCTGGTTGCGGGCATCGAACTGACGCGGCGCGAATTGCTGAACTCCTTCCAGAAGCACGGCATCCACGAAGTGAACCCGCAGGACGAGAAATTCGATCCGAATTTCCATCAGGCTATGTTCGAGGTGCCGGGCTCAGGCAAGCCCAACGGAACTGTCGTGCAGGTCGTGCAGACAGGCTACAAGATTGGTGAACGGCTGCTCCGTCCTGCCTTGGTGGGCGTGGCAAAGAACGCAGGCGAAGCCAAGTCCTGATCAGGCGATGCAGCGGGCATCAAGGACGATCCACGCGCCTCAGGGTGAGATTGATCCTGCCGCCCTCCCGGAGCAGGGCCGACGTTCCGGGCAGGATTCGGTCGATGCCGTGAAAGAATAGCCGGGCCTCACCGCCCATAACGACAACATCACCCGAGCGCAATTTTGCAGAAGACGTCGGCGACTTGCGCTCAAGACCGCCCACGCGGAACACCGCAGTGTCGCCCAGCGAAACGGACACGACGGGCGCGTCAAAATCCTCTTCGTCCCTGTCCTGGTGCAGGCCCATGCGCGCTGATGCATCATAGAAATTCACCAGGCAGGCCTGTGGGGGATGCGGGTACGCCGTAACCGCGTGCCAGAGGTCAAGCAGGACCTCCGGCATGGCGGGCCAGGGCCTGCCCGTGAGCGGATGAAGCGGCTGATACCGGTAACCCTGCAGGTCGCTGACCCAGCCCAGCTCTCCAGGATTGGTCATCCGGACCGAGAACGGCTTGCCCGTGCGCGGCATGACAGGCTGGAACAAAGGCGCATCCGAGACCGCACGTCGAAGCAGCGTTACCAGGTCTTGCTGTTCATCGGCATCGAAGTAACCGGGCAGAAAAGTCAGCCCAGCAATATGCTTGTTCATTACCAAGCTCCCTTGATGGAGCGTGAACTGGCTCCTATATAGCCCTCGAACGCAAGGCAAAAGCCGACTCACCGTGCAAATGTGCCTTGCATGTCTAAGTACAGCAACCGGGGTCTGTCACCGGAACATCCGGCCAATTGTGAGCCTTGAGGAACAGGGGCGCGAGCGGCAGACCGCTAATGGAGGGCTAAATGGGTAAGGTTATCGGTATCGACCTCGGCACCACGAATTCGTGCGTCGCGGTCATGGAAGGCGGAAGCCCCAAAGTCGTTGAAAATGCAGAGGGCGCTCGCACCACGCCGTCGATCGTTGCGTTCACCGGCGACGGCGAAACTCTTGTAGGCCAGCCGGCCAAGCGCCAGGCGGTCACCAACCCGGAAAACACGTTCTTTGCCATCAAGCGCCTGATCGGACGGCGCTACGATGACCCGATGGTCGAGAAGGACAAGAAGCTGGTTCCCTACAACATCGTCAAGGCCGACAACGGCGATGCATGGGTCGAGTCCAGCGGCAAGAAGTATGCCCCTTCGCAGATTTCCGCCATGACGCTCCAGAAGATGAAGGAAACCGCCGAGCGCCATCTTGGCGAGCCGGTCACGCAGGCGGTCATCACCGTTCCTGCCTACTTCAACGACAGTCAGCGTCAGGCCACCAAGGACGCCGGCAAAATTGCCGGACTGGAAGTGCTGCGCATCATCAACGAACCGACCGCTGCTGCCCTAGCCTATGGCCTCGACAAGAAGGAGGCCGGCACGATTGCCGTGTACGACCTTGGCGGCGGTACCTTCGACGTGTCGATCCTCGAAATCGGTGACGGCGTATTCGAAGTGAAGTCGACCAATGGCGACACCTTCCTTGGCGGTGAAGACTTCGACATGCGCATCGTCGACTACCTTGCCGACGAATTCAAAAAAGAAAACAGCATCGACCTGCGCAATGACAAGCTGGCCTTGCAGCGCCTCAAGGAAGCTGCCGAAAAAGCCAAGATCGAGCTGTCGTCATCGACGCAGACGGAAGTAAACCTGCCGTTCATCACAGCTGACCAGTCAGGTCCGAAGCACCTGACCCTGAAGCTGAGCCGTGCCAAGCTGGAGTCATTGGTCGATGACCTGATCCAGCGCACCGTTGCCCCGTGCAAGGCAGCTCTCAAGGATGCGGGCCTGTCCGCAGCCGATATCGACGAGGTGGTCCTGGTCGGCGGCATGACCCGCATGCCCAAGGTCATCGAAACAGTGAAGTCGTTCTTCGGCAAGGAGCCGCACAAGGGCGTAAACCCGGATGAAGTGGTCGCCATCGGCGCTGCCATCCAGGCCGGCGTTCTGCAGGGCGAAGTGAAGGACGTGCTGTTGCTCGACGTAACGCCGCTGTCGCTCGGCATCGAGACGCTGGGTGGCGTGTTCACCCGCCTGATCGACCGCAACACGACGATCCCCACAAAGAAGAGCCAGGTATTCTCGACCGCTGACGACAACCAGACGGCGGTTACCATCCGGGTGTTCCAGGGCGAGCGCGAAATGGCGGCGCACAACAAGATGCTCGGCCAGTTCGACCTGATGGGCATTCCGCCGGCACCGCGCGGTGTTCCGCAGATCGAGGTTACCTTCGACATCGACGCCAACGGTATTGTCAACGTCTCTGCCAAGGACAAGGCCACGGCAAAGGAGCAGCAGATCCGCATCCAGGCCTCCGGCGGTTTGTCCGACGACGAGATCAACAACATGGTCAAGGATGCCGAGGCTCATGCCGAGGAAGACAAGAAGCGCAAACAGCTTGTCGAAGCCAAGAACCATGCCGAAGCGCTGATCCACTCCACCGAGAAATCGCTGGCAGAGTACGGCGACAAGGTGTCGGAAGCCGACAAGTCGGCCGTCACCGCTGCGATTGCAGAGCTCAAGACGGCTGTGGAAGGCGAGGATGCAGCCAACATCGAGGCCAAGACCAACGCGCTGGCTCAGGTTGCAATGAAACTTGGCGAAGCCATGTATCAGAACCAGCAGGCGGATGCCGGAAGCGATGGCGAGGAGAGCAAGTCTTCCGGCGCCGACGATGATGTCGTTGACGCCGATTTCGAGGAAGTCCAGGACGACGACAACAAGAAAGCGTCGTAACACATGAAGGTCGCATCCGGGGCGGGGCTTGCCCGCCCCCGGGGCGATCATGCAAGTTGCACTGTAGTGCGCAAATCCAATCCGGCATGACAGCCGGATTTGCCACGATAGACTGGACCCACCCGACATGGCGAAACGTGACTACTATGAAGTTCTAGGCGTCTCCCGGAGCGCCGACGAGAAGGAGCTGAAAGGCGCCTTCCGGAAAATGGCCAAGAAGTATCACCCGGATGCCAACCCCGGGGACAACACGGCCGAACAAAAGTTCAAGGAAGTGAATGAGGCCTACGAGGCCCTGAAGGATCCGCAGAAGCGGGCTGCCTACGACCGTTTCGGGCATGCCGCCTTCGAGGATGGACGTGGACCATTTGGCGGTGGTGGCCCCGGTGGCGCCGGGTTTGGTCCGGAATTTTCCTCCTCGATGTCGGACATTTTCGAGGACCTGTTCGGAGAGTTCATGGGCGGCCGCCGCGGTGGGCAGGGCCGCAGCGGCGGTCAGGCGCGAGGGTCCGACCTGCGCTACGACATGGAGATATCGCTCACTGACGCGTATATGGGAAAAACTGCACAAATACGGGTGCCGACTTCCGTGACCTGCGAAACCTGCTCCGGCAGTGGCGCCAAGCCCGGCACCAGCCCGAAGACCTGCGCCACCTGCAATGGCGTAGGCGCGGTCAGGTCATCATCCGGATTTTTCACCGTCGAGCGCACATGTCCCAGTTGTCAGGGGCGAGGCAACGTCATTTCTGACCCGTGCGAGAGCTGCAGCGGGCAGGGCCGCGTGAAGAAGGAACGGACGCTGTCCGTAAACATTCCCGCCGGCGTGGAAGACGGTACGCGCATCCGGCTGGCCAACGAAGGCGAATCTGGCCTCCGGGGCGGACCATCCGGTGACCTCTATATCTTTCTGTCCATCAAGCCGCACGAGTTCTTCCAGCGCGATGGCGCCGACCTGTTTTCACGGGTGCCGATCTCAATGACAGCGGCCGCACTTGGCGGAGAAATCGAAGTCCCAACCATCGATGGCAAGAAGGCCCGGGTCACCATTCCCGAAGGTACCCAGGGCGGCAAGCAGTTCCGCCTGAAGGGGAAGGGCATGCCGGTGCTGCGTTCACAGCAGCATGGCGACATGTATATCCAGGTCAGCGTGGAAACGCCGGTCAACCTTACCCGGAAACAGAAGGAGCTCCTGAAGGAGTTCGAAACCGAGGCCAAGGACAACTCACCCCAGTCCGCCGGATTTTTCGCCAAGGCCCGTTCATTCTGGGATAATTTCGGCAGCTGATTCGACGACGTTGCCGCCAGCAGGAGACTCGCCATGGCCAAGGGATACTGGATTGCCCACGTAAACGTCACCGACCCCGACCAGTACCGGCAATATGCCGAACTCGCGCCCGCTGTGATCGCTGCACACGGTGGCCAATTCCTTGCCCGTGCCGGCAGGTTCCAGCTGATGGAAGGTTCCGGCAAGACGCGCAATGTGGTGACGGAATTTCCAAGCTTCGAAGACGCGGTGAGGTGCTGGAACTCGCCCGGCTACCAGGCGGCACGCGCCAAGCGGGATGGAGCTGGTGAGGTCGACATTGTCATCGTCGAGGGCGTGTAGCCTTCAATCCCGATACACGGTGCATGAACCCGTGGTTTCCCTTCCCCTGCAAGTTTGCCCGCCACGGGCTGGCCGCACGGAACAGGCGTTGTCCGCTATCTAGCCATGGGCAGCCGGGGCTGGTATCAGAACACCAAGCAACCAGGTGCGATCGGGGAGCCCCAACATGTTGAAGCTTGTCATTGCAGGCGCCGGTGGCCGCATGGGCCAGACGCTCACGCGCCTCATACATGCGCATGAAGCCTGCGAAGTGGCAGGCGGGCTTGAACCTTCCGGCTCACCGCATGTGGGGAAGGACCAGGGTGTCGTGGCCGGCATTGGTGAAATCGGCGTGACCATCAGCGATGATCCGCTGACGCTGCTGGCCAAGGCTGACGGGCTCATCGACTTCACCGTTCCAGCAGCCAGCGTGCGCTTCAGCGAAATTACCGCCCAGGCCCGCATCGTGCATGTGATCGGAACGACGGGCTTCAGCGAAACCGATGAGGAAGCCATCCAGGCAGCCTCGCGCCATGCGCGTATCGTCCAGTCCGGGAACATGAGCCTTGGTGTCAACCTGCTGGCCTCGCTGGTGAAACAGGTTGCAGCTGCCCTCGATGAGAGTTTCGACATCGAGGTGCTGGAAATGCATCACCGGCACAAGGTCGATGCGCCATCTGGCACCGCCTTGCTGCTGGGCCAGGCCGCAGCGGATGGACGCGGCATAGACCTGGCCAAGCGTTCGGTGCGCATACGCGATGGCCACACCGGCGCGCGTCCTGAAGGCGACATCGGTTTTGCGACCTTGCGCGGCGGCAGCGTGGTGGGTGATCACAGCGTCATCTTTGCTGGCCCGTCCGAGCGGATCACGATTTCGCATCATGCCGAGTCCCGCGAGATCTTCGCCAATGGCGCCATCAGGGCGGCGCTGTGGGCATTCGACAAAAAGCCGGGTCTGTATTCGATGACCGATGTGCTAGGCATCGGCAGCTGATCTGAAAATACAAGCAAAAAGGCCCGAATGCGAATGAGTGGAACACTCGTGCTCGTCCGGCATGGACAAAGCGACTGGAACTTGAAAAACCTGTTCACGGGCTGGGAAGACCCTGGCCTGACGGACAAGGGTGTAGACGAAGCCCATGCTGCCGGCCGCAATCTGAAAGCAGAGGGGCTGAAGTTTGACGTGGCATTCACCAGCGACCTGTCGCGTGCCCAGAAAACGCTCGACATCATTCTCGAAGAACTCGGCCAGACAGACCTTCCGGTGACCCGGAACCAAGCTTTGAACGAACGCGATTATGGCGACCTAACCGGACTAAACAAGGATGATGCACGGGCAAAGTGGGGTGAAGAGAAAGTGCACGTCTGGCGGCGCTCCTACGATGTGGCCCCACCTGGCGGAGAAAGCCTGAGGGATACGCTGGCCCGGTCCCTGCCCTACTACATGAAGGCTATCCAGCCGCATGTGTTGGACGGCGAGACGGTCATCGTCGCGGCACATGGCAACTCGCTGCGCTCACTGGTGATGGCGATCGAGGGCCTGACTCCGGAACAAATCCTCAAGCGGGAAATCGCCACCGGGGTGCCGATCGTCTACAAGCTCAACCCCAACAGCACTGTCGCATCGGTCAAGGTGCTTGAGCATTGAAGTGATCGCTGTCCGGGACGGAACTGAGCGTCCCTACAGGCTGCCGGTTGTTCCGGCTTCCCAGCCGAGAAT
Organism: uncultured Alphaproteobacteria bacterium; assembly: GCA_963700935.1. Classification (GTDB taxonomy): domain Bacteria; phylum Pseudomonadota; class Alphaproteobacteria; order Rhizobiales; family Aestuariivirgaceae; genus Anderseniella. The sequence continues at coordinate 75,655 of CAVOZK010000016.1, read as the reverse complement.
AGCCTTCTTGCGGGTCAATCCCCAGTGATAACCGCATAGATCGCCTGACTTGCCCAGCACGCGGTGGCACGGCACCACGAACGAGATCGGATTGCGGCCCACCGCGGTCCCGACGGCCCGGACAGCCTTGGGCTTGCCGATATGACGCGCGACGTCGGAATAGGTGGTTGCGCGGCCCATCGGAATGCGCAACAGCGTCTCCCAGGTGCGCACCTCGAAGTCGGTGCCGATCAGCGTTATGCGAAGTGGCTGATCCGGATTCCACTGGGTCTGATCAAATATGCGGCTCGCCGTTGGGGCAATGGCCGCGTCGTCGCGCACATAGTCTGCCCTTGGCCAGCGCCGCCGCATGTCCTCAAAGGCTGCCCCGGTATCGTCCTCGTCGGCGAAAGCAAGGCCGGCAAGCCCATGCGGCGTTACAAGCACAACCGCAATACCGAAGGGCGATGGATGAAGCCCCCAGGTTATGGTCAAGCCCTCGCCGCGTGCCCTGTAAACACCCGGCGGCATGCCCTCATGCGTAACGAACAAGTCATGCAATCGGCCGGGGCCGGACAAGCCTACTTCGTATGTTGCATCGAGAACCGTGGCTGAATCCTTCAGCAGTTCACGTGCCCGGTCCAGCGTGATGGCTTGCATGAACGATTTGGGGGTGATCCTCGCCCACCGGCTGAAGCTGCGCTGTACCGTGTCCGGGCTGGCCCCCACATTGAAGGCGATCTCGTCCAGCGATGGCTGCTCCTGCCAATGCCCGGAGAGAAACTCGATGGTGCGGCGGACCAGTTCGTAGTCGCCGGAAGCCGGAAGTTGCAGCATTAGACGATCCTTGCCTGATAGCCTGTCATGCCGAGACCGTAGCCGCATGCCCTGCGGCCTTCCACCCGATTTACGGGCACAGCCGGGCGTCAGATGCGGGGGCTGAGCAACAGCCCATTGAGCGCGCTCGACAGGGACTTGCGATCATCCGGTGACAGAAAGCTGCCGATTTCCGTCCTTGCTCCGCGCGACACGAGGAAAAGCCGTCCAATCAGGTCGCGCTCGGTGTCATTCTCCAGTTCAACCCTTGTCCACTGCCGGACGAAACTCTGGCTGGCATCCGGCTTTCCGGGCTTGTGGCGCGCCAGCACGATCTCGCCATCCTTGATGGTGATGGTCTCGCGCGCCTTGCCATCACGAAAATTTCGCTCCAGCGCCCACCAGATGAGCAGCACGTCGAGGCCGAAGAAGCCGAACACCGGCCAAGCGCCGAGCATCAGGAACCCGGCACCGGCGATGAAGCTTACCAGCGCAATGCAAGCCATCAGCACTGCAAAACCCCGCCGGCTGAGCGATCGGTGCGGATACAAGTGGATTATTGTCGGTTCAGACTTCACGGCAAGGAAACTAGAGGCTCTTGATGTGTTTTAAAGATGCCGAACTGGCGCATACAGGAGAACACTGATCCATGGCCCGGCGCAAGAAGCTCAAGCCTGACGAAATCGAAGAAGTGTTCCGGCGGTTCCGGCACGCCAATCCGCATCCCGAGGGCGAGCTCGAATCAGTCAATACGTTCACCTTTCTGGTTGCCGTCGTGCTGTCCGCACAAGCCACGGACGAGGGCGTGAACAAGGCCACGCGCGCACTGTTCAAGGCAGCCGATACTCCGGAAAAAATGGTGGCGCTGGGCGAGGACCGGGTACGCGACTTGATCAAGACCATCGGCTTGTTCCGCAACAAGGCAAAAAACGTCATCATGCTGTCCCGGGCATTGATCGAGAAACACGGCAGTCATGTACCGACAACGCGCGGTGAGCTCGAAGCGTTGCCCGGCGTCGGGCGCAAGACCGCCAACGTCGTCCTGAACATCTGCTTTGGCCAACCCACCATCGCGGTCGATACGCACCTGTTCCGCGTCTCCAATCGTGTAGGACTGGCGCCGGGCAAGACACCGCTGGCCGTCGAACAGGGGCTCATGAAGGCGATACCAGACCAGTACCTGTTGCATGCACACCACTGGCTCATCCTGCATGGGCGCTATGTGTGCAAGGCTCGCAAGCCGGAGTGCGGGCGCTGCCTCATCAGCGATCTGTGTCTGTATCCGGCCAAGACCATCCCGGCCTAGGACGCTGGCCCGAGACCCTCATCACGGCTGATGCGCTTGAAGATGTGGACGAAGTACGACGTCGAGAACAAGGGCACCAGGATGTTGACGAAAGGAATGAGGGCAAGGCCGGCCGGTATCAACCCCGCGGCCCAGATGCGGCTGGAATTGGCCTTGCGAAACGCCACCGCATCGCGAATCGGCATGTGCCGGACGGCGGCCATGGTGAAGAATTCACGGCTGAGCAGGTAGGCGTTGACAACCAGCATGATCAAGGCGCCGATGCCGAGAAACACCACCGGCAGCACCAGTATGTTGACCAGCAGCACGAGCAGGCCGAATTGCACGCCCATGAATGCTGACGCCAACGCACTGGGCGGACGGCCGACACGATCTGACGGATAGTGCTTGCGCTCGACAATATCCGCCACGGTATCGAGGAAAAGGCCTGCGAAAATGGCCGTCACCGGTGCCATCAGGAAAAAGAAGCCGACAAAGATACCCAGGCTCGCCACCGTAGCGATAACCTCGTCCAGCCATGGCCATGGCAAAGTCAGCAAGGCAGTGGCACCGACCCAGACGGCGACCAGCAGGCCGGTAAACAGCAGCATTGTCAGCCCGAGAGCTTTCCAGAGTACCGGCCTTACTGCCGGCGATAGTACGTCCCTCGCGGCGCGGAAAGCAGAAGAAATCATGAGCGTGTCCCGTACGAATTGGCGACCACCGGCACTTGGGGTCGTGGAGACCTGGTTACAAGGGTGGCTTGCATAGCCTGAGCAAGGTTGTGTATTCACCTGTCAGACTCACCCATCAGCCTACAGGATGTCCCATGCCCGCACCGGAATACGATGTCATCGGCATCGGCAATGCCATTGTTGACGTCATCGCACGTCACGACGACAGCTTCCTGTCTGCCAACGGTCTGTTGAAGGGATCGATGCAGCTCGTCGATGAGGCAGGCGCACTGTCATTGTATGGCAAGCTTGGTCCAGCCATGGAGATTTCCGGCGGGTCCGCCGCCAATACCATTGCCGGTGTCACCTCGCTGGGTGGCACCGCACGGTATGTCGGCAAGGTTGCCGATGACCAGCTGGGCGGCGTTTTCACCCACGACATTCAGGCTGCCGGCGTCAGCTACGATACCCGGTCACTGGCCGGTGGACCGCAAACAGCCCGGTGCCTGGTCGTGGTCACGCCGGACGGTCAACGCACCATGTCGACCTTCCTTGGCGCCAGCGCCCTGCTCGGCCCTGACGACATTCTCGAAGACGAGATCGCCAATGCCGGCATTACTTATCTGGAGGGCTATCTCTGGGACCGGCCCGAAGCCAAGGAGGCGTTCCGCAAGGCCGCTGGGCTTGCGTCCCACAACGGGCGCCGGGTGGCATTGACCCTTTCGGATTCGTTCTGCGTCGACCGGCACCGTGACAGCTTCCTGTCGCTGATCCGAGACGGCGTTGATGTGCTTTTCGCCAACGAAGCCGAGTTGTTGTCTCTCTACCAGACCAGTGACTTTGACGACGCCGTCCGGCAAGTGAAGGCAGACTGCCAGATCGCGGCAGTCACCCGGTCAGAAAAGGGCAGCGTCATCATCAATGGCAATGATGCAATTGCAGTGAATGCCGTTCCCATCGACGAGGTGGTGGACACGACCGGCGCCGGTGACCTTTATGCTGCAGGCTTCCTGTTTGGCCTGGCCCGCGGCAAGCCGCTTGCCGAATGCGCCCGCATCGGGCACGTGGCGGCTGCCGAGATCATTTCGCACATGGGCGCCCGGCCCGTGGCGAAGCTGTCCAGCCTGATCTAGATCTTGCGCAAGTAAACCGTGCTGATGAGATGATCCGTGCTCTTGCGCAGTATCAGGTCAGCCCGCTGCCGGGTTGGCAGCACGTTCTCGCGCAAGTTCACCAGGTTGACCGTTTCCCAGATGCGCGTGGCGGTCTGGCGGGCTTCGACATCGCTGAGTTTCGAGTAGCGATGGAAGTATGATTTCGGATCGGCGAACGCCGTCTCGCGGAACGAGAAGAACCGGTTCACATACCAGGTCCGCAAATCATTCTCGTCCGCATCGATGAAGATCGAGAAATCGAAATAGTCGGACACATAGGGTATTCCCTTGCCGTCACGCGGCGGCCTGCCCGTCTGCAATACGTTGAGCCCCTCCACGATCAGGATATCGGGCTGGTCGATGGTGATCTTCCTGCCAGGCTCTATATCGTAGGTAAGGTGGGAATAGACCGGCGCCTCGACATCGCACTTGCCGGCCTTGATGTCCGAGAGAAACTTCAACAGCACCGGCAGATCATAACTCTCCGGAAAGCCCTTGCGGTTCATCAGGCCTTCGCGCTCGAGCACTGCGTTGGGCAGCAAGAAACCGTCGGTTGGCAGCAAAGCCACCTTCGGGTGGTTGGGCCATCGGGCCAGCAGGCCGCGCAGGATACGCGCCGTGGTGCTCTTGCCGCCTGCCACGCTGCCGGCGATGCCAATGATGTAGGGAACCTTGTGATTGTTTCCGCCAAGAAACTTCTGCGTCACCTTGAACAGGTCCTGGCTGGCGGCAACGTAAAGATTGAGCAACCGCGACAGTGGCAGATAGATGGCGATCACCTCATCGAGGTTGATCCGGTCATTTACGCCGCGCAGTTCCTCAACCTCTTCCGCAGACAGCGTCAACGGCGTATCGGCGCGAAGCTTCGCCCACTCGGAGCGGGTGAATACACGGTACGGCGAAAGCTGTGCCGTTGTCTGGTCCATGGAAGTTCGCAGTTCAACCGGCATTGCGTGAGGCCTTCTCTTCAAGTCCGCTCTGCTCAAAGCGGCCGGCAAGCTCGGCCATCACGTCTTCCAGCCGGACACCCCCATCCCTGAGCACGACAAGCAGGTGGTAAAGCACATCGGCGGCCTCAGCCGTAAGATGGGCGCGGTCCCCCTCGGCTGCAGCGAGAATCAGCTCGATTGCCTCTTCGCCGAATTTCTTCGCGCACTTGTCCGTGCCGGACGCCAGCAGCCTTGCCGTGTAGGACTTGCTTTGATCGGCCTGCATTGCGCGCTCGGCAATGATCGCCTCAAGGCGCAAGAGAACATCGGTAGTCTTGTTGTCAGACATGCCCGTACCCTAGCAAATTCCGGTCAGGAAAGCCTGACCGGTACGCCTTGTTGTGCCATGAAATGCTTGGCTTCGGAAATGGTATGGGTTCCGAAGTGAAAAATCGAAGCGGCCAGGACAGCGCTCGCGCCTGCCTTCTGGATGCCGTCAACGAGGTGTTGAAGGTTGCCTACCCCACCTGACGCGATCACCGGAACATCGACCGCTTCGGAAATGGCCCGGGTCAGTTCAATGTCGAAACCATCGCCCGTCCCGTCGCGATCCATCGAGGTAAGCAGGATCTCGCCAGCGCCGAGCCCGACAACCTTGCGGGCGAACGCGATGGCGTCAATGCCGGTGGGCTGCCTGCCGCCATGAGTGAAGATCTCCCAGCGCGGCGGTTCGCCATCGCTGCTGACGCGCTTGGCATCCACTGCAACCACGATGCATTGAGAGCCGAACTTGGTGGCAGCCTCGCGGACGAAATCCGGATTTCTGACGGCAGCCGTGTTGATGGAAACCTTGTCCGCGCCTGCCAGCAACAGTTGGCGGATGTCTTCCAGCGTTCGCACACCACCGCCAACAGTCAGCGGCATGAAGCACTGTTCTGCCGTCTGACGCACCACGTCGAGAATGATTCCGCGGTTTTCGTGGCTGGCGGTGATATCGAGAAAACACAGCTCATCGGCACCGGCCTCATCATAGGCCTTGGCAATCTGCACCGGATCACCGGCATCACGCAGATCAACAAAGTTCACGCCCTTGACGACGCGGCCGTCCTTGACGTCGAGACACGGAATGATGCGGGCCTTAAGCATTGGAGGCTTCCTTGAGCATGGCGAGTGCAGCGGCAGGATCAATGCGGCCATCGTAGAGCGCCCGGCCCGAAATGGCCCCTTCAAGGATCCGGCAATCAGGCTGGGCCAACCGCTCGATATCAGCCATCGACGCAAGTCCGCCGCTGGCGATCACCGGGATGGACGCGGCACGAGCCAGCTCCAGCGTTGAATCAATGTTCAGCCCGGCCAGTATGCCATCGCGGTCGATGTCGGTGTAAATGATGGCGGCAACGCCGGCGTCCTCGAACCGCGACGCCAGGTCCTTGACGCCCAGCGTCGAGCTTTCCGCCCAGCCTTCGACAGCCACCTTGCCAGCCTTGGCGTCTATACCCACGGCAATGCGCCCGGGAAACAGTTTGCAAGCATGGCGCACAACAGCAGGGTCGCGAACGGCCAGCGTGCCAAGGATCACCCGTGCGATACCCTTGCCGAGCCAGCTTTCGATGCCAGCAAGATCGCGGATGCCGCCGCCCAGCTGGACCGGCAGCGACACGGCTTTCACAATAGCTTCCACCGCCTCACCGTTGACCGGCTTGCCGGCGAATGCGCCGTTGAGATCGACAAGATGGAGATACTCAAATCCTTGCTTCTCAAACGCCAGCGCCTGCGCAGCCGGGTTGTCGGAGAACACCGTGACCTGGTTCATGTCACCCAGCTTCAGGCGCACGCACTGGCCGTCCTTCAGGTCGATTGCCGGAAACAGGATCATCGATTGCAAGTCCTTCAGGGCGCCCAGTTCAGAAAGTTGGCAATCAGCGCCAGCCCCAGCGCCTGGCTTTTCTCCGGGTGAAACTGGGTGCCTGCCATGTTGTCGCGCGCAACCATTGCCGTAATCGCCTCGCCATAGGCGGCAGTTGCCACCACATCCTCCGGCTTCTCAGCCTTGAGGTGATAAGAGTGCACGAAATAAGCATGCTGACCGTCGGGGCCTGTGTCGATGCCTGCAAGAAGTGGATGCGGCCGCACCACGTCCAGCGTGTTCCAGCCCATGTGCGGGATCTTCAGGTCTGACGTGTCGACCTCGATGCGCACGACGTCGCCAGCGATCCAGCCAAAGCCGGCTGTTTCCCCATGCTCGAGCCCCCGCGTCGCCATTAACTGCATGCCGACACAGATGCCGAGGAAAGGCCTGGCCTTCGCCTCGCAATGTTCTTCAAGCGCCTCCCACATGCCATCAATGGCGACAAGACCATCGTGGCAATCCCGATAGGCGCCCACACCAGGCAAAACCACACGGTCTGCCGCGGCAACCTGTTCGGGCCGGGAGACAAGATCAATGCTGGCCGAAAGGCCGGCGGTTCGAGCAGCGCGTTCAAACGATTTCTGCGCAGACCGCAGGTTGCCCGAACCATAGTCGATGATTGCAACTTGCATGGCGCGCTCAGCCAGCCTCGCCATGAGCGCGGTCTGCGAACAGGCGCCACGCGGCCTCCTCGCCATCATTGGCCGCAACATCGGCGACTTCCTGGTAGCCGCGGCGTGACAGTACCTTGCGGCGAAGATTATTGCCTTCAAGTCCCATGTAGAGGTTGACCAGCAAGCCAAGCCGCGTGCCGAGGCCATCGGGAAAGCCGGCAGCATATCCGGCCCCCGCCACACCGGCGACGGCGATCAAGTATCCCGCCAGCGCCCACCACATCCTGTGCCAGATCAGCCAGAAGAAGGGGACGAGGAATGCGGGCCAGCTGAACCCGTCCTTGACGAAGACGAACCCGTTGCCAGTACCGTCGTCGCGCAGGAACTCGGGCTTGCGGTGCGCAGTGTAGATCAGCATGGGTCAGTCCTTGCCGCTCAGCGTTCCCTTGGTGGACGGTATGGCGTCAGGCATGCGCGGATCGATTTCGATGCAATCGCGCAAGGCGCGGGCCACGGCCTTGAAGCAACTTTCGGCGATGTGGTGATTGTTCACGCCATAAAGAGTTTCAACATGAAGGGTGATACCGGCATTCATGGCAAGCGCCTGGAAGAACTCGCGGAACAGCTCGGTATCCATGTCGCCGATCTTGGGCGCGTTGAATTCGGTCCGCCAGACCAGAAACGGGCGCCCGGAAACATCGATGGCCGCGCGGGTGAGCGCTTCGTCCATGGGCAGGTAGCAATGGCCATAGCGGCGGATACCCTTGCGCTCACCCAGAGCCCGGGAAATCGCCTGTCCCAGTGCAATACCGGTATCCTCGGTGGTGTGGTGCATGTCGATATGCAGGTCACCCGCCGTATTGATTTTCATGTCGATCAGCGAGTGACGCGCCAACTGATCCAGCATATGGTCGAGAAAACCAACGCCCGTGGAGATGGTCCGCGCACCTGTTCCGTCCAGATTCACTTCAACCGATATATCGGTCTCATTGGTCTTGCGAGTGACGACAGCTTTTCTCATGCTGCTGGGTTCCATCCATATCACGCCTGGTAAAGGGTGACTTTTAGCAGGCATCGGCGCTGGTGCAAGGCCCGATCCCCTGCTTGATTAACCACGGGGTCTTTTAATCTCCAGCCGCAGACCCCAACTGACTTTTCGAAACTGCACGACCGGAGGGTGAATGACCGGAAACAACAGCGAGCTCATCTGGCACGGCACCACCATCGTGACCGTGCGCAAGGGCAAGACCGTCGTGGTGGCCGGCGACGGGCAGGTCAGCCTGTCGAATACCGTCATCAAGGCCAATGCGCGCAAGGTCCGGCCGTTGGGCAAGGGCGACGTGATTGCCGGCTTTGCCGGGGCAACCGCCGATGCCATGACGCTGTTCGAACGGCTTGAAGCCAAGCTTGAGCAGTATCCCGCCCAGCTTACCCGGGCCTGCGTCGAGCTGGCCAAGGACTGGCGCACCGACCGCTACCTGCGCCGGCTGGAAGCAATGATGATTGTCGCGGACCGGTCAACCAGCCTTGTGCTGACCGGCAATGGCGATGTGCTGGAACCTGAGAACGGCATCATTGCCATTGGTTCAGGCGGCAATTACGCATTGGCTGCGGCCCGCGCACTGGCCGATTCAGACCTTGATGCTGAAGCCATTGCCCGCAAGGCAATGAAGATCGCCGCCGAAATCTGCGTCTATACCAACGATAACGTAACCCTTGAGAAGCTGGACGCCGAGTAGCGCGCGGACAGCATTACGTGAGCCATTCAATGACCGATTTTTCCCCGCGCGAGATCGTTTCGGAACTCGACCGCCACATCGTTGGCCAGAAGGATGCCAAGCGGATGGTGGCCATTGCGCTGCGCAACCGCTGGCGGCGCAAGCAGCTGGATCCCGACTTGCGTGACGAAGTGATGCCGAAAAACATCCTGATGATCGGCCCGACCGGGGTAGGCAAGACAGAGATCGCCCGGCGGCTGGCCAAGCTTGCTAACGCTCCGTTCATCAAGGTTGAGGCCACCAAGTTCACCGAAGTGGGGTACGTGGGGCGCGACGTCGAGCAGATCATCCGGGACCTTGTGGAAATCGGCATCGGGCTTGCCCGCGAAGCCCGCCGCGACCAGGTGAAGGCGCAGGCGCAGGCCAATGCCGAGAACCGCGTGCTCGATGCGCTGGTGGGCGCGAACGCTTCAAAGACAACACGCGATTCGTTCCGCTCGAAGCTTCGCAACGGCGAACTGGATGATAAGGAAATCGAGATCGAGGTCATTGATAGCGGCGGCGGTATGCCAACCATGGACATACCGGGCATGCCCGGATCGTCTGTTGGCATGATCAACCTGTCGGACATGCTGGGCAAGGCGTTCGGCCAGCGGACAAAGACGCGCCGAATGACTGTCAGCGAAAGTCACACCCTGCTGCTTCCGGAAGAGTCAGACAAGCTCATCGACCAAGAGCAGATCGTCGCCGAGGCAATTACCAGCGTGGAGAACAACGGCATCGTGTTCCTTGACGAAATCGACAAGGTGACAGCACGCGCGGAACGGCAAGGCGCAGACGTAAGCCGGGAAGGCGTGCAGCGAGATCTCTTGCCGCTTATTGAAGGCACGACCGTATCGACCAAATATGGCGCCGTGAAAACCGACCACATATTATTCATTGCCTCGGGTGCGTTTCACGTTGCAAAGCCGTCTGACCTGCTGCCCGAATTGCAGGGCCGGCTGCCGATCCGCGTCGAGCTCAAGGCGCTGACGCGGGACGACTTCAAGCGCATCCTCATCGAACCGCAGGCCAGCCTGGTAAAACAGTACGTGGCCCTGCTGGCCACCGAGAATCTCAAGCTCAAGGTTACCGAGGATGGCATCGACGCGTTGGCCAACATTGCCGCAGAAGTGAATGCATCGGTTGAGAACATCGGCGCGCGCCGGCTTCACACCATCATGGAACGCGTGCTTGAGGATGCCAGCTTCAACGCCACCGACAGGGCAGGTCAGACTGTCGTGCTGGATCGCCAGTTCGTCGAAGACAATATTGGTGACCTTGCACGCAACACCGACCTGTCGAAATTCATTCTGTAACCTCTGGTCCGTGTGCGCCAAGCAGCGCCAGATGCCGGTCGAGCTCCGGATCATCCATGTCAGATATCCGCTCGGCAAGCCGGTTGGCCAATTCGGTGGCTTTAGGTGACAGACCCGATGTGTCGACCACTACACGCGGGTGGGATATGCGTGCCAGCCGGGTGATTTCTTCCGCCTCGTCCCAGATCACGTTGAAATAGGCGATGATTCTTTGCACCAGGTACCAGCTCGGCAGCCCACGGTGGCCGTGTTCGAGGGCTGAGAGATAGGCCGGCGTTACACCGATAGCAGCGGCCATGTCCTTCATGCTGACCCGATGATGCTTTCGCAGTTGGCGGATCTTCAGCCCGAAAGGCGTCATGTGCGGCCCTCCTTCCGGCGCAAGCGCAAGTAGAACGCACCGCCGCCGCCGTGACGGGGATGGGCTGGCTGGAAGCCGATCACATGACGGGCGAAGTCGCGCTCATGCAGCCATTGTGACAGTTCGGCGCGCAGAATGCCCTGGCGCTCCGGTGCGTGGTAAACCTGGACCGAATGGAGAGTATGCCGGGTGAAGGGCGAGGCGCCCTTGCCGGTGATCACCAGGATCGTGCGGCGGCCAAGATCACGAGACGCCTCGACAAAGTGCAGAAGTGCCGGGCGGGCCCGCGCCACGCTCATGCCGTGGAGATCGATGCGGCCGTCGATTTCGACATTTCCACGTGACAGTTTCTGGGTTTCCCGGCGGTTCAGCCCGGCAATCGCCGGAGGGCGAGGTGGCAGTGGCTTTACGGCCTGGACTGCCATCGCAACTGTCCGGCTACCTGCACTGGCCAGCGAGTTCGCCGGGGCGTCACTGGGTTTGGCGCTTGCTGCGAGATGATCTTCCAGCCGCGATGGTCTTTGCGGATGCAGCGGCGAAACCGACTCGGTTACCTGATGCCAGACGGCAAGCTCGTCCTTGCGAAGCAGGCGTGTCTTGCGTGGCGGCTCTGCGCTGCGCTTTTTCACTGCTTGCCGTGCCCTGCAAGTTGCCGGGCCAGGGCAACCGGCAGAATGGCGATCATCTCGCCCGTCTGGTCCAGCTTGCCTGCGCCTGCGCCTGCATCATCGCCGGTGCCAAAGAAGATATCGCCACGCTGCGGTCCGCGAATCGCGGAACCGGTATCCTGGATGACCATGAGCCGGTTGAACGGCTTCAGCGAACCACCCTGATGAATTTGGGTGGATACCCAGACCGGCACCCCCAGCGACCAGAAACCACGATCCGCCGCCAGTGAGCGAAAGGGCGTCAGTGGCAGTTTCTGCGCGCCAACAGGTCCAAGTGACGGGTCAATACCTTCCAGCTTCCGGAAGAACACATAGGACCTGTTCTGCCACATCAGCTGACGGGCATGTTCCGGGTTGGCATCCAGCCAGGCGCGCAAGGCCTGCATGGACATTCCCTCGCGGGTCATCTCACCGCGGTCGATCAGAACCTTGCCTATCGAGGTGTAGGGCAAACCCGACTTGGCGGCATAGGCAAGGCGGATGGCTGAACCATCTGGCAGGCGCACCCGACCGGAACCTTGAACCTGCATGAAAAACAGGTCCGCCCATGACCTCAGCCAGGCAAGCTCAAGGCCGCGCCCGGCGAGTATGCCCTGCTCAATCTCCTGACGCGTGAAGTAGGGTTGAGGCTTGCCATTCACCACCCGGCCATAAGCAAGACCAAGCCGATCAGCCGATGCCTTGTCGAGCGTAACGAGGTCTTCGGGCCGGGCAAGTACGGGCACCGGAAACTGTTCTGACTGTTTGGTATCGCCAGAGACCTCTGGCTCGAAATAGCCAGTGAAGTGACCATCGGATGTCCCTAGCCGGACAGGTACGAAATTGGTTTCGAAGAAGGTGCGGGCCGCTTCCTGTGCGCCGCCTGGTACAGTGCCTGCGAGCCGGCAAACCTCGAGCCAGTCCTGCTGCCGGCCCGAAAGCCGTGCTGTCCGGTTGAACCCCGTGCCAGTGGTTGTCAGTTCGCTGCAGGCTGTGACAAAAACGTCGAGGGCAGCTGCGTGATCATCGTCATGCCAGCCTCGAATCTCACTAAAGCTCGTAGCCTGCAACTTCATGCGTGCGTGTGCCCCGTCTGCTAGAATGGTCGCCCACGACAGAAAGCCCGCCACGCAGCCAGTTGTAATGGCCAGACTGCGCGCACTCAACAGGCCCATGATACTGTTCAGTCCGCTTCCGTCGCGACCAGCTTCCAATTCGGATCGCGAGACTTCAGCGGCCGTTCGAAGGTCCAAACGTCAGTGATTTCCTGAATTTCTGCAGGATCACCATCAATCACCCGGCCCTCGCTGTCGAGCGTGGCCGTGATCAAATCGCTGACAAACTTCACGCTGATCTGAGCGTTACGGCCGTCAACGATTTCGACGCGCACAATGTCGGCCTTGTTGATCCCGACAAACCGAGACTCAAGAACGTGACCTTCCTTCTTGCGTTCGTCTATTGCAGATATGAAACCGTCGTAAACCTCGCGCGAAAGAAGTGGCTTGAGATCCTGCTTGTTGCCTTCCGCAAACGCCGTGACGATCATCTCGTAGGCTATCTTGGCGCCGGCAAGAAACTCGCGAGGCTGGAAAGCCGGGTCTTCGTCATGCAAGGTTTCGATGCCCTTCGCCACTTCCGTACCCTTCTTGGCAAACCCCTCCCAGACAGGTTTACGCTCTTCCTCCTCGTCGTCCTGCATGGCTGCAGGCTGCTCCAGAGCCTTGTTGCGCCCTGGCATCGGCACCACATTGTCGTTGGGCCTGGCGGTCTTGGGTTCTTCTGCCGTCTTGTCCTGACCAGCAAAGGGATCAAACTGTTTCTCGTTTCCGGTCCTGGTGCCAAGCACGCTACGCAACCGGAAGAATATGATCACGGCCACGGCCAGAATAATGATGTTGAACGGATCGAAAACCTGGTTCATCGACGGGACCAACCCTTGTCTTTAACGGTGCCGGCATGACTGGGCCGGATGTTTTGATGGTGCATTCAGGTTATATAGGCATTGATGCTGTGGGTGGGCAATGGCAGCAAGGCGTACAACCCGTAACTGAGTGATATATCTTCTAGGCGCATGCGATATTTTCTGTTCATTGCCTTTGTCGTTGTCCCGGTACTGGAGATAACGCTTTTCCTCCAGGTTGGTTCGTTCATTGGCGTACCGGCGACAATTGCACTCATTTTGCTGACTGCCATCACGGGCGCGATCGTTGTCCGCAGCCAGGGATTGCAAGTGCTGTCGAAGATCCGGCAATCGATTCAGCAGGGAGAACCACCCGTCGATGCGCTGATACAGGGCGCTTGCGTACTGGTCGCCGGGCTGTTGCTGCTGACACCCGGCTTTGCAACCGATGCGTTGGGTTTTTCCCTGCTGATACCGCCGGTGCGGTCGTTCATTACGACGAGAATCTGGAAACTCATCGAACCACATGTGGTGACAACGACCGTTCACAAGACCAGCTGGCGGGAGAACACGTCGAGACAGGGCACTCAGACCACGACAATTGAAGGTGAAGCCGTCGAAATCCGGGATGAAACTGACAAACCCAGCAGGGGCGGCAACATGACCAACCATCATGATCGCGAAAGGTAAACTTGAACCTTTCCCGGCACCATGCTAGCCACGCCGGCAATCAAGTATACACAACCGCTCAAGACAAGGATTCTGCGCAGATGGCAAAAGCGGCGAAAAAGACAGCTTCGAATACGGAACCGGCTGAAGGCGAGGCTGGTGCAGGAGCGGAGCGCGCAGGTCCTCCATCCATGAAAATCCTCGGTCAGTACATCAAGGACCTTTCGTTCGAGAACCCCAATGCGCCGCAGTCGCTCGCCGGCCAGGAGGGTCAACCGGAAATCAACATCGCCGTGAACGTCAATGCAAAGCCGATGTCCCAGACCGACTTCGAGGTCGAGCTTCATCTCAATGCCAAGGCACAAGGGAAGTCAGGCATCGTGTTTGCTGCAGAGCTTCTTTATGCGGGCATTTTCCGGCTTGAAAACATTCCGCAGGATGCATTGCATCCGGTGGTACTGGTCGAGTGCCCCCGAATGTTGTTCCCGTTTGCCCGCCAGATCCTGTCGGACGTATCCCGCAATGGTGGCTTCCCGCCATTGATGCTCGACCCGATCGATTTCGCCGCCATGTATCAGCAACGTGCTGCGGCCGGTGCCAACCAGTTGAAGAACTGAGCCTGCCGTCAGGATCGGGTTGCCCGCCACAAGGCCTTGTCTCCAAGGCGGACGATCATCTCGGCATGTAAGCGAATTTCCTGTTCGCTCAACCTGGACGGCAAAGGGTCTGGCCTGCTGCGGGCGTGTGTGGGGCTCCTCACCTGACGGACTGTCCGGGTTTCGCGGACTTCTGTCAGGCTGAATGCTGTCTGGCGCCCACCGATCAGCTCGATATAGACATCAGCCAGCAATTCCGAATCGAGTAGCGCGCCGTGCTTGTCGCGTTTGGAATTATCGATCCCATAACGGCGGCACAAGGCATCCAGACTGTTGGGACCCATGGGATGGCGTTTGCGTGCCAGCGCGAGGCTGTCGATCACCCGTTCCATGGGCAGCATCGGACGGTTGATCAACGATAGCTCGGCATTGATGAATTTCATGTCGAACTGCGCATTGTGGATGACGAGAACCCCGTCGGCAATGAATTCCAAAAATGCGTCCACGACGGCTTCGAATACGGGATGGTTTGCAAGAAACTCTGCCGACAAGCCGTGAACGTTGAACGCCTCCTGTGGCATATCCCGTTCCGGGTTTATGTACTGGTGGTAGACGTTTCCGGTTGGAATGTGGTTGACCAGTTCCACAGCGCCGATTTCGACAATCCTGTCTCCGGTCGCCGGATCAAGCCCGGTCGTTTCGGTATCGAGTACAATTTCGCGAATCATGATTTGCCTGTCCGTTGTCCGGCCCAGTGGCGAAGTTCGCTCATAACCTGTTTCACGGCAAGGCGAGTTCTCGTCCAGACTGACGCCTGTGGATATTACGAAGTCCGCCTGGCGGCATTTTTCCTTATCGGGTACCTGACGGGCAAGAATCGACTCGAATTTTTCACTGGTCATGCCGGGGCGGGCGAGGGCTCGCTCGCGCTGTACTGCAGCCGGAGCGGAAACCACGATCACCGCATCAAACTCGTTGGTCCTGTTTCCTTCGTAAAGCAGCGGGATGTCAAACAGGACCAGAGGCGCTCCGGCCTGTCTTGCTGCCTCGAGGAAGCGGCGTTGCTCCTCATGGACAAGAGGATGAACCAATTGTTCCAGCTTGCTGATCGCGTCCGGGTCATTCAGCACAAGCTTCGACAACCGCATACGCTCTACCGCATCATCAACGATTGCATCAGGAAAGTGTACCGCGATCATGGGTACTGCGCGCCCGCCCTTCGCGTACATTTCATGTACTGCCGCGTCGGCATCGAATACAGGAATGCCCTCGTCCCTGAACATTTGAGACACCGTGGATTTGCCCATGGCGATCGAACCGGTAAGTGCTACCTGGAATGGTCCTTTTTCAGCCACTGGCGAGAATGTCCTGTTCGATCAGATGGCGTAATTCGGGTGTGACTTCCGGGCGTATGCCGAACCAAAGTTCAAAGCCGCGGACTGCCTGGTGAAGCAACATGCCCAAGCCATCCAGCGTTGGCCGGCCAATCGCCTTGGCGCGAGCAAGAAAAGGTGTCGTCAATGGCACATAGACGATGTCCGCAAAGATGCAATCGACCGGTGTATCTTGCATCGGAAAGGGAAACTCGCCCTTGCCCCCTGTGCCAAGTGAAGTGGTATTGATGACAATGTCCGCCGTTGGCGCGATGAGATGCAGATCATCTGCTGCAACAACTGTCGTCAATGCCGGTGCAAGTGTAGCAACTTCTTCTGCACGGTGGCGGTTACGATTTGCGATGGTGATTGCAGTCACACCAGCTGTGGACATCGCACCGATGATGCTTCGCGCCGCACCTCCGGCACCAAGGATGACGGCGTGGCACCGCTTTGGTTTAAACGACGGATGGGCAGTCAGAAGATGGGTCAGAAATCCTTCTCCATCGGTAGAGGTCCCGAAGATTGTCCCCTGGTCCTGGTAGATCGTGTTGACGCTTCCTGTCTGGCGTGCAGCTTCATCAATGCGGTCAAGCAAGGGAATGACGGACTGTTTGTGCGGTACCGTAACATTGCAGCCCTCCAGTTCCCCTCGGCGAATCTGGCTGATGAGCGCAGGTAATTCTGCAGTTTCCAGATCACGTATCGTGTAGTCGGCTTCAAGGCCATATTGCCTGATCCAGTACCCATGTATCAGTGGGGATCGCGAATGGGAAATGTTGTGACCTACTACGCAAGCGTGTTTCATTTCAGGCATCCGCCGCGTCACAGAGGGCCGTGTCGAGGTAGCCGAGCAAGGGCAGCAAGGGCATGCCCATGATGGTAAAGTGGTTGCCGTCTATCGACTTGAACAACCTGATCCCTTTCCCTTCTATCTGATAACATCCGACAGCCTGGTGGATTTCGGGTCCGGCATCATCCAGATAGGCCTCAATGTCTCGATCACTCATGGCCTTCATGGTGAGTTCGGCGGTATCAACCAGTTCGAAAGCCAGTTCCCCGTCCACATAACATGCCACTGCTGAATGAAGCTGGTGGGTCTTGCCTTGCAGTTTGCGCAGCTTACCGTGAGCGTTCTGGCGATCTGTGCTCTTGCTGAGTAATTCGTCACCGAGCGCGAGTATCTGATCAGACCCAATTACCAGTGATGACGGTTGGCGAACTGATACTGAACGGGCTTTTTCCCTGGCAAGCGTGAGTGCTATTTTATCTGGTAACATGCCTTGTGCGTGACCAGAGGCTTTTATGGCAGCTTCGTCTATGGATGCTGGGTCGACGGTAAAATTTACGCCAGCATTTTCCAGCATTGCTCGTCGTGTTTCGCTGCCGGAGGCAAGAATGATCTTCACGGTATCAGGCACGGGCTTTGACCGTTCGTTGGGACAGCAGGTTGATGATTGCTGCTGCCGTTTCCTCGATCGAGCGGCGGGTGACGTCGACGACGGGCCAGCTGTTGGCTGTGCATAGTTTTCTCATGTCCAGGATTTCCTGGGTTATGGCATTACGGTCGGTATAGGAGGTATCGCGTCCTTCGTTCAACGTCAGCAAGCGGTGGCGCCGGATCTGGGAAATACGTTCCGCACTTGCAACCAGACCAACAACGAGAGGATGCTTCAGCTTGAAAAGTACCGGTGGTGGCTGGATCCCCGGTACCAAGGGTATGTTGGCGGTCTTTATACCGCGGTTGGCAAGGTAGATGCTGGTAGGCGTTTTTGATGAACGGCTAATCCCCAGGAGCACGACATCGGCTGCGTCGAGATCGGCTACTTGTTGGCCATCATCGTGGGCCATGGTGTAGTTGAGTGCGTCGATCCTCTTGAAATACTCGGCATTCAGAACGTGCTGGCCACCAATGTGTGGCTTTGACTTGGCGTTGAGGTAAGTCGCTAGGCTTGCGATCACGGGATCAAGAATTGAGATGCAAGGCGTACCCATTGCCTCGCATCGCCGTTCAATTTCCAGCTTCAATGCGTCGTCTGCAATGGTGAACAGCACAATTCCGGGCTGTTTCTCTACTTCCGTTATCACTCGGTCGAGCTGTTTGGATGTGCGGACCAGCGTGTAGATGTGTTCTATGGGTTGGTATCCCGCGTAATACGCCGTCGCTGCTCGCGCAACTGTGTTGAGGGTCTCACCGGTGGCGTCGGAGACCAGGTGCATGTGAAAATACTGTTTTGCAGTTGTCCTCATGTCGTCTCCATAGCTTGTTTGTGTTTTGTGGAAAAGTTGGCGTTGTGTTGCTGATTGATATTTTTGTTCACCCGGTTTGCCTGATGTCCTGAGAACGGGTTCGCTGTGGAAAGAATTTTCGGGGTGTTGTTTTTTAGGAATTGTTGCGGGAGTAAATGTTGAGAAGGTGCGGAAGTTTTGTGGATTGTTTGTTTTTTAGTCTGAAATATGTATGCTAATCAATAGCTTAGGGTTTAGCAGATTTAGCGTGTATTCTCGGATTGGTGTGTGGTGAAGCGTGAGGCGGTGTCCATTTTTGTTGACAAAGTGGTATTGCTTTCATCAACGGTTCAACATCAACATCATCAAGAGATTCATATATGGGGACTGAGCGGGGAATTGTGAGCAAGCCACTTCTCGATACACTACAGGGGCGTACTCCTGTGAAGCGTCCGATATGGTTGATGAGGCAGGCAGGCAGATATCTGCCGGAGTACAGGCATGTCCGCGAACAGGCAGGCGGGTTTCTGGATTTGTGTTACACGCCGAGTCTGGCTTGTGAAGTGACTTTGCAGCCTTTACGTCGATATGATCTGGATGCTGCAATCCTGTTTGCGGATATTCTTCTCATTCCCCAGGCGATGGGCTGTGGCCTGGCGTTCAGGGAGAATGAAGGTCCTGTTTTGGGCAAGGTTCGCGACGGCGTGGACGTTGGCCGACTGACCGTTGATATAGGCAAACTGAACCAGACGTTGGCGCCTGTCTATGAGTCCGTGTCGTTGATCAAGGCTGGTTTGACCCATGACAAGACGCTCATTGGTTTCTGTGGTGCACCGTGGACAGTGGCCACATACATGATTGAGGGCGGTACGTCGTCTGAACGTGCGAACAGCAGGATGGCTGCTTTCAAGGGCGAGGTATGGCTTGATGACCTCATCTCGATGCTTGTCGAGAGCTCGGTGGAGTATCTGGATTGGCAGATCAGGGCCGGTGCCGAAGTAGTGCAGATTTTTGATACCTGGGCTGGAGATCTGAGTGGGGATCTGCTGGAGAAGTTCTGCTTCGATCCGATTGGGAGGATGCGTGCGGAGTTGGGGCGGCGGTGGCCTGGTGTGCCAGTGATAGGTTTTGCCAGAGGTGTAGGGGTATCGCAGGGGGATTTTGCTGCGGCCACGGCTGTTGATGCAGTCGGCATCGAGTGGCCTGTTGCGACAGGCTGGGCTAGAGATCACCTGGTGCCTCAGTGCGTTGTGCAGGGTAATCTGGATCCGTTGGCCCTCGTAGCTGGTGGTGAGGGGATGAAGTCGGCGACAAGAAGGATATTGAAGGATTTGCCAGTGGGTCGACACATATTCAACTTGGGTCATGGAATTCGGAAGGAAACGCCGCCCGAGCATGTGTCTGAGCTTATCGAAGCCATACGAGATTTCGACGCCCGGAGTGGTTGATCGTGTATGAGTGGATCAAGGCCATTCATGTGCTTGCCGTTATTTCCTGGATGGCGGGCTTGCTCTACCTTCCTCGCTTGATGGTTTATCATTGCGGTGCGTCGAAGGGTGGGGAGTTTTCGGAAACCCTGAAGGTCATGGAGAGGCGGTTGCTGAAGGCAATCATGAATCCGGCTATGCTGGTGTCATGGATTGCCGGCGTGTGGTTGGCCTGGCGGGCAGGGTTGTTACAGGACTGGCCGGTTTGGTTCGGTGTCAAGCTGGTTTGTCTGGTGGTGATGACCGGTTTTCATATGTGGTTGGGGAAGCAGGTGGAAGTTTTCGCTGCTGACGATAACCAGCGCGGTCATATATCGTACCGTGTTGCAAACGAGCTGCCCACCTTGTTGATGGTCATCATTGTGGTGATGGTAATCGTAAAGCCGTTCTACTAAGAAGGCGGACGATTACGTATTTCGGTGCGCTCCGATTGCTGTTATAGAATTCGTGCGGACGTCACCGGAGTTCTCCGGTTCAGCCGCCTCCTTCCTTTTTGCAGCGGTTTGCGCTCTGGCTCGCATCGTTGTCCCCTTCATGCAGCAGTTACAGGTCTCGTGACATGACCAATCTAGATGAACTTGAACAGATCAAGTTGTTTGATTTGAAACAGAAGTCTCCGGCGGAACTGTTGAGTGCCGCGGAAGAACTGGAAGTCGAGAATGCCAGTGCGCTGCGCAAGCAGGAGCTGATGTTCGCGATCTTGAAGAGTCTCGCTGCCAGGGATGTGAACATCATTGGCGAAGGCGTGGTTGAGGTTATGCCGGACGGGTTCGGCTTCCTGCGTTCTCCGGATGCCAACTATCTTGCGGGTCCTGACGACATTTATGTGAGTCCGAGCCAGATCAGGAAGTTTGCGCTGAAGACTGGGGATACGGTTGAGGGTGATATCCGCAGTCCGAAGGAAGGCGAGCGGTATTTCGCCTTGTTGAAGGTCAATACGATCAATTTCCAGGATCCCGAGAAGGTCCGCCACAAGATCCACTTCGATAATCTGACCCCATTGTATCCGGACGAGCGGCTGATAATGGAAGTTCAGGATCCGACGAGGAAGGATTATTCGAGCAGGGTCATCGACCTTGTTGCACCTTTGGGAAAGGGACAGCGTGGCCTGATCGTGGCGCCGCCGCGTACCGGTAAAACGGTGCTGTTGCAGAATATCGCGCAGTCCATCACGTCCAACCATCCGGAGTGTTATCTCATCGTTCTGTTGATTGATGAGCGTCCGGAGGAGGTAACAGACATGCGCCGTTCGGTTCGTGGTGAGGTTGTGAGCTCGACTTTTGACGAGCCGGCAACGCGCCACGTCCAGGTTGCCGAGATGGTTATCGAAAAGGCCAAGCGGTTGGTCGAACATGGCAGAGACGTTGTTATCCTGCTTGATTCGATTACCCGACTGGGTCGTGCCTACAACACGGTTGTGCCCTCGTCTGGCAAGGTGCTGACGGGTGGCGTGGATGCGAATGCGCTGCAGCGGCCGAAACGTTTCTTCGGTGCGGCGCGCAACATCGAGGAAGGCGGTTCGCTCACGATTATTGCGACGGCTCTTATCGATACGGGCAGCCGAATGGACGAAGTGATCTTCGAGGAGTTCAAGGGTACGGGTAACTCTGAAATCGTTCTGGATCGGAAAGTTGCGGACAAGCGCGTCTTCCCCGCGATGGATATCCTTCGGTCAGGTACGCGCAAGGAAGAGTTGCTGGTTGATCCCGTGAAGTTGAAGAAGACGTATGTACTGCGTCGGATTCTCAATCCAATGGGTACGGTTGATGCTGTTGAATTCCTTTTGGACAAGCTGCGGCAGACGAAGTCGAATGATGATTTCTTCGATTCGATGAACGCTTAGGCACTTGGGCGTTTCGGGCTCTGCTTGGTGGTGTGGAGATTGTTGTGGCTGTTATAGGGGTGGTGGACCACGGTTCGCCGCCCTTTTGCTTGTGACGGGGCCTAAACTGGGAGTTGCGTTGTTCAAGCAGACGTGGCGTGCGATTGATTCGGAGCGGAAACGAAGTTGAATTATGCTGGCGCCTGGCCTTGTGTGAGGTATGGCCAGTCAATGGTATGGCCGTTGCTACGACAGGTTGCTGGTAGTTGGATTCTTAGGAGTTCCCATGTTTCTGTAGCCATACCGAGCCGTTCGTTTGGTTGCATTGGAGCCAGTGCATAGAACTGGTTTTGCGGTGAGCTAGATACAGCTCCGGATTTTTCAGAGACTTCATTGAAGAGGGTCGTCTTGGCGTCTGTGGGCAGGTTGGACACGATTTATGCGCTCTCCTCCGGTGCTGGAAAAGCTGGGGTGGCAGTCGTGCGCGTATCGGGTCCTGACACGGCTGATGTGGTCGGCAGGATGTGTAGTGGATTGCCAGAGCCGAGAAAGGCGGAGTTGCGGGTGCTTCGCTCGCTGTCCAGCGGCGAAGCGATCGACAGGTGTCTGGTGTTATGGTTTCCCGCTCCTGGCAGCTTCACGGGGGAAGATGTGGCCGAGCTTCATGTCCATGGCAGCGTTGGGGTTGTCCGATGGTTGCTGGAGGAGCTTGGTAAGGCGGGTGGATTGCGGTCGGCTGATGCGGGTGAGTTCGTCCGGCGGGCGTTCATCAATGGCAAGATGGACCTTGTCGAAATCGACGGCCTGGCCGACATGCTGGAGTCCGAGAGTAGACAGCAGGTTCGGCAGGCGCTGTTTCACGTGGACGGACAAGCGTCGCAAGTGTTTGGCCGCTGGCGGGCTGGCTTGATCAGTGCATTGTCGTTGGTAGAGGCCTGTATCGATTTCAGTGATGAAGATGGTGTGGAGATTGCTGCAAGGCCGCAGATTCTGGATGCGGTCAGAACACTTCGCAATGAGATGGCAAGCGAGCTTGGGGGGGCTGAACGTGGCAGGCGAACCCGGTTGGGAGTGCGGGTTGTTCTGGCGGGCGCTCCAAATGCTGGCAAGTCGAGCTTGATGAATGCCATTGCCAGGCGCGACGTTGCAATTGTCAGCAAGCAAGCAGGCACCACGAGGGACGTGGTGGAGGTCAGTCTGGATCTGGGGGGGTTTGCGGTTGAACTTGCAGATACGGCAGGAGTTCGGACTGAATTCGATTCAGAAGTGGAACAATTGGGTATCGACCGCACGCTGCAGCGCCTGAAAGAAGCCGATCTGGTGTTGTTGGTGGGTTCTGCGGATGCGCCATGGCCGAAGCTTGATATCGATTCGGATACGATACGAGTCTGGAACAAGATGGATGTTGCCGGGGCTTCTCTGGACGACAAATGCGATCTCGAGATTTCTGCACTCAGCGGGGAAGGCGTCCAGAAGTTGCTTGAGCTGGTTGAAAGCCGCGTGGCCGGTGTTGCCGGCAACACTGAACCGGCCCTTCTTGTACGGGACACTCAGATTCATGCGGTTCGTCAGTGTCTTGGCTGTCTGGACCGTGCGCTGGCTAGCGGGCTGTCTTTGGAGATTGTGGCGGAGGAACTGAGGTCCGCAGCCAACGTCATCGACAGACTGGTTGGCAAGGTTGATGTAGATGACCTTCTGGATGAAATTTTCTCCAAGTTCTGCGTTGGAAAGTGATCATTTCGGATGCGAAAATGTTTCACGTGAAACAAAGCACTTTTTGCTGTTTATCCACAGTTGGTGTATTGCACTTGCACCATGACCAAGTCCTCAGACCATATCTATGACGTCATCGTTGTTGGCGGCGGCCACGCCGGTTGCGAAGCTGCAGCTGCAGCGGCGCGGCGTGGAGCGCGTACCGCACTGGTTACCCACAACAGGCATACCATCGGCGAGATGTCCTGCAACCCAGCCATGGGTGGTTTGGGCAAGGGTCACCTAATACGTGAAGTGGATGCCCTCGATGGATTGATTGCCCGGGTCAGTGACCGTGCGGCAATCCAGTACCGGTTGCTGAACCGGTCAAAGGGCCCTGCCGTCAGAGGTCCCAGGGCGCAAATTGACCGTGCTATCTACCGGCAGGCAATGCAGCATGAGATTGCCTCAATCGAGAAGCTATGCGTCGTAGAGGCGGCGGTCTCCGGATTTGTGCAGCAGCATGGCCGTGTTGCAGGCGTCAAAACTGAACAAGGCGATGAAATCCATGCCAGATGCGTTGTGCTGACTACTGGCACCTTTCTCGGCGGGCTGATCCATATCGGTGACAAGAAGGTGCCGGCAGGGCGGGCGGGCGAAGCGCCAAGCAATGAACTGGCTGTGGTTCTGCGCAACAGCGGCTTGCGCATTGCCCGGCTGAAGACCGGCACTCCACCCCGGCTGGACGGGCGCACCATCGACTATTCGGGTCTCGAAGCGCAGCCGGCGGATGACGAGCCGTTCTACTTCTCCACAATGACGGACCGGATCCATGCCCGCCAGGTTGCCTGCCACATCACCTATACCAATGAACTGACGCACCGGATCATCGAGGATAACCTGTCCAGATCGGCCATGTATGCCGGCTACATCGAAGGTACTGGACCTCGTTACTGTCCCTCGATCGAGGACAAGGTCGTGAAGTTTGCCGACAAGTCCTCACACCAGGTGTTTCTCGAACCTGAAGGCCTCGGCGACCACACGGTTTATCCCAACGGTATCTCGACATCGCTGCCGGAAGATGTTCAAGACGCCTATGTGCGGTCGATCAGGGGACTGGAGAACGTCCATATCCTTCGGCCTGGATATGCCATCGAGTACGATTATGTTGATCCACGTGAACTGAGCCGCGCATTGCAGGTCATCGCGCTGCCTGGGCTTTATCTGGCTGGCCAGATCAACGGAACAACGGGATATGAGGAGGCGGCTGCTCAGGGTGTGGTGGCCGGCGCCAATGCGGCTGCAGAGGCGCTCGGCCTTGACTATCTCGAGGTTGACCGCTCGCGGGGCTATATCGGGGTGCTTATCGATGACCTGACAAAGCGCGGTGTTTCAGAACCGTACCGCATGTTCACATCGCGAGCGGAATACAGGCTGATGCTGAGAGCGGACAACGCTGACGAACGCCTCACCCCACTGGCTGTGCGGCTTGGACTGTGCTCCCCTGAGCGTCAGGCAGCTTTTGATGCCAGCTTGGCGGCTCTCACAAGCTTGCGGGAAGAATTGCGGCATATGCAGTTTACGCCTGAGCAAGCCCGGGCTGCAGGCCTGCCTGCCAGCAAGGACGGACGGATACGATCAGCTTACGAATACCTGTCGTATCCCGATGTTGCCTTCGATCATGTGGCAGCTTCCAAGCCCGAGCTGGGCCCGGTTCCAGCAGCACTGAAGGCCCAGGTTGAGGCGGACGCGCTTTATGCGGCCTATACCGACCGTCAAAGGGCCGAGATCAGGGCGATGGAGCAGGATCGCGACATCCGGTTTCCGGTTGACCTTGATTACAGCAAGGTTCCGGGGCTTTCGAATGAGGCCCGGCAGAAGCTGGCCAATGCCCGTCCTGCCAATCTTGCTGAAGCAGGGCGTGTGGATGGCATAACGCCCTCGGCGCTTGCGCTTGTGCTATCGCACCTGCGGAAGCTTTCGGCAAACCGTCTGGCTGGTTGATCGTGGCCTCCTTGACACGCCAGATGCCGCATTCAGTGCCGCCTGCGGGGTTTGCCAAAAGATGGGATGTTTCACGTGAATCACTGGCAAGAACTCGAGCTCTATGCGGGCGAACTGTTGCGATGGCAACAGGTCCACAATCTGATTGCGAAGACAGCTGGAGCGGATTTCTGGGAACGTCACGTGGCAGATGCACTGCAACTCGCGCCATTTCTGTCAGATGCCCGGAGCAACATTATCGACATCGGCTCAGGTGGTGGCATTCCCGCCATCCCGCTGGCGATCCAGCTTCAGGACCAGAGGCAGGGACCAACCATCACCATGATCGAGAGCAATGCCAAGAAGGCAGCCTTTTTGAGGACAGCAAGCAGACTTTGCGGAATTGATGTTCGAATCATCAACAAGCGCATAGAATCGCT
This sequence comes from uncultured Alphaproteobacteria bacterium, assembly GCA_963700935.1. Taxonomy (GTDB): domain Bacteria; phylum Pseudomonadota; class Alphaproteobacteria; order Rhizobiales; family Aestuariivirgaceae; genus Anderseniella. The sequence goes on along the minus strand of CAVOZK010000016.1, from coordinate 50,020 downwards.
GACAGATTCGGATGTGGAACAACCGGTAGACGCTGTTATCGCACGGGCCCTTGCTCCAGTCGCCGAACTGCTGGATCTGGTCACCGGAATGCCGGTTCGTCCACAGCGAATGTTGTTTCTAAAGGGACAACATGTAGATGCAGAATTGACCGAAGCTACTAAATGTTGGAATATTTCGTTCAGCAAGCATCCGAGCCAAACCGCTCCAGATGGATGCATTCTCGAGATACATGAGGCCGAACGTGTCAAATCAGTTCCACGATCAGGTTAATGCCGCCAACCCGCGCATGCTGGCAATTGCCAACCAAAAGGGCGGTGTGGGAAAAACAACCACTGCCATCAATTTGGGCACTGCACTGGCGGCGGTCGGTGAGCGAGTCCTGGTGATCGATCTCGACCCGCAAGGCAATGCCAGCACAGGCCTCGGCATCAATCGTCTGCCCGGTCAAAGCTCGACCTACCAGGTGCTTATTGGTGAAGCCAGCCTGGCCTCGGTAACACGCCATTCCGAGATCCCGGGACTTGATTGTGCGCCGTCCTCGATGGATTTGCTGGGCGCAGAACTTGAGCTTGCCGGGTATGACCGCAAAACGTTCCGGCTGCGTGATGCAATAACTGCGATGACGCATGCGCTACCTGCCGAACAGCAATACACCTATATCCTCGTGGATTGTCCGCCATCCCTGAACCTGCTCACCATCAATTCGCTCTCCGCAGCGAACGCCGTTCTGGTACCGCTGCAGTGCGAATTCTTTGCACTGGAGGGTCTCAGCCAGTTGATGAAGACGGTCGACCGGGTCAAGACAACGCTCAACCCTACGCTGGAAATCCAGGGCATCGTGTTGACGATGTTTGACCGCCGCAATTCGCTCTCCGAGCAGGTAGCGCAAGATGTGCGCAGTGTTCTGGGCGCCAAGGTTTATGAAACGGTCATACCGCGCAATGTCCGGGTATCGGAAGCCCCATCCTACGGCAAACCCGTACTTCTTTATGACAACACCTGTGCGGGCTCGCAGGCCTATATTCAACTCGCATCCGAAATAATCCGCCGCGAACGTTCATTGCGCGCCGCCTGAACCAAGTTTACAGAGACACTACCCAATGACGGCACTACCGAAAAAGAGACTGGGCCGCGGACTGGCCGCGCTTATTGGCGACGATCTGACCGACGACGTGCCGGCAACAAACGATCCGGAGATCCGCAGCGCACTGCGCGAGGTTCCCATCGAAACGGTTCGCACCAACAACCTGAACCCCCGCAAAATCTTCAATGAAGAAGAACTGCAGGACTTGGCCAACTCGATTTCCGAAAAGGGAATCCTGCAACCGATCGTCGTGCGGCCCACAGGCGACGGAGACACATTTCAGATCGTAGCAGGTGAGCGGCGCTGGCGAGCGGCACAGAAAGCCAGCTTGCATACGATACCGGTTCTTGTCCGTGAACTCTCCGACAAGGAAGTTCTCGAGATTGCCATCATCGAAAACGTTCAGCGGGCAGACCTCAACCCGGTTGAAGAGGCGATGGGCTATCAGCAACTCATCGACAGCTTTGATTACACGCAGCAGCAATTGGCCGAATCCATCGGCAAGAGCCGCAGTCATATTGCCAACACGCTGCGCTTGATGACGCTGCCCCCCGCTGTACTCGAGCGGCTGCAAAAGGGCGACCTGACCGCCGGACACGCTCGCGCGTTGATCGCAACAGACGACCCCGTCGGCCTTTCCCAGAAGATCGTTGCCCTTGGCCTGTCGGTCCGGCAGGCCGAGGCCCTTGCCCGCAACAAGGGTCAGTCAGCAGGCTCTGCGTCGTCACGGCCGGCCGACAACAGCGATCTGCGGTCTGTTGAAAAAGCCATTTCAGAGGCTTTGGGTCTCCGAGTGAGTGTTCAGTCTTCTGATGGCGAAAAAGGTAAATTGATCATTAGTTTCAAAACCTTAGATCAATTTGAAGAACTCTGCAGCAAGTTGGGCACCAGCTTGTAGCACAACCTGAATGATCCAGATCCCACTGCTCCTTACCTAAGCCGCGAAGCCAAAGCGAGCACGACACGCTCCAGCACTGGCCATTCAATCTGATGCGACTTTCGCGCCGTGGCCGTGGCGCTGGACAGGGCATCAATCAATGAGGTCACGTCCACCTTGCGGAGCCTGCACACGTGGTCGGCAATAACCGGTTGCCGTTTCCAGAAGACCGGAGGCCGCCACTCCTTAACAACCGCCTCAGCCCGCCTGGGATCACCTGCGGCATTCACCATCTCCGAGATCATCAACAGGTGATTGCACAAGGCAATCAAGCTGCCGCTCGCCGCCGCTCCTTCCGAGTGCAGTTCCCTTAGACCGGCAAGCGCGCCCTCGACTTGACCACCGAAAGCCAGGTCGACCACCCGATCAAAGCTTGACGAGCGGCTTACCGTACAAACTGCTTCCACCTGCTCCAGGGTTAGCTGCCCGTACTGTCCGGCATAGTTGACGAGCTTGTCCACTTCCGACTCGAGCAAAGCGGCATTGCCGGCCACGCCTTCGACCACGGCAAGACAAACATCAGGGGATGACGTGATCCCGAATCCTGCGAGGCGGTCACGAACAACCAATGCCAACTCTTGCGCCGACTGCTCATAACAGACCACCGCCAACAAGCCCGGCGATGCCTCGTACTCCTTGCGCAACGGCGATGACTTCTTCAAATCTCCTGAAGTCAGAACCAGAAATGCGTCCTGCCAGCCCAGCGATGCGGCGGCAATACACTCTCGCTGTGCGACCTGACTGACAAACTCCAGAACCACAATCTTGAACGAAGCGAACAGAGAGATGCCCTGCAGCTCTTCAAGAAGCCGCCCCGGTTCACTTTCGACATCCGATGTTGCAAGACGCACGATCTCGGCGCCGTCGATACCATCCAGCAAATTCTGAACGACAATCGTCTTGAGCCGCTGAACCAGATCCCAGTTGGGCCCGAACAGCAACAAGCCGTTGTATCTCCTGAGGTCCGTCGCCGACAGCCGCGACAGGGCATCCGGCTTCACGCCAGCCATGCTCAGTTGCTGGCCAGAAATGCAGCAACGCGCGTACGAACTTCCTGCCCGACCTGCTGTGCGGCCTGCTCTTCGGCGTTCACCCGGGCCTGGACATTTGAGAACGACGCGTTCAAACGGTCATAAGGTACCCGGCTGAACGCCTTGCCGGAAAACACCGGCTGCTGCGACGCCATGTCTATCAGCTGGAAATCTGCTGACAGATTGTAGGCTAGCCGCCGATGAACCGTATCCGAGGTATCAATCAGTGTTTGTGCACTGCCATTGGCTACAAGACGCAGCACGTACCTGTCTTCTGCAGTGGTGCCGGCCGGCCGGATGGACCGAACGATCTCGTTGCGAACCAACTGCCCGACGCGAGTCGACTGGGGTTGCACAGAAACCGACGCCAGTTCCTGCACGACAGACGAGCCATCAGCCCGCGTTGCATACAGGGGCTGATAGCCGCAGCCCTGCAACAGGACCGCGACCAGCATCACTGTGCAGGTGATCGCTCTGGAGTAATTCATCTTCCTCATGCAGCAACAATATTGACCAGCTTGTCCGGAACGACAATCACTTTCCGAACCGTCAAACCATCAAGACTCTTCACGACACTCTCGTGCTCCAGGCAAGCCTCTTCAACCGCTTCACGCGCCAACCCTTTGTCCAATTTGAGCTCAGCCCGCTTCTTGCCGTTCACCTGAACCACAACAGTAACCTGATCCGACACCAGCAGGGAAGGGTCATGCACCGGCCATGCGGCTTCGCAAACCAATCCGTCACGGCCCAGCACCTGCCAGCACTCTTCAGCGAGATGCGGCATCATTGGTGCAAAAAGCTGAACAAGTGCTGTTACTGCCTCCAGCTGCGCGACACGCGCGGCTACGCAATCCGAGCCGGGTGCGGACAGTGAAGCACCAATCGCATTAACCAGCTCATACAACCGGGCGATCGCCCGGTTGAAGCGCAAGGCGCCAATATCGTCGCCAACTGCGGCAATCGCCATGTGCGTCGCGCGGCGCAGGTCCATTGCAGGCCCGACAGCCGCAGCCTTCGACAAGCCGTCTGGACCGGCGGATATGTCGAACGCCGACACCTCACCGACTATACGCCAGATGCGCTGGACAAACCGCCAGGCGCCGAGAACGCCTGCCTCGGTCCACTCGATGTCACGTTCTGGCGGAGTGTCGGACAGCATGAACCACCGAGCCGTATCGGCACCGTACTTCTCGATGATGTCATCCGGGTCGATAACGTTCTTCTTCGACTTCGACATCTTCTCCGCTGGTGCAGCGACAACCGGCTTGCCCGTGGCAATCTCGATCCAGCCGTCGCCTTCGCGCGTTACTTGCGTCGGCATCAACCACTCACCAGTGGAGGACTTGTATGTCTCGTGAATGACCATGCCTTGGGTGAAGAGCGACTTGAACGGCTCCGCAATATCGAGGTGCCCGGTGATCTTCATGGCGCGGGCAAAAAACCGCGAGTAAAGCAAGTGCAGAATGGCGTGCTCGATGCCGCCGATATACTGATCCACCGGCATCCAGTAATTCGCTGCATCCCTGTCGACCGGAACGTTCGCCTCGGGTGAGCAGAATCGCGCATAATACCAGGACGAATCAATAAACGTGTCGAACGTATCGGTTTCGCGTCGCGCCGGCCCATTGCATTTCGGACACGAAACGGACTTCCACGCCTCATTCCGGTCCAGTGGATTACCCGGCTTGTCGAAGGTGACATCCTCCGGCAATACCACCGGCAGTTCCTTCATCGGCACTTCGACAACGCCGCAGTCATCGCAATGAATGAACGGGATTGGACAACCCCAGTACCGCTGCCTCGATACCCCCCAGTCCCTCAATCTGTAATTGGTGGTCCGTTCGCCTACGGCCATGGCCTCAAGGCGCGAGGCGACCTCATCCTTGGCCTGTTCAACAGACATGCCATTGAGGAAGTCCGAATTGATGAGATGGACCGCTGCCTGATCCTTATCGAGTAAGGCCTGATGGCCAATCTCAACGTCTTCTGAGCCCTTGCGAGCAACGACCGGGATGACGCCGAGCCCGTACTTGCGTGCGAAATCCAGGTCGCGCTGGTCATGGGCCGGACAGCCAAAAACGGCGCCTTCGCCATACCCCATCAATACGAAATTGGCGGCATAGACCGGCAGACGCCGTGAAGGGTCAAACGGGTGGCGAGCGAAAAGTCCAAGCGGAACCCCCTTTTTCTCCGCCCGTTCAATCGCCTCCTCGCTGGTCCCCAGTGAGGCGCACTCCTTGCGGAAGGCAGCAACCTCTGCCGATTGCCCGGCCGCCTTGCGCGTCAGTTCATGATCAGCGGATATGGCGCAGAAGCTGGCCCCGAAAATCGTGTCGTGGCGTGTAGTATATACCGTCAACCTATCATCCAGGAGGTCGCCCTTCGCATCCTCCAGCGCGAACGAGAAGCGAAGCCCCTCGGACTTCCCGATCCAATTCCTCTGCATGAGGCGCACTTTTTCCGGCCAGTCGGTCAATGTATCCAATGCCGACAGGAGTTCTTCGGAAAAGTCCGAGATCTTGAGGAACCATTGCGCCAGTTCACGCTTCTCGACCGGCGCACCGGACCGCCAACCCTTGCCGTCGATCACCTGCTCGTTGGCCAGTACGGTCTGATCTACCGGGTCCCAGTTGACCACCGATACCTTCCGCTCCACCAGACCTGCCCGGTAGAACTCGATGAACATGCGCTGTTCGTGGCCATAGTAGGAGGGGTCGCAGGTGGCGAATTCACGCGACCAGTCAATTGCCAGGCCCATGGACTTCAGCTGAGCCCGCATGGTGGCAATATTGTCATAGGTCCACTTTCCGGGGTGAACCTTGCGCTCCATGGCTGCATTCTCGGCGGGCATGCCAAACGCATCCCAACCCATGGGGTGCAGCACATTGTACCCGCAGGCCTTGCGGTAACGGGCAATCACGTCGCCCATCGTGTAGTTGCGAACGTGACCCATGTGGATGCGCCCGGAGGGATACGGGAACATCTCCAGCACGTAGTACTTCGGCTTGCTGGACTCGTTGCTTGCGATGAAACTGCCGGCACCATCCCAGGCTTTCTGCCATTTGGGCTCGGCGATCTTCGGATTGTAGCGCTCGCTGGACATTAGTGTGATATGCCTGCTGATATTCACAATTTCAGACGCGATGCAGTATCAGGAAGCACTCGCACGGGCAAGCCGGACCACCGAGGAATGATGACCGCAGACCACTCCAGCAAGCAACGTTACCTCGAAGTCACCGCAAGAATAGAAGCAGCCGCCAGGCGGGTCGGCCGCGATCCGGCCGGGATCACGCTTGTTGCTGTTTCCAAAACGTTCGACATTGAGGACATCGTTCCGGTTCTCGACATACCGCACCGGGTGTTTGGCGAGAACCGGGTGCAGGAATCCTATGGCAAGTGGCCACAGCTGAAGAACCGTTATCCCGACACGGTGCTGCATCTTATTGGTCCTTTGCAGACAAACAAGGCCCGCGAAGCTGTCGAACTGTTCGATTGCATTGAAACTCTCGATCGCGAAAAACTGGCGCGTACCCTTGCCAAGGAAATTGCTGCGACCGGCAAGTCGCCTGAGCTGTTCATTCAGGTGAATACAGGACTCGAACCCCAGAAAGCAGGCGTCCGGCCACAGGATGTCGACCAGTTCGTTCAAACATGCCGCGGCACCTTCGAACTGCCTGTCTCAGGTCTGATGTGCATTCCCCCGGCAGATGAGGAGCCGGCGCTCCACTTTGCCCTGCTTGCAAAGTTGGCAAAGCGCAACGGCCTTGCAAAACTCAGCATGGGCATGAGCGGAGATTTCGAAACTGCCATCGAACTGGGCGCGACGCATGTGCGTGTCGGCAGCGCCATATTCGGTTCCAGAACCTAGCGGGTGCCTCACCAGGGCACGACCAGTTTGGTGTCCGTAGTCCACCCCTGAAGCAGATGCAGCAGATGGTTGCGACGGAAGGCGATGCACCCTGCAGTGGGTCCGCCGTCGGGCTGTTGCAGGTGGATGAAAACGGCGCTGCCCCGCCCCGCCACTACCGGTTCGTTATTGTGACTCAGCACGACCAACAGGTCGTAGACCGAATCATCCCGCCAAAGCCGCTCATGACTGCCGGCAAAGGGCAGACGCACCTGCCTGTTGTAGTGGCGAGACCCGGCATCGTCACACCAGCCATCTTCAAGTTTGATGGGAAATACCGGCAATCCGGTGCGGGGCCTTACCATGCGGTCTGCGCGGTACAGCAGATAGCGCAGCAACCACGCCCCGGCAGGTGTCGTGCCATCGCCCTCGCGCTTGTTCAGTCTGATGCCAGACGGTCCAAGGCAACATGGATAAATCACATTGCCGTATCGAGCGGCCGCTTGGTGACCATTGACCGGAATATGGTGGATCACCACCTCATGAAACATTGTGTTCTTCCGTGAACCGGCTTGGCCATTGCAAAACGCTGGCGGACAACTAGAACTCTTACCATTGGAATTCGATGTGAACATGCGGACATGAGCAAGAAAAAGAAAATACTGATCGTCGACGATGACGATGCACTTCGCGAAACGATCGCCGAGCAGTTCGCGCTGCATGATGATTTTGCCGTGACCGCACTTGCAGGCGGACTGGCTGCGGTCAACCACCTCAAGACTGAGCTCGTTGATCTTGTCATTCTGGATGTGAATATGCCTGATCTTGATGGCCGGGAGGCGTGCAAGATCATCCGGAAGAACGGCTACCGCGGTCCGGTTATCATGTTGACGGCCGAGACGTCCGATGCCGACACGATTCTGGGGCTTGATGCAGGCGCCAACGACTACGTCACAAAACCCTTCAAGTTCGCCGTATTACTCGCCAGAATACGGGCGCAACTACGCCAGCACGAGCAAAGTGAAGACGCCGTCTTCAAGATCGGGCCCTATACCTTCAAGCCAAGCGCCAAGGTGCTGCTGCAGGAAGACAATCGCAAGATCAGGTTGACCGAAAAGGAAACGGCCATCCTCAAGTTTCTCTACCGCGCCGGCGACAAGGTGGTGGGGCGCGATGTCCTGCTACATGAGGTCTGGGGTTATAACGCGGGTGTAACAACACATACGCTCGAGACACACATCTATCGCCTCCGCCAGAAAATCGAGGTTGACCCTTCGCACACCCAGTTGCTGGTTACCGAGGCTGGCGGATACAAGCTGGTTCCGTGATCGGCCGCTGCATCAATGTGGGCTTGACATGAACATCCGTGCCGCAGTCGACTTGCTCAAGCAGATTCCGCTGTTTGCTGGCGTCGACGAAGCTCATTTGCAGACGCTGCTCTTTTCTTCTGATGAACTGCTCGTTCCACAGGGGCGCACGATGTTCGAAGCCGGCGATCCGGCATCCAGCGCCATTGTGATTACCAGTGGAGAGGCTGTCGTTCATGATGGCCAGACCGGCAGCGTGCTGGCCCTGGCAGGCCCTGGATCCATGTTCGGCGAACAATCGATGATCGCCGGGCTGCCCCGGCAGGTAACAGTAAACGCCAAGACCGAAGTGGAAGCAGTCGTGGTCGAGCAGGCCGTCTTCATGCGGCTGTGCGCCGAGTTTCCGGAGGTTGGCATGCAGGTACTTGACGTGCTGAGCCGGCAGCTGGGCGAGAGCTCAGATGCCCTTGCAGGTGTGCAGGAACATTTCGAGGTCCAGCCCGTGGACGAATTGTTGAAGCCGAAGACTGAAACCTGACGCTATCCGGGCAGAGCAATATCGAGCAACACGGGTACGTGGTCCGACGGGCGGTCCCAGCCCCGTGCTTCGCGAACAATTTCGGTGTTGGTGCACAGATGGGCCATCTCCTCGGGCACCCAGATGTGGTCGAGCCTGCGTCCCTTGTCAGCCGTGTCCCATTCACGTGACCGGTAACTCCACCATGAATAAAGCCGCTCGGGTTCGGGATATTTTGCCCGGACCGGATCATGTAGCTTGCACGAGGTCATGAGGCGGGTCAGCTTCTCCGTTTCGACAGGCGTGTGGGACACGACCTTGAGCAGCTGCTTGTGAGACCAGACATCGGTTTCAAGCGGTGCAATATTGAAGTCGCCGGCGAGAATATGCCGGTCTGTGCCTGAAGCCGTCAAGGCATTGGCCCACTGCTTCATTTCGTCAACGAATTGCAGCTTGTGGGCGAACTTCAGATTTATCGATGGATTTGGTTCATCTCCGCCCGCTGGCACATACAGGCTATGAATGACGAGCCCGGAGTTGGCGAGCCGAACACTCACATGGCGGCCATCATTACGGCCACAGAACGAATTGACCTGCTGCCCGTCAATAGGGCGGCGGGACACAATAGCCACTCCATGATGGCCGGTGTAACCGTTCTCGGCTATGTGACCGTACCCGGCTTGCCTGAACGCGGCGGCCGGAAATTGTCCCGGCGGACACTTGGTTTCCTGAAGGCACAGGATATCGGGCTGCCATGTGTCAAGAAATCTCGTCACCAGCCCGATGCGCAATCGCACCGAGTTTATGTTCCAGGTGGCAATCCGCACCTGACGGCCTAGCGATCGGAACCGGCGCTGCCTGCTCTTGAACGCTGGACAACGAAGAGTTTCGGACTGGGTTCGGCGGTCTTGTCGATGTTTGACAGTTCAACGCTGGTGCGCTGGCCCTTGCCATCGACAATGATCCACTGCACCAGTTCGTTATTGGCGCGATCAAATACCATCGTCAACTGACCTGCCACGAGCTGATCCTTCTCCTGCATGGTGATCGCGGACAGCGTTTCGGTGTGTTCTACGTTCAGGATGACGGCCTGTTCGAACAGGTTGACCTGGTCAGACAGCACCAGCTTCAACGGGGTCGTCGACAGGGGGTACTGGTCATCGCTCTTGCGCTGGGTATTCTTCACGGTCACCCAGTTTCCGTCTGACACCACGAGCAGCGGGCTGGGTGGCGCGTACTCAAAGCGCATCTTGCCCGGTTTGGCGATGTAGAAGATGCCATTGGCAACCTGGCCACGCGGGCTGGTCTGAGTGAACTCGCCACTCAGGTTGCGGATCTCGTTGAGATAGTCATTCAGCTGCGTCAGCGCGGCCTTGTCTTCATCTGACAGCTGGGCATTGGCTAATGCACTCCCCCCGGTCATCCCCGGTAGCACATTCATCGCCGGGGCCAGCAGAAGTGCGGCGGCAAGGGCGGCGAGGATGGCGGTTCGTCTGATCATCGGTTCACTCCTGCGGGACCAGCTGTCAGGCCCATGTTTTGCGTACATCTTGTCTGCCGTCAACGCGGCGATATTGCGGCGCCATGATTATCCAGCATCCGAGCCTACCAGGATCTCGCGCTTGCCGGCGTGGTTGGCAGCAGAAATCAGGCCTTCCTGCTCCATGCGTTCGATCAGGCTCGCAGCCTTGTTGTAGCCAACCGACAGTCGGCGCTGGATGTAGCTGGTTGAAACCTTCTTGTCCCGCAGCACGACTGCCACTGCCTGATCATAGAGCTCATCACCGGAGGAACCACCACCAATGTCCGAACCGAAGCCACCCGGGTCTGCTTCGCCGGACTCCTCGGTGACCGCCTCGACATATTCGGGTGCAGCCTGGGACTTGAGATAGGCCACAATGTTCTCCACCTCGCCGTCAGACACGAACGGTCCATGCAGACGGGAGATCCGTCCCCCACCGGCCATGTAAAGCATGTCGCCCTGGCCAAGCAGTTGCTCGGCGCCCTGCTCGCCGAGAATGGTGCGGCTATCGATCTTGGACGTGACCTGGAAGGAAATGCGAGTCGGGAAGTTGGCCTTGATGGTACCGGTGATGACGTCGACAGATGGACGCTGGGTGGCCATGATGACATGGATGCCGGCGGCGCGCGCCATCTGGGCCAGCCGCTGGACGGCGCCTTCGATGTCCTTGCCTGCCACCATCATGAGGTCGGCCATCTCGTCGATGATCACCACGATGAAGGGCATGGGAGACAGGTCCATCTGCTCTTCTTCATAGATCGGAGAGCCGGTTTCCGGATCGAAGCCAGTCTGGATTTGACGGGTGAACACCTCGCCCTTCTTCTGTGCCTGCTCAGCGCGGGTGTTGTAGCCGTCAATGTTGCGAACGCCGAGCTTGGACATCTTGCGGTAGCGCTCTTCCATTTCCCGCACAGCCCACTTCAGAGCCACCACCGCCTTGTGCGGATCGGTTACCACTGGCGCGAGAAGATGGGGAATGCCCTCATAGACTGAAAGCTCCAGCATCTTGGGGTCGATCATGATCAGCTTGCACTTGTCCGGCGGCAACCGGAACAGCAATGACAGGATCATCGTATTGATACCGACCGACTTGCCCGAGCCGGTCGTGCCGGCGATCAGCAAGTGCGGCATGCGCGCAAGGTCTGCAAAGGATGGCTCGCCGCCAATATCCTTGCCCAACGCCATGCACAGCTTGTGCTTGGTCCTTTCGAAGTCCTGGGAGGCAAGCAGTTCGCGCAGGAACACGGTTTCGCGTTTCGAATTCGGCATTTCGATGCCGATGACATTGCGGCCGGGCACCACGGCAACGCGAACGGAGATCGCGCTCATGGAGCGGGCGATGTCATCTGCCAGGCCGATGACCCGCGACGACTTGATTCCAGGTGCGGGCTCGAGCTCATAAAGGGTAACCACCGGGCCGGGACGCACGTTGATGATCTCGCCGCGGATGCCGAAATCCTCGAGCACGCCTTCGAGCAAGCGGGCATTCTGCTCAAGGGCATCGGCGGACAACTGGGTCTTGCCGTTTGAGGCGTCAGGTTCCGCGAGCAGGCTCAGGGGGGGCAACTGGAATTCGCCGGTCCTGCCGTGCAGGAGGTCCGGTTGCATGTCACGCGCCAGCCGCCTGCCTTGCCTGACTGGCTGCGCCGGTGCCTGAACGCGCACTGGCGTGGTCTCTGCAGGCTCGACAGCGTGGGGCGAAACGCCCCTTTCAATGGCATCGTGTGCGTCGTGCCAGTCTTCTTCGGGCTCTTCCTGCCATTCCGGCGCGCCAAATTCCGGTTCTTTGGCGGGGGCCAGTTCAGCCCCGGCCAACCGTGGTTCGATGCGGTCCTCGCCAAGCGGTGCCCGGCGCGCAAGAAACGCCGGGATGTCGTCGGGTGTGTTCTCCTGGGACTTGTTCCATGCCGGTTGAGCCGATTGCCTCTCGCGCAGACGAGTGAGCAAGGTAGGTCTTGAACCACGATCGTCGAGGTGGGGTTCTGGTTGCTGCCAGGCCGGATTGTCTTCACGGGACAAGGTGGAGACCCCGGACTGACCCGGTTCGTTTGCATAGCGGTCGCGCAGGGCGCCAACGGATTGTGCGATGCGGCTGGAGGCTACCATGGCCTTTGTTCCGATTACCGAAGTCGGCTTGCGAAGCCCAGCTATTGCAACTCCGATCGAACGGGGTGGAATACCTGCGGCCATGCAGGCAGTCCACGCCGCGGCGATCAGGCAGACCGTGGCAGCGACCAGGTTGGCCATCCAGTCGTAGATGAAAAGCTTCGGCAATGAGGTGAGCAGGAGGCTGATGGAGTCGCCGGCTGTCCCTCCAAGCCCCGGCCCCATAGGCCAGTTATCCGGCAGCGGCAAGAACGACAGGAAACCCGCCGCGGACAGTACAGAAGCAATATAGGCGGGTATGCGCATCCGCCAGCGGCCAAGCGGATTGTGAAACATTATCACGATTGCCCAGAAAGCCGGGATGCCTACCATGACCGCGCAGGCAAGTGCCAGCCAGCTCACCAGCTTGTCAGCCACCACGGCGCCCGTATAACCCAACGCATTCTGGACGGTACCATCAGCGGCATTGCTCCATGAAGGATCCGATACCGACCAGGTTGCAAGCATCACTGTCACGCACGCCAGTGCAGCCAGCAGCAGCAAGCCCTTGAGCTCCATGAGCCGCCGGCTGATGAAGGTTCTGAGGCCGTCGGGAATGGCGTTCTGCTTGTTGGCAGTCGACTGGCTGCGCGGCATGTGTGCTGCTCCGGAATGCAAACTGGCAAAGTTCCCCCCTCCGGTGAGGCGGGCCCTTCAAAACTGCGTCAGACTTTGGGCCTCGTATGGTTAAGACCTCGTTAAGCTTTGCCGGTTTGGTGCACAAAAAACCCCGGAAGGATCGTGTCCTTCCGGGGGTTCTGCGATCGATGATCCGGCCTGTTCAATCAGGCCGGATGTGGGGTCAGATGGAAGATCCGCCGCGAGAAAACTCGGGGTAGGCTTCGACGCCAACCTCTGCCTTGTCGAGGCCCATCATTTCTTCTTCCTTGGTGACCCTGATGCCCATCGTCATCTTCAGAGCGAACCAGACGATCGCCGAGACTACGAAAGTGAAGGCGCCGTAAGCCGCGATGCCCACGATCTGGGTGCCGAAGCTGGCGTCCGAGTTGGACAGCGGAACCGCCAGCGTACCCCATATGCCTGCGAAAAGGTGCACAGGGATTGCGCCTACCACGTCGTCGATCTTGAGCTTGTCGAGCAGCGGCACTGCCACTACCACGATGACGCCGCCTACCGCGCCGATCATGATCGCCAGCAGAGGGCTCGGCTGGAGAGGCTCGGCGGTGATCGATACTAGGCCTGCCAGAGCCCCGTTGAGGGCCATGGTAACGTCGACCTTCTTGTAGATGATCTGGGTCAGGGCCATGGCTGCAACCACACCGCCAGCTGCTGCGAGGTTGGTGTTGGCGAAGATGTTGGACACCGAGGTCACGTCAGCGGCGGTACCCATTGCAAGCTGCGAGGCGCCGTTGAAGCCGAACCAGCCCAGCCACAGGATGAACGTACCGAGCGTTGCCAGCGGAATGTTGGAGCCAGGCAGGGGGTGGACCTTTCCGCCTTCATACTTGCCGAGGCGGGCGCCAAGGATGAGCGCACCGGCAAGCGCCGCCCAGCCGCCAACCGAGTGAACGATGGTGGAGCCAGCGAAGTCCTGGAAGCCCATTTCGTTCAGCCAGCCGCCGCCCCATTTCCACGATCCGGTGATCGGGTACATGATGCCGGTCAGTACGGCGGTGAACAGAAGGAATGGCCACAGCTTGATGCGTTCGGCGAGGGTGCCGGACACGATGGATGCGGTTGCGGCCACGAACACCATCTGGAAGAACCAGTCGGATGCCGTGGAGTAGCTGCCTACGGCGCCATCATCGCCGGTGGCGAACTTGCCAACCTCATCGAAGCCGTAGGTTGAGAAGGTGCCGATGTAGCCACCGTCAACGCCGGTGTACATCAGCGAGTAGCCGCATACCCAGAACATGATGCCCGCAACAGAGTAGAGAGCGATGTTCTTGAGGCACTGCATGGATACATTCTTGGAGCGGACGAGGCCTGCTTCAAGCATGGCGAACCCGGCTGCCATGAACATCACCAGAAAGCCGCCAATGAGGAACAGCAGAGTGTTGAAGATGTAGGCGGTTTCGGGGGAAACGGCAGGAGCTGCGTCCTGGGCCATGGCAGCGCCAGCTGCAGTCATGCTTGCGAGGCCTGCCATGCCCGCAAGAGTGATCTTCTGATAAAGCTTCATCTTGATAGCCCTCACAATGCTTCTTCGCCGGACTCGCCGGTGCGGATGCGCACGGCGTTTTCCAGGTCAATGACGAAAATCTTTCCGTCGCCGATCTGGCCAGTCCTGCCAGCCTCGGCGATCGCTTCAACGGCCTTGGCCGCCAGCTTGCTGCTGAGCGCGAGTTCAACCTTGATCTTGGGCAGGTAGGACACTTCGTATTCAGCCCCACGGTAGATCTCCGTATGGCCTTTCTGGCGTCCATGCCCCTTCACTTCGCTCACCGTCATGCCTTCGACACCGATGGCGGACAGCGCGGTGCGCACTTCCTCCAGCCGGTGCGGCTTGATGATCGAGATGATATATTTCATGTGCATCTCCCATGTTGCCTGTCACCACTTTGCCGATTGGCAGCAGTGTCGGGAGATTCTCATTTCAAGGTGTGTGCCAGACTCCACGAATCTTCAACCGCTTGAATCAAAACGTGTTTTAAGAGCAGTTGATGTGTCCGGCGCTGCAATCTAGTCTAAAATTTATGCAAATAGAGATTTTTGCCCAATTACTATGCATCGATGAGGCTAATGAATCCTTGCTGACTCACCGTGGCGCAAAGGCGGCCTGACCTGTTGTATATCCTGACATGACCAAGCCCCATTCCCGCTTCCGTTGCGAGGCTGTCGTGGGTTGCCAGCAGCCAGTCTGACCAGTCGGGCTCGGCATGCTGCCATAGCGCGTGATCAAGGCTGGCCATACTCAGGGCAGGGTCGAAGAAGTTGCGCCCGTGCGGACGCAAGCTGGCATTGAGGACCGGCATATCGGACAGATAAGCAAGTAGTGCCGTGTTCCACGTGGAATCGGGCGCTTGTCCTGATCGCAAGCGGAACCACATCAGCATTGATTCGCCAGGTTCGTCCTTTGCGAACAGGAACTGCTCAGCGCGCACGGGGCGCAACTCGAAAACCTTTGGCCGCGACAGGTACTTCAGCGCGCTTTCAGTCAGGCGCCCCTCGTACTGAGCGCAAATCGCAGGTTCATCCGGAAGCACGTCGGGGTCTGGCGCCACTGGCATATCCGGCGCGAAGTACAGCCCTCCGGCCTCGTTACGGAAGGAAATGCCTGCAACGAATACGGGCTTGCCGATTTGTTCGAGCGTGATCCGTCGATGTGCGATGGACCGTCCATCCAGCAATCTTTCAACCGATATCGTTATCGGCTCTGTGGTATTGCCCGGGCGCAGAAAATTGCCGTGCAGCGCGTGAAGCTTCTTGCCGCCAGGCACGGTCAACTCAGCAGCGCGCACTGCATGCGCCAATAGCAGGCCACCATAGATCCGACGCCAGCCGATTGCCGGACTGCGGCTTCGAAACAGGTTGTCCTCCAGCTGTTCAAGATGGAAACTGGCAACAACCTGATCATATTCCGACACAGCCATTCATCCTCCAGAACATCAGCACAGTGACCAGAAAACCCGGCATGACAAACCCTGCAACATACGACGTGATCATTACCGGTGCGGGGCTTGCCGGACTGACCTGCGCTCTTGCCCTGTCCGGACCGCATCTGTCCATACCCTTGCGCACCCTTGTAGTGGACGCCGGTCCGCCGCTGGACCAGCGTGACCATGCTGCAGATACGCGAGGGTCGGCCATAACGTTCGGATCACGAAACCTGCTGCAGGCGCTGGGTGTCTGGCAAACGGTAGCCAGCGAGGCCCAGCCATTCAAACGCATCATCGTCACCGATGCGCGCTCAAATGCTGATATCGCTCCCGTGTTGCTCAACTTCATGCCAGATCACGCCTCGGACACCCCATCCGCGTGGATGCTGGAAAACGGCAAACTGCTTGAAGCCCTGACAGGCGCGGTGCTGGACTGCGCCAACATCGATGTTGCCACCGGTGCGCTCGTCAACAGCTTCGAGCTTGGCAACAAACTGGCGCGAATCGAGACGGCCGACGGGCGGTCATATGGCGCGAAGCTGATAATTGCAGCCGATGGCCGGAATTCTGCTGCGCGGCGTCATGCTGGCATAGAGATCGCCAGCTGGGCCTATAATCAATCCGCGATCACGCTGACCATCAATCATTCCGAACCCCATCATGGCTGTGCGGAAGAGCACTTCAGGCAGAACGGGCCGTTGGCGATATTGCCGCTGACCGGAAACCGGTCATCGCTGGTCTGGGTGGAGGCGACTGCCGATACGGACAGGATCATGGCGCTGGACGACAGCCAATTTCTAGACGAGCTGAAACAGCGGATTGGCCATCACTTGGGCGACATCACGCTCGCCAGCGGCAGGACGTCGTGGCCACTTGGTCTGCAGATCGCCAAGAGTTTCAAGTCTACCAGGCTGGCGCTGATCGGTGACGCGGCCCACGTCATCCATCCGATTGCCGGGCTTGGATTCAACCTGGGGCTCAAGGACATTGCGGCAATCGCCGAATGCATCCTGCTTCAGGCTCGCCGTGGTCAGGACATTGGCGGGCCGGCAACGCTTGAAGAGTTCGAAAGCTGGCGGCGGGCTGATACGCTCATCGTTGCCGGCATGTGCGATGCGCTGGCCAAGGTATTCTCCAACGACATCACCCCACTGGCGCTGGCGCGGCAGGCAGGCCTTCGGCTTGTGAACAACCTGCCGCCGTTGAAAAGATTCTTTCTGGACCGGGCCGCAGGAACAGCCGGCCGCCAGCCTGCGCTCATGACCGGTGGCAGGATCTAGCCATCAGCGATGGCGCGATTTGCCCTCGATCTGCAAACGATCCAGATAAGCCGTCCATATCGCGTCGCGTTCCCTGCCCAGCTTGAGCAGGTAATCCCAGCTGTATATGCCGGTCGAGTGCATGTCGTCGAACGTCAGCCGGATCGCATAGTTGCCGACTGGTTCAACCTTGATGATCGACACGTCAGCCTTGCCGCCGACGCAGACCTTCTGGTCCGCGCCGTGCCCTTGTACTTCGGCGCTCGGGCTTTCAACTCGCAGGTACTCGGCATCAAGGCTGTGGTTTTCGCCGTTGTTGAAACTGACGATCAGCCGCCGGCCCTTGTCCTGGAGGCGAAGCTCCTCCGGCCAAATGTCGTCATTGGACTGCATGCAATCACTCATCCAGTTCCCTGGCTTCCTCGATCAGCATGATGGGAATGCCATCCCTGATCGGGTATGCCAGACGTGCCTGGTCAGACACCAGTTCCTGTCGCGTTTCGTCGTACCGAAGCGGCCGCCGCGTTACAGGGCAAACGAGCACCTCCAGCAGCCACGGATCGGCCTTGCGCTCCGATTCGCGTAACTCTTCTTCAGCCGTCATTCTTGCTGCCTCATCGAGCTACTGGACCGAACCGTTGCCATTGCTGCCAAACGGCTGTTCGATAGACATCCTGGTCAATGCCACAAGCGTCCTGGTGCGTTCACGCAGGTCAGCCGCCTCGAGCACGGCCTGCTTTTCACGAGGACTGAAAGAACCAATCATGACAAGCGTGTTGATCAGCGTGGGGGTCGGCGCAGAAACGATCTCATTCCAGTCAGCCCGCATTGACCTGGCCTTCAGGAACTGATCCAGGCTGTTCAGCAAGTCCTGCCGCTCCGTGTCGCTTTCGTTGAGAAACTCCTCGGTCAAATCGGTTGCAAATGCCGAGTAATCCGCCTCTACGCTGCGGTAAGGCTTTGCCCCGCCGATCTCCTGCAAGACATGGAACCGGCAGATGCCGGACAATACGATCTGGATTGGTCCGTCGCCACTTTCGTGAAACGATGTGATTCGCCCCGCACACCCCACATTGTAAAGCTCCAGCGGCGCTGCGGGGTAAGAATGCGGCAGGTCCTGTTCGCTTTCCATGTGACGCGGCTGTATCATGCCAATCAACCGGTGACTGGCGAGCGAGTCGGCGAGCATCTGCAGGTAGCGCGGCTCAAAAATGTTCAGCGGCAAGTCACCTCCGGGGAGAAGGACTGCACCCGGCAGCGGAAAAATCGGCAACTGAACAGGCAAATCCGTTTCCGACTTGTATGTCTCGACTGAGGGCATGGGCTGTCTTCTGGTCCGCTCTGTCAGTTCATGCGAACAATATGGACGAAAGCCGGCGGCGGCCCGCAACTGTGAGCGAATCGGTTGAACCCCAAGCCTCGAAAAATGTCAGAAGCTGCTTGCGGGCTGCCTCTTCGTTCCAGGCAAGGTCCTTCCCGATAATCGTCAGCACCTGGTCCAGCGCTTCCTCGCGCTGTCCGGCAGCATTCAGTGCAATTGCCAGATCAAGCCGTGACTGATGGTTAGCTGCATCCGCTTCGACCGCCGCACGCAAGCGCTCGATCTCACCGCTGTCGACTGGCGTTTCAGCGACTTCCAGCGCCGCCAGCGCACCTGAAATCGACGCATCAGAGCGCAACTGCTCCGGAACGGCATCAGCCAGCCGTCTCGCCTCTTCCAACTCGCCCATACCGATCAGGCACTTGATCTGACCGGCAAGAGCGCGTGGTTCCCCGGGAGCGGCCTGAAGTGCTGCATCAAACATTGCAAAGGCCTGATCCCAGGCTTCCGCAGCCATCGCTTCGCCGGCCTGCTCGAAGAGTTGATCCAGCTGTTCTGCCAGGCCGCCGTGGCCCTTGACGAGCTTGTCGACAAACTTGCGCAATTCCGATTCCGGCAATGCTCCCATGAAGCCGTCCACCGGCTGACCTTCGGCAAATGCATAGACCGCCGGGATCGACTGAATGCGCATCTGCTGTGCAAGCTGCGGGTTGGTGTCGATATTGATCTTGACCATGCGGACCTTGCCTCCGGCTTCCTGCACGATCTTCTCGAGAACCGGACCCAGCTGTTTGCAAGGGCCACACCAAGGTGCCCAGAAATCCACAATCACCGGCACGGAACGCGATGCCTCGATCACGTCTGCCACGAAGTGAGCCGTGTCCGAATCCTTTATGACCTGGGTGCCACTGCCGGTGGCGGGGGCAGTTCCAACAGTCGTGTTGAAGCTGGTTCCCATTGAGAATGAATTATCCGACATACTGCCTGTTCCTTTAGGGTCCCGGATTACCGATTTGCCTAGTAACATGGGACGCGTCAGGCCCGCATGCAACCCGGTTGTCAGTCGTAGAGCTGAACGATTTGCGAATGGTGTCCGCACGATTCGATGAAACGAAGCAGGTCCCCGGGAGTCAGGGTGGTCGTCGCCGTATTCTGCAAGGGATGGTAGCTCACCAGGTCACAGGCCATCATTCTGGCATCAAGCACGACATTCACCTGCCGGGATCCATCATTGATCAGGGCAAACGGGGTGACCGAGCCGGGCTCCACACCAAGCACCTCGTGCAGCAGCTCCGCCTTGCCAAACGAAATCCGCGCAGCCCCGATCTTCTCAGGCAAGGACTTCAGGTCGATCACCGCATCTTCCAGGCAAACGACAAGCCACAGCTGACCTTTCTTGTCCTTCAGAAAAAGGTTCTTGCAATGCCCACCCGGTATATCACCGCGCAGCGCACGAGCCTCTTCCACGGTGTAGACCGGAGGGTGCTCCCGTGTGGCCGCATCAATGCCCAGTGCGAGCAGGCGGTCAAGCAGCTGTTCCTTGGTGGCGGGCATTCAGTCTCCTGTCGAGGCTGTTTGATGGGCAAGCAAATTTGTCGGTCGAGAGCTATTGCATTTAGTCCGGGCTTGCGCAATATAGCGGCGCGCAAAGCAGGGTGCTTGCCGTCTGGCAGGTCCCTTACCCAATGGACGCGGGCGTAGCTCAGGGGTAGAGCACAACCTTGCCAAGGTTGGGGTCGTGAGTTCGAATCTCATCGCCCGCTCCAATCTCACCGTACGATTGCTATTACAGGTGCCGGCTCGGCGATAACGTCCGGCTACAGCAATTCCTTAGTCTTCAGGAACCGAATCTGTTCGTTGGTGCGCGCTGCGTAGTCCAGTTCCCACTGACCCTTGGCGAGAAATACCGGGCTGCCATCGCGGTCTGTTGCCATGGCCATCCGGTTTCTCTCGCGGAACAGGTTCAAGACGGCCTGATCATCCGACGTAATCCAGCGGGCCATCTCATATGGGGCGTTCTCGAAGTCGAGCTTTACGCCATACTCCTGTGCAGCGCGAGACGCCATCACATCCAGCTGCAGTACGCCGACCACGCCGACGATCCACTGCGAGCCGATCTCGGGCTGGAACACCTGGATGAGGCCTTCTTCGGCCAGGTCTTCAAGGGCGGCTCGCATCTGCTTGACCCTGGTCATGTCCCCAAGCCGTACCCGGCGCAGCACTTCCGGAGCGAAGGCAGGCAGCCCGGTAAAGCGCAAGGCCTCGCCTTCGGTGAAGGTGTCGCCAACGCGCACCGTGCCGTGGTTGGGGATGCCGATGACGTCGCCGGCGACCGCGTCTTCGGCGATCTCGCGGTCCTGTGCCAGGAAGAAGATCGGTGAATGGACCAGCAAATCCTTGCCGGTGCGCACCTGCTTGAGCTTCATGCCCCGGCGGAAATCGCCCGAACAGATCCGCATGAACGCCACCCGGTCGCGGTGGTTCTTGTCCATGTTCGCCTGCACCTTGAAGACGAAACCGGAAACCTGGTCTTCATCGGGTGACACGGTGCGCGGTTCGGCCGGGCTGGGCCGTGGCGAAGGCGCATTGCTGACGATGAAATCGAGCAGCTGCGAGACTGAAAACCCGTTCAGGGCGCTGCCAAAGATGACCGGGGTCAGATGGCCCTCGAGATAGGACGCCTTGTCAAATGCCGCATAGCCGGCCTGCGCCAGCTCGATGGCCTCGGAAGTCGCTTGCGCGATGTGTCCGGGTACGCCCGCCGCGGCGAGTTCGCCGGGTCCGGCCAGTTGGACCGTTTCGCCATAGCCGCCGCCCCGGCGATCCGCCTTCTGGAAACTGCCATCGCGAAGATCGAAACAGCCGAAGAAGTCCGAACCCATGCCGACAGGCCAGATCTGTGGCGAAACATCCAGCGCCAGCATCTCCTGGATCTCGTCCAGGAGCTCGAAACCGTCACGGCCTTCGCGGTCCACCTTGTTGACGAAGGTGACGATCGGGATGTCGCGCAGCCGGCAGACCTCGAACAGCTTCCGGGTCTGGCTCTCGATGCCCTTGGCGGCGTCGATCACCATGATCGCCGAATCGACGGCTGTCAGCGTGCGATAGGTGTCTTCGCTGAAGTCCTCGTGACCTGGCGTATCAAGCAGGTTGCAGGTGTGCCCGTCAAAATCGAAGGTCATCACCGAACTGGTCACCGAGATGCCCCTGTCCTGCTCGATCTTCATCCAGTCTGACCGGGCACGGCGCTGGTCGCCACGCGCCCGCACCGCACCGGCAAGGCGGATCGCCCCGCCGGCAAGCAGCAGCTTTTCGGTGAGAGTGGTCTTGCCGGCGTCCGGATGCGAGATGATCGCAAATGTCCGCCGGGTCAGGTGCTCGGATCCCATCGGGAAAGCCTAGGTGATGAAAGTTTGAAAAATGCCGACCGTCCGGTCTAGCGGGCCTGCGCGTGATACTCGTCATTGGGCCGCATGTCCACAGCCGCTGCCATGCGGTTGGACATGTTGAAGAAGCTGGCCACCGAGGCAATGTCCCATATGTCACGGTCTGTATAACCTGCATCGCGCAATGCCTGGCGATCCTGTTCGACGATGGCGTGGGGTGAGCGGGTCAGCTTGTCGGCGAAATCAAGCATCGCCACCTGCCTTGGGGTGAGCCCATCTGCTGCCCGGTAGTTCATGACCATCTGCTCGCCCAGCGCCGGGTTGCCTGATAGTTGCCGGACGGCAGCACCATGCGCCGTCAGGCAATAGTAACAATGGTTCACGCTTGAGACCGCAACGGCAATCAGCTCCCGGTCCAGCTTGCTGAGACCGGACTCGCCCAGCATGAGGTCGTTGTACATGTCGGCGAACGCCTGCAGCTTGGCCGGCGCAAAGGCATACGCCCGCAGTACATTGGGAACGAACCCCAGTTTTTCATCACACTTGGCGAAGTAAGCCTGCTGCTTGTCGGTCAACTCTGAAACCGGTTCGAGGCTCAAGGCGATCGGATTATCTTGTCTATCGGTCATGGATTCCTCCGGTTGAGACCATCCGGTAATGACGTGGCACAATAAAGGGGCATAAGATCAAACTTCAATTGCAAGAAAACAGAGGGTGCGGGGATCATGGCGGGCAAGGGCAGAGGCGCTTCTCGCAGCGCCACCGGTTCAACGGCAGGCTCCGGGACGAGGCTCGAGCAAGTCCGCGGGCTGCTGCTGAAGGAAGCGGCTGAAGAAGACCTGGAAGGTCTGGCCAGGTCCGATCTTGACTGGATTGCCCAACGGGCGGACGGGTTTCTTGATTCCAAGCAGCCAGGCAAGCTTAAGGTCAGGCTTGAGGATGCCAGCATCAACAGTGGCCCGCTGGCTTATCGCGCAGTTCTCGAGATTCTCAACGACGACATGCCGTTTCTGGTCGATTCCGTTGTGAACCTGCTTTCGATTGAAGGTCATGCGGTACACACGGTCCTGCACCCGGTGGTGACGGTGCAGCGCGACCGGAAGGGCAAACTGAAGGCATTGATGCCTGCGTCCAGTCCCGCCGACGGCGCCGCGCGCGAAAGCTATATCCACATACATCTCGACTGTCTCGAGAATGAGGCGGCCCGCAAGGCGCTGGTTGCCAAGGTCGAGGCGGTACTGGCAGAGGTGCGGGCGGCTGTGGTCGACTGGCAGCCCATGTGCCAGGCCGTGCAGCACCAGATCGACGTGTTGCGTAGCGGTGACTCTCCCCTGCCAACGGCCATCGTCAGCGAATCAGTCGATTTCCTGTCGTGGCTTCTGAGCAACCGGTTCACGTTTCTTGGCATGGCCTATTACCGGGTGAGCGGAGATGGCAAGCAACGCAGGATGGAAGCGGTGCAGAAGTCGGCACTTGGCATCTTGCGGCTGGAGTCGCGAAAGGTGTTCCGCCATGCGCCCCGCCGCGAGATGAAGCGTCACCACACCGACCAAGCCGTGCTGGTGGAGAAGTCCGACGTTGTCTCGCGCGTGCATCGTCCGGCGGTGATGGATTACATCGGAATCCATGACTATGACGCATCCGGCAAGATTGCCGGCGAGCTGCGGATCGTCGGCCTGTTCACCTCTACCGCCTACAATGAATCTGCCGCCAACATACCGATCCTGAAGCGGAAGATAGATCTGGTGATGATGCGCAGCGGTTTCTCGCCGTCCGGTCATTCGGGCAAGGGGCTGCTGAATGTGCTTGAGACGATGGCGCGCGACGACCTCTTCCAGATCGATGCCGACGAACTGTTACCGCTGGCAATGGGCATGTGGCGTCTGCAGGAGCGGCCCCGAACCCGGCTGTTCGTCCGCATCGACCGGTTCAGCAGATATGTCATCGCCTATGTCTACTTTCCGCGAGACAGGTTCTCTTCTGAACTTCGCGAGAAGGCAGGCAACATCCTGTCCGCCAGCTATCGCGGCAAGGTCATCGAGTTCCTGCCCGATTTCGGTGAAGGCACGCTGGTCCGGGTGCGGTTCATCGTCAGATACGGACTTGAGGATGGTGAAAGGGTTGACCCCCAGGCGGTTGAACGTGAAATCATTGCGGCGACGAGGCGATGGGAAGACGAGTTGCGCGAGGCAATGGCCGCCAGTGATGAAGAGTCATTGCATCACCTCGTGCATGTCTATGATTGCGCCTTTTCCCCGGCCTACCAATCGGCAACCCCAACCAACGAAACGCTGCACGACATCATTGAAATGGAGCGGCTTGGCGGCGAAACCGAGACGGCTGTCGAGTTCATGGAAGCCCGCGACGGTCATGGCGCGGTGCGGCTGAAGCTCTATCATCGAGAGAGTTCAGTACCATTGTCGGCAAGGATGCCATTGCTGGAGAACATGGGACTGAAGGCGCTTGACGAGAACACACATCTGGTGCGGCCCCACGGCGGCAATGGCGAAGCCCACCCCTTGATCTATCTCCATGAAGTGTCGCTGGATGCAAGTGATGGCGGCAGCGTTGCTACGGATGCCTTTGATCGGCTGGAAGACTGCTTCATGGCAGTCTGGACCCAGAAGGCGGACAACGACCGGCTCAATGCGCTGGTGCTGGCGGCCGGCATCGAATGGCAGCAGGCAGCGGCGATCAGGGCCTGTGCGCGCTATCTGCGCCAGACCGGCTTTCCCTACACGTTGACCCGAATTGCGGACTCGCTCTGCCGCTATCGTGAACTGGCACGGCTCTTGGTGGAGCTGTTCGACGTCCGCTTCAGGCCAAGCCAGGCGAGCGGCCGGTCACTGGCGGCGCGTGACAAGGCCGTCAATGCGCTGCAGGAGAAAATCGAGGCCGCGCTGCAAGACGTGCCCAGTCTTGATGATGACCGCATCATCCGGTCGCTGGCAGGCATGATCATGGCCATCACGCGAACCAACTTCTACATTCTCGACGAGCTGCAAGGCGAGATTCCGATTGCGCTTGCCTTCAAGATTCGCAGCAAGGACGTGCCTGGAATACCGTCTCCGGTACCGTTTGCCGAGATCTTTGTGCATTCCACGCTGGTGGAAGGCGTCCACCTGCGCGGCGGAAAAATTGCCCGCGGTGGTTTGCGCTGGTCGGATCGAGCAGATGATTTCAGGGTTGAAGTGCTGGGCCTTGCCAAGGCGCAAAACGTGAAGAACTCCGTCATCGTGCCTGTTGGCGCCAAAGGCGGTTTCGTTCCCCGGCGATTGCCCGCCGGTGGAGACCGCGACGAGATCTATGCGGCAGGTACGCTTGCTTACCAGAGCTTCGTTTCAAGCCTGCTCTCTGTCACCGACAATGCTGACGGCAGCAAGGTCATACCCCCCGAAGGCGTCGTCCGGCATGATGGAGATGATCCTTACCTCGTGGTGGCAGCCGACAAGGGTACGGCGGCATTTTCCGACGTGGCCAACGCCATCTCGCAGAAGGCCGGCTTCTGGCTGGACGATGCGTTCGCGTCGGGTGGTTCGGCAGGGTATGACCACAAGAAGATGGGTATTACGGCGCGTGGCGGATGGGAGGCCGTGAAGCGGCACTTTCGCGAGATGAACCGCGATATCCAGAACGAACCGTTTAGCGTCGTCGGCGTCGGCGACATGTCGGGCGACGTGTTCGGCAACGGCATGCTGTTGTCGGACAAGACAAGACTGCTTGCGGCGTTCGATCACCGTGACATCTTCATCGATCCAGATCCGGATCTGGCCGCAAGCTACAATGAGCGGCGCCGGCTTTTCGAGATGCCACGCTCCAGCTGGCAGGACTATGACCGCAAGTTGATCAGCAAGGGCGGTGGCGTGTTTTCGCGTGCCGACAAGCAGATCACGGTCACGCCCGAGATCAGGGCCTTGCTTGGGCTGTCTTCAGCCAAGCTCACTCCGGCCGAACTGATGACGGCAATCCTGCAATGCGAGGCGGACCTGTTGTGGTTCGGCGGCATCGGCACCTATGTTCGCGCCAGTTCGGAGAGCAATGCCGACGCCGGCGACAAGGCCAATGATGCGCTTCGCATAACGGCCCCCCAGCTGAGGGTGAAAGTGATTGGCGAGGGTGCCAACCTGGGCATGACCCAGCCGGCGCGGATCGAGTACGCCCTCCAGGGCGGCCGCATCAATACCGACGCGATCGACAATTCCGGCGGGGTGAACTCGTCAGACGTCGAGGTAAACCTGAAGATTGCACTTGGTGCCGCCGAGGCATCCGGAAAGCTGACAAGAAGCCGCCGGAACACGCTGCTTGCCGCAATGACGGACGAAGTTGCCTTGCTGGTGCTGCGCAACAATTACCTGCAGACGCTTTGCCTGTCGCTGGCGCAGCGTGGGTTCGCGGCGGACAAGGCGGGCCTGACGCGGCTGTTCCGCATACTTGAGACGCGTGGCGGCCTCGACAGGCAGATAGAGTTTTTGCCTTCGCAGGATCAGCTGCACGACAGGCTCTCGGCAGGCGGGGCGCTCACCCGGCCTGAACTGGCTGTGCTGGTGGCTTATGCAAAGATCGTGCTGTTCAACGCACTGTTGTCCGGCAAGGTAGCTGACGATGCCTACCTGGAACATGAACTGTTCCGGTATTTTCCATCGCGCATGGTAAAGCCTTTTGCTGACGAAATCCGGGGCCACAAGCTGCGCGCCGAGATTGTCTGCACGCTTCTTGCCAACAGCATTGTCAATCGCTGCGGACCGCAGTTTCTCTTTGATCTCGTTCAAGATAGCGGCGTTTTGCCGGCAACCGCTGCGCTGAGCTACGTTCTCGCCCGTGACAGTTTCGGTTTTGTCGGCATGAACGAGGCAATGGATGCCCTGGATTGCCGGATGGACGGTACCCGGCAACTGGAGGTGTATGCAAAACTGCAGGCGGGCTTGGCCGATGCAACCGCCTGGTTTGCCACAAATGAAGAGCTGACAACCGGGCTGACCGGACTGGTGAAGACCTATGGTGACGGGCTCGGCGAGATCGCCAGGCGGTTGCCGGAACTGTTGCCAGACCAGCAGGCAGGTGATTTGCAGGCCGAAGAGCAGGAGCTTTCAGGTCTGGGCGTGGATGGCGGCGCAGCACGGCGCATTGCCGGCGTACGTCACCTTGTTCGAGGCCTGGAAGTCGTGCGGATTTCTCGTTCGACCAAGGCAACGACGCACAAGGTTGCCGATGCCTATTTCTCGCTGGCCGGCAATCTCGGCCTTGACCGGTTCCTAGCCGGCGCCGAAAGCCTGGCGTCAGGCAGCGACTATGACCGGCAGGCGGTTGATGGCATCACGCAGACGGTGCAAAGAGCCATGCGTGCAATAACGATGGATGCGGTGTCCGGCCGTCTCGGCAAGGCCGACAATGAGCGCATCTCGCAGACAGGCAACGAAGTGCGGCGGATCTCGGAAGAGCCAGATTTTACGCTCGCCAAGTTTGCCGTTATCGCCAGTCACATCAATGGTCTGGTGAAGACCTGAACACGCGTTGCCGGTCTGGCCTGCCTACTCGATGATGACGGCAGTGCCGGCAGCGGTGACCATCAGCATGGAACCGTTCTGGCCAACTGTCTCGTAATCGATGTCGACACCAATGACGGCATTCCCACCCAGGGCTGCTGCCTTGTCGGTCATCTCGGCTACGGCCGTTTCACGGGCATCGTTCAGGACCCGTTCGTACGCGCCCGAGCGACCGCCGACGATGTCCCGGATCGAGGCAAAAAGGTCACGGAACAGGTTGGCGCCCAGAATTGCCTCGCCTGCCACCAGCCCCTTGTAGGCGACGATGCGGCGGCCCTCGATATTGTTGGTCGTGGTGACAAGCATGGACCATTGCTCCCGTAAAGATTGAAACCAGTGTCTGTGATTCGAGCAGATTCAATGCCGAAAGTGTCTCATTCCGGTGAAGACCATGGCCAGACCTTTTTCATTGGCCGCGGCAATC
This sequence comes from uncultured Alphaproteobacteria bacterium, assembly GCA_963700935.1. Lineage (GTDB taxonomy): Bacteria > Pseudomonadota > Alphaproteobacteria > Rhizobiales > Aestuariivirgaceae > Anderseniella. Next base: position 22,136 of record CAVOZK010000016.1, on the reverse strand, counting down.
ACCTCGTCATCGCGCATTGATCCGCCAGGTTGTATGATCGCGGTGGCGCCGGCCTCTGCCGCTTGCAGCAGGCCGTCGGCGAATGGGAAAAAGGCGTCCGAGGCAACGACGCTGCCTTCTGCAAGGCTGCCGGGCAGTCCCGCTGCCTGCGCGGCATCTGCTGCCTTGCGGGCAGCGATGCGGCTTGAAATCGACGCGTGACATCTGGCCAGCGCCAATGCCTACGGTCGCGGCATCGCGGGCATAGATGATGGCGTTGGACTTGACGTGCTTGGCCACCCGGAAGGCAAACAGCATGTCAAGCAACTCGCGGTCAGTTGGTTTGCGCCGTGTCACGACCTTGAGATCCTGCAGGCTGACCCGTCCGTTGTCGCGGGACTGAACCAGGAAGCCGCCTGCCACGGTCTTGAATGCCAGCCCTGCCTGTTCCGGGTCCGCGAGGCCAGCTGTCGTGAGGATGCGCAAATTCTTCTTCGCCGCGAAGATATCAAGGGCGCCCTGTTCGATGCCCGGTGCAATGATCACCTCCGTGAAGATGTCGGCAAGGGCCTTTGCGGTCGCCTCGTCGATCGGGCGGTTGAAGGACACGATGCCGCCGAACGCGCTTACCGGGTCGCAGCGCAAGGCAAGCCGGTATGCTTCGAGCGGTGATTGCGCCACCGCCACGCCGCACGGGTTGGCATGCTTTACGATTACGCAGGCGGCGCCGTCTGCCGGGTCAAATTCACTGACGCACTCGAATGCCGCATCGGTGTCGTTGATGTTGTTGTAGGACAGTTCCTTGCCCTGCAGCTGCTTTGCGGTAGCAACACCCTCACGTCTTTCGCCGGTGCGGTAAAAGGCTGCCTGCTGGTGCGGGTTCTCGCCGTAGCGCAGCGACTGGATCAGGCTGCCGCCAAGGGCGCGAAACGCGGGTGCCGTTTCTCCGGTCTGACTGAGCAGCCACGTGCTGACCATCGAATCGTAGGCGGCGGTGCGGGCGAAAGCCTTGGCAGCGAGCCTGCGCCGCGTCGTCTCCAGGGTGGCGCCGTCATTTGCCTGCATCTCGGCGATCACGGTTGCATAGTCGTCCGGGTCCACCACAGTGGTGACATCGGCATGGTTCTTGGCTGCTGCACGGGTCATCGCCGGTCCGCCAACATCAATGTTTTCGACAAGTTCTGCATAGCTGCCACCCGCCGCGAGTGTCTGCTCGAACGGATAAAGGTTTACTGCCAGCAGATCGATGGCGCCGATGCCGTGCTCCTGCATGGCCTGCTGGTGAGCCTTGCTGGCGCGCACCGCCAGCAGGCCGCCATGAACCTTTGGATGCAGGGTCTTGACCCGGCCATCCATGATCTCGGGAAATCCCGTCCACTCCGGAATGTCGATGATGGCGAGACCGGCGTCCGAGAGGGTCCGGGCAGTGCCGCCGGTGGAAATGATCTCCACTCCCATGGCGGCAAGGGCGCGGGCGAAGCCGATCAGCCCGGTCTTGTCGGATACGGACAGGAGAGCACGGCGAATAGCGCTCATTATTTGGGTCTCCGCTACTGGATGAACAGGTCCGGTCAGCGTTAACATGCACGTGCCGCAATCTGAATATCGACGTTCGGCTTTATCCCGCGTCCAATGGTAGCTCGGGGGCGTCGTCGCGGCTCGATAGGCTCGGGCGATTCGTTGCCTTGTGAATGCGCTTGAATGCCCATTGCACCCGGTCCGGCCGTCCGGCGATGCCGGAGATGACGATCTGCTGGGTAGGGCGGGGGGCCCGCACGTCTGGCAGATAGAGGCTGGATTCGAGACAAAGCTGGCCGCCGCGTGCGGAGAATTTCCAGCCGGTCTTGTTGGGCAACACCATCATGATGCTGGCGCCATCCCGGGACAAGGTCGCCTTGATCGAAGGATGCAGGTGAAAGCGGATGCGGAAGTGCGGATCCAGCGCCTTTGCGTCCATTGCATCAACTGGCAGGAACACGTCCTCGCCGCGAAGGTCGTGTCCGTCGGCGTTGAGGAACAACCGCCGCTGGCAAATCAGGCCAAACAGGTTTTCATAACAACTGTGCCGAGCCGTGATGACACTGCCGGGAGCATCGGTATTGACCTCGGCTTCCACGCCGCCTCGTTGCAGCATCGCCGGGGTTCCGAACAGCTTGCGAAGCAGTGGACCATCGGCCACACGGCTGGTGTCGCTATCGCCGAGGCAAATGGTTGAGTGAGCCGAGGTCAGCCTTGCCGCAAGCTGCCATTCGCTGTCCTCGACCGGGCGGTTGCCGCAATTGACCACGATGCGGTGAGGCCCATCGCAGAATTCCAGCGCGAGTGGCGAAGCTGCAGATGTCGTGCTGTCAGCCGGCAAGGCAGGCTGGCCAGTATCCATGATCAGGCTGGTCTGGCCATGTGCAAGCCGTGCAAAATTCGAGATCCGGGCGTGCGACAGGGGTTTGCCGCCAATCCTGTCCGTGGCCAGGATGGCCCTGACACGGCCTGCATGAGTGCGTGACACGCCCTGGAAGACCGCCAGCCGGCCATCGCTGTGGCACATGAAGCGGAGCATCGGCAGCATCCGTTCAATGGCTGCGTTTACCGGTCCCGGAACCTCCATGTAGGCCGCATGCATCGCTTCGCGCAGCGGCACCAGCAAAGCCAGCAGCATGCACAGCACTTCGCCGTTGCGCGAGATGTGGCCGCCGTCGGCATGGATCTGGGTGTCCAGTTCGAGGGCCAGCCGCTGCAGCGCCGTCTTGTGAAGGCTGTCGAGGCCGGAGGTGCCAAGAACCCCATATGCCAGTGCGATGGCGGCAAGCAACCTGTCCTGAGGCAGCCCTGCCGAACAGCCCTTGCGCAGCAATGCACGGACCTGAGCCGTCACGCTGGCATAGAAGGCAGTTTCAAAGTTTCTGCTCGCGCCGTTCAGCAGGAATGGCGCGCATTGTACCCAGTTGATGAGCCGCCATGAGGCGGTTTGCGTGCCGCGCGCCAATGGCTGACGCCAGGCGCGATGCTCGAACCATTCCGTAATCAGCCCGCGAGCATATACGCGGTGCAGCTGGCCGTGCCCGGCCTTCAGGTCATGCAGATAGGCGAAACCATGCAGCGCGGCATCGAAACTGGCGGGCCGGAGCTCCTGCAGGGCGAAGATGGACCCGCCCCGAAGCACGACACGGCACCCGGCCAGCTCGAAACAACCCCGGTAGAGCTCCGGCGCTCTCGAAGCATCGCCCTCTACCAATGCCGGCAGGTTCAGTCCAAGGCCGGTGCATTTTGCCATCTGCAAGCCGGGCAGGCGCGGCGCGGCCAGCCGCATCAGCCGACTGGTCAGTTCGCGGCCGGTCAGACTGGCGATGGTTGTCAGGTCGGAGGCGGCGAGCGGCATGGTTGAACGAGGGACCGGGGTTCAGTGACGGTTATTGGCAAGGCTGCATGGCTATCCGGCCGCGCCTTGCGAGCACCGTGCATTGAAGCCCGGAGATCGTTAACGAAATGATAATTTTCTGTCTCAGTCCGCAACCTTGACCAGCCTCGCCGCATAGAAGCCGTCCATGCCGGTGCTGGTGCCGAGTTTGAAGTGCGGCAAGGTTCGCAGGTCGCCTTGCCTGGTCGTGAAATCCGGCGTCAACCCGAGCGATTCGGTTTCCACCGGCATGCGTTGAAAGTCGCGATGCTCATTGAGGAAGGACTGAACTTGCTTGCCGCCTTCCCCGGCCAGCAGCGAGCAGACTGCATAAACCAACGTGCCCCCCGGTTTGAGCAAGCCTGCTGCCTTGCGCAGCAACGCCCGCTGGGCGGCGGCCAGATGTTCGACGTCTTGTGCCGCGCGCAGCCATGGCAGTTCCGGGTGGCGCCGGATGGTGCCGGTTGCCGAGCATGGCGCGTCCAGCACAACGGCGTCGAACTTGGTGCCGGGCTCGAAGTCCAGCGCGTCCGCAGCGATCAGTTCTGCAGTCAGGCCGGTGCGCTCAAGATTGGCCCGCACCACGTCGAGGCGGGTTGGCGATATGTCGATTGCAGTCACTTGCGCGCCGGCAGCGGCAAGCTGCATCGTCTTGCCACCGGGCGCGGCGCACATGTCCAGAACGGACAGTCCATCGACGTCACCCAGTAGCCTGACCGGCAAGGCAGCGGCAGCATCCTGGACCCACCATCCGCCTTCGTCGAACCCGGGCAAGGACGGGATTGCCGGATAGGGGTTCGAAAACCGGACCGAGCCGGTTGGCAGCGTGATGCCGCCGGCTGCTTCCAGTGGCTGGCGGAAGGCTTCGCTCTTCAGGCTGAGGTCGAGGTCTGCCTGTGTCAGCATTGCTTCGGCGCATGGGTCTGCGGCTTGGGGGCCCAGATCAGCGCGCAGCTTCTTCTGCAGCCATACCGGCAGGCTCGACATGGCCGGCGGAAGATCCCGCAAAATCGCCTCGTGGTTGTCGGCGATGCGTCTCAGGACGGCATTGACCAGCGCCTTGTAGCGCCGCGTTTTCGAATTGCTGTCAGCAAGCTGGACGCTGGTGCTGATGGCGGCATGCGCTTCGGTGCGCATGAACAGCAGCTGGGCCGCCCCGCAAAGCAGGATATCCCGGGCCTGGATGCCCGTCTTGTCCAGCGGTCGCTCCAGCAACACGTCAATCACTTGTTCGAGCTGACCCTTGTGACGGAATACCGTGGCGGCAATGGCATGGGCAAAGGCGCGATCTCGCGATTCGCTTATGCCCGCTGATGCTTCCTCCAGCGCGGCCTCGAGGAAACTGCCGCGGCTGAACACCAGTTGAATGGCTGCAACCGCGGCAGCCCTGGCTTCCAGGCCGGATAATGCCGGTGTATGGCCCGTGTTGTTCAACCCCACGGCCCCCGGTTGGCGGCACTGGAGCCGCCCCATGGTCCGGCAGCGGTTCCACCGGCTGCTGGTGAAGAAAACTCTCCCGCCATCTGCTCAAGCGCGGCAATGCGGTTGCCGGTATCGGGGTGAGTTGAAAACAGGTTGTCCATGCGTGCGCCGGACAGCGGGTTGATGATGAACATGTGCGCCGTTGCCGGATTTGCTTCTGCGCTATCGTTTTCAATGCGCCGCGCCGCGCCTGCAATGCGGTTGAGCGCCGAGGCCAGCGCCATCGGCTTGCCGCAGATCTCGGCACCGCGCCGGTCGGCTGCATACTCGCGGGTCCGGCTGATGGCCATCTGCACCAGCATGGCGGCGATGGGCGCAAGAATCACCATGGCGATGGTCCCGATGGCCCCCAACGGATTGTCGCGGCTGCGTCCGCCGAAGAACAAGCCGAACTGAGCCAGCATGGATACCGCGCCTGCGATGGTGGCGGTCACCGTCATGATGAGCGTGTCGCGGTTCTGAATGTGAGCCAACTCATGCGCCATGACGCCTTCGACCTCTTCATAGGTGAGGGACTGCAGCAGGCCGGTCGTGGCGGCAACAGCGGCGTTTTCCGGATTGCGACCGGTGGCGAAGGCGTTCGGCTGCGGATTGTCCATCACGTACACCTTGGGCATCGGCAGCCCGGCATTGTCCGACAGCCGTCTGACCATGTCCACGAGTTCGGGAAACTGGCTTTCGCTCGCTTCCATGGCGCCATGCATGCGCAGCACCATCTTGTCCGAGTTCCAGTAGGCAAACAGGTTGGTGCCTACGGAGAAGACAAGCGCCAGCAGCATGCCGCCCTCGCCGCCGATGGCATAGCCGATAGCAAGGAACAGGGCCGTCATGCCGGCCAGCAGGATTGCGGTCTTCATGTAGTTCATGGGCCTGAAACTCCAGTGCGCAAGGTTGCAACACGCAACCCGTGCGATCTATATGAATGTGACCATGCCCAAGTTCAATCCAGGCAAGCCATGAACCAGCCGACCAATTGCAAAAAGCCTCCAAGCGACGCCGCCCGCCGGGCGCTGGCGGAAGCCGAGGCGCGCCGCAAGGCTGTGACGCCACCCGTCCTGCCCAGGGAAGTCGACGGACGTGACGGTCCGGAGCCGACGAGGTTCGGCGACTGGGAGAAGGACGGCATTGTGAGCGACTTCTAGCCACGTTCCGGAGGCGGTGGCTTGCGGTGCGGTGCGGCGTGTCTTAATGGTGCGCTCAATCGCGCGCCGGAGTGCGTTATCATTGAGAGTTTACAGGAGACCAGCGAGATGGCTGCAAGGGGTTCGGTCAAGAAGGTGGTGCTTGCCTATTCGGGCGGGCTTGACACCTCGATCATACTGAAGTGGCTGCAGACCGAACTGGATGCCGAGGTTGTGACCTTTACCGCCGACCTGGGACAGGGTGACGAACTGGAGCCGGCACGGCGCAAGGCCGAGATGCTCGGCATCAAGGAAATCTACATCGAGGACGTGCGCGAGGAATTCATCCGGGATTTCGTGTTCCCCATGTTCCGTGCCAATGCCCTCTATGAAGGCGTTTATCTGCTGGGCACATCGATTGCCCGCCCGCTGATTTCCAAACACCTTGTCGAGATCGCGCGCAAGACGGGCGCTGACGCCATTGCCCATGGCGCCACCGGCAAGGGCAACGACCAGGTGCGCTTCGAGCTATCGGCCTATGCGCTCAATCCGGACATCAAGGTGATTGCGCCTTGGCGCGACTGGAGTTTCAAGTCCCGCACTGACCTGATCAAGTTTGCCCAGGATCACCAGATCCCCGTGCCGAAGGACAAGCAGGGCGAGGCACCGTTCTCGGTCGATGCCAACCTGCTGCACTCTTCGTCTGAGGGCAAGGTGCTGGAAGACCCGTGGCAGGAAGCGCCGGAATATGTCCACATGCGCACGGTTTCGCCGATGGACGCGCCGGACAAGGTGACCGAGATCGAGATCGAGTTTGCGAAGGGCGATGCTATCGCGCTCGATGGCAAGAAGATGAGCCCGGCCACGCTGTTTGCCGCCCTGAATGATCTTGGCCGCGACAACGGCATTGGCCGTATCGATCTGGTTGAGAACCGCTTTGTCGGCATGAAGTCGCGCGGCGTGTACGAAACGCCCGGCGGCACCATCCTGCTCGCCGCGCACCGGGCCATTGAATCAATTACGCTGGATCGTGGCGCGGCGCACCTGAAGGACGAGCTGATGCCGCGTTATGCGGAGCTCATCTATAACGGCTTCTGGTTCTCGCCCGAGCGCGAGATGCTGCAGGCGTTGATCGACAAGAGCCAGGAGAACGTCGAGGGCAAGGTGAGGCTGAAGCTCTACAAGGGCAACGTGATGGTATCGGGACGCAAGAGCGGCAAGTCTCTCTACTCTGAAGAACTGGTGACGTTCGAAGACGACCACGGTGCCTACGACCAGAAGGATGCGGCAGGCTTCATCCGGCTCAATGCCTTGCGCCTGCGCACGCTGGCCAAGCGCAACCAGAAGGGTTAGACGGGCCGGGCTGCCTGCGCAGTCGTGCGCGAGATTATGTCCCATGCCGCGTTGATGCGCTTTGCCATCGCGGCGATGTAGTCTGTCACCTCACGTGGTAACCCGGCTGCGGCATAGCGATCGGGATGGTAGGTCCTGGCAAGGTTGACGTAAGCTGCGTGCAGTTGCTCCAGCGAGGCGGCGCCGTTCAGTCCCAGTACGGCATAGGGATCGAAGGCTGCAGCTTCCACGTTGCGTCTGGTGAGGTGGTCTGCTGCGGCAACGTCGAGCGGAGCGATGCTCATGATGGCGGCCTTGTTGAGAAACCGCACATCGCCGGCATGGCTGTGAAACTCGACAAACGCCGATGGTGCATTGAGCACTTCCTGCAGGCGGCCTGAGCTTCCGGCAGAGACAGAACCGGCGAGAACGTCACCTGATGTCAGCATGATCGTTGCGGGAACCAGGGTACTGTTGCTTGTCAGGTTGGAGGTACGAGACTTTTCGAACATGGGCCGGGTTCCCTGTGCCAGCGTGAAACGCTTGTTATCGATGCGCTTCAATATGCGCATTCCGTGCCAGCCCATGGCGTGCTACACGCCGCGCAACCTTTTTCGAGTTATTTGAAAGCACCTGACACATGACCCTCAGAAACATCGCCATCATCGCGCACGTCGATCATGGCAAGACCACGCTCATTGACCGCCTGCTGGCGCAATCCGGCAGCGTGCGTGAAAACCAGCGTATTGCCGAGCGGGCGATGGACTCCAACGACCTCGAGCGCGAGCGCGGCATCACCATCCTTGCCAAGGTGACGTCGGTTGAATGGCGCGATGCCCGGATCAATATCGTCGATACTCCCGGCCATGCCGACTTTGGCGGTGAAGTGGAACGCATTCTCAACATGGTGGACGGTGCCATCCTGCTGGTGGATGCCGCTGAAGGCCCCATGCCGCAGACGAAGTTCGTGCTGCAGAAAGCGTTGAAGATCGGCCTGAGGCCCATCGTGGCGATCAACAAGATCGACAAGCCGGAGGAACGCCACGAGGAAGTGATCAACGAGGTATTTGACCTGTTTGCGGCACTCGATGCCGACAATGACCAGCTCGACTTTCCGATCCTTTATGGTTCGGCAAAGCAGGGCTGGATGTCGCTGGACCCGGCAGGACCGCAAGACGACATGTCCGCATTGTTCGATCTGGTGGTGAAGCACGTGCCTGCGCCGGTGGTCGAAGAGGGTCCATTCCGGATGCTGGCCACGACCATCGAGGCAAATCCCTATCTTGGCCGCATTCTGACCGGGCGGGTGCGTTCGGGCTCGGTGAAGCCCAACCAGCCGATCAAGGCGATGGACCGGACCGGCAAGGTGATCGAGCAGGGGCGTGTGTCGAAAGTTCTGGCGTTTCGCGGCCTGGAGCGGACACCGGTGGATGAAGTTCTGGCCGGGGACATCGTGGCCATTGCCGGTCTCACCAAGGCAACGGTTGCCGATACGCTGTGCGCCATGGAAGTGACTCAAGCCATCGAGGCACAGCCGATTGATCCGCCGACGCTGTCGATGACGTTCCGCATCAATGACGGACCGCTGGCGGGCAAGGAAGGCGACAAGGTGCAAAGCCGGGTCATCCGCGACCGGTTGATGAAGGAGGCTGAGGGCAACGTGGCGCTCAAGGTGCGCCGATCTTGAAGGCGAGGCTTTCGAGGTGGCGGGCCGTGGCGAACTGCAGCTGGCGATCCTGATCGAGACGATGCGGCGGGAAGGCTTTGAGCTGACGGTCGGCCGGCCGCGCGTGGTGATGCGGACCGATGAGGCGACCGGCCAGCGGCTGGAACCGGTCGAGGAAGTCATTATCGACGTGGATGAAGAGTTTTCGGGTGCGGTGGTGCAGAAGTTGTCCGAGCGCCGGGCCGAGCTCAAGGACATGCGGCCATCGGGTGCCGGGCGGCAGCGGCTGGTGTTTCATGCGCCGACGCGCGGTCTGATTGGCTACCAGGGTGAACTGCTCACGGACACGCGCGGTACGGCCATCATGAACCGGCTGTTCCATGCCTATGCGCCGCATATGGGGGCCATTCCTTCGCGGCATACGGGCGTCTTGCTGTCCAACGGCGAAGGAGAGGCTGTGGCCTATGCCTTGTGGAAGCTGGAAGACCGCGGGCCGATGTTCATCGAGCCGGGCGCAAAGGTCTATGCGGGCATGATCGTTGGCGAACATACGCGCGGCAACGATCTCGAGATCAACGTTCTCAAGGCCAAGCAGCTCACCAACATTCGTGCGGCCGGCAAGGACGACTCCATCCTTCTCACGCCGCCGATCCGACTGACGCTGGAACGGGCGCTTGCCTACATTGCCGATGACGAACTGGTCGAGGTCACGCCGCAGTCGATCCGGTTGCGCAAGGCGATCCTCGATCCGCATGAACGAAAGCGTGACGAGCGCCGCCGCAACGAGGACGCGCTCAGCGCCTGAGTGATCCGGAGACCGTGTGAATGTCCGAGAAATCGAGTTTGAATCCGGCTTTAACCGAATGGAATGGCGAGTATGAATTGCCTGAATTCGGAAAGATTTCAGACAGTGATTTCAGTCCTGCCTATGCAGCGGCGATGGAGCAGCACCTGGCCGAGATCGAGGCAATAGCGAGCAACCTGGAGCGGCCGGATTTTTCGAACACCATCGAAGCACTGGAACTTGCCGGCCAGTCTTTACGGCGGGTTTCGGCAATGTTCTGGCATCGCGCCGGCACTGATAGCACGCCGGCAATCCAGGGTCTGGAGCGTGAAATCGGTCCGTCACTGGCGCGCCATTCGGCGCAGGTTTACATGAACGCAAAGCTGTTCGGCCGCATCGCCGGCCTGCACGACCGGCGCCACGAACTTGAACTTACCGCAGAACAGCAGCGGGTGCTGGAATTGCACTACAAGCACTTCGTCAAGGAAGGTGCGCAGCTGAATGAGGCAGGCAAGCAGCGGCTCGCCGAAATCAACCAGCGGCTGGCCTCGCTTGCCGCCGAGTTCGGGCAGAATGTGCTCTCGGACGAGGCAGGCTGGACGCTGGCGCTGACAGAGGCCGACGTGACGGGTCTGCCCGACAGCCTGACGGCGGCGATGGCGGAAGCGGCTCGCGAGCGCAAGGCGGATGCACCCTACGTGGTGACGCTCGGGCGCTCGATTGCCATTCCGTTCCTTGCCTCGTCTTCCCGTCGCGACCTGCGGGAGAAAGTGTTCAAGGCCTGGTCCGCCCGCGGCGAGATGACTGACGGCAAGCTGAACGCGCCGGTAGTCCTGGAAACGCTGAAGCTGCGGCAGGAAAAGGCTCGCCTGCTTGGCTATGACAGCTTTGCCGGATTGCGGCTGGACGGCACCATGGCGAAGACGCCCGGCGCGGTTGAAGAGCTGCTGGGTGCGGTATGGCCGGCAGCCCTGCGTAGCGCAACGAGCCATCAGTCGCAGCTTGAGGTGATGGCAGCCGATGATGGCGTCAATGACGGCCTGAGGCCCTGGGACTGGCGCTACTATTCAGCCAGGCTGCGCGAGAAGCAGTATGCCCTCGATGAGGCCGCCCTGAAGCCCTACTTCCAGCTCGACAGGATGGTCGAGGCAGCGTTTGACGTGGCCAACCGCCTGTTTGGCATCAGCTTCCGGGAGCGTCTGGACGTTTCCGGCCCGCACCCGGAGGCACGGGTATTCGAAGTGCTGGAAAGTGACGGGTCGTTGCGAGGCATCTTTATCGCTGACTATTTCGCGCGGGTTACAAAGCGGTCTGGCGCCTGGATGAATCTGTTCCGCAAGCAGCACAAGCTGGCCGGTGGCGAACTGCCGGTAGTGTTCAACGTAATGAACTTTGCCAAGCCTTCCGAGGGAAAGCCGGCGCTGCTGTCGCTCGATGACGCGCGCACCCTGTTCCACGAGTTTGGCCACGCCCTGCATGGACTGCTGTCCGATGTCTCCTATCCATCGGTGTCGGGGACGTCGGTTTCGCGCGATTTCGTGGAACTGCCGTCGCAGCTTTACGAACACTGGCTGACGGTGCCTGATGTGCTTCGCAAGCACGCCCGGCATGCCGAAACGGACCAACCGATCCCTGCCGATCTTCTGGGCAAGGTGCTGGCGGCGCGCACCTTCGATGCAGGGTTTGATGCGATCGAGTATACCGCTTCGGCGCTGGTGGACATCCGCACCCATAGCCAGCCGGATGCGGCTGCAGCTGCCGATCCACTGGCTTACGAGGCAGCCCTGCTGGCCGAATTGGGAATGCCTGCCGCAATCACCATGCGCCATCGGACGCCGCACTTCCTGCACGTCTACTATGGCGATGGATATGCGGCGGGCTATTACAGCTACATGTGGTCTGAGGTGCTGGACGCCGATGCGTTTGCTGCGTTCGAGGAGACGGGCGACCCGTTCGACCCCGACACGGCAGCGCGGCTTCGCAAGGCTGTGTATGCGTCTGGCAACTCGATACCGCCGGAAGACGCCTACAAGGCGTTCCGGCAGCGGCTGCCCAGTCCGGACGCGATGATCGCGAGGCGCGGGCTTTCTGCGACCCCTGCGGTTCAGTAGGGATCGGCGGCGTAAGGTCCGCGCTTGCCGTGATATTCCGGCTTGTCCGTGGCGCAATCGAAGCCTTCTGCGAGGGTGTCCGAAATATTGCGGGCAATTTCGTTGGCGTTGGAGTTGGCGCGCGCGTCGACAAGGCCGGCCATGCAACCCGGTTTGCCGTCCAGCCCGGCAAGTCTTGAGACGACCAGCACGTTGCCCACGCGCGTGGGGTCAGCAGAGCCGGTGGCGGGGTCAATGTTGTCGATGAACCAGCGCAGGATGGTGGCAACGGGCTTGCCATCCTTCAACCGCCATTCGACTGTCTCGCTGATGCGGTTCCATGGACCAAAGCTCTGCCATGGGGCCTCGTATCCGGCCGGCTGTTCGCCAAAGCTGACGGCGGCGCGCAGGTCGCCTTCGGCATAGTTGACCGGATGATCGAGGTAGCCCTTGCAGCGCAAGGTAATGCTGGCGCCTTCCTCTGCTTCCGAGGTGGTTGTGCAGCCGTTCTTGAAGTCGAGTTTTGTGTAGACGCTCGACCGCGTGTCCGCAGCGTTGGCGGCTGCTATAAGTGCGACAAGAGTTGATGCAGCCAGCAGTATGCGTCTCATGGTATCTGGCACCTGATCAATGACTCAACGTCGGGTATCAGATACCGTCTTTATCTGTAAGGAAAGAAGGAACAGCCATGAGACTTGATGCGATTTCGATTGGCGCCAATCCGCCTGACGAGGTGAACGTCATCATCGAGGTGCCGATCGGGGGTGAGCCGATCAAGTACGAGATGGACAAGGCGGCGGGCACCATGGTGGTGGACCGGTTTCTCTATACGTCGATGAGATATCCGGGGAACTATGGCTTCATTCCGCACACCCTGTCTGAAGACGGTGACCCGTGCGATCTGCTGGTCATCTCGCAGCGCACGCTGGTGCCCGGTGCCGTGATAGCCGTTCGTCCGGTTGGCGTAATGAAAATGATCGACGAGGCCGGTGGCGATGAAAAGATCATCGGCGTGCCGATCAGCCGGATATCCCGGCGTTACGAGAAGGTTAGAAACTACACCGACCTGCCCGAGATCCAGGTCAAGCAGATCGAACACTTCTTCGAGCACTACAAGGATCTCGAGGAAGGTAAATGGGCCAAGACCGACGGTTGGGGCGATGCCGACGAGGCAAAGCGGCTGATTGTCGAAGCTATTGAGCGGGCCAAGGGTGCCTGAGCCCTGGTCTCCGCATCAAGGCCGGTGTCACATTTCAGGAGTTGGCACACCCTTGATGGCGCAAGCCGCCTTGACCGTGTTGTGCAGCAGGCAGGCGATGGTCATGGGGCCAACGCCGCCAGGTACAGGCGTGATCGACCCTGCAACGGCAGCGCAGGAGTCGTAGTCGCAATCGCCAACGATCCTGGCCTTGCCGTCGCGCTCGATGCGGTTGATGCCGACATCGATCACGCACGCTCCCGGCTTCAACCAGTCACCCTTGACCATTTCAGGCCGGCCAACGGCTGCAATGACCAGATCGGCGCGGCGCACCACGCCGGGCAGGTCCTTCGTGCGGCTGTGGGCGATGGTGACGGTGCAGCTTTCCTGCAGCAGCAGCTGCGCCACCGGCTTTCCGACAATGTTGGAGCGGCCGATGACGACGGCCTCAAGACCTGACAGTGATCCAAGCGCATCCTTGGCCAGCATCACCGAGCCGACGGGCGTGCACGGCACCAGCGAATCCTGTCCGGTGGCAAGGCGGCCGGCATTGACCACATGGAAGCCGTCGACGTCCTTGGCCGGGCTGATCGAGTTGATCACCTTGGTGGCGTCGATGTGGTCCGGCAGCGGCAGCTGCACGAGGATGCCGTGGATCGAATCGTCCTTGTTGAGCTGGTCGACCATGGCCAGCACGTCAGCTTCTGGCGTCGATGCATCGAGCTTGTGCTCGACTGATTTCATACCCACCTCGACAGTCTGTTTTGCCTTGTTGCGCACGTAGACCTGGCTTGCCGGGTCCTCGCCCACCAGCACCACGGCAAGGCCGGGGGTCAGCCCGTGGTCGCGCTGCAGCGAAGCAACGGCAGTGGCAATGCGGCCGCGCAGGCCCTCGGCAAACTTCTTTCCGTCAATCACCTTGGCTGCACACATGGCGCTTACTGACCTCTCATCTTTTCTGTTTGTCGGGTGGATATTGATCAAGACGCGCGGCGTTCACCAATGCCAGTGCGTCGAATTTTTGCGGGATTGCGACGCGGCAGGCAGTTCAAAGCGCGTACTGGTGCAACAGCCGCTGGATGAACATCAACCCCAGCAGCAGGATGATCGGGGAAATGTCGATGCCGCCGAGATCCGGCAGCAGCCGCCTGATCGGACCCAGCATCGGTTCCGTGAGGCGGTGCAGGGCATAGTTGATCTGGCGTACCACATTGTTGGAATTGTTGAGCACGTTGAAAGCCATCAGCCAACCCATGACGACCATGATGATCACCAGCCAGAAGACGATGAAGACGATCTGGTCGAACAGCCATACAAACGGTTCCATTGACGGACCCCCAAAAACTTGTTTCGCAACATGTAGCGGCGGCGTATAGATTGCGCAAGCCGCGCCGGTCAAACGCCGGCCGGCAGTGTGGTGCGGGGCCGTAGCTCAGTTGGGAGAGCGCGTCGTTCGCAATGACGAGGTCAGGGGTTCGATTCCCCTCGGCTCCACCATTTACTTATTTTAAGTATCTGAAATTTATAAGTAATTCTATTTTACCTGGGTGGTCGTCCCCCAATATTTCCCCCATCAAAGCCCGGATCGCGACGGAATTTTGTGGCACTTACGAGCAAGTAGCCAAAGTGGAGGCGCTCAAGTGGCCAATGGCATTTGGCTAGTGTGCAGCGGCTGGTGAAACGGCTAGCCGCTTAGTGGGGATATGATTTCTTGAAAAAGGCCGGGTTTTTTAAGGACGATCAGCAACCTGCCTGATAGCATCACAGGGCTGGCTATCCTTCTCCCATAAAGCACGGCCAGCATGGGTCAGGTGGCGCGACCCTGCAGTTGCGACGCCTGGCCCATTAAGTGAGCTGCCGAACAGACAGGCGCGGCAATTCTCTCCCCCGGGGATTGTCGCGCCGACCTGCTACTGTTTCGGTGGGTATGCGAACAATCTCAATCAAGGCGGATTGTCATTCCCCCCAGGTCAAGCGAGGCTTCAAAGCCAACCTGCCGACCGCGCACCGCAAGCTCCACGCCCTTCTCATTTGTTGCCAGGATATTGGTACCGCCAGCACCAGCTGCGGCGGATGCTCCAGTGGAGGCATAGGTCCCTTCAATATCCGAGATCCTGCGCAGATGCCGGGCAGTGCCGTGCAATGACATTTTCGACACGCCAATCACCAAACCGGCGTTAATGCCGCTCACTCTGATCGGGTAACGCTGCCCGTTGCAATTGAGCGTGCCTGATCCGCTGGCTGCTCCAACCACAAATCCCCCCTTGGTGATATTCATACTGATGCGACAGGTCATGGCTTGGGCCGTTGATGCGAACATCAGCAACGCAGTCGTAGCAATACAGGCAGCTTGTATGCGGTGGGTTTTCATTGGCTGGTCCCTTATTGATGTCATGGCTGAACGGCCAGATTAGCACCTCGGATGTGGCGTGATTAAGTTTATTGCTAGTCTCTGTGGCGTGAAACTTGCTCGATAAGCATGCATAAAAGGGAATGTCCAAAGGCTGGTAACAGCTTGGAGAAAACACTGGCGGACCGTGGCTTCACATTATTCTGTTGCCTGAACGTCGACCTTCGCATGCGGCGTGGATTCCCCCGCCACAGTCGCGGCTAAAGTTGTTGTCATTGCTTTTATCTCCTCCTCACGGCATGATAAAGGAACATCATCGAATAAGCCGGGGGCGGCCAAGATTTCGGATTACCTGGATGAGTTCAGCACGCTGTAAGCCCGTTGCAGCCGCCTTGCTGCTTGCCATGCAGTGTCTGGCGGGCCTGCGAGGGCAAACGATTATTCAAACCTGTTCGAACAGCGATATGCGTCGCCTGAAGACGTAAGCGTGCTTGGCAATTTCGTCGCCAAGGCCGTTGAGGTTGGGCAATACGACCAGGCGATCTCCACGCTCGAACAGCACTCTGGTGAAATATCCCCGCGATGCGCGAGCGAAGTACTCGCTGGCCAAGGTCTATGCCAATACCGGCAGCTGGGAACTGGCGAAACGCAATGCCGAGGACGCGCTCGAGATCGGCGACCTGACTGCGGAAGAAGCGGCGGATGCGCAACGCCTCCTGGCGCGCGCCAGCAATTCACTGGCCGGTTTTGAGTGGGCGCTGGATGTGACGGTGGGCATCAAGTCCACCTGGCTCGATACGGATCAGCCCAACCCGCCTTCAGGCTGGCGCGACCGGCAGGACTGGAATCCATACATTGCGTCCAATGGTTCGTTGCGGATTGATCTCGATACGCCGCTTGGCGATGCGCTGATTGCATCGGGCGGGGTGTTGTTCGAGCGCCGCTACGAAGACGTCAACCAGGGCGACGGCAATCCGTTCGGCTTTGGATGACGGCGGCATCTACCTGCACAATCGCGGCTATGCCTCGCTGGTGCTGGACAAGGGGATCGAGACCACCCAACTGGACGGCCTGCGCCTGCAGTTGGGGGTGTTCGGCAACTGGAAGAGCTACAATCCGTCCGTGACCGATGCGGCGCTCGGCACCTCCATCCGGTTGATCATCCTGCCCACGGTCGACACGGCTGCCTATGTTGGCGGTCGCTACAGCAACCTGTCGCCGTCAGAAAACGTTGGTCGCAGAACACCGGTTCGAGGCCGAGGCGGGATCAGCAGACGGCTCAGCCATGAACATTCGGTCGGGATTGCCGGGCGGTACATTGTGAACTGGACCCTGAAGGCGACAAGGTAACCGAGCAGCGCGAAGTCGAGCTGAGCTATGCCGGACTGGTGCCGCACCAGCCTTTCGATACCGTGTGGACACAACAGGCATCGGTGGCATTTGGCGATTTCGACACGATCGGCCCGTTGTTCTTCAGCTTCTCCGATGCACAGAAGGGGAATACCTGAAGGCACACTGGACGCATACCTTCCAGATCGATGGCTACAACAGCGTGTCGCTGGGGTACGAGTTCAAGCGCACTGACTTTACGGCCGGTGTCTTCTTCTTCGACAATGACTATTCCACCCATGCGATCAACCTGAGTTACACCAGGTCGTTCTGACGTTAGCGGAAAGCAAGTAAAATGCGTGCGACCAGATCCGGATTGACAGCTGCCATCCTGACTCGCGGCCGCCATGCTGACCTGCAGCGGAGCCCTTGCCGAAACGGTCGGCAAGATGACGGCGGTGCAGACCGAGGTCAGCAAGGCCGGCGCCGGCGTCATCGGCATCGGAGCGCGCATAGCAATGGGCGACCAGTTGCGCAGCAACGCCACCGGCCTGGGCATGATCGTGTTCCGGGATGAGTCGAGTGCCAAGCTTGGACCGAACTCACGCCTCACCATCGACGAGTTCGTCTACAGCCCCGGCAGTGCGGGCAGCCTGGGCATCTCGATGGACCGTGGCGTGTCGCGTTTCTATGGCGGCCAGGTTTCCAAGAAGGGCGAGATGAAGATATCGACACCGCACGTCATCCTTGGTGTGCGCGGTGGCATCACCGACATTAGCGTGGAAGTTGGCCAATCCGTGGCGATCCTCCGTGCGGGCAAGCTCACCTGCACGGTGAACGGGGTGACGCGCGTGATCACCAAGCCCGGCTTTGCCTGCATTTCCGACGGCTCCATCGCTCGACGTGGGCAAGACCAGCAACAGTTTTGAGGTGCTGGACAGCAGGGCCAGAAGTGGCCGGTACCGGCCAGCCCGGCGCGCGTGGGCCTGGTCTGGCGGTCGATACCGGCTGTGCCAGCGCCGGGTCGTTCACCTCGTCCAGCTGCACCAGCAACAACGGGCAATTGCCGGTGCCGGGCGGCAGCGTTCCTGAAGGCGGCAGCAACACGCCTGACATCAATCGCACCAACGAAAACCGAAACTATTGATTGACCCTGATAGGAAGGCGTGCCGGTCCAGGAGCTGAAGGCATGATCAGGCATCTGGCCTCCAGAACCGGCGTTCTCGCCCTCATTGCGCTTCTCGTTCTGTTCCATGTCGTCTTCGACCGGCAGTTGGATGGTCTGCGTGGTCAAGCCTTCGACATCTACCAGCAACTGAAGCCCCGAGCGGCAACTGATCAGCAGGTGGTCGTCGTCGGCATCGATGATGACACCATTGCCGCCGAGGGCCGCTGGCCTTGGCCGCGCGACCGGGTGGGGGAGCTGATCTCGGCCATCCATTCAGCCGGTGTGACGGTCCTCGGCGTTGATATCCTGTTTTCGGAACCTGATACCGATGCGGGCGGAGAAGAGCGCGACCGCAAGCTTGCCGCGGCCATTGCATCAGGCCCGACCGTGCTTGCCACCAGCATTGGCGACTTTCCGTCTTCAACCGTGCCGCAAGCGCTGGTTGGCTGGTCGGTTGTCGGGCATGGCGATGCCCAGTCGCTTCCGGTTCTTCCGGGCATCATCGCTTCAACGCCGCTGTTGCGGGAGGGCGCCAGCGGGCTTGGCATCGTGCGGTCGGTGTCGGACGAGGATGGCACGGTGCGCAGCGTGCCGATGGTCTGGGCATCGCAAGCCAGCGATGGCATTGCATTATGGCCGGCCTTCAGCCTGGAGCTTGCCCGGCTGCATCTGCAGGCGCCGTCCTATGCATTGAGGGTGCGTCCCGAAGGATATGAAGCGCTCAAGCTGGGAGACGGCGTTGTGCCTTTGACGCCGGGTGGCGCCATCTGGTTGTGGGAACAGGAGCAAGCCGTCCGCCGGATCTCCGCCCTTGATGTGTTTGCCGGCAAGGCCGATGCGGCGCTCAAGGGGAGGATTGCCATCCTGTCGGTTAATGCGCTTGGCATCGACAAGTTTCACACGACACCGGTTCATGCGGCCCGCTCTGGTGCAGATATCCATGCCGTACTCGCCGGGCAGTTGCTGGACGGCGTCTTCCTCAGCGAGCCTGCCCACGCCAAGCAACTCGAGCGCGGCTGGTTCGTCGTGTCGGCCATGATGATCATGCTGTTGTCGAGCTGGCTGGGCGGCAGGCTATGGGTGCTCATCCCGGCAGGCGTGATGATCTGCCTTCTGCCACCGGTGGCAGGCTTCGCGGCCTACCTTGGCTTGCACGCGCTGTATGAACCCTTGCAGGTTGCCGCCGGGCTGGCGCTGGTGGTGCTGGGTGAAGCCTACAGCCTGTTCCGGGAGGCTGACCTGCGGCGGCGGCAGCTGTCGAGGCAGTTCTCGCAATACCTCTCACCGAACGTGGTCGACATGCTTACACGGTCCCGCCAGGACCTGACCACCAGCGCCGAGAAGCGAGAGATTACCGTGCTGATGATGGACATGCGCGGCTTTACCTCGAGCAGCGAGCAGCTTCCGGCAGAAGAAATCATCGCCACCGTGAACCGGTTTCTAACGCTCGCCAGTGCAGAGATATTCCAGCGCGGGACGGCACCATCGACAAGTTCATGGGCGATGCCATCCTGGCGTTCTGGAATGCGCCGGTGGACCAGCCGGACCACGCCGGCAGGGCGCTGCAGGCCGTGCTGGCGATCCGGGCCGCGCTGGACAAGGAGAACGAGCAACGGGTCGGCGGCGGGCAAACCGCCCATTCAAGTCGGCGCCGGCATCGAAACCGGGGTCTGCTCGGTTGGCAACTTTGGCTCCGACATCCGGTTCGACTACACAGCCATCGGTTCCAGCGTGAACATGGCGGCAAGGCTGGAGGCCGCCACCAAGATCACCAATTGTCCGGTCCTGCTCGGGCCCGGGCTTCGCGCATGCGCATCCAGATGGAATTGAGGCCGTTGGCTTGCTGGAACTGGCGGGGTTCGCGAAACCTGTAGACGTCTATTGCCCTGAAGGCATGAAGCCGGCGGTGATTCCGGCAACGGCGCAAAAGAAAGAAGCGGGCCGCCTGATACAGGGCTGACCCGCTTCCTCAAGAACTGGCTGAGTACGCTGTACAATGATCTCAGCTTGATGACGCACCAGCAAGTGTGATGCCAGCTGCAAAATTTCCAGATATGGTGGCGTGCCCGTCAGCAATGCCCCAGATATGGTAGATGTCGTGAGACGCTGGCTCCCCTTGTGTTGCAAACGGGCAAGCCGGTGTTTGCAAAATGCAAATCATCCTCAATGGCGGGACGGCATCACTCGGCAGCCAGAGCGGCCGGCCTTGCGCCTGCGGCGGAGGCCAGCCACTGGTCAAGGAAACGGCCAAGCCAGGCATCTACCTGACGGTCATAGATGAAGCGGTCTTCGAAATGGGTGTGCCTGGGCCGTGCGCCGGGCAACACCAGCCGGTGCTCTGCCTTGACCAGCCAGCGGTTCATCATCTTCTGGGTCACTTCCGGGTGGAACTGGATGGCGAAGGCTGTATCGCCATACTGGAACGCCTGGTTCGGGAAGTGTTCGCCGCCTTCAGCAAGGCTGGTTGCGCCGTGAACCAGCTCGAAACCTTCCCGGTGCCACTGGTAGACGCGCTCTGGCCAGGGACCATAGGCATTGCCCGGTTCGGTCGACCGGATGTCATAGTAACCGATCTCGGCGCGTTCATCGGGATATCCATAGACCCTGCCGCCAAGCTGCCGGGCGAGCATCTGGCCGCCCAGGCAGATGCCGAGATACGGGACGCCGGCCTTGAGCGGGCGGGCAATCCAGTCGATCTCCTTGCGGATATAATCATGCTGTTCGTCGTCGTTGGCGCTCATCGGCCCACCGAAAATAACCGCGCCGGCATAGTGATCGACATTCTCCGGCAAGACGCATCCCAGCGCGGGCCGGAAGATGTCCAGCGCATATCCTTTCTGCAACAGCTTCATCCCGACGCGGCCCGGCGTCGAGGTTTCCTGGTGCAGAACGATGGCGATGCGCTTGTTCGAGGTCATGATGGGGTTCGGGATGCTGCCTTTTTCATGCGGGCTACATGGCGGAGATACCACCATCAAGCTTGATTTCTGCACCTGTCATAAAGGCCGACTCGTCGCTCGCCAAGTAGACCACAGCCCAGCCGACGTCTTCAACTGTGGCGATGCGACCCAGAGGGATCTGCTTCGCGAGCTTGTCCCGGGCCTCCGCCGGTGCGGCATTGCGGACCACGTCTTCCACCATGCCGGTATCGACAAAGGCCGGATGTATGGAGTTGCACCTGACGCCGGGATGCTTGCGCGCAGCGTTGAGCGCCACGGACTTGGTGAGCAGGTGCACGCCCGCCTTGGCCGCGTTGTAGGCAGCAAAATAGGGGCTGGCGATCATTGAGGCAATGGAGGCGATGTTGATGATCGACGCGGGCTGACACCGGCTGAGCACCGGCATGGCCGCCTGACATCCCAGGAATACCGACTTGAGGTCGACCTCCATGGTGCGGTCCCAGCTTGCTTCGTCCAGGTTGTCGATGGTGCCGGGAATGATGATTCCGGCATTGTTGACCAACACGTTCAACCCGCCGAGGCGGGCGTCGGTCTCGGCGATGGCCTGGTGCCAGCCGGCGCGCGAGGTGACGTCCAGCTTCAGTGCCGAACAGCCATCGATCACTGACGCTTCGCGGAGCGCGGTTTCGTCATCGATATCGGCAATCACGACGGTGGCTCCCTGTGCCGCCATCAGCCGGGCGCAGCCGAGACCGATGCCCCTGGCCCCACCGGTAACCAGGGCTTTCTTGCCGGAAAGTCTCATGCAAATGCCTCCAAGATGGACAGACCTTTTGTATAGGACCACAGGCCATGGCGGCAATCCCGCAGGATGGATTGACCGCGCATAACAAAAAAGGGCAAGAAGCCGCCAGAGAGCCAAGCCTGAACGATGCTGATCCGGAGAACCAAACCATGACGACACTGAGCCTCGCCAAGAGCCGCCGCATCATCTCCGTTGCCCTGAAGAAGGCGCAGGAACTTGGCCTGACAAAACCGATGAGCGTTGTGGTGCTGGATGCACGTGGTGCCGTCAAGGCGTTCGAAAGCCAGGACGGCAGTTCGACGCTGCGTTTCAAGATGGCCTTTGGCAAGGCCAATGGCTCGCTGGCGCTGGGTATCGGGTCCCGGGCGATCTTTGAGCGCGCGCAGCAGCAGCCGTACTTTGTGCAGGCCGTCAATGCACTTGCCCAGGGCGATCTTCTGCCAGTGCCGGGTGGCGTGCTGGTCAAGGACCGCAAGGGAGAGATCATCGGGGCTGTAGGGGTGACCGGCGATACGTCGGACAATGACGAGATCTGTGC
>CAVOZK010000015.1:0-91045 GCA_963700935.1 uncultured Alphaproteobacteria bacterium | reverse complement strand
TGATCGGGGTGCGTGACTGGGCGGCGCGGGGGCTTGCCATGGGCACCGCCAGCCACGGCATCGGTACGGCGCGGGCGCTGCAGGTCAGCGAGGTGGCGGGCGCTTTCTCCGGCCTCGCCATGGGGCTGAATGCGTTGGCCACGGCGATCTTGCTGCCGGTGGTGTGGCAGCTGCTGTTCTGAACAGTAAGGGCCGCATGTCGCCAGCACATATCCCGCCTCAACCTTTTTGACTGACCTTGCGTGACATAATTGGCAGAGGCGATTAGCCTCTTGGTTCCGGGGAATGATCTGGTTGCAAGAGAGGATTATCCGATGACCCCTTCCAGGAATATGGTGCTGGCGTTGCTGACAGGTCTGGCGGCGCTGGCGGTGACGGCGGTGGCGCCTGCAACGGCAGCTCCTGCCGGGCCGCTTGCTGCGTCTGCTGTTACGGCAGGCATTGCAGAGGTTCTTGTCCACAAAGTGGAGGACCGCCGCTGGCGGCGTAACCGCCATGGCAACCGGTTTCGCGAACGGCGCCGCGGCTTCGGGCATTTCTACGACGGCTACTATTATGCCGTGCCCTGGTGGGAAGACGAATACTACGACGACGAGCCAGTTTATGATCGCGACGTTGGCGGATATGACGAGGACCACGAGGACTGGTGCCGCCGCAAGTACCGCTCATACCGCCCGCGCACCAACACGTGGACTGACTTTGACGGCAATACGCGCGAGTGCATCAGCCCGTTCAGCTGATCGATCCATCCGAGTGGATGGTGTCCCGGCCTGAACGCCGGGCATCGCTGTCAGGCATTTGCCCGGGCAGCCTCGCGTTTCACCCGGTCAAATTCTTCGCGGCGGCGGGCAAGCTCATCCGGGGGAAGACGGGTGGGGTTGGAATAGTCCCATTTCCAGCCGTGGTTTTCGCTCCATTCCAGTGGCGACACGACCGTGGTGCTTGGGCTGCGCGCGTTCTCGAGCGTGCGCAGGGCCAGTTCCAGCGTCAGGTGCTGGCTGGCCCGGTCGAACGGGCGACCGGCTGCATTGCCAAGCGGAAAGTCGGAGAACACGAAGCGCGGCACGCCGCAATGCTCCACGATGTCCTTTGCACAGCCCATCAACACGGTGGCAATGCCGTTTGCCTCCAGATGCCGGGCGGCAAGGCTGACCGACTGGTGGCAGACCGGGCAGTTGGGCACCAGCACGGCGGCATCGGCGCCATCCTCGCGCAAGGCAGCCAACAGTGCAGGGGCGTCGGTCTCGATGTTGGTGCGTTGGGAGCGATTGGTCGGGAAACCGTGCACGCGGTGGCTCAGCGTGCCGATGCGGCGGTGCATGGCGGCTTGCTTCAGCTGCGCCAGCGGAAACCAGGTGTTGGCGTCCTTGGCCGAGGTATGCTTGCGGTCATAGGCGATGTGGGCGATGCGCACGTCGGGGGCTGGAGAGACCGGCCTGGACCAGACGGAGAAGAACTTCGCTTCGCCGCTATAAGGATCGCCCGGTCCCTGGCCCGGCAGATCGGGGCGGTAGGGGGCTGCGGTGGTGACCAGCGCAACAGTTGCCTTGTTCAGCGGTTTCGACAGTGGCGTGAACGGTACGCCGTCGTGGTGCGCCCACTGGTACGGGTTGTCATAGCCGAGCGCGAGGTACCACTCGCGGGTGCGCGCCATGTAGGCGATGGGTGGCAGTTTTCCCTGTGTCATCGGCGGCATCATACCGCTGGCTGAGAACAGGTCCCAAGTGCATTGTTGCATGGCCCGCATGCGGCCAGGAGATCTGTTCAAGTGGCCGGCGCGCTGTTAAAGCGGCAGGCAAATGTTCACGCCTGAGATACTCGTCGCCATTGCGCTGACCTTCATCGCCGCCGGGTTCGTCAAGGGCGCGATCGGGCTCGGCTTGCCGACGGTGACGCTGGCGCTGCTGACGCTGCCGCTGGGCCTGAAGCCGACGCTGGGCATTCTTGTCATTCCGCTGCTGGTTACAAATGCATGGCAGGCTTTGCAAGGCGGCTACCTCAAGGGGCTCCTGCAGCGGTTGTGGCTGTTCCTGGCCATGGCGGTGATCACCGTCTATGCCGGTGTACAGGTGCTGGCGACGGCGCGCTCGGAAGTTCTGGTGGCGATGCTCGGGCTGATCCTGATCATCAACTCGATCATCTCGTTCACAAGGTTTCGCATTCCGCCGCCGCGGCCGGAGCGGGAGCGGGCGTGGTCCGCCGTGTGCGGCGGGCTTGGCGGCATCATGTTCGGCATGACCGGCAATTTCATCGTGCCGGGCATCCTGTTCCTGCAGGCGCTCGGCCTGAAGCGGGACATGATGGTGCAGGCGCTGGGGGTGACGTTCTGCACCATTTCCGCCGCACTGGCGCTGTCGATGACGCAGCGCTCCATGCTGACGCCGGACCTGATGGCGGTGTCGGCGGGCGCGCTGGTGCCGGCCGCGCTGGGCCTGTGGCTCGGTACGCGCTACCGCAAGTCGATCTCGGAAGAGCAGTTCCGCAAGATGTTCTATACGGGTTTGCTGGTCATCGGCTGCTCGCTGCTGTTCGGCGCGCTCAGGTACCTGATGACGGGGTGAACTCAGCTCACATCGCGGCCTTGAACAGCGCCCGGTACTCCTCCGCCGTGGGCTGGACTGGGTTGGTGCGGTGGGCGAGGTCAGCCAGTGCGTGAGGCACGAAGTCGTCGATCATGTCCTCGCTGACACCCATGGCCTTCAGGCCGGAAGGAATGCCGATATACTCGTTCATCTTCTCCACCGCTTCGGCCACGTCGGCGTGGAACTCCAGCCCCATGGCGGCGCGCAGGCGGTCGTATTTCTCCTCGCAGTGAGGCGCGTTGAAGCGCAGCACGGCCGGCAGGATGACGGCGTTGAGCGTGCCGTGGTGAAGCTTCAGGTCCTCGCGCCGGCCGATGGCGTGGCTCATGGCGTGTACCGAGCCGAGCCCCTTGGTGAAGGCATGGGCGCCTTCGGTCGATGCCATCATCATTTGCCAGCGGGCTTCCTTGTCGTCGCCGTGTTTCACTGCGCGCGGCAGGTTGCGCCAGCCCCGCCACAGCCCGTCAAGGCCGACGCCGTCGGCGGGCGGGTTGATGGTGGGGGTGAGCACTGCCTCGATGCAGTGGGTGATGGCGTCCATGCCGGTGGCGGCGGTGAGCATGGGCGGCAGGCCCAATGTGAGGTCCGGATCGCAGATGGCGATGGTGGGGATGAACTTCGGGTTGCCAAAGGTCATCTTGCGGCCGTCATCGAGCACGATGACCATTCCCAGCGAGACCTCGGAGCCGGTACCCGACGTCGTCGGAATTGCGATGACGGGCGCGATGCCCTTCACCAGCTTGTTGCCGCCGGTCATCGGGTCGTATTGCGCCAGCGGACCGCCGGAAACGGCCAGCAGGGCAACGGTCTTGCCGAGGTCCATGGCCGAGCCACCACCCAGCGCAATGACGCCGTCGCAGCCCTCGGACTGGTACAAGGCCAGCGCCTTCATGACGGCGGCCTCGGTGGGGTTGCCTGGGGTTTCGTCGAACACCACGGCGGCGGCTGGATCCGTCATGGCGGCTTTCACCGTGTCGAGGATGCCGGCGGCGGCGATGCCCTTGTCGGTGGCGATCAGCGGGCGTTTCAGGCCAAGCCGGTCGAGCGACTTCTGCAACATGCCGATGGCGCCGTGGTCGAAGTGGCAGGTGGTCAGAAAGCTCAAGGTGGGCATGGCAACTCCGGTGAATGGCAATGGAAAGTGGGCGCACAATTGCGGCTGATGCGGCCATTCGTCAACGGCGACCGGCACTTTCCTCTACCAAAGCCCGCCAAGCCCTGCTAAACCCCGCGCCATCCAAGCCGAATTTCGGTTCAATCCAGGTAAATCGACATGAAGATCAATGGCAATGAAATCAAGCCGGGCAACGTGCTGTTGCACAACGGCGAACTCTACATCGCGGTCAAATGCCAGCACGTGAAGCCGGGCAAGGGCGGCGCCTTCGCGCAGGTGGAGATGAAGGGCATCGTCAGCGGCACAAAGCTGAACGAGCGGTTCCGGTCTTCGGAAACTGTCGAGAAGGTGCGCCTTGAGCAGAAGGACTACCAGTTCCTGTATGAACAGGGCGACATGCTGGTGTTCATGGACAACGAGACCTACGAGCAGATCGAACTGCCGAAGGATTTCGTCGGCGAACGCGCGGCATTCCTGCAGGACGGCATGGTCGTCACCGTGGAAAGCTATGAGGACAAGCCGCTGGGCGTTTCCCTGCCTGACTACGTGACGCTGGAAGTCGTGGAAGCTGATGCGGTGGTCAAGGGCCAGACGGCATCGTCCTCGTACAAGCCGGCGATGATGGAGAACGGTCTCAAGGTCATGGTTCCGCCGTTCATCGGCGCAGGCGAAAAGATCATCGTCGATACCGCCGAAGTGACCTACGTGCGCCGCGCGACCGAAGGTTGACGCACAACAGATGGCTGCTTCCCCCCTCGTTACCGTGATGATCAACGCTGCCCGCAAGGCGGCGCGCGCCATCACGCGCGATTTTGGCGAGGTGGCCAACCTGCAGGTGTCGCTGAAAGGACCGGCCGACTTCGTGACCAGGGCCGACCGCAAGGCCGAGGAGGTGGTGCGCGAAGAGCTGTCCCGGGCGCGGCCGCAATGGGGCTTCCTGCTGGAAGAGGCGGGCGAGATCAAGGGCAAGGACGGCCAGCATGTCTGGGTGGTGGACCCGATCGACGGCACCACCAACTTCATTCACGGCATTCCGCACTTTGCCGTCTCCATTGGCCTGACCCGAAATGGCGAGCCGGTGGCAGGCGTCGTCTACAACCCGATCACCGATGAGCTTTTCGCGGCCGAGCGCGGCGGCGGCGCCTATCTCAACGACCGGCGTATCCGGGTGGCGGCGCGGCGCGACATCCATGACGCGGTGATTGCCTGCGGCATGCCGCACCGGGGCCGGGGCGATCATGTGGAATTCCGGGCCGAACTGGCGCAAGTGCAGGCCAAGGCCTCCGGCATCCGCCGGGCCGGCACGGCATCGCTCGACCTCGCCTGGGTGGCGGCGGGCCGGCTCGACGGCTACTGGGAGCGGGGCCTCAAGCCGTGGGACATTTGCGCCGGCATCGTGCTGGTGCGCGAGGCGGGCGGCTTTGCCCGCGATGCCGACGGCGGGCCCGACGTCATGGCCACCGGCAACATCCTCGCCGGCAACGAACTCATCGCGGCCCAGCTGGGCGACTGCCTGAAGGCTGCGAAGCAGGCCTAGTTCACAACGACATCCCGAAGCGGGCCAGCGCCCAAACCATCAGGGCGTACAGCATCATTGTCATGATGCAGACCCCGATCAGCGATGGCCAGAAGCGAGACCAGTGGCAACGAC
This sequence comes from uncultured Alphaproteobacteria bacterium, assembly GCA_963700935.1. Lineage (GTDB taxonomy): Bacteria > Pseudomonadota > Alphaproteobacteria > Rhizobiales > Aestuariivirgaceae > Anderseniella. The sequence continues at coordinate 85,698 of CAVOZK010000015.1, read as the reverse complement.
ACGATGAGTGCGCCGAAGGCAGGCGCGCGGCGCGACACCTCGGATACGATGGCGATGATGACGCCCGACAACAGGGCCTTGACCATCAAATACAGCATGGCTGCGATGATCGCAGTTCCGACAAGAAAGCGCCATGGCATCATTGCAGGATGACCTGCTTAGCGGGGTGACAAGCGCAGGCTTTTGACTACACTGGCTTGGCGCAAATCAGCCGGATCCCGAGGGCATCGAGAGACATCCGGCACCAGGTGCTCAAACGGGCGGGAAACAAGCGGCATGCTGACATCGGATCATCTGAAGGTTCTTGAACTGCCACGGGTGTACCTCGTGCGCATGGCGGTGTTCACCATTCTCATCGGTATGGCCGCCGCCGTGCTGTACCCGAACATCCAGACGGCGTTCATGGCCAATCCCGGGCTCAACGGCATGATCGTGCTGGTGCTGCTGCTGGGCGTGGCCTACACGTTCCGCATGGTGTTCCGGCTATGGCCGGAGGTGAACTGGGTGAACAGCTTCCGGATCGCCGATCCGGGACTGGAGATTCCCTACAAGCCGACGCTGCTGGCGCCGATGGCGGCGCAGCTGCGCGACCGGTCGGGGCTGACCATCCTGTCGCCCATTACATTGCGCTCGTTGCTTGATTCACTGGCCTCGCGCCTTGATGAAGCCCGGGACATTTCGCGCTACGTCATCGGCCTGCTCATCTTTCTTGGCCTGCTGGGCACCTTCTGGGGTCTGCTGCAGACGGTGGCGGCGGTGGGCGACACGATCAAGAACCTCAATATTTCGACTGCCCAGTCCGGCACCGTGTTCGAGGAGTTGAAGGCCGGGCTTGAAGCCCCACTGGCGGGCATGGGCACGTCGTTCTCGTCATCTCTGTTCGGTCTGGCTGGCTCGCTGATCCTCGGGTTTCTCGAATTGCAGGCAAGCCAGGCGCAAAACCGGTTCTACAACGACCTTGAGGACTGGCTGGCCACGCTGACGGATATCGATGCGGGCGAGTACGGCTCGGGCCTCGATCTGCCGCCGCACATCCAGGCGGAAATGTCGACGCTGCGTTCCGGCATGGAGCGGATTGGCCGGACGCTCGAGAACTCGGCGCAGGCGGCCCAGGGCGGCAACAGCGCCGAGGCCATGGAACAGCTGGCCACCGCCGTGCATGGGCTTGTCCAGCAAATGCGCGAGGAGCAGAAGGTGGTGCGCCAGTGGGCGCAGCAGCAGTCCGAGCAGAACGCCGAGATCAAGCGGATGCTGGCGCGGGTCGGCGGCACGCCGCCGGGCCGGAGCTAGGCCATGGCGGGGCTGTCGCGGGGACGCCGCAACCGGCAGGACAGCGGCTTCTACTGGCCGGGTTTCGTCGACGCCATGGCGCAGCTGCTGCTGGTCATCACGTTCCTGCTGTCGGTGTTCATGATCACCCAGTTCCTGCAGGCCCGGGAAATATCGGGCCAGGATTCGGCGTTGTCCCGGCTGCGAAACGAGATTGCCGAACTGACCGAACTGCTGGCGCTGGAAAAGTCGTCCAAGGCGGAGCTTGAGACAACCCTTGCTGCATTGACCGACGACCTGAAATCGGCCCGCGACCAGACCTCGGAACTGCAGGGCATCGTCGACACGTTCACCGCGCAGGGCAGCCAGGCCGGGTCGCAGATTTCATCGCTGCAGGGCAAGCTGGATGCCGAGCAGAAGATATCGGCCGATGCGCTGGCGCGGATCGAGCTGCTGAACCAGCAGATCGCGGCGCTGCGGCGGCAGATCGGCGTACTCAACGACGCGCTGGACGCAGCCGAGAAGCAGGACCAGGAAAGCCGCACTCAGATTGCCGACCTGGGCCGCCGGCTCAACGTTGCGCTGGCGCAGCGGGTTCAGGAACTCAACAAGTTCCGCTCGGAGTTCTTCGGCAGGCTGCGGCGCATCCTGGCCGACCGCGAGGACATCCGCGTGGTCGGAGACCGCTTCGTGTTCCAGTCGGAAGTGTTGTTCGGCAAGGGCGAGGCGGCGCTGTCGCCCACCGGCCAACAGGAAATCGGCAAGCTGGCGCTGGCCATGCAGCAACTGGTGACGGAGATTCCGGAAGACCTGAACTGGGTGCTGCAGGTGGACGGCCACACCGACACAGATCCGATCAACACGCCGCAGTTCCCCTCCAACTGGGTGCTTTCGTCGGCGCGCGCCATTGCGGTGGTCGAGGCGCTGGCGGCGGCCGGCATTCCGGAAAAGCACCTGGTGGCGGCTGGCTTCGGCGAGTTTCAGCCGCTTGATCCCGGAACCTCGGAAGAGGCGAAGACGCGCAACCGCCGCATCGAACTGAAGCTGACGACCAGATAGCGGGTTCAGTTGGTGATGGCGGCGTCGGACTTGCCGCCGGACGGATTAAGGGCGTTGCGCTTCAATTCCTCGACGAACACGCGGACGCGGCGTTCGGCATCGCCTCGCTGTGGCGAAGACAGGTTTTCCAGCATGACGTCAAGGTCCGCGTCGGCCTTGCCGGCCTGTTTCGCCAACAGGTAGAACTTGCCCGCCTCAACGCGGTCCTTTTCCGCACCCCGGCCCGAGGCCAGGATACGGGCCATCAGCAGCTGTGCGTCGGGCAGCCCTGCATTGGCCGCCACCAGCAGCCACTGGGCGCCAATTTCCTGGTCCTTGCGAATGCCGCCGTCGCCGGTATAGACCAGCAGGCCATAGTCCAGCGCCGCCTGCGGCAGGCCCTGCAACGCGGCCTTCTGGAACCAGTCTCCGGCGGTGGAAAGGTCCTTCCTGACGCCGTGGCCATTGGCATACAGCAGGCCGAGATTGTACTGCGCCTGGGCGAGGCCTGCCTGCGCTGCCTTGCTGATATGGGTCACCGCCTTCACGGCATCCTGCTCAACGCCATTGCCCTGATAGTACATCAGGCCCAGTTCATTGGCGGCCTGCATGTTGCCTGCCTCAGCCGCCTGGGCAAACCAGTCCCGGGCCTTGGCGGGGTTGGCGATGGACTTTGGCCCGCGCAGATAAAGCATGCCTAGCCGGAACATGGCCGATACGTTGCCGGCGGCTGCCGCAGTGTCGTACCACTGGATGGCGACGGCCAGGTCCTTGTCGCGGCCAAGGCCCTGCTCGTACATCTCCGCCAGCATGAGCATGGCGTCGACATTGCCGCCGGTGGCCAGCGGTGCGGCGATCTCGTAGGCGGCAGCGTAGTTCTCGTCGGAATAGAGGGCGGCGGCTTCCTTGAAGGTGGGCGCCATTGATGCAGTCTGGGCCAGCGCCGGCGAGGCCAGAGCGAGTGCGGCCGCCAGCGCCAGGGCTGCATGCTTCATGGTTCGCTCCTCCTGCCGGCTGCAGTCAGGCGGGCGGCGATATTGCGGGCGGCTTCGGCGCTCTCCCACATGGCGGCGGGCGGCATGATGAAGTCGGCGCCTGCCTCAATGGCTGCTTGAAACGCGGCTTCATCGGCCGGATTGAGGCCTACGCACGGCACCTCGAACAGCGGCGTCCACCAGTCCAGCAGGTCACGGCCGGCCTCGTTCGACAGGTCGAAGGCAATGTAGTCGATGGCGCTTTCGCCGGCTTCCATGGCGGCATGGCGAGACCCTGAAGCCACGAGGCCGATGCTGGCCTTCTGACCCAGCGACTTGCGCGCGGCTTCTGCATCCGCGCGTGAACTGGTGACGTGCACACCGTCGGCCTTCTCGTAGGCCGTCATGCGGGTGTCATCGGTAATCAGCACTGCGATGTCCATGTCCTGCGCTTTCGGCATCACTTCCGCGATCAATTTCCGGTCCGGCGGCAGCACCAGGCAGGCAACGTCGCCGGCTGATGCGGCAGCCTCGATGCAAGCCCACATGGCACTGGCCTCCATTCCTGATGGTGGCATCAGGAAAAGGCGGCAGTTGGGCAGGTTTTCTGTCTGGTCAGCAGGCATTTTCAGCGAATCATTTCGAGGTTTGATGACGACGCCTTGGTATCACACCTTGACTGGCCATGTGTCACTGAGCCGGTAGCCTTCGGGCCACGGGTCATCCGGGTCAAGCATTTCCTGACGCGTGCCGGTCACCCAGGCGCGGCCGGTGATGGAGGGAATGATGGCGGGCCTGCCGCCCACCCGCGTCACCTCCTCCAGCCGGCAGTCGAAGCGCGAGCCGAGGATGGAAATGCCGGTGAAGCGGTCGCCCTGCTTCAGGTGCCCGCGCGCGTTTAGCACCGCCATGCGCGCCGAGCAACCAGTGCCGGTGGGCGAGCGGTCGATCTTGGCGGGGTCGATGACCACCGCATTGCGGCCGGTGGGTACGCCGCCTTCATCCTCAACCGGCATGGCAAGCTGGCAGAACGAGATGTGGTTCCAGTCCGGGTTGTCCGGGTGAGCGAAACCCAGTTGCTCGTTGGCGGCTGCGGTGATCTTCGCGCCCGCCTCGGCGATGTCGCGGGCCTCATGGGGCGCGACCTCGAACCCGAGGGCGCGGGCATCGGCGATGACGAAGCTGTCGCCGCCATAGGCCGTATCGACGGAGAGCGTACCGAGGTCTTCCACTTCCAGTTTTGCGTCCAGCTTGTCTGCAAACGAGGGCACATTTTGCACGGTGATCGACTTCGCCTTGCCGTTCTCGCACACGGCGGTGACGGCGACGAGACCTGCCGGTGCCTCGATGTTGAAGCGGGTTATGGGCTCGTGCATCTCGACAAGACCGGTGTCCAGCAGCACGGTGGCCACGCAGATCGAGTTTGAGCCGGACATGGGCGGGGTGTGCTCGGGCTCCATGATGATAAAGCCGAACTTCGCGTCCGGGTGTTTCGCCGGCACCAGGAGGTTGACATGTCGGAAGACGCCGCCGCGCGGTTCGTTGAGCAGGAAGTTGCGCAAGGTCCTGTCCTGCGCAATGAAGCTGCGCTGTTCCCACAAGGTATCACCGGGAGGCGGTGCCACACCGCCGACGATGACGTCGCCAACCTCGCCCTCGGCGTGGGCTGAGACGATGTGGATGAGCCTGGTGGTGCGGGTCATGGTGCTTGATCAATCGCAAGGCGGCATCGGTGGTGGTGTGCGAGCGTGACACTGGCAAGGAGTATCGCGCATGGCAAGTGAACAGACCAAGGCCCAACCGGGCCTCAAACGCTCGCTGACGCTGCCGCTGGTGACGCTGTACGGACTGGGCGTCACCATCGGGGCGGGTATCTATGTGCTGGTCGGCGTCACGGCGGGCCGGGCCGGCATGTCGGCGCCGCTGGCGTTCATTGCCGCCGCCTTCGTGATGTCGTTCTCGGCTGCCTCCTACAGCGAACTGTCAGGCCGGTTGCCGGTGAGTGCCGGCGAGGCCGCCTTCGTCGACAAGGCATTCTCGCTGCGCTGGCTGTCGCTGGCGGCGGGCCTGGGCATCGTGGCGGCGGGCGTGGTGTCGGCGGCGGCAATCTGCGTGGGGTCGGTGGGATACGTGCAGCAATTCATTCCGTTGCCGCCGCATGTGCTGGTGCCGCTTATCGTGTTGCTGATGACGGCGATTGCGGCGGTCGGGATCATGGAGTTGGTGGGACTGGCGGCTATCCTGACGGCGCTTGAGATCCTCGGCCTGATCGCCGTGATCATCGGAGGATTTTACACCCAACCGGACATGCTGATGCGGATGCCGGAGGTGGTGGAGGGGGCAGGCAACTGGGCCATGTGGGCGGGCGTGCTGTCTGCCGGAGTGATCGCGTTCTTTGCCTTCATCGGGTTCGAGGACATCGTCAACGTGGCCGAGGAGGTGATCGAGCCGGAGCGCGCCATGCCATGGGCCATCGGGCTGACGCTGGTGATCTCGACACTGCTTTATGTGCTGGTGGCTTATGTCGCCGTCATGTCGGTGCCACTCGACACGCTTGCAAGTTCAGACGCACCCTTGAGCCTGCTGTTTTCCGAGGTCACGGCGTTTCCCGCCCTGCTGATTGCGGGGATCGCCTCGCTGGCAACGCTGAACGGCGTGATCGTGCAGGAGGTGATGGCGTCGCGAGTGCTGTACGGCCTGTCGAACCTGGGACACCTGCCGGGCTGGCTGTCGCACGTCCACGAGGCGACGCGTACGCCGCTGAAAGCCACGCTGCTGGTTGGAGCGATCATCCTGGCGCTGGCCATGGCGGTGCCGCTGGAGGCGCTGGCCGAGTGGACGTCCCGGGTGACGCTGTCCGTGTTCGCACTGGTCAACTGGGCGCTCATCCGCATCAAGTGGACGGATCCCGAGACGCCGGAAGGGGTTTTCCGGGTGCCCATGTGGGTGCCCGTGGCGGGCCTGGCGGCCTGCCTCGGGTTCCTCGGATCGAGCTTCGTGCTGTGAGGGCTTACTTGCCCTTTTCAGCAGCCTTGGTCCACTTGCCCTTGGAGGCAAGGCCGTTCATGGCGGCACGGTGGGCAAAGGCTGCTTGCGCCTTATTGACGTTTTCCTTCTTGCCGCCCCAGGCCTTGAGGGCTGCGGCCTGCAGCGCGCGACCGTAGGAGAAGGTCAGGTTCCACGGCAGGTCGTGGCGCGAATTCATCAGCGACAGGTGCTCGGTTGCCTCGATGTCGGACTGGCCGCCCGACAGGAAGGCGATGCCCGGCACGGCGGACGGCACACAGGCCTTGAGGCACTGCACGGTCAGATCGGCGACCTCTTCTGGCTTGGCCTTCTTGCCGGAACTCTGGCCGGGGATGACCATGTTGGGTTTCAGCACCATGCCTTCCAGCATGACGCCGGCAAGGTACAGCTCCTGGAAGGTTTCCTTGAGCACCGCCTCTGTCACCTCGTAGCACTGCTCAATGTCGTGGGCAGAGTGGGCCCCGTCCATCAGCACCTCCGGCTCGACGATCGGCACGATGCCGTTTTCCTGGCACAGCGCCGCATAGCGGGCCAGCGCATGGGCATTGGCGTGAATGCAGTTGTAGGTCGGCATGTGCTCGCCGATGGTGATCACGGCGCGCCACTTGGCGAAGCGGGCACCGAGCTTGTAATACTCCTTGAGGCGGCCGCGCAGGCCGTCGAGACCCTCGGTGATCTTCTCGTCCGGATAGCCGGCCAGGTCTTGGGCGCCGGCATCCACCTTGATGCCGGGGATGGAGCCTGACGCCATCATCAGTTCGACCAGCGATTGCTTGTCGTTGGCGGTGCGCTGGCGGATGGTCTCGTCGTAGAGAATGACGCCGGAGATGTTCTTCTTCATGGCGGGCTTGGCGGAGAACAGCATCTCGCGGTAGTCGCGGCGGTTCTCAAAGGTCGACTCGACATTGATGGAGTCGAAGCGCTTCTTGATGGTGCCGGTGCTTTCGTCGGCCGCCAGGATGCCCTTGCCGGGCGCCACCATGGCTTCGGCGATTTCTTCAAGCGTCTGTTTGGTCATGTCAGTCTCTTAGCCCCGTTTCGATTTGTTCAGGCCGGTCAGGCGGTACGCAGCACCTCGACGCCCGGCAGCGCCTTGCCCTCAAGCCACTCAAGAAATGCGCCACCAGCGGTGGACACGTAGGTGAAATCATCAGCCACGCCGGCATGGTTGAGCGCGGCCACAGTGTCGCCGCCACCGGCCACGGCGACCAGTTTTCCGGCATTTACAAGGCCTGCGGCGTGGCGCGCGGCGGCCACGGTACCTGCGTCAAACGGTGCGATCTCGAAGGCGCCGAAGGGGCCATTCCACACCACAGTGGCAGCATCGTCAAACGCGGCGCAGGACTGTTCTATCGATTTGGGACCCACATCGAGCATCATTTCGTCGGCGCCGATCTGGTCTACCGGCACGATGCGGCTGGCTGCGCCGGCGGCGAACTCCTTCGCCACTACCGCATCGACCGGGAGGATGATGCGGCAGCCATTTGTGTCTGCCTGCTTGAGGATATCGCGGGCGGTGCCGGCCATGTCGTGCTCGCACAGCGACTTGCCGACATTGATGCCTTGCGCAGCCAGAAAGGTGTTGGCCATGCCGCCGCCGATGATGATGGTGTCGGCGACCTTGGACAGGTTGCCCAGCAATTCGAGCTTGGTGGACACTTTGGCACCGCCAACGACGCAGACGAGCGGCCGCTTGGGGTTGGTCAGCGCGGCGGACAGGGCGGACAGTTCCTTCTCCATGGACCGTCCGGCAGCCGATGGCAACAGGTGCGCCACGCCCTCGGTGGAGGCATGCGCCCGGTGGGCGGCAGAGAAGGCGTCGTTGACATAGAGGTCGGCCGCGGCGGCGAGCTGCTTCGCCATGGCCGGGTCATTGGCCTCTTCGCCGGGGTGGAAACGGGTGTTTTCAATCAGAACGACTTCGCCATCGGCGATATCCCGGGGAGGCTGATCGCTGAAGCCGACCGGGCGGCCCAGCACGGCAGCCAGCGCCGGGGCGATGGGCGCAAGGCTCATCTCCGGTACGGGCTTGCCCTTGGGACGGCCGAAATGGGCCAGCAGCATCACCTTCGCGCCCTTGTCCGCGAGCTCGTTGATGGTGGGCTCGACAGCCTTGAGCCTGGTGTCATCGGTCACCTTGCCGTCCTTCATGGGAACGTTGAGGTCAACCCTGACCAGCACCCGCTTGCCTGCCACATCCAGATCATCGAGGGTTCTGAAGCTTGCCATTTGTGCGGAAGTCCGATCGCCTGTGCGGGTTGCCTGCCGGTGCCTCAGGCGCTTGCCTCGAGGCCGGTGACGGCAGCCTTGACGGCCGCCTCGGCGGTAATACCGAAGTGCTCGTAAAGTTTTTCGTAAGGACCGGAGGCACCAAACGTGGACATGCCGATGAACGTGCCGCCCGCGCCGATGATGGCATCCCAGCCCTGGCGGACACCCGCCTCGATGGCGATGCGCACGGGTTCATCGCCGAGGATCAGCTTGCGGTAGTCTTCGTCCTGTTCGAAAAACAGGTCCATGCAGGGAACCGATACCACTCGCACCGATGCACCCACTTCGCGAAGCTTCTCAGCGGCGTCGACGGCGATCTCGACCTCTGAGCCGGAGGCGAAGATCACCACCTTGGCGTCATCGTCGGAGGACAGGTCATAGGCGCCGCGGGCGCAGCGGTTTTCCCTGGTGAACCTGGTGCGGACCGGCTTCAGCTTCTGGCGGGTGAGCGCCAGCACCGACGGCGTACGTGGGCTTTCCAGCGCCAGTTGCCAGCATTCGGCCGTTTCGGTTGCGTCTGCCGGGCGATAGACATTCAGGTTGGGCATGCAGCGCAAGGCTGCGAGGTGCTCCACCGGCTGGTGAGTTGGGCCGTCTTCGCCCAGGCCGATCGAATCGTGCGTCATCACGTAGATGACGCGCTGTTCCATCAGCGCCGACAGGCGGATGGCCGGGCGGCAATAGTCGGTGAACACCAGGAAGGTGCCGGAATAGGGCACCATGCCGCCATGCAGCGCAATGCCGTTCATGGCCGCCGCCATGGCGTGTTCGCGGATGCCCCAGTGCATGAACCGCCCGGACGGATTGTCCGCTGTGAACGGCTTCATGGCATCGGTGCGGGTGTTGTTGGAGCCGGTCAGGTCAGCAGAGCCGCCGAAGGTTTCGGTGACTACGGGGTTGATCACCTCGAGCACGTTCTGCGACGCGTTGCGGGTGGCCAGCGTGGGCGGGTTGTCCGCCAGTTCCTGCTTGTAGGCGGCAATCACGTCGTCGAGGTTTTCCGGCAGGTCGCCGGCCATGCGGCGGTCGAACTCGGTGCGGGTGGCGGTGTCGAGGGCGTCGAGCCGCTTTTCCCAGCCCTTGCGCTCCTTGCATCCGCGCAGGCCGGTGATCCGCCACATGTCACGAATGTCGGTGGGTACTTCGAACGGCTTGTGGGTCCAGCCCAACTGCTCGCGGGCCGCCTTGATCTCGTCTGCGCCCAGCGGCGCACCGTGAACCCCGGAGGTGCCTTGCTTGTTGGGCGCGCCGTACCCGATGATGGTGCGGCAGGCGATCAACACCGGCCTGGTAGCAGACTGGGCCGAGGCCAGCGCATGGGCAATCTCTGCATGGTCATGGCCATCCACCCGCATGACGTCCCAGCCGGAGGCAGCAAAACGCGCCAGTTGGTCGGTCGAATCGGTCAGGCTGACGGGCCCGTCGATGGATATCTGGTTGTCGTCGAACAGCACGATCAGCCGGTTGAGTTTGAGGTGGCCGGCCAGCGTTAACGCTTCCTGCGAGATGCCTTCCATGAGGCACCCGTCGCCGGCAAGCACGTAGGTCTTGTGGTTGACGATGCTCTCACCGAACCGGGAGGCAAGATGACGCTCGGCGATGGCCATGCCGACGGCATTGGCCAGGCCCTGGCCCAGCGGGCCGGTGGTGGTTTCGATGCCGGTAGCGTGGCCGAACTCCGGGTGGCCAGCGGTGCGTGCCCCGATCTGGCGGAAATTCTTCAGCTCGTCGATGGTCATGTCCTCGTAGCCGAGCAGGTGCAGCAGCGAGTACAGCAGCATCGAGCCGTGGCCGGCAGACAGCACGAAGCGGTCGCGGTCCGGCCAGTGCGGGGCTTGCGGGTCGAAGCGCAGATAGTGCGAGAACAGCACCGTGACGATGTCGGCTGCGCCCATCGGCAGGCCGGGATGGCCCGAATTGGCGGCCTGTACGGCATCCATCGACAGGGCGCGAATGGCATTGGCCATGCGCTTGTACTTGGCAATGTCTTCAGGAGAGGCCGGAGCGGAGGAGGCGGCGCTCGCTGCCGCGGCAGGGTTTGCCGGTGTCATTTATCCAGTTTCCACCGTTTGAGAAATCGGCCCCTCACATAGCACCCAGCCACAGCGAGTCAATGGTGCATGATGGCCGCAGGGCGAAGCTTGTGAATTACTGTGAACAAACCGGACCATGGCGGGTGAAGTTGAGGTATAGTTGACGGATTCGAGGGCAAGACCCTAGATTTGCGTGACAAGTGGGCAGCGCCGTTGCAATGGGGGCAACGGCAGGTTTTCGGGGAAGCCGCAAGAATGGCAACAACGCCACAACTGGACAAGGCAATCGAACAGTTCGAGCAGGCGATGCGCCAGCTTGAAGCCGCATGGGCGCAGTCGGAGCGCAACCAGGGCACCATCAGCAAGCTGCAAGGCGAGGCCGAAGCGCTGAAGGAAGACCGCGCCAGGCTGGCGGGCGAACTTGACGAGGTCCGGGCGCGCGCCGAGGAACTGGCAGAAGCCAACCGGCAGGCGGCACGGCGGATCGACCTCGCCATGGCAAGGGTCAGGACGGTGATCGGGGAAGAGGCCTGAAATCGATGGGACAAGTCGTCATTACCGTCAACAACCGCAACTTCACCATGGAATGCGCGGACGGCGAGGAAAGCCACCTGAAGGACCTCGCCTCGCTGCTCGACAGCCAGGTGAAGGAAATCAAGGCAGGCGTCGGCGAGGTCGGTGACATCCGGCTGCTGGTGATGGCCGGGTTGATCATCGCGGACCAGCTGTCGGAAGCGCTGGACAAGGTTGAAACCCTGTCGAACGAGATTGCCGGCGCGCACAGGACGGGCTCCGAGGCAATCGAGCAATCGAAACAGATGGAACGCTCTGCGGCCGAGCGTATCGAGGCGGCGGCCAAGCGGCTGGAGCAGATTTCAAGGCTGGCGCGGCAGGGGTAAGCGGCGAGCCAACTCACTTGCCTTGCCGCTTGTCTGTTCATTGCGCTCACGCCAGTTGCGCCTTGCGCAACGGCTCCGCGAGGGGCGCACTTCGTGCGGCGGCCATACGGCCTCGCCTCACCTGCGGTTCGGCCAAGCGGCTGGAGCAGATTTCAAGGCTGGCGCGGCAGGGATAAGCGGCGAGCCACCACTGGCCGTGGAAGTTCAAGATCCCGGGTCCCTACTTGCGTAGGTGGGCGCCGTGTGTCGCAGGCCAGGGCCCGAAACAGGGACAGCTCCCATTTAGGATCTTATAGGCCCCAGGGAATAGTAACTCCTTCACGCACCGGGCAGCCCGCCTGAATGTGTATGTACGCTGCGCCGGGCCTGATTTAAAGGGGCATGTGGCAAGGCGAGGACCTTGGGGTGACAGGCGCCACCCGGTGTTGTAATAGCCCAGCCCATGACCGATACACCCGAGATTGCCCAGCAGAAGAAACTGGCCCGCAAGGCCGCCGAAGCCGCGCGCGCCATGGCACACGCGGCGCTGAAGGACACTGCGGCGCTCAACCTGGCGCGCACGGGACTGGATTTTGCCGGACCGTTGCCGGGCAGAACAGTGTCGGCGTTCATCCCGTTCGGCGACGAGATCGATACCAGGCCGCTGCTGGCGAAGCTTGCCGCAGAGGGATTCACGACTTGCGTGCCGGTGGTGGTGAAGCCGGCGACGCCGCTTGAATTCCGCGCCTGGGTGCCCGGTGAGGAGACGGTGCCGGGGCGCTGGAACATTCCGGTGCCGCCCGAGACGGCCAGGGTGGTGGAGCCTGACGTGCTGCTGGTGCCGCTACTGGCCTTTGACCGGCGCGGCTACCGGCTCGGTTATGGCGGCGGCTTCTTTGACCGTACCATAGAGCGATTGCGGGGGTTGAAGCCGGTCGTCGCCATTGGCGTGGCTTACTCGGCGCAAGCCGTGGACGAGGTCGTCCGGGGCGAACATGACCAGAAGCTCGACTGGATCCTGACGGAGTCGGGTCCAGTGCAGGTTGAGGGCTGATGCCAATGCGGTTGCTGTTCGTGGGCGACGTGGTGGGGCGGGCCGGCCGGCAGGCGGTGGAGCATCACCTGCCGTCGCTGCGGCGGCGGCTGAAGGCCGACTTCGTGGTGGTCAACGGCGAGAATGCCGCCGGCGGCTTCGGCATCACCGAAGAGATATTCAACAGCTTCCGGGACCATGGCGCCGACGTGGTGACGCTGGGCAACCATGCCTGGGACCAGCGCGAGGCGCTTGTCTTCATCGAGCGCGCGCCGGAACTGATCCGGCCGGTCAACTATCCGAAAGGCACGCCGGGCAAGGGTGCGGGTCTGTTTGAGACTGCGCACGGCGCCCGCGTGCTGGTGATGAACGTCATGGGCGTCGCCAAGATGGAGCCGCTGGGCTGCCCGTTCACGGCAGTGGAGGAGCAGCTTGGCGCCTGTCCGCTGGGCGAGGCGGCGGATGCCATCATCGTCGACATGCACGCTGAACTGACCTCGGAGAAGATGGCGATGGGCCACTTTTGCGATGGCCGTGCCTCGCTGGTGGTGGGCACCCACACGCATGTGCCGACCGCCGACACCCAGGTGCTGCCCGGCGGCACCGGCTACCAGACCGATGCCGGCATGACCGGCGACTATGACAGCGTGATCGGCATGGACAAGGCGGAGCCGCTTAACCGGTTTACCCGGCGGATACCTTCGGGCCGGTTCGAGCCGGCGCTGGGCGAGGCGACGCTGTGCGGGGTGCTGGTGGAAACCGACGACCGGACCGGTCTGGCGCAACGGGCAGGCCCGGTGCGGGTTGGTGGCAGGCTTCAGGAAGCGCTGCCGGAGTGGGCCTCGTCGTAGGCGCTCATCTGGGCTGCAATGGCGCGCAGGCGCGCCAGCCGCAAGGCATAGTCGGACAACGTCATGACGCGTGCGGCATCGAGGCTGGCGCTGTCATCGTCACCGCTGGCGAGGCAGTTCCTGGTTGCGGCAATGGCTTCGCCGAGGCGGTTTGCCGTGGCGGCTAGGCTGGAAGCTGCGGCAAGCGCGGCGACGGGCGGCGTTTGCCGGGCGGCCAGCGCAACGGTGCCGAGCATGCCGGCCATGGCGGCGCGGGCCATGTCGGCCGTGTCCTGGATATGCCTGTCGAGATCGTCTGCCGTCGCCATTCGAGGTGTGCCGTCCTGCCGCCCTTGCCTGTCTGTCCGCAACACTGCGGCGGCACGGCTTAATGGAGCGTTAACAGGCTGACTCGAATTCGACCAATACGACACGTCTGGACAGCAAGCGGGCGGCTGGTTTAGACGATTGATCCATCCAGATACGAAAACGGTTCCGACTGACGAGGGTGAAAAGGCCATGGCCGGACATTCACAATTCAAGAACATCATGCACCGCAAGGGCCGCCAGGACGCGGTGCGCGCCAAGATGTTCTCCAAGCTGTCCAAGGAAATCACCGTGGCCGCCAAGATGGGCGGGCCTGACATCGACAGCAATCCGCGGCTGCGGCTGGCGGTGCAGAACGCCAAGGCGCAGTCGATGCCGAAGGACAATATCCAGCGCGCCATCAACAAGTCGCTGGGCGGCGATGCGGAAGATTACGAATCGATCCGCTACGAAGGCTACGGGCCGGGCGGTGTGGCAATCGTCGTGGAGACACTGACCGACAACCGCAACCGCACTGCCGGCAATGTCCGCTCCTACTTCACCAAGCATGGCGGCAACATGGGTGAAACCGGCTCGGTGTCGTTCATGTTCGACAAGGTGGGCGAGATCGTCTTCAAGTCTGGCGCGGGCGATGCCGACACGGTGATGATGGCGGCAATCGAGGCCGGCGCCGATGACGTCGCCTCGGACGAGGATGGCCACATCGTCATTTGCGCCTTTGAAAACCTGGGCGAGGTGTCGGCGGCGCTGGAGCAGGCGCTGGGCGAGCCGGAGTCGGTCAACATCGTGTGGAAGCCACAGACGATGACCGAGGTTGACGAGGACAAGGCCGCCACGCTGATGAAGCTGATGGCCGCGCTGGACGACGATGAAGACGTGCAGAACGTGTTCTCGAACTTCCAGGTGTCCGACGAGGTGATGGCGCGGCTCACCGCTGCTTGAGCCACCCTTGCAAGTCAGTCATCGCGGGCCGGAAGTAGCAGATCATGCGGCCGCCGGGTCCGGCCGTGGCGCCATCTGCCCAGGGCGCCACGCCGTGCAGCGACAGCCGGTGGGCGATGTAGGCTTCGCCAGGGCGGGCGTGGATTTCCACTCTCCTGCAGGTTTCAAAGCACTGCTTGCGGGCAGTAACGTAGATGTCCGTTATGTCGATGTCCGGCCACGCCGCAGGCGGATGACCGGCAAACGCTTCGGCAAAAGCCTGGCGCATGATCTCGTGCGAACCTTCCCAGATCACAAACGGTGAAGCGCCAGGGCTTGCCGCCACCATCGGCAGGCCGAGGATGAACTGGTGCGGTTCCTTGAGGAAGCGGCGCTTTGGCTGGCCGAGGCCGAGCAGGCCATCCACATGGGCGGCGTCACGGTTCAACCGGAAGCGATGCTGCGCTTCCGTCTCGCCAGCCATCGGCTTCGGATAACCGGGATAACACACGGATACCTGCGCCATGTCCCACGCGATCTCGCCGATGCCCAGTTCGCTGTGGATGAAGTCTACAGCCGCGCCTGAGAGCGGCTGTCCGCCGGGCACGGCGCCCGCCTCATCGTTGGGCAGGATGTTGACGCCGGCAAACCAGGTGTCCTGGTAGCGCAGCCACCTGGCGTTGGCAGGGTCAGCCACGGTGACGCGGGCGGCAGGCAGACTTGCGTCCAGCCAGCCGGCGAGCACCGGGTCGTGGCCAAACCTGCACCAGCCCTTGGCGTGGAAGTGCTCAGCGGTGTTCATTCATGCGCTGACCGGGTCAACCGGCAGGAAGGGCGTGTTGCCCGCCTCGATGATCTCGCCAGCCGCCAGCATGGTGTCCTCGCGGTAGCGCCCGCCGACGATCTGGACGCCGACTGGGATGTTGCCCTCCGTCAGTCCCATCGACACGGTAAGGCCCGGAAGCCCCATCAATGGCAGGCCGGTTTGCGGAAGCAGGGCCTCGATGACGCGATCGAACATCTCGGGTAATTCGAGGTCGAGCAGGTCCCTGAAAGGCAGTTCACCGCATACCGGCATCAGGCATACCGGGTAACGCTCCAGGAACAGCTGCCACTGGCGCACAAAGGTGGCGCGCTTTTGCAGGGTGTCGAGCATGCCGTTCAGATCGATCTCGGCGCAACGCCTCGTCATCTGTGCATAAATGAAGTTGGCGTCCGGGTCGTCTTCCTTCGCCACGGCAGCGGCGCCCGAGCGGCGGAACTCGGCCAGCCACAACCGCGCCTGCAGCGCGGCAGGCTCCTTCAGTGGCGGGCAGGCCACTTCCTCCACTTCCCAGCCGGCCGCCTCCAGCCGGCGGGCAGCTTCGCGCAGTGCGTCCTCGACCGGCTTTTCCACCTTGAGACCTTCCGGCGAGATGGTCAGGGCAGCGCGCCTCGGCTGTTCAGGCAGGTCGAACGGCACCGGCACCCACCAGGGGTCGCGCAGGTCTTCTGCCGCCATGGCCTCGTAGCCCGCCTTGACGTCGGCGATGGTGCGGGCGAGCGGGCCTGACACGGCCATGAGCTGGCCGCCGATGTGACGTTCGGCGCCGGAGAAGTTCACCGCCGGAATACGGCCCAGGGTGGGCCTCAAGCCATGCAGCCCGCAGGCGTAAGCCGGGTAGCGGACCGAGCCTGCGATATCGGTGCCGTGGCCGATGCAGCCGATACCGGCGGCGGTGGCGGCCGCGGCCCCACCCGAGGACCCGCCTGGCGTGATCGACGGGTTGAGCGGGTTCCTGGTGTGGCCGTGCAGCGAGTTGCGGCAGAACCAGTGCAGCGAGAAGGCAGGCGTATTGGTGCGGCCGATGATGACGGCGCCGGCCTTGCGCAGGTTGGCAACGACGGGGCTGTCTTGTTCCGCCAACAGCTCCTTCTGGATGCGAAGGCCATTGGTGGTGGCGTGGCCCTGCTGGTCCACATTGACCTTGACCGTGACCGGCACACCTGCCAGCGGCGGCAGCCTGCCGCCTCGCGCCACCGCCTCGTCGACTTCGGCTGCGGCGGCCAGCGCCTCGTCGGGCATGAACTGCACCACGGCGTTGATGGCGGGGTTTGCAGCATCGAGCCGGGCCAGCGCATCGCGGGTGATTTCGGTGGCGGAAGCCGCGCCGATGCGGACAAGCTGGGCGATCTCGGTGGCGGGCTTGCGCCAGAATTCAGTCATGCTGCTACCCGTGGAAATGATTGACTTCATTGCGAGTTTGGTTCGCGCCGTGGGGCGGCGTCAAGGACGGGTTTGGTGTTCCAGATAAGTCGGGGATATGCCGAAAGTTGTCATTATTCTTAACAGTTCATTGAAAAGTCTGCCTTAACGATAACCTCAATGTTGCAATTTGCGCAGATCAAGGGAGTTCGAGATGAAGGGCAGTTCCGAGCCGGTCACACTGGAAATTGCCGCGCGGCTGGTCGATGGAACGGTGATGCGGGGGTTCATCGTCGCAGGCATCACTGGCCAGCTGGAACCCACCTTGAACAAGGATGCACCCTTCGTGGAATTCGTGGGCCATGATGGTCGCCGTGCATTTATCGCCAAGTCACAGCTGGCGGCCGTGGAACCGGTGGAGCCCCTGCGCAAGCCGGTACTGGAGGCCCGCAAGCCGGGAACAGCCAGTTGTCATGACCTGCTCGGCGTGGCGGAGAACTGCAGCTTTGACGAGGCGCGCGACGCCTATCACCGGCTGGTGAAGCTTTATCATCCCGACCTCTACGCGAATTCGCAGCTGCCCAAGGAAGTCATCCGCTACGCCACCGACATGTTCTCGCAAGTCAGTTCGGCATGGGCCGAGATCAAGCAGCGCTTCAGCCGGGCAGCCTGATACCGCGCGGGCTGCGCAGGTGGGCAATGCCGGCCTGCTCGACGAACTTCGTTGTGGCATCCCACAGGTGGTCTCCATAGGACACCGGTTCGAAGGTTTCGGCACCTTGCAGCGGCAATGGCGAAATGACCGTATCCACTGACGGCTCGAAGAAGAACGGGATCGAGTAGCGCTCCCGGTTGCTGCTGATGACGCGATGCAGCGTGGCGCGAACCCGCCCGCCGGTCCAGCGCGCCAGCAGCTTGCCGAAATTCACCGCCAGCGTGCCCTCGGCCGGCGGCACGTCGAGCCAGGCGCCGTCTGCAGCCTGTGCCTGCAGGCCTTCCACGCCGTCCTGGGCCAGAAGCGTCACGAAGCCTGAATCCACGTGCGCCCTTGCGAGCATGTAGCAAGGCTTGCCGTGGTGGGTGACGTAGGTTTCATCGCCGGCGCCTTGGAGGCTTTCAGGCGTGCGAAGCGGGTAGTGCAACAGGCGCAATGTGGAAATGCCTTGTTCGAATGCCGCGTCAAACTGTGTCTCGGGCAGGCCGAGTCCGCGGGCGATGGCGCGCATGAGCACCTGTCCGGTCTGCTCCATGTCGCGGTAATAGCTGCAGGCGGCGTCCCGCCAGCCGGGCAGTTCGGACGGATCGGGCAGCGGGGTCGCCTCGGTGAGCGGGTCTTGCGGGTCGGCGCGGTCCGGCCCGTAGGCCACGTCGGGACCCATGTCGATACCTTCCTTCCATGTTGGGTGGCCGGGCGTCAGCGGAAACCAGCCGCGGTAGACGTTCGGGCGGGAGGGATCGAAGTTCCAGCGATAGAGCCGGCGCTTGCTGTCGCCGGGGAGGCCGAAGATGGACAGGAGCTTGCGTCTGACAGCTGGCGATAGCGTGTCGCCGGGAAGTCCGGTCACGGTCATGAAGCCGGTGGAGGTGGCGGCCGCCATGATCTGGCGGTCCGCCTCGTTGCGTTGCGGCGTTGGCCCGGCGAACAGGCTGGAGATGTCGATGACGGGGATGCGGGGACCGGCCATTCTCAACTCCGTCTGCCGCGCCATGCGGGGGGGTCAGGTCAACTCAGGTGATGCACCTTCTGCAGGCCATAGACCGGCGTCTTCAGACCGGCTTCGCGGGCCTTCAGTTGCAGCGACAGGAACTGCGAATAGTGACGCGACTGGTGCAGGTTGCCGCCGTGGAACCACAGGCCTTCCTGCTGGGTCGGCTTCCACATGTTCCTGAGTTCGCCTTCCCACGGACCCGGGTCCTTGGGCGTGTCCGAGCCGAGGCCCCAGCACTTGCCCACCTTGTCGGCAACCTCCTGGCTGATCAGCTTGGCTGCCCAGCCGTTCATCGAGCCATAGCCGGTGGCGTAGACCACGAGGTCGGCTGGAAGCTCGGTGCCGTCCGTCAGCACCACGGCATTCTCGGTCAGGTGATCGACCTGCCCCCTGGCCAGCTTGATCTTACCGTCGGCGACCAGCTCCGATGCGCCCACGTCGATATAATAGCCGGAGCCGCGGCGCAGGTACTTCAGGAACAGGCCGGTATCGTCGGCGCCGAAGTCGAGGTCGAATCCGGCCTTCTTCAGCCGGTCGTAGAACTTCTTGTCGCGCTTTTTGGTCTCTTCGCACTGCGGCTTCATGATTGCCGGCAGCACCGCATAGGGCAACGAGGCGAAGATCAGGTCGGCCTTGTTGTGGTCGATGCCGTTCTTCACCGCCTTTTCCGAGTAGAGGTCACCCAGGGCGATGTCCATCAGCGTATCGGACTTGACGATGTGGGTGGAGGAACGCTGCACCATGGTGACGTCGGCGCCTGCTTCCCACAGCGCCGCACAGATATCGTGCGACGAGTTGTTGGAGCCGACGACGACGACCTTCTTGCCCTTGTACTTGTCGGGGCCGGGGTGCTGGCTGGAGTGCTGCTGCTCGCCCTTGAAGATGTCCTGGCCGGGGAACTTCGGCATGTTCGGTACGCCCGACATGCCGGTGGCCAGCACCAGCTGCTTCGGCTTCAGCACCACCTGCTTGCCGTCGCGGTTGACCTTGACGGTCCATTCCTTCGCCTTGTCGTCCCAGGTGGCGGAGGTGGCTTCCGACTTCGTCCAGTAGTTGAGCTCCATCACCTTGGTGTACATTTCCAGCCAGTCGCCGATCTTGTCCTTCGGCGAAAACACCGGCCAGTGATCCGGGAACGGCAGGTAGGGCAGGTGGTCGTACCAGACGGGGTCGTGCAGGCAGAGCGACTTGTAGCGCTTGCGCCACGAGTTGCCGGGCCGGTCGTTCTTCTCGATGATGATGGTGGGCACATTGAGCCGTTTCAGCCGCGCGCCGAGCGCGATGCCGCCCTGGCCGCCGCCGATGATCACCACATAGGGCTGCCTGGTGTAGCCCAGTTCACTTTCCTCGCGGGCGCGGGCCTCGGACCAGCTTTCACGCTCCTTGAAGGCGCCGTGCTGGACGCCCATCGGCCGATGCTCGCCCTTGGGTTCCTCATGGCCCTTCAGTTCCTGCAGCGTGGTCAGCATGGTCCAGGCCTTGCCGTCGATGAGGCGCACCAGGCCCTTGCCGCGGCCGGTGGCCGTCTCGAATGTGAACCAGGCATCGGTGACGCCACCTGCCTCGTTGGCCTCGCCGTCGATCTGGAAGTTGCGCGGCTTTGCCGAAGACAGCGTCTTCTTCAGCATGGCTGCAATGGCTTCCTTGCCCTCGACGGTCTTGATGTTCCAGGTGAGCGAGACGAGGTCGCGCCAGTAGCTGTCCTTGCCGAACAGCTTCACGGCCTTGTCCACGTCCTTTTCGGTGATGGCGGATTCCAGCTTCTTGAGCCAGGCCTTGACGGCCTTGGTCGGTTTCGAGTTCGGGCATTCACATTTCCTCCGGCTTGCTGTGTGTTCCAGCTTTGACCCGGGAGAAACGCTAGACTGGAAGTTGTGACCGCGCAATCGGGTCCGCGTGCCTCAGCTTGCCGCTTCCGCCGAACAGGCCTCGGCCCAGATGCGGTTGGCGGTGTCGCGCAGTTGCCGGGCTTCTTCCCAGCGGTTGGACAGTTCCTTGCCGTCGGCGCCGGTCATGGCGTATTCGGGCGGACCCAGTTCGCACAGGAAGACGGGCGAGCCTTCCGGGTTGCGCTTGAGCCACGAGTTGAAGCCGCGCCGCCACCAGTCCTCGAACACCTTTACCCACTTCTGGTGCTGCGGGAAATTGATCGGCAGCTGGATCTGCTGGCGTGAGGCAACACGGCCCTGGAACGAGTCCGAGCGTTCGATGCAACGCTGGATCAGCGCCTGGTTGTCGGCCGATATGGGGTACCAGAATTCGCGGTCCACGACATAGTGGGACAGGTCGCAGCACAGCCGCATTTCGGGCACCGCGTCGAGCAGCTGCAGGGTGTAGAACAGGTCATTGGTGATGCAGTTGCGGTGGGTCTCGAACTGGACGGGCATGCCCACCTCGTCCGACATCTCGATCCACTTGCGGATGACCGGAATGCCGCCTTCCACCGACAGCGGAAACACCTGGCCGATCACGTCGACAAACGGGGCACCGAAGTCCTTGGCCATGACCAGTGTCTCGCGAAGACTGGCCACCGACTTGGGGAAGGCGACGATAAGCGGCGTCAGGTTGTTGCGCTCAAGGTGCGGGCGCACGTCGTAAGCCGTCTTCACGTCGGCCGCGCCAAGGTCGATGGCCATGCCGGAAAAGCCTTCGGCCGCGACCATGTCGCAGACCTCGGCCAGCGGCAGCTTCACGCCGTCGGGCGAATGGGGCTGCATGGCCCACAGCGACTGGTAGACCTGCAGCGGCGGGCGAGATGACGCTGATTTTTCCATGCGCGCTTCTTTAGCAAATGTGGGAACCGGTTTTGCGCCCGGAAGAAGCGCCTTCTCAATCGTATGCCACCCGGTCGAGCGCGCCGTCGGCACGGCGGGTAATCCAGACCTCGTTCATCGGATAGTCGGCCTCCGACTTGCCGCCGGAGAGCTTCTTCAGCAGTTCGAACTGGAACTCGATGTAGCCCATCCGGTGCACCTCGTGGCCCAGCTTGTCCTCGATCACGTCGTTGAGGTCCTTCAGTTTCCAGAATGGCACCGACGGAAAGGTATGGTGGGCGGTGTGATACTGCATCTGCCAGCACATCCACTTCATCAGCGGACCAGTGTCGGTGGAGCGAGTGTTGACCAGCGTGTTGTCCTCGTGTGACAGACCAAGATGCTCGATAGTGTTCTGCATCTGGTGCATGAACTTCATGGTCATCATCGGCGCCAGCCAGAGAATGACCGCTGCCCATGACTGGAAGTACAGTGATGCCACGGCAATGATCGCGTAGCCGGCCAGATGCAGCCGGGCTTCCTTGATGACAAGGTCATGCTGGGCCTTGAAGATGTAGGGCTCGGTGACGGTGCCGAAGGCGAAGCGGAAGATGCGGCGGATGCGCGAGTACCAGTAGGTGGGGCCGAAGAACCACAGCAGGTACGAGGTCAGCGTGTAGGGCTCGCGCGCCAGTTCGCCGTCCTTCTCCCAGTTCTGGGTGTACTGATGGTGGGCGAAGTGCTGGATCTTGTCGAAGTCGCGAGGGTAGAGCATGGCAAAGCCGATGGCGCGGCCCAGCCATTCATTCAGCCACTTTGACTGGAAGACGGTGCCGTGGCTCAACTCGTGCTGGCCGGCATAGAGGAAGTTAAGCAAAATGCCGTGGACGATGAAGGCTGGTACGGCAAGCCAGGTTCCCCAGCTCTGCCACAGCAGCCAGCCGGTCAGCAGTACGGCGCCGATGTGCGAGCCGGCCTGCAGGAAACCTCTGGCATTGGAGCGTTCATAAAGGGCGCGAAGCTGGGCTGGCTCCAGCAGCTTGCGGCGTGAAAACTCGGCATCCATGGCTTAACTCCCGTTCAATCCGGCAAACTATGACCCATGATGAGGTGACAGGAATTTTCGGACAAGTGAATTTTTGTACGTTACTGTTGACGAAAATTACCCGAAAAGACTGCGTCATGCCGGATCGTTCAAGACTGCCGCCGCTGAATGCCTTGCGGGCGCTGGAAGCGCTGGAGAGGTTGGGCACCGCACAGGCGGTGGCGGACGAGCTGTCGCTGACCCGCTCGGCGGTCAGCCACATGCTGCGGCGGTTCGAGCAGGAAGCAGGCTTTGCGCTGACCGAACCGGACGGGCGCTGCCTCAGGCTGACCGCGCGGGGGCGGCACTATGCGCTGGAGGCGCGCCGGGCGCTGGCCATCCTCAAGGATGCCGCCAGCCGCGAGCGTGCGCCGATGACGGGTGAGCTCAACGTGGTCTGCCCGCCGGGTTTTGCGGCACTGTGGCTGGCCGACCGGATTGGCGGTTTCAATGCGCTGTATCCGGACGTCAGGCTCCAGGTATCGGCGGCGCGAACGCTTGGAGACATGGGCGACGAGGCGGGCGACGTGCAGGTGGCGTTCTCGGATGGGGCAGCAATGCGCGGCAAGGCAGAGCTGCTGGCAAGGGTGAACCTGTTTCCGGTGTGCGCGCCCTCGGTGCTGTCTGCCGAGCCGGGCTTGCGCAAGGCGTCGGATCTTGCCCGCTTCAGGTTGCTGCACCTGGTGACCGAGGTGGACTGGCAGCGCTGGCTGGAGGCGGCAGGTGCAGGAAGTGTGAACGTGCAGTCCGGGCTGGTGTTTTCGGACATGCCGATGGTGCAACTGGCGGCAGCAGCGGGGCAGGGCGTGGCGCTGGGGGATTCGCTGACTGCTCAGACTGCGCTGGCGTCCGGTAGCCTGGTCCGCCCGTTCGGCCTGTCGATCCCGAGCCGCTGGAACTACTACATCCGGGTGACCCGGTCAGGCCCGGCAGCCCACCTGGCAGAGGCCTTTGCGGGATGGGTGCACGCGCAGCTTGGCGAGGCGCCGGGTGCTGCATGAGGCTCACTCTGCCGCTTCGGCCCGGGTGGTGTTCATCGAGGTGAGCTTGGCGCGCAGGTGGTTGGCGAGGTTTTGCTCCAGAACGGCGCCAATGTCGGCATTGCGTGAGACGAAGGCGCGCAGGGCGTTCACTTCGAAGCGCAGCAGCACGGTATCTTCGGACACCGTAACGGTTGCGGTGGCCGGTTGGCCGGTGCGGTAGGTGACTTCTCCGATCACCGCGCCGCGGCCAACGGTGGCGATGTCCTTGCCGTTCACATTGACCGCAGCCTGTCCCGAGGCAATGTAGACCAGGTCGTCCACCGGCTTGCCCTGACGGGTCAGGACCGTGCCCGGCGCAGCATTCATCCAAAGGCCGGCATCGAGCAGGCGGCGGGCACGCTCGCGCGGCAAGCCGGTCAGCACGTCGCCCATGAACACCAGTTCGTTGTCGGTGAAGGTCAGGCGCGACTGCACGTAGTACATCCGTGCAATGCCCACGATCGAGATGATGATCCACGAAATCTGGATGATGGCGGATGACAGGTTGAAGTTATTGGCAAGGCTGATCAGCACGCAGGCGGCGGCGGCCATGTTGATAGCGGGATAGAGGTAACCTTGTCCGCGCAGGAAGCCGGTTTGCAAGGCCGCATATGAGCCCAGGTACAGCGCCACGCCAAGCATGCCGACCCAGTCGTAAAACGTCTCGCTGACGGTCAGCGCTTCCATGTCTCGCCTCTTGTTGCCCCGGCGGCCTGACGACCCGGTCTAGCCCGCCGACAATGACCCACTGCACAATGTCAGGGCAAGGATTCATCGCGCCAGCAGGGCTGCCGGTGGATGACAGATGGACGCGCCCGCCATACTGTCTTGATCCATGAACGAAACGATTCGGATTATCGGCATTGACCCCGGCTTGCGCCACACCGGCTGGGGTATCATTGGCGTGCAGGGTACGCGGCTGAGCTACGTTGCCGACGGTACAATCCAGTCGGATGCGAATGCCTTGCTGGCTGACCGGCTGTGCCAGTTGCATGACCAGCTGAGAGAAGTAATCGGCGCGTTCCAGCCCGACGAGGCGGCGGTGGAAGAGACCTTTGTGAACAAGGATGCCCGCGCCACGCTGAAACTTGGGCAGGCGCGCGGCATTGCGCTGCTGGTGCCGGCGCAGGCGGGGCTGAGCGTGGCGGAGTATGCACCCAACCTGGTCAAGAAGACCGTGGTCGGCTCGGGCCATGCGGAGAAGCAGCAGATCCAGGCGATGGTGAAGATACTGCTGCCCAAGGCAACGCCAAACTCGGCAGACTCGGCCGATGCGCTGGCCATTGCCATCTGTCATGCGCAGCATCGCAAATCGGCATCGCTGGCCGCCGCGCTGAGGGTGGCCGGATGATCGGGCGGCTCAAGGGCATCATCGACGAGTACGGCGACGACCATGTCATCCTCGACGTGCAGGGCGTGGGCTATCACGTGGCGTGTTCGGTAAAGACGCTGGCCGCATTGCCGTCCAAGGGCGAGGCGGCGGTGCTCCACACCGAGATGCTGGTGTCGGAAAACGCCATCCGGCTGGTAGGCTTTGCAACCGAGGCCGAGCGCGGCTGGTTCCGCCTGCTCGACAATGTTCAGGGCGTCGGCACCAAGGTGGCGCTGGCAATCCTGTCCACGCTTGATGCCAATGAACTGACCAATGCGATCGCGCTGGGTGACAAGGCGATGGTGGGCCGCGCCAACGGCGTGGGGCCGAAACTGGCGCAGCGCATCGTGACTGAACTGAAGGACAAGGCCCCGGCGTTTACCGGGGTTGACAGCGCGCTGGCGGCGCTGTCCGGCGCGCTTGATGCGCCACGACCCACGGCGGCAGCGGAGGCGGTCTCGGCACTGGTCAATCTCGGTTATGGCCAGTCGCAAGCGGGCGCGGCGGTGTCTGCCGCGATGCGGTCCGCCGGTGAGGACGCGGCCACAGAAACGCTGATCCGGTTGGGTCTGAAGGAACTGGCGCGGTGACATTCCTTGTATTGGCGCAAATTCCTTGCTATGCTCAAAAAGTAAGGAGTTGAGGTGAGGGCAATGACAGCGCACAGCACCATTACCGCCAAGGGCCAGACCACCGTGCCCAAGGAAATCCGCGACCGGCTGAAGCTGAAGCCGGGCGACAGGATCGAGTATGTCGTGACGGATAGTGGCGATGTCGTCCTGAAAGCGCGCAACAGGCGCATGGCTGACTTTGCCGGCATCCTTGGCAAGCCGCCGGGCGGGCCGCTGACCATCGAGGAAATGGACGATGCAATCGCCGCCGCCGTAACCGAGCGGTACGAGAGATCGAAGCGTTGATCGGGGTGGACAGCAACGTGCTGCTGCGGCTGGTGCTGGCTGACCACCCACGACAGCACAAGGCCGCGCAATCATTCATAGAAGCGCGCACGCCATCCGATCCGGTGTATATCAGCGACATGGTGATTGCCGAGTTCATGTGGGTGCTGCAAAGAACCTACAAGCTTGATCGTTCGGCAATCGTGGAACTGGTTGCCGGGTTCATGGATACGAACGATGCCGTGTTCGCGGACCGTGCGACCTTGACTGCCTTCGTGGAGCAGGCGCGCAGCAACACGAAGGCCGGGCTGGCCGACCTGTTCGTGGCCTTGTCCGGCAAGACGCACGGATGTGGTCACACAGTTACCTTCGACAGGCACGCCGCGCGCACGGTTGAGGGCATGGAGTTGCTGAAATGAACGAGCGCCTGATTGCCGCCGCCAAGCGTGGCGAGGACGAGTTCGACCAGCACTTGCGCCCGCAGGTGCTGGAAGAGTTCATCGGCCAGCGCCAGGCAAAGGCCAACCTGCGGGTGTTCATCGAGGCGGCGCGTGGACGTGGCGAGGCGCTGGACCATGTGCTGTTTGCCGGCCCTCCGGGGCTTGGCAAGACCACGCTGGCGCAGATCGTGGCGCGTGAACTGGGCGTGAATTTCAAGGCCACCTCTGGCCCGGTCATCGCCAAGGCAGGCGATCTTGCGGCGCTGTTGACCAACCTTGAGGATCGCGATGTCTTGTTCATCGACGAGATCCACCGGCTCAACCCGGCGGTGGAAGAAGTGCTCTATCCGGCAATGGAGGATTTCCAGCTCGACCTGATCATAGGCGAGGGGCCGGCGGCGCGCTCGGTGCGCATCGACCTGGCCAGGTTCACGCTGGTTGGCGCGACCACGCGCACGGGCCTGCTGACCACGCCGTTGCGCGACCGGTTCGGCATTCCGGTGCGGCTGAACTTCTATGAGGAAGACGAGCTGCTCGATATCGTGACCCGTGGGGCGCGGGTGCTGGGCGTTGCCATGACCGAGGACGGGGCGCGCGAGATTGCCCGCCGGGCGCGGGGCACGCCGCGCATTGCCGGGCGGCTGCTGCGCCGGGTACGCGACTTTGCCTCGGTCGATGGCGCGGTGCAGGTGGACCGCGAAGCCGCGGACAAGGCGCTGCGGCGGCTGGAAGTGGATTCGCTCGGCCTCGATGCGCTGGATCATCGCTATCTCAAGTGCATCGCGGTGAACTTCGGCGGCGGGCCGGTGGGCATCGAAACCATCGCGGCGTCCCTGTCGGAGCCGCGCGATGCGATAGAGGAAATCATCGAGCCGTACCTGATCCAGCAGGGTTTCGTGAACCGCACCCCGCGCGGGCGCATCCTGACCGTGCATGCGTTCAAGCATCTGGGCGTGGCAGCGCCGGATATGCTGGCAACCCGGCAGGAGGAGCTGTTCCGGGATGAAGGGGAGTAGGGGTGTGACCCTTTCCGGTACCCTCAAGGACGGCGTGCATCGCCTCGACATCCGCATCTACTACGAGGACACGGACCATTCCGGCCTGGTCTACCACGCCAATTACCTGAAGTTCTGCGAACGCGGGCGCTCGGACATGCTGCGGCTGGCGGGCATTCACCACACCGAACTTGCCGAACAGGGGCTGGG
The DNA here is from genome assembly GCA_963700935.1 of uncultured Alphaproteobacteria bacterium. Taxonomy (GTDB): domain Bacteria; phylum Pseudomonadota; class Alphaproteobacteria; order Rhizobiales; family Aestuariivirgaceae; genus Anderseniella. The sequence continues at coordinate 58,431 of CAVOZK010000015.1, read as the reverse complement.
CTTCGTGGTCCGGCGGATGACATGCGATTTCAGGGCGCCGGCGCGCATCGATGACGTGATCAACGTTGAAACGCGGCTTAAACAGGCACGAACGGCGCGGTTCGTGCTGGGCCAGCAGGTATTGCTGCAGGACAAGGTGCTGTTTGCCGCCGAAGTCATGGTGGCGCTGATTGACGGCAACGGCCGCCCGCAGCGCATGCCGGCCAGCCTGATGCAAAAGATTTCAGAAAGTTAAGCGTCCTGCCCCGGCAAAAGTAACCGTCCGTTAACCAAACCAGCGTTGAGTGCGGAATGACGATGGGCGCAATGCGCGCAATGCCGCGCTGGTGCGCCGCAGTTTCGACACAGTAACCGGGCTTTTCTTGCCCGCTCCGTGCAGCTTTCGGGGAATCAACAGGACAAGACGGGCCATGGAAGTTCAGGTGGGGGAAGTTGCGGCGCAGGCTGAGCAGTTCGGGTTGTTGCACCTGTTCTGGATCGCTTCGCCGGTTGTCAAGATCGTGATGATCGGGCTGATCCTGGCGTCGATCATCTGCTGGGCGATCGTGTTCGAGAAATACGTGGCGCTGCGCAACATTACCCGGTCGATCGACAAGTTCGAGCAGCTGTTCTGGTCGGGCCAGTCGCTGGAAGATCTCTACCTGACTCTGGGACCGCGCAACAACAAGGGCATGGCGACGTTGTTCATGGCAGCGATGCGGGAATGGAAACGCTCGCAGCAAAGCGCCATGCGGGCCGGTTTCCAGGGGGTGCAGATGCGCATCAACAAGGTCATGGACGTACAGATCCAGAAGGAGATGTCGCAACTGGAGCAACGCTTGCTGATCCTCGCGACCGTGGGCTCGACTGCGCCGTTCATCGGGTTGTTCGGCACGGTGTGGGGCATCATGAACTCGTTCCGCGCCATCGGCATTTCCAAGAACACCAATCTCGCCGTGGTGGCGCCGGGTCTGGCCGAGGCACTTTTCGCCACTGCGCTTGGTCTGATTGCAGCCATTCCTGCGGTGATGTTCTACAACAAGTTCTCCTCCGATATCGGCAAGGTTGCCGCGCGGCTGGAAAACTTCGCCGATGAATTCGGCGCGATCATCTCGCGCCAGCTGGACGAGCGCGTGTAGGTTCAAGACGGAGTAAGGCGCATGGGTGCAGGCGTGGCAGGTGGAGGCGCAGCAGGCCGCAGGCGAGGCGGGCGGCGGCGTTCATCGGGCTTTGCGCCGATGAGCGAGATCAACGTGACGCCGTTCGTCGACGTCATGCTGGTGCTGCTGATCGTGTTCATGGTGGCTGCGCCGCTGCTCAATGTGTCAGTGCCCATCGACCTGCCGGAAACCAAGGCCGAGCAGACGCCGGGCGAGAAGGAAGACCCGATCACCATCACCGTGGATGCGGCCGGCAAGGTGTACATTGGCGATGGCGAGGTCGAACTGGACACACTGGCGTCAAAATTGAGCGCCATTGCACAATCACGGCAGTCGGAAGCCGACACCATGCAGCAGCGGGTGCGCGTGCGCGGCGACAAGGGTGTCAATTACGGCCTGGTCATGCAGGTGATCGGGGAACTGAACGGCGCCGGGTTCCGGCGTATCGACTTGTTGAGCAACCCGGCGAACTGAGAGGCCGCAGGAGATCGTGACGAAGGTACGGACCAACTGGAGCTTGCTGGTATCGTTCGCGGTGCACGCCGCGATCTTCCTGTTTGCCGTGGTTGTGCTGCCTGAGCCGCCTGAGCACAAGATTTCCGAGCCGCCGCCGATCGCCGTCAACATCGAGGACTTCCAGGACGTCGCCAAGCGCGCCAACCAGACCACCGAGCCGTTGGACAAGGAGCGCAAGCCCGACGAGGCGCCCAAGGTCCAGAAGGTCGAGAAGAAGATCGACAAGCCGCTGCCCAAGCCTGCCAAGGAAGTGAAGCAGGCCGCGCGCGAGCCGCAGGCCCAGCCTGAACCGAAGCCTGAACCAAAGCCGGACCCGAAGCCTGCCGAGGCCGAGCCCACGCCGGACCCGCTTGAGGAGCTGATCAAGAAGACACAGGACGTATCGCCTGATCCGGCACCGCAGGACGAGCAGAAGCAGACCCGCGCCGTGCCCAAGCCGCGGACGAAGCCTACGCCGCCGAAGAAGGTGGAAACGGCGAAGAAGAAGGAAGAGGAATTCAAGCTCGACGATATTGCCGCGCTGCTCAACAAGACCGATGACGACCGCGCCTCGCCGAGCGACCAGACCGAGACAGGAACGCCGCTGGTGGGCGACCAGAACCTCACCGGCACCGACATGGAGGTCACCGCCACTGCGCTCGACTGGCTCAGGCAGCGGGTGGGCCAGTGCTGGTCGATCCCGGCAGGTGCGCGTGATGCGGGTCAGCTGATCGTGACGCTGCGTTTCCAGCTCGACATCGACGGGCGGATCATCGGCCAACCCATCGTCGAGCGAACCACCAACCATCCGGCGGCCGCGGCGGCTGCCAGTTCGGCCATGGCGGCGTTGATCCAGTGCCAGCCCTACGACAAGATGCCGAAAGAGACCCACCATCTGTGGGCGGATATCAGAATGCATTTCGATCCCAGCGTCATGGTTGGGCTGAATTGACCGGGGGAACCTTGATGAAACTGTTGCTGGTTGACCGCTGCCTGTCTGGCGCAGCTCTCAAACGCCTGATGGTGGCGATGCTGGTATGGCTCACCTTCGTGCTGCCCGCGCATGCCGTACTGGAAGTGGACATCAACAAGGGCCAGGTCGATCCGATTCCGATCGCGCTGCCGAATTTTTCCGGCGGTGACCCAAAGTCCCAGCAATACGGCATCGACATCACCACCATCATCGGCACCAACCTGGAGCGGTCCGGCCTGTTCCGCCCGCTGCCGCAGAACTCCTACCTTGAGCAGGTGAGCGACTTCAACGCCGCGCCAAACTTCGTCAACTGGCAGACCATCCAGGCGCGTGCGCTGGTGACGGGACAGGCTTCGGCCATGGGCGACGGCCGCATTCGGGCCGACTTCCGGCTTTGGGACGTCTATGCGCAGAGCCAGATCGTAGGATTGCAGTTCGTTACCTCGGAGAGCAACTGGCGCCGTATAGGCCACCTGATCTCGGACGCCATCTACAAGGCGATGACCGGCGAGGAGGGCTATTTCGACAGCCGCATCGTCTACATCGCCGAGAGCGGGCCGAAGGACAAACGCCAGAAGGTGCTGACCATCATGGACCAGGACGGTTTCAACGCCCGTCCACTGACCAACGGCGCCGACCTGGTTCTGACGCCGCGCTTCTCGCCGACCTCGCAGGAAATCACCTACATGTCCTTCGCCGGCGGGCGGCCGCGGGTCTATCTCTACAACATCGATACGCGCCAGCGCGAAGTGGTCGGCGAGTTTCCCAACATGAGCTTCTCGCCGCGGTTCTCACCGGATGGCCAGCGCGTGATCATGAGCCTGCAGGAAGGCAAGAATTCCAACATCTACGAGATGGACCTGCGCACCCGCCAGTTGCGGCAGCTGACCAACACGGCGGCCATCGACACCGCGCCGTCCTATTCTCCGGACGGCCGCCAGATCGTGTTCGAAAGCGACCGCGACGGTGGACAGCAGATCTACGTGATGAATGCGGACGGCTCCGGCCAGCAGCGGATTTCGTTCGGCCAGGGCCGTTACTCGACGCCGGTGTGGTCGCCGCGCGGCGACAATATCGCCTTTACGCGGTTCTCCGGCGGACGTTTTTCGATCGGCGTGATGCGTCCGGACGGTTCTGGTGAGAGAATATTAACCGAAGGTTTTCATAATGAAGGTCCGACATGGTCTCCCAATGGCCGGGTAATCATGTTCTTCCGCGAGTCGGGAGGCGAGGGTGGCGGGGCGAAGCTCTACTCGGTTGATCTTACGGGATATAACGAACGTCCCGTCCCGACGCCGACATTCGCCTCAGATCCAGCCTGGTCGCCCTTGCTGAAGTGACGGCCGGAGATTTGAAAGGTTAACGGCAGCAGCGCCATATTGCTGCCATTTGAAAGGCCGATTGGGCCGCATGAATTCAGGTGCCGCGAGGGATAACCAGGGTGGGACTGGCCTTGGGGCACCGGGTGGAAAATGACGCCACAAGGAGTGGGATAGATGTTGCGTTTTATCGCTGGCCGCAAGGTTGCGCTGGCATTTGCAGGAATGGTTCTTCTGGCTGGTTGCTCCAAGTCGGAGAAGCCTGACCTGCTGGCCCAGAACGGTCCGAACTCGGCGACCCAGGTCGCTCCGGGTTCCGAGCGAGACTTCATCGTCAATGTCGGCGACCGGGTTTACTTCCTGGTCGATCAGACCAACCTGACGCCAGAGGGCATGGAGACGTTGAACCGTCAGGCCCAGTGGCTCAGCCAGTATCCGAACGTGAGCATCCAGGTGGAAGGCCACGCAGACGAACGCGGCACGCGCGAATACAACATCGCGCTGTCGGCACGCCGCGCCACGGCCACCCGCGAGTACCTGATCTCGCAGGGCGTAGATGCAAGCCGCATCGCCACGCTGGCTTACGGCAAGGAACGTCCGGTTGCGCTGTGTGACGCCGAGTCCTGCTGGGCGCAGAACCGGCGTGCGGTCACCGTGATCACGGGCGGCGCCACGCCGGGCTAGAGCAACAGCTCGAGCATCTTGATCCAACCGGATGTTTCAATCTGGTCGGATGATGTTCCAGAGCTTGAAGGCCGGTTCAGCATGGAGACTATCTGGCCCCGCGGTGCCTATGGCAGCGCGGGGTCCACGTATTGACAATGGCGGGCGTCACGAATTTTGCCTGAATTGCCCGGCAGGTTCAGCGGATTGAGAAATCAGTCCAATGCCTGTACAAGCCTCTTATCGAGCCAGGGTCCTGACCCTAACGTGCAATCGGCACGGCGAACTGGGGACATGAAACGATGATCAGACCGTTGAGCACCACTGCCCTGAAGGGCGCGTTGGCGGTGTCGCTGCTGATGCTGGCGGCGCTGCCAGTGAAGCCCGTACAGGCGCAATCTGACCAGTGGAACGCACTTTACGATCGCATCATCCGGCTGGAGCACGAGGTGCGCACCGGCGGCGCGGGCGGGGGCGGCGGCGGGGCAGGCAACGCGCAGATCCAGCAGCAGCTGCAGCAGCTGTCGGCGCAGGTTGGCGCCATGCAGCAGCAGATGATGGAAATGCAGCGCGAACTGAACCGGCTTCGGGAGCTGGAACGGCAGGGCCTGCTGTTCAGGAACCAGCGTACCGCTGCGGTGATTTCGCCGCAGCAGCAGCCGCAGCAGTGGAACCAGGGCCAGGTGGCGCCTGACTACGGCCAGATGCAGCAGTCGGTCATCATCGAGGGCCAGGATACCGCGACCGGCCAGCTGCCGCGCGGCGGGCTGGCACCCGGGCCGCAGCCGCTTGGCACCATGGTGCTGCGCGACGACCAGGCGCCGGCGCCTTATGTGCCGCCGCAGCCGCAGGTTCAGCCCTATCAACCACCGCAGCCGCAGGTGCAAACCTACCAACCGCCGGCGCCACAGCCATTGGTGCCCCAGCAGCAGTGGCAGCCGCGCCAGGTGCAGGGCGTGCAATCCAATGCCCTGCCGCCACCGCCCGGCGTCGGTACCGGTGATCCATCCGCCGGGGCGCAGCCGCAATACCAGTTGCAGCCGGGGACCCAGGCTTGGCAGCCGCCTGCTGCCAGCGAACCTGCCTTCGATGCCGAGGGCCGGCCCGTGGTTGCCGATGGCAGCATCGTTGCCGGGGCGCCGTCGCTGGCCCCGGAAAAGGTCGAGACCGCCTTGCTCGACGGCACCACCGGCGGCAGCAACCTTGCTGCCGGCGACAGCACGTCCGGCGGCAGCGTCGACGATACGGCGGGCCGGTTGTTCCTGCAGGCCAAGTCCAGCTATACCTCGCGTGATTTCACCGGCGCCGTTTCGGGCTTCAAGACCTTCATCCTCAAGCACAAGAGCCATGAACTGGCCGATGATGCGCAGTTCCTGCTGGGCGAGGCTTACTATGCGCAGGGCAACTGGCGAGAAGCGGCGCAGAGCTACCTGTCCGGCTACCAGAACTTTCCCGACAGCGACAAGCGTGGCGAGAACCTGCTGAAGCTGGCCATGTCGCTGGACAAGCTGGGCCAGAAGAAGAAGGCCTGCGCCACATTCGCCGAGGTGAACAAGAAGTTCGCCAAGGAGGCGGCGGTTCGCAATGCCTCGCTCAAAGAAATGCAGCGTGCCGGCTGCGAGTGAGTCCGGGCCGGTTTCGGCGGAAGAGGCCGAGCGCTTTTTTTGGCCTTCTCAACTTTGCGATTGCCTGTTGCTTGCCGTATCCGGCGGCTCCGACTCGATGGCGCTGATGTGGCTTGCTGCGCGCTGGGCGCAAGCGACCGGCTGGCCCGGCAATTTGCACGTGGCGGTGGTCGATCACGGGCTTCGCCCGGAATCGGCGGCGGAAGCGGCGTTCGTCGTGCGCGAGGCCAGCAAGCTGGGCCTAAAGGCGCACAAGCTCAAGTGGGCCGGACCGCATCCGAAGACCGGAATTCCAGCGGCGGCGCGCGAGGCGCGCTATAAGCTGCTGTTCGGGCTGGCGCGTCAATCCCGCGCCATCCTGCTGACCGCTCATACCCGCGATGACCAGGCAGAGACATTGCTGATGCGACTGGCGAGGGGGTCGGGCATTGACGGACTTGCGGCCATGGAGGCCTGGAGTACACGTGACGGAATCAACCTGATCCGTCCCTTGCTTGGCATCTCGCGGGAACGCTTGCGGGCAACGTTGCGCGAAGCAGGCATGACGTGGCTCGACGATCCCACCAACGAGAACACCGCACATGAGCGGGTGCGGGTACGCAAGGCGCTCGACGTGCTTGAAGGGCTCGGCCTGACGCGCGAGTCCATTGCCCTCAGCGCCCATCGCCTGGGCCGGGCACGTTCGGCGCTGGAGGTTGCCACCGGTGGCCTGATGCAGGTGGCGGTTCGCATCGAGTGCAACAGCTTTGCGTCAGTCAGCCTTGAAGGCTGGAAGCACGGTCCGGCAGAATTGCAGGTCCGCACGGTGCTGGCGCTGGCGCGGATGTTTGGCGGCGGAAAAGACTTCAGCCTGTCGGGGGCGGAACGGGTCCGGGACTGGATGCTGAGCGGTCAAAGCCGTGCAACGACGTTTGCCGGCTGCCGGTTCGCCCGGCGGGCGAAGGTCGTCCTGGTGGGCCGGGAGGCAGGCCGCGTTGACGATGCCCCGCTTGAGGTGTCGGGCAAGCAGGCAGCAAGGATCGACTGGGACAGCCGGTACGAGATCACAATTCCTGTCCGCTTGCTGCCGGCAAAGGTACTGCCGGCAAAGGCCTGCGCCGGCCTGCAAAGGCCATCGGACGTGCCCGATTTCGTCTGGCAAGGGATGCCGGTGGTGCGCACGGCCAGCGGCCAGTTCACCCCGTGCGATCGGCCTCCGGCTGGCGCGGGAAATGGTGATGCCCCAGCATTCCGCCTTATTCACGCGCCAATGCAGGAGCATCGTTCAGCAGGAACTTAAACATGTGACGCGAGTTCACCTTGGCAACGGGCAGCTTCGTACTTATGTTACGGTCAAACCTGTTGCCCGGTCACACTTCGGCTGAAACCGCAAGTTCACGTGTTCCGCGCAATTCCTGAGAGGACGCTAGTTTCGTGGGCAATTTCCGCAATTTCGCCGTCTGGGTCATCATCGCCATGCTGTTGATCGCCCTGTTCAACCTGTTTCAGCAGCCGGGCCAGACGGTGCGGTCGAGCGAGAAGACCTATTCCGAGTTCATTTCCGATGTCGACAGCGGGGCAGTGAAGTCGGTCACCATATCGGGCGACCAGATTTCCGGCACCTCCGGCGATGGCAAGACCTTCAAGACCTTCGCGCCCAACGATCCCAACCTGATCACCACGCTGCGCGACAAGGGTGTCAACATCCGCGTCGAACCGGCGCAGTCCGAGGGAGCCCTGTCGAGCTTCCTGCTCAGCTGGTTCCCGATCCTGCTGATGCTGGGTGTGTGGATTTTCTTCATGCGCCAGATGCAGGCCGGCTCCGGCAAGGCTATGGGCTTCGGCAAGTCGAAGGCCAAGCTGCTGACAGAGCGGCACGGCCGGGTGATGTTCTCCGACGTGGCCGGTGTGGACGAGGCCAAGGAAGACCTGCAGGAGGTCGTCGAGTTCCTGCGCGATCCGCACAAGTTCCAGCGCCTTGGCGGCAAGATCCCCAAGGGCGCACTGCTTGTCGGCCCTCCCGGCACCGGCAAGACGCTGCTCGCGCGCGCCATCGCAGGCGAAGCCAATGTGCCGTTCTTCACCATCTCCGGTTCGGACTTCGTGGAAATGTTCGTCGGCGTGGGCGCAAGCCGCGTTCGTGACATGTTCGAGCAGGCCAAGAAGAACGCACCATGCATCATCTTCATCGACGAAATCGACGCCGTGGGCCGGCACCGTGGTGCGGGCCTCGGTGGCGGCAACGACGAACGCGAGCAGACGCTCAACCAGCTGCTGGTGGAGATGGACGGCTTCGAGGCCAACGAGGGCGTGATCCTGATCGCGGCTACCAACCGTCCCGACGTGCTGGATCCGGCGCTGCTTCGCCCGGGCCGCTTCGACCGCCAGATCGTGGTGCCGAACCCGGATGTGACGGGCCGCGAGAAGATCCTCAAGGTGCACATGCGCAATGTGCCGCTGGCGCCGGACGTTAATGCCAAGACCATTGCCCGCGGCACCCCCGGTTTCTCCGGCGCCGACCTTGCCAACCTCGTCAACGAGGCCGCGCTGCTGGCCGCCCGCCGGTCGCGCCGGATGGTGACCCAGGCCGACTTCGAGGACGCCAAGGACAAGGTGATGATGGGCGCCGAGCGTCGCTCGATGGCCATGAACGAGGAAGAAAAGCGCCTCACCGCCTATCACGAAGGTGGCCATGCCATCGTCGCGATGAACGTGCCGGCGGCTGACCCGGTGCACAAGGCGACCATCATTCCGCGCGGCCGCGCGCTGGGCATGGTGATGCAGTTGCCCGAGGGAGACCGCTATTCCATGAAGTTCAAGCAGATGACCTCGCGGCTCGCCATCATGATGGGTGGCCGCGTGGCGGAAGAGTTGACTTTCGGGCCTGAGAACGTGACCTCCGGCGCCCAGTCGGACATCGACCAGGCCACCAAGCTTGCCCGCGCCATGGTTACTCGCTGGGGCTACTCCAAGGAACTGGGCCTGGTGTCTTACGGCGACAACCAGGAAGAGGTGTTCCTCGGCCACTCGGTAGCGCGTCAGCAGAACGTTTCGGAAGAAACCGCCCAGAAAATCGATGCGGAGGTCAAGCGGCTGGTGGACGACGGGTACAAGACCGCCAAGTCCATCCTGACTAAGAAGAGCAAGGATCTGGAAACGCTGGCCCAGGGTCTGCTCGAATACGAAACCCTGTCGGGCGAGGAAATCACCAACCTGCTCAACGGCAAACCGCCGTCGCGCGATGACGATGAAGGCGCCAAGCCAAAGGCGAAGCCCGGGTCGTCGGTGCCTGTCACCAAGAAGAAGAAGGGCGGCGAAGGCTCCGGCGAACTGGAGCCGCAGCCACAGGCCTGACCTCCTGACACGACGGGTTCATTCAACAGTTGATCGGCCGGGCCTTTTTGAACAAGGTCCGGCTGATTTTTGATGCGCTTCCGGACGGAAAACCGGTATCCATCTCCGTTCAAGCCGGGGACAGGCTTTTCCTGGAAGTGCTTGTAGGGCATCCAGATGGGCGATTTCTATATCAGGCCGGCGGCGCTGGTTTATGGCGATGATGCGGTCATGGCAATCGAGCAGGGGGCTGGCTTGCCACTGGCGGGTGGAGCGTGCGCCTGGACCATCGGCATGGTCAGCGAGGATCGCGGAGCCTCTTGGCGGGCGCGCAAGGTGCAGGCGCTTAGGGCCTCGAAAGACGCTGAGGTGTTGGGCTGGGTTGACCGGCTGAGCGCTGCGCGCGCTGCCGTGGCGGGGCTGGACATGGCCGAGCCGCAGGTAATGGGCATCGTTAATACGACGCCGGACAGCTTCTCCGATGGCGGGGTGAATTCCGATGCCGATACGGCAGTCGCCAATGCCCGCGCCATGGCGGCAGATGGTGCTACGCTGCTTGACGTGGGCGGCGAGTCGACGCGGCCGGGGTCCGACCCGGTTGATGAGGCCGAAGAATGGCGGCGCATAGCACCGGTCATCGCGGCGCTGACGAGCGACGGGCTCAAGGTGTCGTGCGACACCCGCAAGGGCGCCATCATGCGCCGCGCCACGGCTGCCGGCGTGGTGATGATCAATGACGTCGCGGCGCTGTCGTTCGAGGCTGATGCAATGGCGGCGGTGTTGGAAAGCGGTATGCCGGTTTGCCTGATGCATGCGCAGGGCGACCCGAAGACCATGCAGATCGATCCGTCGTACGATAATGTGCTGCTGGACGTCTATGACTGGCTGGCGGAGCGGGTGAATGCGGTGACCGAAGCGGGTGTGTCGCGTTCGTCGATCATCGTCGATCCGGGCATCGGCTTCGGCAAGACATTTCGCCATAATCTCGAACTGATGCAGGGCCTTGCGCTGTTCCACGGGATCGGTGTGCCGGTCCTGCTCGGGGCATCGCGAAAGGGCTTCATCGGGGCGGTGACCGGCGAAAAGGTCGCTGGCCGACGCCAGGCGGGCTCGGCGGCTGCGGCGTTGCACGGGGTGATGGCCGGGGTACAGATCGTGCGGGTGCACGATGTGCGGGAGACTGCTCACACCATCAGGTTGTGGCGAGCGGCGACCGGTATCACCCGGCTTGTGAAATAAGTTTTCGGTTTAACCCCAGATTAGCTACATTCAGGCACTATCAACGGGTTATTCGGATTGGAATTCAGGCTGGACGGAGGGGTCACAGATGCCAGAGCAGTTTTTCGGCACTGACGGGGTGCGCGGCACGGCAAACATGTTTCCCATGAATGCCGACACGGTGCTCAGGATCGGCATGGCCACGGGCACGCTTTACCGGCGCGGCAATCACCGTCACAGGGTGGTTATCGGCAAGGATACCAGGTTGTCCGGCTACATGGTGGAACAGGCGCTGACGGCGGGCTTCCTCGCCGCCGGGATGGACGTGTTCCTGTTTGGCCCGGTGCCCACGCCTGCCGTGGCGATGCTCACCCGCTCGATGCGGGCCGACCTCGGCGTGATGATCTCGGCCTCGCACAATCCCTACCATGACAACGGCATCAAGATTTTCGGTCCCGACGGCTACAAGCTGTCAGATGACCAGGAAGTCGAGATCGAGAAGCTGGTGCGCTCGCCCGAGCACATCAGGCTGGCAGCGCCAGACCAGATTGGCCGCGCCAAGCGCATCGAGGACGCCCAGGCGCGCTATATCGAGTTTGTGAAGTCGTCGTTCCCGAAGGATCTGACGCTGGATGGCCTGCGCATCGTCATCGACTGCGCCAACGGAGCGGCCTACCAGGTAGCGCCCACCGCGTTGTGGGAACTGGGGGCGGAGGTGATCCCTGTCGGGGTTGAGCCGAACGGCTTCAACATCAACGCCGAATGCGGCTCCACGCATCCGCAGAAGGTGGCCGCACAGGTGCGCAAGATGCGCGCTGACATCGGCATTTCGCTGGACGGCGATGCCGACCGCTGCATCCTGGTGGACGAAAAGGGCAACGTGGTGGACGGCGACCAGGTGATGGCGCTGATTGCCACCTCATGGCACAAGCGCGGCATCCTGCGCGGCGACGGGCTGGTGGCGACGATCATGTCCAATCTCGGACTGGAGCGGCTGATGGCGTCGCAGAAACTGCGGCTGGAGCGCACCAGGGTTGGTGACCGCTACGTGGTCGAGGCACATGCGCAGCAACGGCTACAATGTGGGCGGCGAACAGTCCGGCCACGTGGTGCTGTCGGATTTCAACACCACCGGTGACGGCCTCATTGCGGCGCTGCAGGTACTGGCCGTGCTGGTGCAGGATGGCGGCTCGGTGAGCGAGATCTGCAGGATGTTCGATCCCGTCCCGCAGGTGCTCAAGAACGTGCGCTTCGCCGGCGTTTCGCCGCTGGAGACGGATGCGGTGAAGAAGGCGATCGAGGCTGCACAGCAGAAGCTTGGCAATACCGGCCGGCTGGTGATCCGCAAGTCCGGCACCGAACCCCTGATCCGGGTGATGGCGGAAGGCGACAATGCCGATCTGGTGAGCAAGGTGGTGGATGACATCGTGGCGGAAGTCGAGCGCGCCGCCTGACAAAAGAACCGGACCCGGCGGGTTCCACGGCCCGGCAGACCTCGCGGTTTGCCGGGTTTTTTCATGCCGGGCGGTTGCGCCAGAAAAAATGCAAACGTGCTTAAGAGGTTCTTAAGCGGTTTGGTTAATGATCTCTCCTGACAGTTAGCTCCGGACGGCACTCGGCAACAGTTCTCCCGCGCAGTGCCAGACGGTCAGTACAACGCCCCAGTCCGGCAAGAGCCGGCGGGATGCTTCGAGTGGATGGAGAGTTCAGATGATGGGTCGCACGCTGATCAAGGTGGGTCTTGCTGCGCTGGGGTTGGGACTGGCAAGCCCCGCGCTGGCGGCTGATTACGACGGGCAACTGCCCGGCGAAGGCTTCAGTGGCATAGGCGGGTGCACGTACCTTCGCCTTGATGGCGGCGTTACCCTGTACGATCAGGCGGACGTGTCGCAATCGCAGGTCACCGGTTATGATGCGGCCTACGGCTTCAGCGATGGCGTCAATACCGGCTACTCGGTGGCGGTCAACGAGGCGATCGGCAATACCGGGTTCATTGAAGGCGGCGCAGGCTGTCAGGTGTCCGAACTCAATGCGTGTCGAGGTGACCGGTGGGGTGCGGCTCAAGTCGTCGCTGTCCGACCCCTATGTCGACAGCCTGAGCGCAGACCTGACCAGCCATACGATCTTTGTGTCGGGCTATTGGGACATCACCAACTATGGCGGCTTCACGCCATATGTGGGCGGCGGTGTTGGCGCGGCCTATCACGAGATCACCAACCTCACGTTTCCGGTTGGCGCCGCTGACGGCAGCAACTGGGACTTTGCCTATCACGTGACGTTCGGCATGGCCTACGACATCACCAAGCAACTCAAGTTCGACCTGGCCTACCGCTACATCAACATGGGCGATGCGTTCTCTTCGACCGACCTGTCGGCTGCACCGGACCTGGGTCCGATCACCGTGCATGACATCGCGGCCCACGAGGTCAAGGCAGGCCTTCGCTATCACTTCAGCTACTGAGGCCAGCGGCATCTTGCGCGATTGCCAGACCGGCTCCCGCGCAACGGCAAGCACCCCGCATTCCTGAGGGGGAACAGGCGGTCCACGCAACGGGGCTCCGGACACGGAGATGGGGGCGTGGGCCGCCTTTTGTTGCCAATGGTTAAGCGTTGGTGACCGTTTCGTGTCGCACTGAAGCGAAAATGGCACCATTTTGGTCACCTTCCAGGGGGTGCCGCTTTACTGCCCCAATCGCGTCTGCAAACCACCAAATTGCACCTTTAGCACTGGCTCCTGAAGCGAGTGGGGGGAACCCGCGGCCACAAGGCCCGGACCACAAAGCAGGGATCGCCCCGGGCCGCCAGGCACCAGGGCCGAAAGGAGTTAAAGGTGGAAAAGATTTTCAAGCTGAGCATTCTGGCTGCCACGGCCATCGGTATCATCGGTGGCATGTCGGCTGCCTCGCACGCCGCCGACCTTGGTCCGGCGCCAGTGGAACCGATGCCGTACCAGCAGAGTGACAACTACATGTCCGGCTGGTACGTGCGGGGTGATGCCGGATTCTCGTGGCTCGACATGTCGGGCCTCGATGACGGTGGCGCCGCCATCGTTGGCGGTGGCGTCGGCTACCAGTTCAACCAGTATTTCCGCAGCGACATCCGCGCCGACCATGCGTTTGATCATGACGGCGGTTTGTACGACGTGAGCGGCACCACGGTGCTGTGGAACGGCTATGTGGACGTGCCGCTGGCAATGGGCTTCACGCCCTATGCCGGTGTCGGCGCCGGTTATGGCTGGGTCGACAATTCGGGCGGCGGTCCTGCCGATGACTCGGGCTTTGCCTGGGCGGCGATGGGCGGTGTTGCCTACAACATCAACCAGAACATCGCGTTTGACGTGGGTTACCGCTATCGTCAGATCGACGTTGCCGGCCCCAACTATGCCGATCACTCGGTAACCGCCGGCATTCGCTGGAACTTCTGATTACCACCGGTTTCCGGGCTCTCCCCGGACGGCAAAGCATGGAAGCGGCCTGCCTCATCTCCCGGGGCAGGCCGTTTCTCCTTATGGCCTGCCGCGGCCGGCAATCACAAATTATTGCATCGCACAAAGTCTAGTTGCAGAGCCGCGCGCCTTCCAGTATTCCCGTCAGTGGGACACCTCTCCCCAACGAGAGGCAAATCATCTGGAAGGATGACCAGATATGACCACGATGAAACCGGCTGCGCGGCCGGGCAATCCGCGCTTCTCGTCCGGCCCTTGCGCCAAGTTTCCCGGCTGGACCCCGGACCTCCTCAACTCCGCATTCCTGGGACGTTCGCACCGCGCGAGCGAGGGCAAGGCGCGCCTGAAGCGCGCCATCGATCTCACGCGGACCGTGCTGCAGGTGCCCGGTGACTATCTGATCGGCATCGTGCCGGCCTCGGATACCGGCGCCGTGGAAATGGCCATGTGGAGCCTGCTGGGCGCGCGCGGCGTCGACATGGTGGCATGGGAAAGCTTCGGCGAGGGCTGGATCACCGACGTGGTCAAGCAACTCAAGCTCGAAGATACGCGCCTCATCCGCGCGCCCTATGGCGAACTGCCTGATCTTGGTGCCGTGGATTTCAACCGCGATGTCGTGTTCACCTGGAACGGTACGACCAGCGGCGTGCAGGTGCCTGACGGCAACTTCATCCCGGCGGACCGCGAAGGCCTGACCATCTGTGACGCGACCTCTGCGGCGTTCGCCCAGAAGCTCGATTTCGCCAAGCTCGACGTGGTAACGTTCTCCTGGCAGAAGGTGCTGGGCGGCGAGGGGGCGCACGGCATCCTCATCCTGAGCCCGCGCGCCGTTGAACGGCTCGAGACCTACACGCCAGCCTGGCCGATGCCGAAGATCTTCCGGCTCACCAAGGGCGGCAAGATCATCGATGGCATCTTCAAGGGCGAGACAATCAACACGCCCTCCATGCTGTGCGTTGAGGACTATATCAAGGCGCTGGAGTGGGCCGAGAAGATCGGCGGCCTGCCGGCACTGATGGCACGTGCCGACGCCAATGCGGCAACGCTCAACGCCTGGGTCGAGCGCACCACCTGGATCGAGAACCTGGCGGTCGATCCGGCCACCCGGTCGAACACCTCGGTGTGCCTGAAGCTGTCGGCGTCCGCTACGGCGGGGCGCGACGCGGACGAGGCGGCGGCGCTGCCCAAGCAGATCGCCAAGCTGCTGGAAGCCGAAGGCGTGGCCTATGACATCGGCGCCTATCGCGATGCTCCTGCGGGCTTGCGGATCTGGTGCGGCGCCACGGTCGAGGCCCATGACGTCGAGGCCCTGACCCACTGGCTCGACTGGGCCTGGTCGCAAGTCGCCGCCGCAAAAGCCGCCTGAGCGCGTTAGAACCATTTCCAAACATTCAAGACTGGAGGACTGCCTCATGGCGCCCCGTGTACTCGTTTCCGACCAACTGTCCGACGCCGCCGTGGAGATTTTCAAGGCCCGTGGGATCGACGTGGATTTCAAACCTGACCTCGGCAAGAACAAGGATGCGCTGCTTGCAGCGATCGCTGATTACGACGGCCTGGCCATCCGCTCGGCCACCAAGGTAACGGCGAAGATCATCGAGGCGGCGAAGAACCTCAAGGTGATCGGCCGGGCCGGCATCGGTGTCGACAATGTCGATATTCCGGCCGCCTCGGCACGCGGCATCATCGTGATGAACACGCCGTTCGGCAATACCATCACCACCGCCGAGCACGCCATCTCGATGATGCTGGCGCTGGCACGGCAGATACCGGCAGCCAATGCCTCCACCCATGCCGGCAAGTGGGAGAAGACCCGCTTCATGGGCGTTGAACTGTTCAACAAGACACTGGGGCTGATCGGCTGCGGCAATATCGGCTCGATCGTGGCGGACCGGGCGCTGGGGCTCAGGATGCGCGTCATCGCCTATGACCCGTTCCTGTCGGCAGAACGCGCCGTCGAACTGGGCGTGGAGAAAGTGGAACTCGACGACCTGCTGAAGCGGGCTGACTTCATCTCGCTGCATACGCCGCTGACCGAGAAGACGAAGCATATTCTCGATGCAAAGGCGCTGGCCAGAACGAAGCGGGGCGTGCGCATCATCAACTGCGCGCGCGGCGGTCTGATCGTCGAGGACGCACTCAAGGAGGCGCTTGATTCCGGTCACGTCGCTGGCGCGGCGCTGGACGTCTTCGAGGTTGAGCCGGCTACCAATCATCCGCTGTTCGGACACGAGAACGTGGTGTGTACGCCGCACCTCGGCGCGGCAACGTCCGAAGCGCAGGAGAACGTTGCCCTGCAGGTAGCCGAGCAGATGTCGGACTACCTGCTGCAGGGCGCGGTGTCGAACGCGCTCAACATGCCTTCGATCACGGCCGAGGAGGCGCCACGGCTGAAGCCGTTCGTGGCGCTGGCCGAACTGCTGGGTTCGTTTGCGGGCCAGCTGACCGAAAGCTCCGTCAAGGCCGTTACCATCGAGTATGCGGGGGAGGTGGGTGAGATGAACGTCAAGGCGCTCACCTCGGCGCTGCTGGCGGGGCTGATGCGGCCGATGCTTGGCGACGTCAACATGGTGTCGGCGCCGGTGATGGCGAAGGAACGTTCGATCAAGGTGGACGAGGTGCGACAGACCAAGCGTGGCGTCTATGACAACTATATCCGGTTGATCGTGAAGACCGACCGGCAGGAGCGCTCGGTGGCTGGCACTGTCTTCTCCGACGGCAAGCCGCGCATCATCCAGATCAAGGGCATCAACATGGAAGCCGAACTGGGCCCGCAGATGATCTACGTGACCAACGAGGACAAGCCGGGCTTCATCGGCGCGTTCGGGCGGTTGCTGGGCGATGCGGACGTGAACATCGCCACCTTCAATCTTGGCCGTGACAAGCCGGGCGGTGATGCCATCTGCCTGGCCGAGATCGACGGCAATGTGACGCCGGAACTGCTGGCGCAGATAGAGGCGCTGCCGCAGGTGCGGCACGCCAAGGCGCTGCGGTTTTAGAGCTTGCGTTACTGAAGCTGCTTCTTGCGGCCGATATACTCGATGTAGAGCAGCAGGTCCTCGGCCTGCTGCTCGGAGAACTCCCATTTCGGCATCGGCTCATGGCCGAGCGGCAAGCCTTCCAGCAGCTGGTCGGCCACGCCTTCGATGGTCAGCTTTTCGACCAGCGTGGCGAACGGCGGCGACTTTTCTTCCGGGCCAGGGCCGGGGCCGGAAATGGCATGGCACTTCATGCACAGAAGCTGGGCAAGCTCCAGGCCGCGCTTGATGCTTTCGGCATTCTCGTCATCGCGCGCCTGCTGTTCGGTATCGCTGGCCGATGGCGGTTGCGTGGCCGTCTGCGCAACCGAGGGGGGCGCCGCCAGCGCCAGCACGAGGCAGGCCGTTGCCATGGCCAGGATACGGTTCAAGGTCATTTTCGCGTTTTCCCTCCAGCGATTGCGCCGGTGTGTGTGGAATGACTAGCAGATTGGCGGACAGGACGGCAGTGGTCATTGAGGCAGGTCAACCGGCGGCGGGAAGTCTGGCTGGCTGTCGCTTTCAGGCCGTCAGACTTGTCCACTGCGGCAATGCCGCATGTGGCTTTTGCTTTTCAAAGGCGACGCATGAAGCTAAAGACTTGCAACGGCCCTTCCAGCATTCGCGCGGAGAGGGCCGTTCGCTTTTTCTGGAACCGGTCCGGACAGGATATTCGTGATGGCAAACGTGGTTGTGGTTGGCGCCCAGTGGGGCGACGAGGGCAAGGGCAAGATCGTCGACTGGCTGTCGGAGCGCGCCGATGTGGTGGTGCGGTTCCAGGGCGGGCACAATGCAGGTCATACGCTGGTTATTGACGGGGTGACCTACAAACTGTCGCTGCTGCCGTCGGGCATCGTGCGGCCCGGCAAGCTGTCTGTGATCGGCAACGGCGTGGTGATCGATCCGTGGGCGCTGTCCGACGAGATCGACCGGCTGCAGTCGCAAGGTGTCGAGGTAACGCCGGACAACCTTCGAATCGCAGAGAATGCCGTGCTGATCCTGCCGCTGCACCGCGAACTGGACGGCATGCGCGAGGCGGCCGCCGGTGCCGGCAAGATCGGCACTACCGGACGCGGCATCGGCCCGGCCTACGAGGACAAGGTGGGCCGGCGCGCCATCCGGGTGTTCGACCTGCAAAACGCCGACAATATCGACGCCAAGATAGAGCGCCTGCTGGCGCATCACAACGCGCTGCGCCGTGGCCTCTGCGAGGCCGAGGTGGACGGCCGCGAGCTGCGCGATCAGCTGCTGGCCATCGCGCCGCGCATCCTGCCCTACATGGATACCGTCTGGCACCTGCTGGACAATGCCCGCCGTGATGCCAAGCGCATCCTGTTCGAAGGCGCGCAAGGCATCATGCTGGACATCGACTTCGGTACCTATCCGTTCGTGACGTCGTCCAATACCATTGCGGCCCAGGCTGCTACCGGCTCGGGTGTCGGGCCGGACATGCTCGGTTACGTGCTCGGCATCGCCAAGGCCTACACGACGCGGGTGGGCTCCGGGCCGTTCCCGACAGAGCTGTCGGATGCAACGGGAGAGCGCATCGGAGAGCGTGGCCGGGAGTTCGGTACTGTCACCGGGCGAAAGCGCCGCTGTGGCTGGTTCGATGCGGTGATGGTGCGCCAGGCCATCAAGACGTCCGGCATCAGCGGCATTGCGCTGACCAAGCTCGACGTGCTGGACGGCTTCGACGAGATCAAGGTCTGCACCGGCTACAAGCTGGACGGGCAGGTGGTTGACCGGCTGCCGGCGGGCCAGGGGGCGCAAGCCCGCATCGAGCCGGTCTACCAGAGCTTCGAAGGCTGGCAGGATACAACGGCGGGTGCGCGTTCGTGGGCAGACCTGCCCGCCCAGGCGGTGAAGTACGTCCGCCAGATCGAGGAGCTGATCGAGTGTCCGATTGCGCTGTTGTCGACCAGCCCCGAGCGGGATGACACCATCCTGATGCGCGATCCGTTCCAGGACCAGGTGCGCTGAAGCTGGGTTGTTGCGCTGCGGCGGGCACCTGGGCAAGGGGGCTCAGGCAGAGGCGGTCATCTCGCGCCGTTCCTGACTCATGTCGACGATGGCGGTGCCGTTGGTCTGCCGGCGGATGTATTCTGCAAACTCGCTGATCACCACGCTGGCCAGCGCGGTTTGCGGGATGGCCTTGCCAAACAGGTAGCCTTGAGAATAGTCGCAACCGAGATAGGCGGCGCGGCTGGCGTGCTCCTCGGTTTCGATCCCTTCGGCGGTGATCTTCATGTTGAAGGTCCGGCCCACCTCCACGATCTTGCCCAGCAGGGCAAGCGCCTTGGGCTCCTCGTCGGATGCGCGGATGAAGGCCTGGTCTATCTTCAGCTTGTCGAAGTTGAACTGCCACAAATAAGCCAGGCTGGAGTAACCGGTGCCGAAGTCGTCCAGGGCGATGCGAACGCCGAGGTGTTGCAGCTTGCGCAGTTGTTGCAGGACCGGTGCGGTATCGCCGATCATGATGCTTTCGGTCACTTCGAGCTCAAGCCGGTCCGGGCTAACCCGGGTTTCCTCGAGTATGGACTTGATGTCGTCAACCAGCGTATGCGAGGCAAACTGCTGCGGTGACAGGTTCACGGACATGGAGATGTGCCTTGGTAGCCCGGACACGGTCCGGCAGGCCTCGCGCAGGGTCCACAGTCCGATCTGGTCAATTCTGCCGATATGCTCGGCAATCGGGATGAACCGGTCGGGGCCGATGCGTTCGCCATCGCGCGAGGTAAGGCGGATCAGCGCCTCGAAACTGGCGAGTTTGCGGGAACGTGCGTCGACCACCGGCTGGTAATGCAATTCAAAACGGTTGTGCTCACAAGCATCCTCTATGATCGCCGAAATGCGCTCGGTTTCACGGAACTCGTTGACGGTTTCGCTGTCATACGTGACCAGTTGCTGGCCGCCTGCCGATTTGGCGGCACGCAAGGCAAGTTCCGCCTGCTGCAGCAATTCGTCGGCCGAGAAAGTGCCGTTTCCCGAGTTTGCGACGCCAACGCTGGCGGACAGCCGGATCTGCTGCTCATCGAGTTTGAACGGCTGCGCAAAGATCGACTGGACTTGCTGTTCCAGACGGCTGTGGTCATCGTTGGTTGCAATCAGCCCGAATGCATCGCCGGTCATGCGGGCGCAAATGACATTCTCGCCACAAGCCGTGCGAAGCCGCTCGGCAAGCTCGCGCAACAGCCGGTCGCCATTGGCGCGGCCAAGGCGTTCATTGATGCCCGAGAAACGGTCAAGGTTGACCAGCAACAGGCTGGTGGTGCTGTTATCAGCCTGTTCCTGCTGGTTGAGCGCGCGCAGGATGTCGTTGAAGGCGAGCTGGTTGGGCAGTCCGGTCACCTTGTCCATCTGCATGAGGCGGCGGATATTGCGCTGCGCCTCGTTTCTGGCATTGGCGCGCACCAGCAGGCTGACAAGGATGATGAACCCGATTGCGGAAGACAGGATCATGCCGATCTTTGAACCGCCTTCGACAAACATCGCGTAGATGCCGGAACTGTCGACATTCGCCACCAGTGTGCCAACCCTCTGGTTGCCGGCCATGAACGGGATCGAAATCCGCGATACCTGTTCGCTGGTCCCGGAAAGCTGGCCGTCATCCGGCCCTACATAGGTCCGCAATCTGCCGTTGATGTCGTAAATGCTGTAGCTGAGGACGGCGCCGCCAGCGGATCCATCGTTGATAATGCGGTTGACGGAGCCGCTGTGCGGCTGGTTCAGCTGGGCGACGAGTTCCGGCTGGCTGGACGCGAGGTGGGTGGCCCATTTATGGGCTGTTTCGGTCGCCTGTTGATGGACCAGCGCGCCGATCTCCTGCCGGGCGAAGTTGACCCCAATCACCAGCAGCAGCGCGCTGACACAGATCAGCAGCGCATTGGCGGCAGTGTTTGTGGTCATCCCGATCTTGAAAAACCGTGACACGATTGTTTCTGGCCCCTGCCGCCGTTGTCTGCGGCGCCCTGATTGCAACACCCAACAGTAACATCAACAGGGTTATGGAAACGTAACCGCCACCACAGCCGGTGAGGGGCCGTGGTGGCGGATAATGCCTGTGCATCACGTGGATGTAGCCGGGTTTAGCCCAGTAACTCGGCAGACGCCTTGCGCACCGCCTTTTCAACCTTCTCGTAGGCCTTGACCTCGATCTGGCGGATGCGCTCCCTCGAGACGTTGAACTCCTGCGACAGGTCTTCAAGTGTCATCGGATCTTCGCTCATCCGCCGGGCCTCGAAGATGCGGCGTTCGCGCTCATTGAGGCCGTTCATCGCCTGATGCAGCAGCTTGGAACGCATTTCCTGCTCTTCGGACTGCTCGTAGGCAACATCGGGCGTGTCTTCTTCATCGACCAGCCAGTCCTGCCACTCGCCGCCGCCATCTGTGTCGCGCGACAGCGGTGCGTTGAGCGAACTGTCGCCGCCAAGACGGCGGTTCATCGAGATTACGTCTTCCTCCGGCACGCCGAGGCGGGTGGCGATCTCGGTCACCTGATCGGGGCGCAGGTCGCCCTCCTCAAGAGCCTGGATCTGGCCCTTGATCTTGCGGAGGTTGAAGAACAGCTTCTTCTGGCTTGCGGTGGTGCCCATCTTCACCAGTGACCACGAGCGCAGGATGTACTCCTGAATCGACGCCTTGATCCACCACATGGCGTAGGTCGCAAGCCGGAAACCCCGCTCGGGCTCGAAGCGCTTGACCGCCTGCATGAGGCCGACATTGCCTTCCGAGATGACTTCGGAAATGGGCAGTCCGTATCCGCGATAGCCCATGGCAATTTTCGCCACCAGCCGCAGATGGCTGGTGATCAGCTTGTGGGCCGCCTCACGGTTGCCGTGTTCGCGCCAGTCTCGCGCTAGCTGGTATTCTTCATCCGGCTGCAACATGGGAAACTGACGGATTTCCTGCATGTAGCGCTGTAAACCGTTGTCGCCGGACAAGGCCGGCAGATTGCCAGTCTTCGTCGCCATTGCTGTACCTTTCTGACCTCCCGAAGGAGGCTATTTGCCCTTCAATTGGGACTGATATGGGAACAATGTCCCGCAATTTAAAGAGTTCCGCCGTAGCTGGCAGGTTACAGTTTTGTTACCAAATTAATTACGTTGACGTAAGCTTACATTCGTTCGATCAATTGCCGCATGTCGACTGGCAGGGGCGCCTCGAAGACCATCTGCTCACCGGTGACCGGATGTTCGAAGCCGAGCAGGCCGGCGTGCAGGGCCTGACGGCCGAGGCGGTCGAGCGCTGCGTGGGCAGCGGTAGACAGCCGGTTGGCGGAGGCCGCATGGGACGACCCGTAAACCTTGTCACCCAGCAGCGGATGACCAATGTGGGCCATGTGCACCCTGATCTGGTGGGTCCGGCCGGTCTCCAGTTCGCAGGCCACCAGGGATGCCAGCGGCTTGCCGCCGTCCGGAGCGTCAAATACCTGCAGCGTTTCGTAGTGGGTAATGGCGTGGCGTCCGCCGCAGCCCGGCTTCAGCACGGCCATCTTCAGCCTGTTGTTGGACGAGCGGCCGATATGGGTGTCGATGCTGCCGCGTCTCGGCCACGGCTCCCCCCATACAAGCGCAAGGTAGCGCCGCTGCAGCCTGCCGTCGCGGCCATGGGCGGCGAACTGGGCGGACAGGGCCTTGTGGGCACGGTCGTCCTTGGCCACCACCAGCAAGCCGGAGGTGTCCTTGTCTAGCCGGTGCACGATGCCGGGGCGTTTCACGCCGCCAATGCCGGAAAGGCTGTCGCCGCAGTGGGCGAGCAGCGCGTTGACCAGCGTGTCGGCCGGGTTGCCGGCGCCGGGGTGAACCACCATGCCGGCGGGTTTGTCGATGACGATGAGGCTGTCATCCTCGTAAACGATGTCCAGTCCTATTGCCTGGGCCTGCGGTTGCGCCGGCTCGGGTTCAGGCAGGCTTGCGGTAATGCTGGCGCCGGGTTTGACCCTGAACGAGGCGTCCATTATCTTGCGCCCGTCCACCGACACATGGCCCTCGCCGATGAGCGTCTGGAACCGTGCCCGGGAGTGGTCCGGAAAGCCTGCGGCCAACACCTTGTCGAGCCGTTCTGCGGATTCGGACTGGTGTATCAACGAGAGGGTTATTGCAGGGTTCGACATGGCGCAAGACAAGTTTACCGACAAGACAACACCCGGACAGCACACTGATGGCGATGAGTTGCCACTACCGGCAAGCGTGAAGGTGCTGAAGGCAGCCGTCTACCTTATGGGTTTCGTGCTTGTGGCAGGGTTTGCCTTTCTCGTCTACACGCTGGTGACGCGGGTCAACCAGCCGTCGGTGGCGCAGATGGATGGGGCAGAGGCCGCGCAGCAGGTAACACTGGCACCGGGGGAAACCATCCAGTCCCTATCGCTCGACCGCAACCTGCTGGCGCTGCAGGTCAGGCGGGCTGACGGATCCACGGTCATCCTTATCCATGACATCAGCCGTGGCGGCATAATCCGGCAGATCGACGTCAAGACCGAGTAGCGCCGGCGTCAGGGCTTCTTGCCGCCGAGGTCGGTCTGCAAGGCCCTGATGCGCTGTGCCAGGGAGATGACGTTGTCCTCGGGCCCTCCGGCAGTCTCGCCGGCGTTTTTTTGTGGTGCGGCTTTTGATCTGCGGCCTGTGGACTTCCGGGCTGGTTTGGCCCGCTTCTCGTCCCTGGCCTGCTGTTTTTCAGCCTTTGCGGAAGCTGCTAGCGTTGCGGCGGCGGACTTGCGGGCCGGCCGCGCGTCAGTCTTTCCGGTGGATTTGCCGTTGTCAGCCGGCTTGCGCTTGCGGCCGGCCTTGCGGGCCGGGTTGTCCTGCCTGGAATCAGGTCCGCTGTTGTCCGGCACCTGCTTGCCTGACAGATCCAGGTTGGTCTTCCAGAGCTCATCAAGCCGGGCGAGCTCGCTCGTCAGGGATTCGGTTTCGCGCTCGGCCTCGAGAATTTGCTCCTCGAGCTGCTGTCCGGCGCTCTCGATCTCGACGAGCGAGATTGATGGTGCGGCAGAGGCGGCCGGTTGTGCCGTCATGCCGTTTTCAAGCGTGAGGTCCACCTGGCGCGAGCGGTCGAGTTCGGAGCGCAAGGTTGCGAGTTCGCTTTGCTGGAAGGAGAGGTCTCGGCGCTGCTCGTCGATCTGGCGGGTCAGGGCGTTCAACTCGGCAATCCTGGCGCGCAACCGTTCCTCGACCTGTTCGGCGTGTGCGGACGCAGAAGCCGCCGGTGCGGCACGGGTGGCCGGACCTGAAGCCGAAGCTATGGCCGCGGGGACGGCGTGGACCGTCTCAAGCATGTAGGTCTGCTCGGCGATGCGAGCGTCGGCGACGGCCATGCGTTCACGCAGGGCGGCGACTTCCTCGTCCCGGTTGCGGAGATCATCGCGGGCCTGTTGTGTCAATTCAGTGCGCTCGGCCAGTTCGCGCTGCAGGCTGTCGAGCTGCGACTTGAGGCTGGCGATCTCGGTGTCGCGTTCGCTGAGCCGCTTGTCCCGGCTGCTGATCTCGATGGCCAGCTGCTCGATGCGGTTGCGGTTGCGCGAAGCTTCCGCCATCTGCTCGGCCATGCGGGTTTTCAGGTCATCAAGCCGCAATTGCAGCCGCCGGCCCTGCATGGCGAACTCGGCCTTGAGGCGGTCGCGGTCGGCCTTTAGCTCGGCGATAGCCGATGGGGCGCGGCGCTCCATGCGCCGCTTGCCCAGCCCTACGGCATAACGCCAGACACCACGAATGACCAACAGGCTGACCAGCAGGGCTGCAACGAACCCCAGCGCGATAAGCATTATCGTCTCGGTTTGAGACATGTACTTCCCCCCGTTACACCTACAAACGTCTCCCGGCTGGTGATCCAGCAAACAACGGGCCACTCGGCACGGTCGCCATTGTGGCTGCCACTTCTTGTCATGGTTGAGGCAGACTGGCGGTTTGATGGTAGACCAATGCCATGCGGGTGTGAAGGTTGGATCACGCCAGATTGAGGCAAAATCTGCAGTGCCGGCCGCCGGAAACACCACCGCCGCCTGCTGGAACGGGCAGGCGGCGGCAGGATCAGACGGGTGATGTCGTGGGCGGCAACGCGCCGCCCGTCGATCAGAACGGATTCAGGGTGGGGCGCTCGGTATACTTGAGATATCCGACGTTTGCGCCGAGGCGGGCGCCCACACCGGTGCGGATAGGCGCCAGTTTCAGGTGCTCGTTGGACTGGAAGTTCACGCCCAGTCCGCCAACCATGTAAGCCGATCCCTCGACGCCGATGAAGCGGTCAAAGATCTGACCTTCATCGGAAATGTTGTAGACCAGCGCCAGCACGCGCGACCCGTTGCCCCCCAGGTCGAAGCCAACGGATGGACCTTGCCAGTATACCTTCTTTCGGGTGCCGTCCTTCATGAACAGCGTGCCCTCGCCGTAGCGCAAGCCGCCGAAAAAGGCGCCGGCAGCTTCCTCGCCGATGATGTAGCCGGTTGGCCGGCCGGCCTGGGCGAAGACGTGCTCGACCGCCTTGGCGAGGCCCTTGGTGGTGTTGCCGAACCAGCGGTGACCGCCTTCGACGATCTCTTCCGGGCTGTAGGTATCAGCGGTGCTCGGCGCCTCGCTGCGGGCGTAATTGGTGCCGGAATCAAGATTGGCCGACCGGGACTGGGCGCGAGTATCGACGCTCGACAGGACGGACAGGGCGGAAATCGAGAAGCTTGCAAGGGCAGCAAGCGCAAGGATGCGTTTCATGGGGCTTTACTCACCTGGTACTGACAATCTCGAGACTGGCCTGCCCGATCGGGCAAGGCCGGCATGCCCTGACTATGCCGCAACAGGCGTTAACGCCGCGTATACGATTAACGCGGGGTTTCGAAGGTCCCTCAAATGCCTTGTTTTGCCACGCTGGCAATGAAGGCGGGGTTGTCGAACCCGCGTGACTGCTTGCCATAGTGCAAGGGCATGCCACTGTCTGCCTCGACCACGCTGCCGCCAGCGGCGGCAAGCACCGCGTGACCTGCTGCAGTGTCCCATTCCATGGTGCGCCCGAAGCGGGGGTAGAGATGGGCCTTGCCCTCGGCCAGCAGGCAGAACTTGAGCGACGAGCCGGCGGCAACGGTGTCGGCTATGTTGTTTTGCGCCAGCCAGCGTTCAGTCTGCTCGTCGCGGTGGGAGCGGCTGGCCACGGCCCTGCGTCCGCTGCCGGGCAGGGGCGGGCAGGCCAGTTCGTCAAACCGGGGCGATGCGGGCCAGCCTGCAGCGGGCTCAATGACGGCCATGACGGCGCCGGCGCCCTGCTCGCCGGCATAAAGCCGGGACAGGGCAGGCGCGTAGACGACGCCGGCGACCGGTTCGCCATTGCGCACCAGCGCGATGTTGACGGTGAACTCGCCATTGCGGCTGATGAACTCACGGGTGCCGTCCAGTGGGTCCACCAGGTAGAACTCGTCGGTGACGTGCGGCACCGCACCGCCTGCAACGGCTTCCTCGGCGATGATGTTGGCGTCCGGTTCCAGGGCCCGGATGGCGTCCACGATGATTGCCTCCGCCGCCGTATCAGCCTCGGTGACGGGCGAGGTGTCAGCCTTCTCTTCGACGGCGAATCCGGCATCGTAGATGGCCATGATGCGGGTGCCTGCTGCATGGGCAACCTGCATCAGTCGGGTCAAGCGGATGGATGGCTGGCTGCCGGTCATCATGTTGATTCGTCCTGAAAATTTCTGTTTTCCCGTGGCGGCCCCGGTGGCCTTGTGAAGGGGGTAGTGGAAATGTTGAGTCGGAACAAGGCGTTGTTGCGGTTTTCCGCATGCGGCTTGGCAGGGGCTTGTCCGGACCGCTAGATTCAGGTTGCTGGAAGCAGGGAACACACATGCACAACAAGCGGCAACGAGGGGGCCACTGATGAAACTTGATGCTGTCTTGAGCGACATGGACCTTTCGGCACTGCTGTGTTCGAAGGTCTGTCATGACGTTATTTCGCCCGTCGGCGCGATCGCCAACGGGCTTGAGGTGCTGGAGGACGAGCAGGACGAGGAGATGCGCCAGATTGCCCTCGACCTGGTGCGGCGGTCTTCGCGGCAGGCCTCGGCCAAGTTGCAGTTTTGCCGGATTGCCTTTGGCGCGGCCGGTTCGGCCGGTTCCAGCATCGATACTGGTGATGCCGAGGATGTTGCCAAGAAATTCATTGGTGATGAGAAGGTGCAACTCGAGTGGGCTGTGCCCCGGGAAATCCGTCCCAAGAGCGAAGTGAAGCTGATGCTCAACATGCTCATGCTGGCGATCTCGTCGATCCCGCGCGGCGGACAGATCGTGATGGGGGTGGCTGATGGCGGCGGGTTGACCGCCACTGCGGCCGGCAAAAATGCGAAGGTGCCGGAAAAGACCGCGGCAATGCTGGCGGGTGACGTTCAGGAAGGCGAGATGGATGCCCGGCTGGCACAGGTGTATTACACGCTCAGGCTGGCAAGCGAGTGCAAGCTGGACCTGACAGCGGCCGTTACCGGCGAGGATACCGTTACCTATACGGCAGTGCGGGCAGCCTGAGGCAGGCGCTTCGGGATCCGGGTCAGAGCGGGCCGGGCAATGCGGCCCGCCGCATCAGCGCGATGCGCAGTATGATGCTCAGCGCCGACGCGAGTGCCGCACCGGTGATGCCCAGCATCATGGTCAGCGCGACGCTGGCCAGCACATTGAATGTCAGGCATACGGCGATGATGTAGGCAATTTCCTTCTGCTGCCCCATGACCATCATGCGCTCCTGCAGCGGGCCGGCTGCTGCCTGGATGAGGATGCCGCCCGACAGTATCACCACGATCGGCACAGCTGCAGGAAACTCCGGGCCAAACACGGCCAGGATGAACGGGCTCAATATGCATATCAATGAAGCGCCCAGCATGGTTGGCCACAACATCATGCGGCGGCCGCGCTCGAAATGCGTGGTGAAAGCGACACGGTCTGCGGTCTGGCGTGCTTCTGACAGGCGCCGGGCAATGGCAGCACCGACCGCCATCTGCACGAACGAGATGCAGGTGACGATCTTGGCGGCGGCGAAGTAGATGCCCACCTGATCCGCGTCCACCATTGCGGAGAGCACGAACACGTCGAGGCTGGTGGCCAGCAGGAAGAAGCCTTGCGCAAACAGCAGCGGCAATGAGGCCGTCATCCATTCCCGGACTTCCGTGGTGGCGTTGCCCGTGCCCAGTTGCTCTCGCACCGGGCGGTTCAGCAGCGCCGACTGCAGGACCAGCGTTGCAAGCGATGCAATCAGCAGTGCGCCAAGGGCCGTATCGGCGGAAGGACCGGACAGGCTGAAGCTGACCATCACCCAAACCGCGATCATCAGCAGCAGGGGGCGGATGACGTAGGTCGGCGTGAGGCCGCGCAGCGGCAGCGAGCGGCTGATGGCAAGGCTTTCCTTGAGGTGCGTGATGCATAACAGCGGCGCACAGGTCAGCGCCAGCACTGTGGGCAAGAAGTAAGACGGTGGAATGAAATCGCGCGCCAGCACCATCAGGGCAATACTCGCAAGGCAGACGATCGCCGCCACCGTGAACACCAGAAAGCCTGAAAACTGCACGAAGCCGCGAGCCCGGGCCAGGTCGCCCGAGACGATGTAGGCCGGCAGGAAGCGGTTGGTGGTCTCGTTGAAGCCACAACAGCAGAACTGGCCGATGCAGGTTGCCAGCACCCAGGCGAAGGCGAAAACGCCGAATTCTTCCGCACCGATCAGCTTGGCCACCACGACCTGCAGCACAAAGGCCGCGGCCACGCCGCCCAGCCGCATGGAATAGACGCCGATGGCGGCCTGGGAGATTTCCCGGTCGCCAACCCGGCTGCCGATCAGTGCAACGAGCTTGCTGATGACGCCCGGTTCCACAAAGGCGCGGGTGTGCTGTTCCGACATGATACTGTATCGCCCCAACGTTGACTCGGTCTGGCACGCGGCCTGTTCCAAACAGGTAAACGCGCAGGCCACTTCGCCGGTAGAAAGCAGATAACGTGCCACAACGCATGATAAGTAGCGGTGCGGCGCTGGCTGTTTGGGCGCAATGGTTAGGAATTGATTAAGAAAAACCCCCGGGCAAGGCCTCGCCGGGGGTTTTTGGGGCCCTTCAGGGCGCTCAAGGCGCTTCAGGTCCGCACTCACATTGTTGCACTGCCTCAGGCAGCGGCTTCGTCGGTTTCACGCAGAACGTAGCCGCGGCCCCACACGGTTTCGATGAAGTTCTGGCCACCGGCGGCGGCGGCGAGCTTCTTGCGCAGCTTGCAGATGAACACGTCGATGATCTTCAGTTCGGGCTCGTCCATGCCACCGTAGAGGTGGTTGAGGAACATTTCCTTGGTCAGCGTGGTGCCCTTGCGCAGCGAGAGCAACTCCAGCATCTGGTATTCCTTGCCGGTCAGGTGCACGCGCTGGCCGCCCACTTCGACGGTCTTGGTGTCGAGGTTGACCTGCAATTCGCCGGTGGTGATGACCGACTGGGAGTGACCCTTGGAGCGGCGCACCACGGCATGAATGCGCGCGACCAGTTCGTCCTTGTGGAACGGCTTGGTCATGTAGTCATCGGCGCCGAAGCCGAGGCCGCGAACCTTGTCCTCGATGCCGGCCATGCCGGAGAGGATGAGGATCGGGGTGTTGATCTTGGCCACCCGCAGGGTCTTGAGCACATCGTAGCCGCTCATGTCCGGCAGGTTCAGGTCAAGCAGGATAATGTCGTAGTCATAAAGCTTGCCCAGATCGACCCCTTCTTCGCCCAGGTCGGTCGTGTAGCAGTTGAAGCCGTCCGATTTGAGCATCAGCTCAATGCTCTGCGCGGTGGCAGAATCGTCTTCGATCAGCAGAACTCTCATCCGAAACCCCTTAGTATTCGTGTCCGCACCGGCCCCAGCCCGTGGAACTCATGCCGCCATTTTCGCAAGGTCCCGACGGACCAGCTTGCTACGCTTGGTTAACTCACCGGTCACATTACGCGCCAAATGGTTAACAAAACCTAATTCGCCTTTGAAATTCACAAACTTCCGGCGAGTGGTTGAAGTAACGGGTTGAACGCTGACACGACCCGCGGCCTCCAAATGGCGCCAGCCGGCCCCATACGCGGGCCGGATGCCGGTACCGCTCCGGCAGGAAGGCTGGACCACTGCTGCATGGCCCGCTTTCCGGAATCAGAATCGGGGCGCGGTCTGCATGTCTGTTTACCGCACCTTAAGCCTGATCATTCATCTTACGCAGGATGACTTGAATCCATAACGCTAGTTGATTCGACTGACTCTGCCTAGACAGGCGCCAGGAGAATGTTGCGGGTTCCGGTTCTTGCGTTAGTGAGTTTTAGAGTGAGGCAATTCCATGCGGTCAAAAGACACGCTTCTGCGCCTGCATCGTTTCCGTTGTGACGAGAAACATCGCCAGGTTGCTGACATTGAGATGATGATGGCGGATTTCCGCCGCAAGCAGGACGACCTTGACCAGCAGATTGCTTATGAAGAGCAGAAGACCGGGGTCAGCGATCCGTCGCATTTCAATTATTCCATGACGGCCAAGTCCATCCGCAAGCGGCGGGAGAACCTGCTGGCGACGGTTGACGACCTGCAGGCGCAGCTTGACCGCGCCAGGGCGGAACTGGCCGAGGAAGAGGCTGAACTGCGCAAGGTTGAACTGCTGGTCGAGAAGGACGCCTCGCATCGCGCTGGCGACCTGGGCTCCATCGGCAAGGCGGTCAGCGCCGGCGCCATGCGCACCGGTCACTGAACCGGGCAGCCATCCGGCTGCCTGCAAGGCATGCTTGAAGATCAGGCCGGTTGCGGCGTCTGGAGACCATGAGTGTCCGGCGCCGCGCCGGCTTTTCCATGTCACGCCGTGATGCGGTGACGGGCCAGCGCCTGGTATAGCGGCTCGGCCTCGTCGGCAATCTTCTGCAGGTGCGCCTCCAGCTGCGGGTAGCTGGTCTTCGGATCTCCGAAGCCGGTGGAACTCCACACCGAATTGTACCAGTGCGCCGCCCATACCCCGTCAAACGGCTTCGGCCCGGCCGGCCAGGACAGCATGGCGGCATCGAAGCTGACGCCGCAGGCGAGGCACAGTTTCTCCAGCACGGCGCGCGGATTGGCGAGGATGTCCTCGCAGTCGACGACGGGCGGGGCTTCGCCCAGGTGGTCCGACACCAGCTTGAACAGGTCCAGCTGGCGCTCGAAGCCGATGTCGGCGAGCGACACCTCCTCGCGCTTGGCGGCGTAGCTGGCCAGCACCCGCTCCGGCGCGCGCACCAGGAAGGCGTTGGTGGCCTTCAGGCACCAGCGCCAGTCCTGGCCCGGCAGCATGTGGTGGGTCATGTGCTTCTGGTAGAACAGCTCGATACCTTGCGGCAGCGGCGCGAGGCACCTGTCCACCACCGTGTCATAGGCGGTCTCGCCTGCCGCGATCACTTCGGCGCCCATCGGGTGGTTGATGCCGGTCGTGCGGAGATAGTGGGCATAGAACGGCTCGTCCCAGACCATGGTGCCCGGCCGGCTGGCGAAGCAGTACATCATGGCGGTGGAGATGTTGCGTGGCCCGGACCACATGGCGATGACGGTCATGCGGATGTGTCCCGGCGGGTGGGGGCAGGCCAAGGCATGTTGCCGGTGATCATGGGCGTATCCGCCTTGCTGGATGTCGATTGGCGGGAAAGCTAATCGGCGCGGATGCGCGGTGCAAGGGGCGGGGGAGTACAGGTAGTGGTGTGCTTTGGCGCACCCTCATACCCCACATCGGGAAAGCAACGCACCTCACCACACCCCAAACCAAAAACGCGCGGCTGCCGGGGGTCGGCAATCGCGCGTCTTCAATGTCTCGTCCTTGCCCGCCCGGGGCAGGGTGGTGCGTCAGCTGACGCGGTAGTCCTGGATGCGGGTGGTGCGCAGGCCCGGCAGGCCGTGCCGGTCGATCGAGCGCTGCCAGCTGAGATATTCCTCAACCGTCAGGCTGTAGCGGCTGCAGGCATCCTCCAGCGACAGCAGGCCGCCGCGCACCGCAGCGACAACCTCTGCCTTGCGGCGGATCACCCAGCGGTGGGTGCCCGGCGGCGGCAGGTCGGCAATCGTTAGGGGGCTGCCATCGGGCCCGATGACATAGTTGATACGCGAACGCAACTGACCGGAATTATTCACTGAACTCACCTGATACGCTGGTACTTACTGACGACCAAGATAGCGGCCCGATGTTAAAAGACGTCTAAGCGTGTACAAACAAATGGCAAACGTCAGGGTGCGGATTGGTTCAAAACGGGACAAAAGAACGGTTCGGGTGCTTTGGCGGCGCGCAATAAGCGGTTGCGCAACGCCGGGGCGAACCCCTATCTAGGGTGCATGAAGCTGAGCCACGACATTGTCGAGCGGGTGCGGGCGGCGGTCGGGCTGGATCCGGACGGCGGGCGCACGCTGGTGGTTGCCGCCATGTCGGGCGGGGTGAACTCGACCGTTGTGGCCGGCCTGCTCAAGGCGGCGGGCTACACCGTGGCCGGCATCACCCTGCAGCTTTACGATCACGGCGAGGCGGTGGCGCGCAAGGGCGCGTGCTGTGCGGGCCAGGATATTCACGATGCGCGCAAGGCCGCGGCACAGCTCGGCATCGCCCATTACGTACTCGATTTCGAAAGCCGGTTCAGGGATGCGGTGATCGAGGAGTTCGCCGACGCCTATGTGCGCGGCGAGACGCCCATTCCGTGCGTGGCCTGCAACCAGACCGT
This sequence comes from uncultured Alphaproteobacteria bacterium, assembly GCA_963700935.1. Taxonomy (GTDB): domain Bacteria; phylum Pseudomonadota; class Alphaproteobacteria; order Rhizobiales; family Aestuariivirgaceae; genus Anderseniella. The sequence continues at coordinate 25,558 of CAVOZK010000015.1, read as the reverse complement.
CAAGTTCGCCGACCTGCTGTCGCGCGCCCGGGCGCTGGGCGCTGCCTGCCTGGCGACGGGGCATTACATCGCCAGCGTTGACCGGGGTGACGGGTCCGGGCACCGCAGCTTGCGCACGCCCGCCGACATGAACCGCGACCAGAGCTATTTCCTGTTCCAGACCACCCAGGCGCAGGCTGACTATCTGCGCTTTCCGCTGGCCTCGTTCAGCAAGGACGAGACGCGCGAATTTGCCCGCCAGATGGGGCTGGCCATTGCCGACAAGCCGGACAGTCAGGACATCTGCTTCGTGCCGGACGGTGACTATGTGCCGGTGATCGAGCGGCTGAGGCCCGAGGCCGGCCAGCCCGGCGACATCGTGCACGAGGACGGGCGCGTGCTCGGCCGGCACAAGGGCATCGTGCACTATACCATCGGCCAGCGCCGCGGCATCGGCATTGCGGCGGCCGAACCGCTTTACGTGACGCGGCTCGACGCCGCCACCGCCACGGTTTACGTCGGCCCACGGGCGGCGCTGGCGCGCGACGTGATCGCCCTGCGCGACGTCAACTGGCTGGGCGAGGGCGATCCGGACGGGCGGGACGTGCTGGTGAAGATCCGCTCGACGCGGCCTCCGGCGCCGGCGCGGCTGCTGCGCGAACCGGCGGGGCGGCTGACGGCGGTGCTGGCGGAGCCCGAGTTCGGCGTGTCGCCGGGGCAGGCCTGCGTGTTCTACGAGGCGCCGGGCAGCGGTGCGCTGATGCTGGGCGGCGGCTATATTGTTGCCGGATTGCAGTCGGATGATTGTCGCCGGAAAGTGCTGGAGGCTGCGCCGGGCCTGGAAACCATGCAGACGGCAGCGTCTGCGTAGCTCAAGCCTCTTGAACGGACGGCAGTTGCGCTGATGACATTTAAGTGAATTTGTGACATGCCGGAACCCATCATGACAGACGCAAGTCACGACAAGCCGACGCCGAAGAAGGAACAGGTGGCCGCCGCCTGGGCCGTGCACGCGTTCACGGCGTCGGGCATCGTGCTGGGTTTCCTGGCTCTGGTGGCCATTCTGGAGGGTGACCGCATCGCCGCGTTCCTGTGGCTGGGGCTGGCGCTGTTCGTCGACGGCATCGACGGCACGCTGGCGCGCCGCGTCCGGGTTCGCGAGATGACGCCGCAGGTGGATGGCGCCACGCTCGACAATGTCATCGACTATTTCACCTATGTCGTGGTGCCGGCGATGATGGTGTACTGGTTCGACCTGGTGCCGCCGGGCTTCGAGACGGCGACGGCGGCGGGCATCCTGGCGGTGTCGCTGTACACGTTCTCCAATGCCGGGATGAAGACGCACGACTATTATTTTGCCGGCTTTCCTGCGTTGTGGAACCTGGTGGTGCTGTATTTCCACATCATGCAGTCGGACCCGTGGGTGAACCTCGCGGTGATCATTGCCTGCGGCGTGCTGACCTTCGTGCCGTGGAAATACGTGCATCCGCTCAGGGTGCGCGACTGGCGCTCGTTCACCATTCCGATGACCGTGCTGTGGGGAGCGACCACGTTCCGGCTGCTGATCGTGTCGGAGGAGCACAAGGCGCTGGATGCCTCGCCCATCGTGTTCTGGCTGTGGGTGGCGGCGTCGGCCTATTTCCTGATGATCTGCGTATGGCGGTCGTTCAGGCCGGAACCCGAAGAGAAGGACTGAATGGCCTCGCTCCTGCCGTTTCCGGCGGCGTGCCGGTTTTGCACGGGCCGGCATTGCGCAGCGCTTGACTTTGGCAGCCACCGCCGCCTATATCCCTCGCGCATGAAAGCTGCCGCCCTTCGCGCGGCGGCTTCCAGCCTTTTCGGGGCGGAGTAGCTCAGCAGGTTAGAGCAGCGGAATCATAATCCGCGTGTCGGGGGTTCGAAGTCCCTCCTCCGCTACCACCTATAAACCTATATATTTCAATGACTTATAGTGCATAAATTTTTGCTCGATGTACCAAAACATAGGTCATCGATGTACCAAAATGGCTTGCTTTTCGAGCTGATTTGCTAACCCAAATGCCTGGCCCGATCGGTGAAAAGGTCACCGACCCAAGAAGCCCCACTCGCCGACTCATCAGCGAGTCTGCCTTTGGCATTGAAGAAACCACGCGTCACGCAGAGCGATGGAACCCTTCGAGATAGTCGATCGTGACGGGTGCTTCAGAATGATCTGTTTCTGGCTCGGCCAGATTGTGCCTGATCATATTTGCCGGCCTAACGCCCGAACTCGTCCGAGCGAGTTGCATGGTCGAATTTGAAGCCGGCTTGGCAATAGCAGAATGAGCCATCTGGATTTGTCCTTTCGCTTGCAGCAGTGCTGCTGCTGAAGCCCCCCCATTGCCATTGGGTCAACACCAGGTACGGACACGACTGAAACTCACGAGAGTTGTTGCCTCGGTGCCTGGCCTGAGAAACCTGAGAAAGCCCGCTCGAAGGCCGAGGCGCCTGTGACCTCATATTAGGTCGTTGTTCCCTTCGAACGCAAACCATGGCCCAGAAAAGCCCGAAAAGAGCGGCTTCCAATCACATAGCAGTGGACATCCTGTGGGTAACTGATTCGGCTGCTCGCGTAGGCGGAACAGCGTGCTATTCTGATGACGGTTCAGATGAGCACTGAAGTCCTTCGGGGCTCCGGATGCAGGTCAGAACCACAGGGAGGCGGGAAGTTGCTTCGGCGGTTTCTCGCCTTTCCTCTGTTTGGCGCCCTACATATTGGCGATCTCAAACTTTCTGCGACCTCAGTGGGGCCTTCCAGGGGCTCTCTTCGACTGCCAGATGCTGATATTCAGCGCTGGAGATATTTCATTATGGGCCTTCCTAGCGGCATCAGAAGCAGGACAAGGCAAATGAGCAAAAGAACCACGCTTACAGGTCGGTCCAGAAATACCGTGATGTCACCGCGGGAGATCACCAGCGAACGGCGCAGGTTCTCTTCCATCATTGGTCCCAGGATGAAGCCAAGCAGCACTGGAGCAGCATTGTAGCGAAGCCGGAGCAACACATATCCGACAAGCCCGAATACCAGCGTGACAACCACGTCAAAAACATTATTGGCTACACTGTAGGAGCCGATGCAGATGAAGAATATCACGACCGGATAGAGTATGCGGCCAGGTACCGTAATAATTTTGACCAGAAGCCCGATTAGCGGCAAGTTTAGTATCAGCAGCATTACATTGCCGATCCAGAAGCTGACGATGAGGCCCCAGAACATCGCCGGCTGGGATGAAATGAACTGTGGTCCGGGAATGATGCCATGCATGATCATTGCGCCCAGCAGGATCGCCATTACCACGTCTCCGGGAATGCCAAGGCTTAGAGTTGGAATGAAAGCTGCCTGCACCGATGCATTGTTGGCCGCCTCTGGAGCCGCTACGCCTTCAATCGCACCACTGCCGAATTTCTCAGGATGCCGGCTCACCTTTTTTTCGACGGCATAGGCCATGAACGACGCAACAGTCGGCCCCGATCCAGGTAGCGCCCCGATGATTGAACCAATCCCGGTTCCGCGCAGTATCGGTCCCCATAGCCTGGCTACTTCTTCGCGTCGGGGCAGCATGTCACGTAAAGCCACATATCGAACCTCGGGCTCAGAAATGCCTCTCCCGCGACCGGTGTCAGCTAGTTTGGTGACAATTTCAGCGATGCCGAAAAGACCCATGGCTATTGAAATCAGGCTGACCCCTTCCGTCAGGCCCAGGAAGCCGAAAGTAAACCGTGGCACCCCCGAGTTGAGGTCCATTCCCACGATGCCTAGCGTTAACCCGAAGGCTACCATTACCAGAGACTTGAGGACTCGAGCCGTTAGACATGGTACAGGCAGCGATAAGGCCGAGCAGCATCACAGCAAAGTATTCCGTGGAATTGAATCCAAGCGCGATGTCCGCGATTGTAGGCGCAAACCCCATAACGAGGAGCACGGCGAGCGAACTTCCGATGAACGATGCGACGGCATTGATGAAAAGCGCCAGCCCTGCGCGCCCGTTCTTTGTCATCGGATAGCCGTCGAGCGCGGTAACTGCCGTTGAGGCGGTACCTGGCAGGTTTAGCAGGATTGACGAAATGGAACCGCCGTACTGCGCGCCATAGAAAATGCCCGCCAGCATGATGAGGGCAACGGTTGGGTCCAGACCGAACGTGAGCGGCAACGCGACAGAAATGGTGACCATCGGGCCTATGCCCGGTAGAGCGCCCACGAATGTCCCGATCGAGACTCCTGATGAAGCAGTAGAGCAATGCATCAAAGGAAAATGCCGTTTCCATTCCAAGGGCAAGGTTGGAGAGGAGCTCCATGGCTCATGGTGCTCCGCTGATCCAGGCCAAAAGGCCAGGCGAGACAGGCCTGAACGGCAGTTGAAGCGCGATCACGAAGAGGAGGTATCCGACGACGCACAATCCGATAATGGTGCCTGCAACTGTGAGAGGACGGAGAGCTTCGCGATTGGCAAGTGATGTCAGTACCACCAGTGCTGCGGTTGCGGGGAAAAGACCAGCCGTTTCAACCAGAACGGCAAATGAACCGATTGCCAGGCTGATCAATGCCAGCCCACGCAAATTGGGTGATCCATCGTGGCGTTCTTGCCGTTGCTCGAAAAGAATACCGATGCCAAGGACCGCAATGATGATGCCAAGGCAAAGCGGAAGAAAACCGGGGCCGATCCGGCTCATCTTGTCAATCGGCACGCAATTTTGACCCCCTATAGGCGTCCAAAAATGACCCCCTGCTGTGCGCACTGATAGCTGGCCCGATGCGGTGTAGCCCTCATACAGCGCAGCCGTATCGGGCCAGCGGGGTTTGGATTACTGCCGGGTCTTGAAGCGCCAGCTCTCGTTGCCGGTCTCGACGATGTCACAATGGTGGGTGAGGCGGTCGAGGAGCGCTGTTGTCATCTTGGCATCGCCGAAGACCGAGGGCCATTCGCCGAAGTCGAGGTTGGTCGTCACGATGATCGAGGTTCGTTCATAGAGGCGGCTGATGAGGTGGAACAGCAACTGGCCGCCGGTCTGGGCGAACGGGAGGTAGCCCAGTTCATCGAGGATCAGGAAGTCGAGGCGGCACAGCAGGTCTGCAGTTCGTCCTTGCCGGTCAGCCCGGGCTTCGGCATCGAGCTTGTTCACCAGGTCCACGACGTTAAAGAACCGCCCGCGCTTCCCGCGGCGAATGCAGGCTCTGGCGATGCCGACAGCGAGGTGGGACTTTCCCGTCCCGGTGCCGCCGATCAGCACGACGTTGCGCTGCTGGTCCAGGAACTCGCCGCTGACCAGGTCGCGCACCAGCGTCTCGTTCACCGGGGTGTCCTCGAAGGCGAACTCATCGACCTCTTTGGCCAGTGGCAGCTTGGCGATCGTCATCTGGTATTTGATCGAGCGCGCTCGCTTCTCCTCGATCTCGGCGTTCAGCAAGTCACCGACGATCTGTTGCGGTTTGTGCTGGCGCTTCACCGCCGTAGTGATGATCTCATCGTAGGCAGCCTTCATGCCGTAGAGCTTCAGCTGGTCCATCGCGTCCAGCACCTGTGATCTTTCCATGGTTGGGGCTCCTCAGACTGTCATAGCGATTGCAATCGGCGACCGGCTCGCAGGTCAGCCGCAACGCGTCCGGCGTATTGATGGTCAGCGGGGGTGGCGGTTCTGATGTCGGGCCAGGACGTTCAGGACGACGGCCGCCGCCGGGGCGCCTTCGTTCAGGGCCTCGGCACAAGCTGCCTCGACTGCGTCCAGACCATCGGTAGGGATCATGCTCAGGATCTGCACCATCGGCGGGTCGCCGTTCGGCACCTTGCCAAGCTTGCGCTGGACGCGTCTGATTGCCGACGGCAGTTCCCAATCCTTGAAGGGCGCACCGTCCGAGGGCGCCAGGTTTGCGAGCCAGAACAGGAATGTAGTGCAGCGGGTCATAGATGGCCTTGTCGCGCCCGAAAGCGCGGTCGTGCTGCCCGACGATCTGCCGTCCTGCCAGAACTCGACCCGCTCGGCATAGGCGCGGATCTCGACCGGGCGGCCGACGGCGCGGCCATCGACCGAGTAGCGGTTCTTGTCGAACCGGACGAGGCAGGTCTTCGACACCGAGGCCGGCACGGCGTGGAAGCCATCGAAGGGGTCGGCATAAGGCACCAGGCTCGCGCGCTCGGCCTGGAACACTTCCCAGATCGTTCGGTCCCGGAGTTCCTGGTGGAGATTGGCCTTGGCCCAGGCAACACAGCGGTCCTCGAGCCAGGCGTTGAGCTCGGCGTAGCTCTTGAACTTCGGCCGCGGCACGAAGAACCGTCGCCGGACAACACCCACCTGGTTCTCGATCTTGCCCCTTCTCCCAGCCGGATGCCGGGGTGCAGGCGACCGGCTCGACGAGGTAATGCCCGCACATCTGCTGGAACCGCCGATTGTAGGCGTGGTCGCGGCCGACGAAGATCGTGTCCACCGCGGTCTTCATGTTATCGTAGATGCCCCGCGTGCAGGTCCCGCCGAAGAAGGCGAAGGCCTTGTCATGGGCGTCGAAGACCATCTCCTGCGTCTCGCGCGGATAGGCCCGGACGAACAGCATCCGGCTGTGGCACAGGCGGACATGCGCCACCTTCACGGTGGTCGTCGCGCCGTCGATCACCACGATCTCATGGCTCCAGTCGAACTGGTAGGCCTCGCCCGGATCGAAGCTCAGAGGGACATAGGCGGCGGCCGACGCCTCCTGCTCTTCCTTGGTCCACGTGGCCGCGTAGCGCCGGACAGCATCATAGCCGCCTTCATATCCACGTGCCCGGAGAGCCTCGAAAATCCGGATGCGGGTCAGCCGCTCACGCTTGGGCTTGCGGGCGTTCGCCGCCAGCATATCGTCGAGCTCGTCCTTCCACGGATCAATCTTCGGAAGTGGCTGGATGGTCCGTTCGTAGGTGAGCTCGGTCACGCCGGACCGGATCACCTTGCGCACCGTGTTCCGCGACACCCGCAGCTCCCGGCAGATCTGCTTGATCGGCTTCCTGTCCTGAAAATACGCCCGCCGGATCTTCGCTATCGTCTCCACAACCAACATCCCACACTGTGCCTCCCGATGAACTCGGGGGCATCATGACCATCAGTGTAAGGGGGGTCATTTTTGGACGCCGATCACCCCTCTACGGGGTCAATTTTGCATGCCTGTTCACGTCCAACTCCACGATTTCATTCAGAAGCGGATGCGAATGTCGCACATCTATCAGCCAGTCATGCTGATGGAACTGCTTCGGAAGGGTGGCGAAGCTTCTGTTACCGACATCGCCAAGTCACTCCTGGCTCATGACCAGTCGCAGATCGAGTATTACGAACAGATCACCAAAAACATGGTCGGTGATGTGCTCACCGCCAAGAATGGTATCACCGAGAAGATAAAGGATGGACATCGCGTAACAGGCTTTCGCATTCCCGATTTTGGCGCTTTGTCAGATACTGAGTTCGCCGACCTGATCGCTCTTTGCACTGAGAAGATTGATGCCTACGTCGCTGCTCGTGGTGACAGGATCTGGTCGCATCGAAAGAAGTCGGCGGGCTACATTAGCGGATCGCTTCAATACGAGGTTCTCAAGCGGTCGAAGTTTCGTTGCGAGTTGTGCGGAATATCTGCTGACGATAAGGCGCTCGAGGTCGATCACATCGTTCCACGAAATCATGGTGGGTCGGACGATATCTCAAATCTCCAAGCCCTTTGCTATTCCTGTAACGCCATGAAACGAGATCGCGATGACACCGATTTTCGCGGGCTCGTCGATAAATATGAGCATCGGCAGAAGGGTTGTGTCTTCTGCGAGATGCCCGATCCGCGAGTGATCGCCTCAAATGAACTTTGCTTCGCAATCCGTGATCAGTACCCCGTCACGGAACATCACACTCTCATCATTCCGAAACGGCATGTCGCGGACTTCTTCGATCTCTACCAGCCTGAGCGCAATGCCATCCAGTCGATGCTTGAGCAGATGAAATCACAAATAGAAGGGCTGGATGCATCGGTTACGGGCTTCAACATTGGCGTCAACGCTGGCGAAGACGCTGGTCAAACGATCTTCCATTGCCACATCCACCTCATTCCGAGACGCAAAGGTGACTTGGAAAATCCAAGAGGTGGAGTCGAGGAGTCATTCCAGACAAGCGGATCTACTGAAAGATGTAATACATCAGTCACCCCCACGCTCCGCCGTTCCCCAGGGGATGGGGCTAATAAGTCCCCAATGATCTCGAGGATGTTGCGACCAGCCGATTAGCTCACCGCCATTGGCGAACATTGGCATTCACTCGCCCGAATGTCTGGTGTTGCTCCGTAAGCGGACATCTTCAGCAACGGACTGGAGAATCCGGAATGTGCCGATTGTGTTGAAAAACTCCAAATCTGGGTAGTCTCGAACTTTGTGCCGAGAGAGCAGGAGCCGGCACTTTCATCATTGATGCAACGACTGGCCTCGCCAGGGCTTCGTGGGCAGACCTAACCAAGATCTATGTATCCCCTCGGCCAAAAATTGCTGCACGCGCTGTGTGGCCAAAAATTTCTACCGTTTGGCCCCAAGACCGACTTTTTCAACAGTATCTGCCAGTTGCAGAAACTTCAACAACTGCAGTATCAGGATTGACTTTGCGGCTACCGGAAACGTTCCAATGTGCGGTCACCGTTGGACCACCTCCTTAATCGCCGCCGACAGAAAGAACAAACGGCAGAACATACCCTCCCCCTCATCTTAGCAGGCTGACTATCTTGCTAGCGGGTACCGCCGGTGCCGAACGCTTGTACCACCGGCATCTAATGCAAGGCGACTTCACAGGACAGGGATCAAGCCAACATTTTACTTCTTCTGATCTATTGAGCCATAGGCGTTCCAGATGGTTCCGTGATCCAGATTTGACAAAAACCAGTTCGCCCGGTTCCGTTGTCTGCTGCAGAAAATCTGCGGCCTCGCGTGCGGTCAGGAAAGCAAACAGCCGGTCGTCAAATTCATCCGGCTCCAATGCTTTCAGCTTCGTGACAGACAATGCCTCTTCGCCCACGCAGATGATGCGATCGCACCCCTTACTGAACCGCCTTATCCATTTTCTCAGTTGTTGGCTATAGCCGCCAGTGGTATCGGAAATCTTGCCCAACACGACTGTTTTTCGAGGTGCATCTGCCGATACAATGAAGTCCACCGCATACTGCATGGTCCAGCCAGGAGCCTTAGCAGTGTCGAGCAAGAAGTGGACGCTGTCGTTTGTGGTGTGCACCGACATTCGACCAAACATCGCGTCGAATTGCCCGATAGAACGTGCGCAAACGTCCCCTGGCACTCCGGCAGCCAACGCCGCAGCGAACGCCGCAGTTATGGAGACAACCCAAACCCGGTCCATGAACTTCGTCTTCACAAACCAGGACTTATCCCTGTAGTGAACCGTTAGAGACAGCCCCTGAGGCCAACCAGCGGAGATATCACTCACCCTCACATCGCAATCTGCCGCTTCCCCGTATAGAACAACCTGCGCCTTGGTTCGCCGACCCATGGCGCGAACGTTGGGATCATCTCCGTTCAATATGGCAAAGCCGTTCGGTGGCAGCCGCTCGATAAGTTTAACCTTTTCCTCCGCCACCGCCTCGCGGGTCCGAAACATCCGATAGTGATCCAACCCCGCGACTGTGACCACGCCAATGTCCAAATTGATTACATCACGGCTTTTTTCAATGTCACCAACATTGCCTCCCGATATCTCCGCCACCATGAACCTGTCGGACGGTTTGGTCAGCAGCACCTGCCGCAGAACATAAAACGGCGTATTGACCAGCGATACTGTGCTCACCGGCCCCACTTGTGCCAAGATGGACGACAACAGTTCTGTTGTGGTCGATTTACCGACGCTTCCTGTTATTCCGATGAAGGTAGTGTCGCACAATTGCCGCCTGCGTTGACTAGCAGCCATTCGCATGAAAGGCATCAGCGGCCGTCTTAATATTCGCATGCCGCAATTTCTCCCCTGCCGGCCAATGCATGATAACTTTCCTGGCAAGAGCTACACGCCCATGACAAGGCGATACTTCCTGCGAGGCTTGAGTCCGTCAACCCAAATCATTTTGTGTCCGCCCGTAAGGCCTTGACTCGGATGATATCAATATAATCAACCCGTTCTGTTGATCTATGTTTTAACGTGACTACAATCGATGACTATGCGCGACAAACTGCTAATGTGGATGTCAAACTTGGTTGTGCTTGCCACTTACGGTCGCACCGCATTGACCTATTTCGCTTACTTCTTCAAATTTCCCAATGTAATCCTTCCCAAAGATATCAACGAGAAGATGTTTTGGAGGAAGGTGTTCGACCACGATCCGGACTTCACGGTTTTCTCAGACAAGCTCGCTGTAAAGGACTATGCCCGCTCGGTTCTGCCGGATTTGGCTTGTGCCGAGGTGTACTGGCGGGGAAGCGATATTCGCAGTGCTCCAGCTGAAGCATTCGCTAAGCCATCTATTTTCAAACCGAACCACACATCAGGATTGTTTGTACGCTTGCCTGGCGGGAGACCCGACGTTGCAACTCTGCAGGCACTCGGCTCTCGTTGGCTAAGACGGAGGCATGATAAGGTTCTTGCCCAATGGGGATACTTAAACGTCAAACCGGAGCTGTTTCTCGAACAGGACTTATCAACCTCCGCATCAACTGAACTCCTCGACTTAAACCTATACGTGTTTGGAGAGTTGGTTGCCCTGATCATTGCAACCCTCGGCGAAAAGACGGGAAACGAACGCGTCGGGCTATTCGACGCCACCGGGAAACGACTAGAAGCTTATCGCAAGTCGTTGCCGCTCCGGAAGCGCCCAGTAGCCTTGCCTGCGGACTTCAAGTTGCCCGTCTCTACCACTGAGCTGTGTGCTAGCGCGTTGGCCCTGGCCGGAGGTAAGGATCACCTACGCGTTGACTTCATGTGGAATGGCGAGCAGCTCTACCTCTGCGAAATTACCGTGTATCCTGGTAGCGGTTTTCGACTGTTCTCCGATCCTGCGATCATTCGGCAGATGTCCCAGCTATGGAACCTCAATCGCTCCTGGTTTCTCACCTCAAGACAAACCGGATGGCGCGCACGCTACGCCAAGTGGCTGAGGCACAAGCTTGAAGAGGATGCGCGGCAATGATTGAGCCGCATCTGCCCGACATCAAAATTGTAACGTCGGTCGCCTGTTTGCAGAAGCTCGAGAAGGAATGGTGCGAACTTTGGGACCGCGCGCACGAGCCGAGATTCTTCCAGCGCCATTGCTGGGCCGCAGAAGCATGGGAAAAGCTCTTCTCTTTGAAAGGTTGGCAACTGCACATCCTGACCGCACGCATAGACGGGTTCCTAGTCGCCATACTGCCTCTCGTGCGCAAACCAACCTTGTTCGGCCATTCACGCTTCAGATACCTCACTCACGCCCAGCATCTTCAAGACGTCTTGCTCGACAGGCTCCTTGCCGGAACCAACACCGCCGGATGCGTCCTGGAATTGATGTTAGCCGCCTGCGACGGCACACTGGTGCTAACACCAGTACGCAGTGACTCCCATCTCGCATGCTTGTTCAACGACAAGCGGGTCAAGCTGCGCCAAGTTTCGAACGCACATGTAGGTTACCTTCGCGGCCGGGAATTCGACGCCTATATTCGTGCCAATTCCAAGACAACTCTGCGCAAGGAAAACCTGACCTACAGGAGGTTGTTGGACTTCGGCGCTGTGTCCAGCTACCGCGTAACCGGAAAGGATGAAATTGTTCAAGGACTGAACTGGCTGTTTTCACGCAAGAAACATTGGGCATGGAAGAACCGCAAGATACCACGCAGCTGGATGCGCGATCGAAAGGCACTGGCTGCCTTAGAAGCGTGCGTGCTCGAAGGCTGCTCTGAAGGATGGGCAAGTTTGCTCAGCATCTGTATCGACGGAAAACCTTCGGCTTTTGCTCTCATTTTCAACGACAATGGTATTGTAACTTCGCTTGTGTCTACGCAGAAGTTCCTGGGCAACGGCATATCTATAGGTACTGCATTACTGCTTGCGCAGTACAGGCTCCAGGTCTTCCGCGGTGCTGCAGTAATCGATATGCTTGGCACGACCACTCCGGAAAAACGAGCTTTAACGGATACGGAGATCGAGCAGTTTGAACTAACGGTAACGCCATTCACGTGAGATATACGTCATAACGCCTGCGTCGGGTCCAATAACCCCAGTTGGTTTTTCCATCTATTTGAACGAATCGAAGCCCTAGTATTCCAGCAGATCGTATTTCCATAACCGCATTTTCGCCTGCGTGAGTGTGCGCCTTGCGCGACGCACTATTGTTCATGTTAGTCGTGCTGAACAAGCGGGCGTATCCGCGGTTCAGGAATTCCCCAGCAGCAAACGTCGTAATAGCGCTGAATGCCCGCTTCCCCCTAAAATCTGGCATGACAAACGCCGCAAACCCGAAAATTGCATCTTGAGGAGCATGGAACATGAAAAATGGCGACTGTGGGCACGGGGAAGGCATATAGAAGCGCCATCCTGCAATCGCCCCGTTGAACTCGGCAACTGCTATGCGCGCACCCATCCCGAGACGTGAAGCGATGTAGTCCATGCCGACGAAATGGCCCGCAATGGCAGGTAGGTCAGTTTCGCGATGCCAGCGCATGTCAAAACCATGAAATTCGGCGCCACGCTGCAACTTGCTCTCATATACGATGTATCTTCCCACTTGCCGCTACTCTCTTCAGAAAACCGCAATTTTACGTGGGGCAGGATCCGCCTTGTAGCTTTGCGGCCAGCATTCGGTCTTCTCTCCTCTCGCAAATCCTGAAAAAGAGCAGAGCAAGATTCAACACGACTCCCACGAACAAAACATAACATAACGGGCACTGGGCAATCATGGCCACTGAGAGGATGGCTGATTTAGTGTTCTGACTTAGTATCGCCTTTTGCTTTATCCGCGTCACGCTGATCTCGTTGAACTCCTTCCAACGAGATGGAGATCCGAGCCTGCCGAGTGTCTCAATAATCTCGTCATTCTCTCGGTTCAGCCAATTAGACGTTCCAACGTATAGATTTGTAGGATAGTAGTAGTACCACGCAATCCCGTTGTTCCCTGTCCGAAGTGGAAGCCGCCCATCTTCACTGCCAAGCCACGGCATCCCATACACCCGGTGGCAATAACGCCGCCTTCTGGTTTCATAGTGGTTTACCTGGAAGACGTGTGATACAGCGGCGACAATGATGATAACGGATGCAGTCTTCCAGTCCATCTGCTGCAGAAGCAGATACCAGACTGCAGCATAAAGGATAGCGTAGCCCAGATAATCGCAAACGCCGTCGATGACCTCTCCATATGGAGAAGGCGTTCCTGCATGGCGTGCTACCATCCCGTCAGCACCATCAAATACGTGTGATATGAAGACCAACACGGCTCCGGCAAACGCGCCAAAAGGCCACGTCGACAGCGCGAACAGTGCACCCGCTGCGGCTAGACTGAGGAGCCCTGCAACGGATACCGTGTTGGCGCTCAGTCCGACGCTCATCGCCCACTGGGCCACCCTTTCCGAGACAGGATGTACGAGCCTAGAATTACTCCATTGTTCTATTTCGTGTGGCCGATTGGTCATGATGGGCGCTCGCGCCTACCGGTCAGGTGAAGGCGGGATCACAGAGGTGCGCGCCTACTGATCTGCTCAGGATGGTTGCTTCTGCCAACGCATGCATCCTGTCGTCATCAACATCGATCCAGAACCGGTCACCAATGTCATAGGCGCGAGCTCTCCCTTTTGACGCTACAATCCGCACAATTTCGGAGATGCCGACACTGGATCTTTGGGCGCGCAGTTTCCCGATTATCGCAAAGATTCTCGACGACATGCGAAACACTCCAGTATCGAAGCAGTTGTAGGTCGCCATCGACTTTCCGATCGAGAGTATCCTGCCGTTCCGCTCCTGAACGCGGGTCACGTCGGCAAGGTCGACCAGCGGATTGTCCAGCCGCCGGTCCACGCCTAGGATAAGGTCCACGTCAGCGGGTCTATGCACACTCACCAGCTCTCTAACAATGGCTGGATCAACAACGTGATCACACATAAGCAAAATGAAATCGTCACCGTATACAGCAGTCTTTGCCGCGCGCACCGAGGTGCCGTTCCCATCTCGCCAGTCGTCGTTAACGATCCATTCCAAACTGATAGGCAGGCGCTGCTGGACTTGATCAAGATGTTCGATGATTGTCTCGGCTTGATAGCCCAGTATCAGCACCGCGCCGCTTGTATCTGCATGAGCACAACACCATAACGCTCGTTCTGCGAGGGTCTTGCCTGCCAACATTGCCAGTGGTTTGACCTGGGATATATTTCGAAGCCTGTTGCCCTCTCCGGCAGCTACAATGACGGCCTTCATTAGCTTTTGGCTCCTGCAATGAACTGCTCGGTCCGCTCCCAAGCTTCCGCTTCGCTCAACTGTTCAGGTGGATGCTTGCATAGAAAGGCTGAGGGAGCCATTAAAGGGCCTGCGAGGTGGCGGTCTAAGCCAAGCTTTGCACAACGGATCATATCTACTGCGACGCCAGCCGAATTCGGCGAGTCTTCCACTGATATCCGCATCTCAATGTTCATTGGAACATCGCCGAACAGTCTCCCTTCTATGCGCACGAACGCTACCTTGTTATCATTCAGCCAGGGGACATAGTCGCTAGGTCCGATATGGAGATCCTCGTCCTGTAGTCTTTCGGCAACTGCAGACTGCACTGCCTCTGATTTGGATACCTTCTTGGTCTTCAGACGCGTCAGGTCCTTCATGTTTTGGAAATCCGAATTGCCGCCGACATTGATCTGATATGTCCGGTCTATAGCCGCACCACGATGCTTGAACAGCTCCGCCAACTGCCGGTGTATGATCGTCGCGCCTATCTGAGACTTGATGTCATCGCCGACGATGGGTAGTCCCTTTTGGCGGAACTTTTCCTGCCATTCCGGATCGCTGGCAATGAGGGTCGGCATACAATTCACAAAGGCAGCGCCCGCGTCTAATGCGCACTGCGCGTACCACCGGCTGGCAATCTCAGAACCGACGGGCAAGTAGTTGATGACCACCTCCACGCCTGCATCCTTCATTGCCTTCACGACGTCATCCTGGTCAGGCTGGTCTTTGTCTGCAACGTGGAACTCCCGACCTCCCGCAGACCCGTTGCTCATGTGGTCTGCCACACCATCCATCATAGCACCCATGGAAACAGTGCAATCTGTGTGCTTGATTTCCCTTTGGAAGACCGTTGTGCAGTTCGGCTTGGCGAAGATTGCCGTTTCGAGTGATCTTCCGACCTTGCGCGCATCAATATCCCACGCCGCCACGATTTTGATATCGTCGACCTTGTAGCCGCCGACAACCGGGTGCATGAGACCGGAAATCAAACTAGTGTTGTTCTTGCCAGAGTAGTAGTTGATGCCCTGTACCAGCGCGCTGCAACAATTGCCTACCCCGATAACCCCAACCCGTATTTCGGCCATCTGCCTTACTCCTTACGGGCCTCGTGGTGCCATGCACCACAAGTTTTCCGTCCCGGCCCATACTGAATTTAGTGCCTACCCAAGCCCGATATGTGATCTCAATTCTCTACTATGCAGAATCAGGTTTCAATACAATCTGCTAGCCGGTTTGCAGTCTAATTGCACCGCTCACCGAACTGTCGAGTACATGCCTGCGCGATGAGTTGCTCGTAATCGCTACACATCTGACTTACATCGAAGGTCGAGGCGTCTTTTCGCGCTTGTTCAGCCAACCTTGCTTGCAGACGTGCATTGGTCATGATCTTGTCCATGCCCAAGCGTAGTGCCTGGACGTCGCCCGGTGAAACGCAATATCCGTTCTCCCCGTTACGCACGATCTCGCTTGGCCCATATTTGCAGTCACTCGATAGCACCGGAAGCCCGCATGCAAGCGCCTCTACCAGTGCATTTGAGAACCCTTCCCAAAGAGAGGGCAGAACGAACAGTTTCGCATGCGAGAACCAGCACCACGGATTGTCTTGAAAGCCCATGAAGTGAACTTTACTGGCAATGCCCAACTGCTCGCACAATGCCTTTAGGTCATCTGCTAAGGTGCCTACACCTAGAACAACGAGATCCACCGAGCGGGATGCCTCACTGCCAGCATAGGCCCGCAACAGGATGTCATGACCTTTCTGCGGTTCCAGGCGGCCGGCGGTAATCATGAAATCCCTGCCAGGCAGGCCTTTGGGCCGAGATTGGCTCATCTGCTGGATCGCGGCAATGTCAACTCCATTGTGGATGTAACGGGCTTCGCTGTTGCGGAGTTTGAATTGGAACTTGAGGTCTTGGATTTGGCGGCTTGAAACTCCCAGGAGGATGTCACAGGCGGAATAAGCGCGCTTAGTCAGCCATTCCACCAATTTCCGTGCCAAGAAATTCGGAGCTTCTTCGGCAATTACACGGAGGGCGTTGTTTCCCTCCCTGGCAATCCAAATAGGCCGGTCAGGGCCGTAACTGCGAATGGCGCGCCAGGTGAGGAGGTTCATGCCCTTAAGAAAGCTTATTACGACGTCTGGTTTGAACTGTCTGATGATCCCACGAATTCGTCGCGGGGCTATCGCGGCTGCCTGAAGCACTTTAAAAGGTTGTTTGTAAGCAAGCGAATTCGGACCGTCGAAGTCGAACATCCCCGCTCCCAAAGGCGTCGTTACCAAGGCCCCTAGCTCAAGTTCTTGTAAATACTGCCCCCCTTCCTTGAGTAGGCCAATCCTAACGTCAAACCTCTCCCGGTCCATATTGCGTTGCAGATTAAGTGCTACTCGTTCTGCGCCTCCGCCATGTAGTGACGGTAACAGCAGCAGAACCTTTATTCTCGCGCCGTGATGCATGGGTTTCACTGGTTGAGCAGGCCGAAAGAAATATAATTGGACAGTACGTTGGCGCCTGGTTCATTGACAGCGGTCGCCGCAAACTATGACGATGGGGCCCCCGCTCTTTAGGCCCAACTGCGGCTTCGTTATAGGGTTAGAACATGCAAGAAATCAAACTGCTCAACGGGGCCGAAGAGTTCTGGGCTGATCTGCGAAGCGCGATATCTGTAGCCAGGCAACGAGTCCTGGTGCAGGCCATGACCTTCGAAGCCGACGAGGTGGGTAGGGCTGTTGAAGAGGCAATTCTCCAGTCGCAGGCGGATCAACGCCGTGTACTGGCCGATGCCTACTCCCTCCACGTTATCAACGACCGTCTCGTCGGCGCGCCTTGGAACTGGCGCAATACTGCACTTCAACAGGAGGCACGCGAGACCCGGGCTATGTTTTTGCGTCTGGAAGCCAACGGTATCGGCGTTCGCATCACCAACCCTGTAGGACTATTGATGCATCGCTACCCAGCCCGCAATCACAAGAAGCTGATGGTTGTCGATGACAGCATCTGGCTCGGTGGAATAAACTTTAGCCAGCATAATTTTGGTTGGCACGATTTCATGATCAGGATCACCTGCCGCGATATGGCCGATTTCCTTTCGGAAGATTTTTCGCGCACGTTCTCCGGCTCGCCCGAGGCGAAGCATCAATCATTTGGCAATGTTGAATTGTTGGTCTTGGACGGCCTCACCAATGCTGCTGCTTTCAATCGCATTCGCCACCTTATCTTGCAAGCTTCGTCGACCGTCGCCGTGCTCAGTCCATATCTTACCGAGCCAGTAACCGGCTGGTTGGCCGAAGCCGCCGGCAGGGGTGTTAATGTTGAGGTCTATACACCGCAAGCCAACAATAAGCCGATCATGACCTATTATCTGCACGCAGCCATGCGCAATACTTCCTGCCGCATCAACGCGGTACCCGGCATGTCACATGCGAAATGCATTGTGATAGACGATGACACGATCATTATCGGCTCTTCCAACTTCGATTTCGTCAGCCTGCAGGTGGAAGAAGAAGTAATAGCGGTAATCCGAGACCATGCCCTTTGCAAGGAGGTAAGGAACCGAGTGTTCCCGAAGCTGAAAGACATTGTGAACTCTCCGTCACCGATGATGCCTAAGCTTGTGAGCTTATCGGCTAAGGTCGCAGTTCATGTTGCCGCCAGAGCGCTTTGCATCTTCCGTCCCTCCCAGCGCAGTGCCGTTCCCCCACCACAACTCTTGCAGTAAGAGCTATGGGGAGTCTCTCACCCCCAGAGAGACGGCAGGGTCAGTATGTCCACCTTGGGTCGGTGGACTATTCCCAGGAAGTCGGGGAACGGCACTAAGCGGTCTCGCTGAACGATCCGTAAGATGTCTGTTTGGGGTCAACTCCGGACGGTTTTGGCTTGTGCTGGGAACGTCTGTTGCGCCCCAGAAAGCGGACATTGAAAGCCGGCATAAGTTGGCAGGACCTTTAAGTCTTCAAAGAGGCAGCAGCCCAAGCTCTACCGTACCCCAGGGGGAGGGGGCCGATGGGTCCCCTGACGTTTTAAATCGTGGACTGCTGCCTGATGGATGTGAACAGGCATGCAAAATTGACCCCGTAGAGGGGTGATCGGCGTCCAAAAATGACCCCCCTTACACTGATGGTCATGATGCCCCCGAGTTCATCGGGAGGCACAGTGTGGGATGTTGGTTGTGGAGACGATAGCGAAGATCCGGCGGGCGTATTTTCAGGACAGGAAGCCGATCAAGCAGATCTGCAGGGAGCTGCGGGTGTCGCGGAACACGGTGCGCAAGGTGATCCGGTCCGGCGTGACCGAGCTCACCTACGAACGGACCATCCAGCCACTTCCGAAGATTGATCCGTGGAAGGACGAGCTCGACGATATGCTGGCGGCGAACGCCCGCAAGCCCAAGCGTGAGCGGCTGACCCGCATCCGGATTTTCGAGGCTCTCCGGGCACGTGGATATGAAGGCGGCTATGATGCTGTCCGGCGCTACGCGGCCACGTGGACCAAGGAAGAGCAGGAGGCGTCGGCCGCCGCCTATGTCCCTCTGAGCTTCGATCCGGGCGAGGCCTACCAGTTCGACTGGAGCCATGAGATCGTGGTGATCGACGGCGCGACGACCACCGTGAAGGTGGCGCATGTCCGCCTGTGCCACAGCCGGATGCTGTTCGTCCGGGCCTATCCGCGCGAGACGCAGGAGATGGTCTTCGACGCCCATGACAAGGCCTTCGCCTTCTTCGGCGGGACCTGCACGCGGGGCATCTACGATAACATGAAGACCGCGGTGGACACGATCTTCGTCGGCCGCGACCGCGCCTACAATCGGCGGTTCCAGCAGATGTGCGGGCATTACCTGGTCGAGCCGGTCGCCTGCACCCCGGCATCCGGCTGGGAGAAGGGGCAAGTCGAGAACCAGGTGGGTGTTGTCCGGCGACGGTTCTTCGTGCCGCGGCCGAAGTTCAAGAGCTACGCCGAGCTCAACGCCTGGCTCGAGGACCGCTGTGTTGCCTGGGCCAAGGCCAATCTCCACCAGGAACTCCGGGACCGAACGATCTGGGAAGTGTTCCAGGCCGAGCGCGCGAGCCTGGTGCCTTATGCCGACCCCTTCGATGGCTTCCACGCCGTGCCGGCCTCGGTGTCGAAGACCTGCCTCGTCCGGTTCGACAAGAACCGCTACTCGGTCGATGGCCGCGCCGTCGGCCGCCCGGTCGAGATCCGCGCCTATGCCGAGCGGGTCGAGTTCTGGCAGGACGGCAAGATCGTCGGGCAGCACGACCGCGCTTTCGGGCGCGACAAGGCCATCTATGACCCGCTGCACTACATTCCTGTTCTGGCTCGCAAACCTGGCGCCCTCAGGAACGGTGCGCCCTTCAAGGATTGGGAACTGCCGTCGGCAATCAGACGCGTCCAGCGCAAGCTTGGCAAGGTGCCGAACGGCGACCGCCAGATGGTGCAGATCCTGAGCATGATCCCTACCGATGGTCTGGACGCAGTCGAGGCAGCTTGTGCCGAGGCCCTGAACGAAGGCGCCCCGGCGGCGGCCGTCGTCCTGAACATCCTGGCCCGACATCGCGAACCGCCACCCCCGCTGACCATCAATACGCCGGACGCGTTGCGGCTGACCTGCGAGCCGGTCGCCGATTGCAAACGCTATGACAGTCTGAGGAGCCCCAACCATGGAAAGATCACAGGTGCTGGACGCGATGGACCAGCTGAAGCTCTACGGCATGAAGGCTGCCTACGATGAGATCATCACTACGGCGGTGAAGCGCCAGCACGAACCGCAACAGATCGTCGGTGACTTGCTGAACGCCGAGATCAGTGAGAAGCAAGCGCGCTCGATCAAATACCAGATGACGATCGCCAAGCTGCCACTGGCCAAAGAGGTCGATGAGTTCGCCTTCGAGGACACCCCGGTGAACGAGACGCTGGTGCGCGACCTGGTCAGCGGCGAGTTCCTGGACCAGCAGCGCAACGTCGTGCTGATCGGCGGCACCGGGACGGGAAAGTCCCACCTCGCTGTCGGCATCGCCAGAGCCTGCATTCGCCGCGGGAAGCGCGGGCGGTTCTTTAACGTCGTGGACCTGGTGAACAAGCTCGATGCCGAAGCCCGGGCTGACCGGCAAGGACGAACTGCAGACCTGCTGTGCCGCCTCGACTTCCTGATCCTCGATGAACTGGGCTACCTCCCGTTCGCCCAGACCGGCGGCCAGTTGCTGTTCCACCTCATCAGCCGCCTCTATGAACGAACCTCGATCATCGTGACGACCAACCTCGACTTCGGCGAATGGCCCTCGGTCTTCGGCGATGCCAAGATGACAACAGCGCTCCTCGACCGCCTCACCCACCATTGTGACATCGTCGAGACCGGCAACGAGAGCTGGCGCTTCAAGACCCGGCAGTAATCCAAACCCCGCTGGCCCGATACGGCTGCGCTGTATGAGGGCTACACCGCATCGGGCCAGCTATCAGTGCGCACAGCAGGGGGTCATTTTTGGACGCCTATAGGGGGTCAAAATTGCGTGCCGATTGACACATCAAACTGCTTGTTCTTGTGATTTTCAAGCTCCAGATAGGGTCCTCAGGGGCATTTGGCGGTGTACACAGCGCCGCCTGAACCGTCTTCATGAATGCCAGTTAGGTGAGGTATCCCCGCCCACGCGCGTTGGCTGGATTGTAATTCCACGTATACCAGGGTCAGGTGTGCGATGAGTTGCAACCTAGCGTTTCGGGACGAATTATTTGGCTGGCCCTGTTGTCAAAGGTTTGCGGGCCGGCTGGATGATAAATGCTCCCACTGGTTGTGTTTTTATAGCGCCATTGTAACGGCGGCTTGACCGATCACTCATAAGCCATGGTCGATCTCAGGACCGTGGATTGGGCTCTGTCAGCGTAGTATGCGAAGGCATGCCGGCAATGTGAAGAATCGCAGTTCGCTCTACGGCCACATTGGGCGGACAGCCGACCTTCGCTGCAATTGCGAAAGGACGTCCGCTTTTGGGGCCACAGCAGACATTCGAAAGGGAGGCCAAAAGCTTCCGTTTTTGACCCCCTGCGGACATGCGGTGCAGCGCAACGAACGGCGGATTGGAGGTTTAAACCACCATTCAGCATCCAGAACAATTGACCGTTTCACCACATGATTTGACATTAGGCTGTTGAAGCGATGGTGGCGTTAATCCACCACTTGGCCATGGCCAGCGACTCCTCTTGCTCAGAGAGCATCCCCCGTAGATCGTCGATCAGGTATGCCCTAACATACCCTGAGCTACCAATCGATTGGAGCTGTCCGGACTAGCAATTGCGATTGCGATAGATGCGCAAAAATACGACGTTTTCATTTGAAGGTCTCGGCTCGATCTACGAGATGGGAGCCGACCACGTGTTGAACGCTGAACAACTGTGGAAGGCCAGTGGGCAGTGGTCATGTTCTCTCGCAGCAAGGCGAACTGGTTCAAATGAGTTTGTGGTCCTGGCAATGTCACAGTCCGCTGAGTTTTTTGCGGCCCTGTTGGGTATTTGGCAGGCCGGATTTTGTGCGCTGGTAGTTGATCCACAACTGAGCAGGAGCGAGCGAGCCATCGTTTCCAATTTCGCTAAGCCCGTTGGGGTGATTGGGGGTGAAGGGACGAATTGGCCATCACCAATAGTTGTCAAGTCAAAAGGCTTATCAGTTGCTCCCCAAGCCATAATTAAACGTGCATCAGAAGAGCCTGCTCTTGCTTTGCTAACTTCAGGGACGACAGGTTTACCAAAGATTGTGATATTGAGTTTCGGGGCTTTGGCAAGTCGTCTGCAGTCGAACATACACGCGGTAGGCAAGACAGTCTTTTCTACAACCCTACAAACGCTCTCATTTGCTTTCGGTCATGGTCTGATCGGAAGCGCGCTAACTACACTGATGGCAGGGGGGCGGCTGGTAATTCCTCCATCAGGTCCTGCATCGGCGCTTAAACTTGGCGCATTGATTGATCAGCATAACGTCACTTTTCTTACTTCGGTGCCGGCTTATTGGCACATGGTCTTAAAGGCAGCCAAACGACCAATGCTCGCGACTCTCCAAAGAATACATGTGGGTTCGGCTCCTCTGTCAATCGAACACTGGAAGCGGATCCAAGACTGGTGTGGTTGCGATGTCTTCAACTGCTATGGAATGACCGAGACTGCCAATTGGGTCGCTTTTCAGAGATATGCTGAAGCCGTCAAGCAGGGGGCGGTCGGACAAGCAACCGATGGCCAGTTTGCGCTTCTGGATGCCAGCGGAAAAATTGTCGATCAGGGCAATGGAGAGGTGCTGGTCAAGACTCCGGGACTTATGACAGAATACTTCAATCAACCATCGGCAACTGAGAGCGCCTTTAAGGATGGCTGGTTTCGTACCGGCGATATTGGAGAACTCGGTAAAGATGGTAACTTAAGGTTGACTGGGCGCAGCAAAGAGATGATCAATCGCGCCGGCGCCAAGGTATTTCCTAGCGAAGTCGATCACCTTCTGGAAAGTCACCCGGGCATAGTCGAAGCCTGTTCATTTTCTATTCCAGATGCCATCAGCGGAGAGACCGTAGGAGCCGCTATAGTCTTGCATCCTGAAGTACCGTTCTCCCAGAAAGAATTGACAAAGTGGTGTCAAGAGCGGGCGCGGAAGGAGCTTGTTCCGGAGCAGTGGTTCGTCGTAGAGAGCCTATGCAGAAGCGAGCGCGGCAAGCTTGATCGGCGTGCCCAGATGGCTCTTCTTATAGGTAGCAACTAAAAAATGCGCCAAGTCAAAAAAAGAAACATCCGGCTGTCTACTGACCGCTATCTGGTGCGCACACTTTTTCCAACCGATGCCTGCGAGGATCTGGCGCGATGGCTCGCTGATCCCGAACTGATGCAAAACGTCAACATGCAACCGCAAAAATTGACCCGTCCAGCATTGGAACGGTATATCGGGTCCTTTGATCAATCAACGCGGCTTTTCCTAGGAGTGTTTGCCGACGAAGGCAAAAAGCTTGTCGGATACTATCTTATCGACATTAATCCTGGACAGCGCCGGGCAACCTTCAATGTCGTAATTGGGAACCGGGATTACTGGGGGAACAAGACGGTACTGGAAACCCGCGCGGTCATCATGGACTACATGTTTGAGCGGGCAGCCGTTGACAAGCTAATAGGCGGTCCACTAGCACGCAATTTCCCGGCCATATTCAATTATAAAGCACAGGGATGGCGGCTGGAAGGCATAATGAAGGGACACGTTCGCAGCGCAACAGGCGCAGGCCGCATCGATCAGTATCAGTTTGGAATGCTCAAAGACGAGTGGGAGAGGCTGAGATCGTCAAATGCCAACCAAGCCCAAAAATCTGACATCAAGGCAACACCACAATGACTGATTTGATTAAAGCGCAATCGCTTTTAGCTGCCGCTCTTGGGCTTTCGGAAGAAGATGTCGGATATCAAACTTCGTTAGGTGCGACCGCAGAATGGGACTCTATTGCTCATATGCGTTTGATTCTCTGCTTTAGAAGAAACACTCGGGCGCGAACTGGATATGGAAACAATCGTTGAAATAGCCTCGCTGTCGGATGTTGAAAAGATACTCGCTGCAAATAAGTCGTAAAATAAAAAAGAGCCCGGGATGAACCCAGGCTCTTTAGTTCAGTGCAACTGTTAGAAGCCTAATCCTAACGGTATTTTCTCCAATATCACATTTGTATTGTCGAGCGTGTTGCTCCTCTTATTCTGAGCCAGTGTGCCACCCGAATTAAAGTAATGTCGGAACCCTATGAAGAATTGGGTTTCATCGACGCTTTCAGGTCCATTGCCATCGAGGCTGGCAAAACGTCCTCCGGTAAATACTGACGAGTTCCCCCAACCGACGCTGGTCAACAAAAACTCTGCTTCCCCGGTGAAGGCTAGAACGTCGATACTTTTGCCATCTCCGTTCAGTTCTGCAAAATCCACCTGGAATTTGAGACCGAGATCGCTGGTCGCATAAAAATCGATCCAGCCTCTAGCGTTGATGCCGTCCAGGCTCTTGTCGCCCTTACCACTCACTTCGTGATAGCCAACGCCACCGCCGATGGTGAGCATGTCGTTTACGAAAAACTCACCCCTACCGCCAATACGGAAGACGTCAAACGCCTTGCCAAAATCGATGCCGCCAAATGCACCATCGATGCCCAATACCCCCATACTCTGGTCACGCAAGAACAGCACTCCGCCACCATGCCATTGGTCAACAGCTTTACCGTCGGCCTTGCCGGTGCCGCGATGGCTGTAGAAAGCAAAATCTGATTGCGCATTCATCATTTCATTGAAGCGCCACAGAACCGCACCTTCGCCAAAGAAGGTATTGAAGCCGACGTCTTCATCTCCGTCCGGGCCTTGCCCTGGCGCGAAATCGAACCAAGTGTGCTGGTATCCGCTGGAAATGGTTGCTGCATAGCCAGGCTCGCTGACGATACGCTCGACCTCTAGATCTGCGGCATCCGAAGCACCGGCTGCCATAGCCAACGCGGCGGCTCCAAATACCATTGATTTTGCAACTCTTCTGATGCTCATGATGACGCCCCTTTGTTCTCGCCTGCTTATTGGATTTGCAATGAAGCTAGCAGATCGGTTGCGAGATGGGAGTCAACGATAGGTTGAAATCCGAGAATTATCGAAAGTGTTGCAAATCAGACACAGTTCTTTGGGTCTTTGATAGATGAACACGGAGGTGAGACCCGAATGTTGCCCTGCTTATGTATGTCTGCTTGTGATGCTGTGGACGGCTCCTCCTCCGGCATCGCGATGTGCCACATTTGGGGTGTCATATGAGGAGTCGTCAGGAGGGGCTGAAGGCAGGTTATGGCACATTTCGAACTCTCCTGCTCAGTGCCAAAGATGTCTGTTGTTGGGGGCAGAGCGGACATACAGGACTTCCAAGTGGCAATACCATATTGCAACGGGCAGGCTTGCAGATGACAATACAACTCACATTGCAGACCACGAATGATGGAAGACCTGTGTGACTGATCTGGACGCCCTCGACGCCTATCTCAGCTCAGACGACTCCCCCGAAAATTGCATGATGTTGTCAGACCTTGATGGGTTTCTGACAGGCGTGATTTGCTCACCCGACTTGATCCCACCCAGCCAATGGCTTCCAGTGGCACTGGGCGGCCAACTGATTGATGTGCCGTCGGACATCGTTGATCTGATCATGCGCCGCTACAATC
>CAVOZK010000014.1:0-61993 GCA_963700935.1 uncultured Alphaproteobacteria bacterium | reverse complement strand
CGCCGACTGAACAGGCGGTGCGGCAGAACATTGCCGCCACGCTGGCCAACCTGCGCCGCCGCCAGGAAGTGGTGCAGCACAGGGCATGGCTTGCCCGCAAGTTCCCCGGCCTTGAAAGCAAGCTGGCATTGGCCGAGGCGTTCGACCTGGCCGGCCAGACCGACGACGCACGCCGCACCTTCATCGAGGCGCTGGGCACGGGCAAGGCGCAGGCCGACATCTGCGTATTCCTCGCCACGCTGGAGATGACCCGCGGCAATGCCGATGCGGCGCGCGAGTGGGTGGCCAAGGCGATCGAGCACTCGCCCGGCAACGGCCATGCCCGGCTGCTGCAGGCGCGGCTGTTGCAGAAGGACAGGATGTCAGCGCGTTGCTTGAGGCGACCCGCTCGTTCCTGCCGGCCAATGACGGGCGTCCAGTAATGGACCGCTCGGCGCTTTATTCAGGTTTCGCCCTGATGAACCAGGCGGCGGGCGATTACGACGCGGCGTTCGAGGCCTTCTGCCAGAGTGCCGCCCTGGCCAACCGTGACGCCGAGCATGATGTGAAGCGCGACATGGTGGTGCGCGAACAGGCGAACGTCTTTTCGAAGTGGATCAAGGAAAACCCGGGCGAGCTGGGCAGCGACAGCAAGAAGCCGGTATTCGTGACTGGCATGCCGCGCTCCGGCACCACGCTGATCGAGCAGATCCTTGCGGCCCATTCGCAGGTCAGCGGGGCGGGCGAGCTGGAACTGGTGCAGTACCTCGTCAACTCGCTGCATCCATTGGGCAAGCAGCGCAACACCGAGTGCGCCACCGCCTATCTGGAGGCCGATGCCCTGCGCCTGTCAAAGGCCAACCGCGTCGTCGACAAGTCGCTGTCGACCTGGGAGCACGTGGGGCCGGTGCTTGCCATGTTCCCCAACGCCCGCATCATCGACTGCCAGCGCCACCCGATGGACGTGTGCTGGTCGGCGTTCACCGAGCTGTTCACAGACAATGCGCTGATCTACACCTACGACTTCCACCGCCTTGCCAATGCCTACAAGCGGCATGAGGACCTGATGCAGATCTGGCTGCGGGAAGCGCCGGACAACGTCACCCGGGTTCGCTATGAAGACGTGATCGCCAATCCGGAAGAGCAGTCTCGCCGGCTGGTGTCGTTTATCGGACTCGACTGGGAAGATGCCTGCCTGAACTTCATGAACGCCCGCAGCGAGGTGCGCACTGCCTCCATGCTGCAGGTGCGCCAGCCGATCTATTCTTCCTCGGTCGGCAAGTGGAAGCGCTACGAGAAGCATCTGGCGCCGCTGGCTGACCTGCTGAAGGACGAGATCGCGGCTTACGAAGCGGGCAACCAGGCCCCGCGCGCCTAGTCCTCTTCCGCGCCGTAGCCGAACCTTGCGATCCACGGTTCCAGTGGTTGCCGGTAGGGTTCAAGCTGTGCTTCGTACCGCTTCCAAAGCTGAGAAGACGTCTTGTAGATCGGCTTGATGACCTGCGAATAGCTGGGCGTGTTGATGCGCTGGCGCTTGCGGGCCGTCGCCTGGTGGTCGAGCACCGCGCCGTTCCATTCGAGCCCGAGAAATTCGATCAGCGAGCGGGCTTCGCGTTCGGTGTCCGCGATCAGGTCCTCGTAGCGGATGGAGTGCCATGAAAAGCCATAGCGCCGGGCGCTGGCGAAGAATATCCGCATGATGGCGTCGTACAGGCCGCAAGCCGATTGCAGCGCCGTCATCAGGTACATCGGCTCGTTCATCTTGAAGGACTGCTTGAAGTTGCTCAGCACGCAGTCAAGCGGATGGCGCAAAACCAGGATGAATTTCGCATCCGGGTAAATGGCCAGGATCTCCGGCACCCGCACGATGTTCAGCGGCAGCTTGTCGATGATCACGGCGCGCCCATCTTCCGGCAGATGACGGCGCAGCTCGGCCTCATAGGCGGCGCGCATGGCAGATCGCTGCTCACCGGTCAGCGCCTCAATGGCGGCAAGGCTGCGGAATTCGCCAATCACCGCCGTGGCACGGTCAAGCATCGGCTCCTCCTCCACGACGGCAATGTGCGGGTGGCCGCGCATCAGCGTATCGAGCAACGTCGTACCCGAGCGGGGAAACCCCACGAGGAAGACGGGGGCAGCATGATCGCCCTCGCCTGCCCTTGCCGGGTCAGCCTCGCAGGAGGCTGCTTCCAGCGCTTCAGCGCGCGCCGAGACATTGGTGGCATAGGCATGTGCAGGGCCTTCAAGGCGCGTATTCTGGCTGCGGGCATAGGCGTTCTGCTCTTCGAAACAGGCAAAGGCAGCGGCGTAATCGGCCAGAACCTCGTGTGACTTGCCTTTCAACTCGAAGTACTTGTCGTACAAGGCGCCTGAAAGCTGGCCCGGATCAAGGTGGGCGAGCACGTCGAGACATCCCCGGTGATCGTCGTTGCGCAGCCTGAGCGTCGCATCGGCGATCTTCAGTTCCACCGGCAATCCATCGCCAAACTGAGCGCGCGCCCTGTCCAACACATCAGCGGCAGCGGCGAGATCATTGGAGCGTTCATGCAGCTCGATGAGGCTGCCCCAGCACGGCGCCAGGCCGGCATCGTGCGACAGGGCGCGGTTGTAGCTGCTCACCGCCTGGTCAAGCTTGCCCTGCTCCTGCAGGGCGTTGCCGAGGTTCATGTGCGCCTCGGCAAAGGCAGGGTTGAGCATCAGCGCGCGGTTATAGCTGGCGACGGCATCGTCGAGCCTGCCCATGTCCTGCTGAACGTTGCCGAGATTGTTGTGGGCATCGGCAAGGTTCGGCCTTATCCGCAGGGCGCGGTTGTAGCACTCGACTGCTTCTTCTGCGCGGTTTTGCTGTTTCAGCACGTTGCCAAGATTCAGCAACGCTTCCGGATATTCGGGCCTCAACTTCAGCGCCTGGCGATAACTCGCCGCCGCGTCGTCAAGCTTTTCCAGTTCAGACAGCGCGAGGCCCTTGTTGTAATGGGCATCGGCATAATCCGGCTTCAGCTGGATTGCCTTGCCGTAGCACTCTATCGCCTCGCCTGACCGGCCCAGCTGCTGAAGAACATTGCCGAGATTGTTGAACAGCAGCGGCTGGCGGGGCGCCAGTTCCGTCGCCTTGCGAAATGCCTGCTCGGCAGCATCGAGCTGACCGTACTGGGCACTTGAGGCCCCCAGCAGGTTCCACAGCATCACCGAGGCCGGGTACTGGCGAAGCAGCGCGCCTGCGCGACTACGCACCTCGTCAAGCTGTCCCCGGTTGAACAGGTCGAGCAATTCATTGATGGCGTGCTGCGGGGGCGCGGCCCCTTGTGGTGACGACATGAAGCAATTCAATCCTTGAGCGCCAGGCTGACACCTCTGCGCCGCGCTGGTCTTGTTCGGTACGCTAACCTGTAACGTTCCGGAGGCCGACCGTGCAAGCCATGAGCCCGGCAAGCCAGTGGAGCAGACTTGCAGCCCTTGCCGGCGCACCGGGCTGAGGCTACGGTTTTTCGATGCAACAGCAAGCTGGTTCCGCCATCGCCAAGCCCACCCCCTCCTCAACCACTGTCTGCGAGATCTCCGCGGCCGGTGCGCGCTTCACGGTCCATTGTTCCGACGATGGGGAAACCCGTTTCTGGGCAAAGTTCGAGGCCGGGACATGGGAGCCCGATACGCTCGACATCATCGCCCGCCATACCGGCGGCAACGTCCACTTCTTCGACATCGGCACCTGGATCGGCCCGACCGCACTTTTTGCCGCCGCCCACGGCAGCACGGTAACGGCGGTGGAGGCTGATCCGTTCGCCCTCGCCTCGTTGCGGCGCAACATCGCGCTCAACCCGGCGCTTGCAGGCTCGATCGAGGTGGTGGACCGGGCCCTGTCACTCACACCGGGCCGAATCCGCTTCGGGTCGCGGCGCAAGGGCGGAGATTCCATGTCTTCACTGGTGCACGACAACATGCAGACCGCCTGGGAAGTGGAGACAATCGCGCCCGAGCAACTGGCCAGCCACTGCACCAGCGGCAAGACGGCCTTCCTGAAGATCGACATCGAGGGCGGCGAGTACATCATCCTCGACGAGGCGGATGCCCTGTTCAACCTGCCGCTGTCGGGCGTGCATCTTTCGCTGCATCCGCAGATGCTGCTTGGCGAGACAGCAGGACTTTCGCGGCTCAGTCGCTGGCTCCAGGCGGCGAGGGTCACTGCGAGGGTGTTCAGGCGGCTTGGCCACATGCGCATTTCCCAATCGGACCATGAACCTAGCAGCGGATTGCGGCTCGTCCGGTGGCTCGCGCCGCTGGGCCTGTGCCTCTGGCCGCTCAAGGGAAGCTGGCTGTTCGAGCCTCGCTAGTCCATGACATCCGGCACCGGCAGCAACACCACTATATCAACCGGCGCAAGGCCACGCCGGCTGCCGCATTGGCTGACGGTGCGCAATGTCCGGCTGGTTTCTGGGCTCATCCTGTTTGCATTCGTCACCACCCACCTTGTCAACCACGCGCTGGGGCTGGTCTCGCTTGAGGCCATGGAAGCGATGCGCGATGTGCGCACTGCGATTACCCGCAGCCTGCCGGGCACCGCCATCCTGATGGTTGCCGCCATTGCCCACGCGGTGCTGGGGGTGGAGAAAATCCTTTCAAGGCGGCTGTCGGCGATCTCGGTGCGCGGGCTGATCCAGATTGCGTTCGGCCTGCTCATCCCGGTGCTGCTGGCCCGCCACCTGATCGGCACGCGCATTGCGCACGAGATGTTCGGCGTCAACGACAATTACTCCTATGCGCTATGGGCCATGTGGCCGGGCGAAGCGTGGCGGCAGGCAGCTCTCATCGCGCTGGTGTGGGTGCATGGCTGCATCGGGCTTTACATGTGGATCAGGTTCCGCCGCTGGTTTCCGCGCTGGCAACCGGTGCTGCTGTCGGCGGCGGTATTGATACCGGCGCTGGCGTTCGCCGGCTTCGAGAGTGCGGCGCGCCTGCAGGACGGCACCCCGCCGCCCGGCATGCCGTTGCCACCGGACCAGTACGCCCGGCTGATCGGCATGATGGATGTGGCGCTCTACCTGACGCTGGCGGCCATCGTGCTGCTGGCGGCAATAAAGGCCGTGCAGGTGGTGCTCGGCAACATGAAGAGCAAGGTCAGCGTTACCTACAACAACGACACAACGCGCACGGCGCCGGCAGGCCTCACCCTGCTGGAGATTTCACGGATGTCACGGGTTCCGCACGCCAGCGTCTGTGGCGGGCGGGCGCGATGCTCGACATGCCGGGTGCAGGTGCTGAGCGGCCACGAGCACCTTGAGCCACCCGGTGCCGATGAACTGCAAACGCTGAAGCGCGCCGGCATAACCTCGCCCGACATCCGGCTTGCCTGCCAGGTGCGGCCGCTGGGTGACCTGTCGGTCATCACGCTGGTACCCGCCGCAGGCGATACGCGCATCGTGCGGCAGGACGCCTACTCGGCGGGCGTGGAGCGCACCGTGACCGTGATGTTCATCGACCTGCGCGGCTTCACGCGTTTCTCCGAAGGCCGCCTACCCTATGACGTCGTGTTCATTCTGAACCAGTACCTGGCAGCCATGAGCAATGTCATTGCCGCGAATGGCGGCTACGTCGACAAGTTCATGGGCGACGGCATCATGGCGCTGTTCGGCATGGAAGGCAGCGCCCAGGATGGCGCCCGCGCGGCACTGCGGGCGGCAAGCCAGATCGCCGCCGCCGTTGCCGCCGTCAACGATGCGCAAGCCTCGGTGATGACCCAGCCGATGCGGTTCGGCATAGGCGTCCACACCGGCGAGTGCATTCTCGGGCGCGTCGGCACCAGCCGCGCCCACAGCGCCGGTGACAGGGTGACGGCGCTTGGCGATACGGTAAACTCCGCAAGCCGGCTGGAGAGCCTGAGCAAGGACCTCGGCGTGGAGGCCGTGGTGTCCCGGGACACGCTGGTGGCGGCGGGAATCAACCTTCAAGGCCTTGAACTCAGCGTCGCCGAAATTCGGGGGCGAACTGGCTCAATCGCTTACCTTGGCCTCGAACAATCTAGTTATATCAATGTGTTAACAGGATCATCCTGAAGTTGCCCGGGCCGGACAGTCGAAATCGGGTCAATCCCCGTACTGGTCAACCCGGTCAGGCTGTGTCACAGTTGTTGCCATGAAAGGCACAGGTGATCCGGCTTGGACATCACCCTTATCAGCGGCTGCATGAGCGGCGACTATCACTGGTTCAGCTTGCAGATCCTGGATTATTACCTCTCTGGCACCATCAATACCGGCGATTTCCTGCGCTGGTTTCACATGCCGAACTCCGACTATCTGCCGGTCTCCGAATGCATTGCCTCTACCCTTGACCCGGGATACGACTACCGCACCTGGCAACCAGGCCCTCTAGACGGCGTGGCGCACACACCCGGCTGATGGCGCCATAACTTGACAGCAAAAGCGGGGGCGGCCAAAGATCGCTCACATCAAGTCGAGCCGCGTGACAGCCATCGGGCGTCGCGCCCAAACGGGTCTTCCCAATGCAATTTGCACATGACGTAACTGCCGCCATTGGCAACACGCCGCTTATCAAGCTTCGCAAGGCTTCGGAGCTGACGGGCTGCACCATTCTGGGCAAGGCGGAATTCATGAACCCCGGCCAGTCGGTCAAGGACCGCGCCGCGCTGTTCATCATCCGCGATGCCCTGGCGAAGGGGCAGATCAAGCCGGGCGGCACCATCGTTGAAGGCACCGCCGGCAACACCGGAATCGGGCTTGCCATGGTCGCCGATGCACTGGGCTTCAAGACGGTCATCGTCATTCCGGAAACCCAGAGCCAGGAAAAGAAGGACGCCCTGCGGCTGCTGGGCGCGGAACTGGTGGAAGTGCCCGCCGTGCCCTACCGCAACCCCAACAACTACGTGAAGTATTCTGGCCGGCTGGCAGCAAAGCTGAACGAGGAACGCGAAGGCGGCGCCATCTGGGCCAACCAGTTCGACAACGTGGCCAACCGGCAGGCCCATATCGAAACCACCGGCCCGGAGATCTGGGCGCAGACCGGCGGCAAGGTGGACGGCTTCATCTGCGCGGCAGGCTCGGGCGGCACCGTGGCCGGCGTCGGCATGGCACTGAAGGAGCGCAACAGCAACATCCGCATCGGCGTGGCAGACCCGCATGGCGCGGCGCTCTACAGCTTCTATACCACCGGCGAACTGAAGGCCGAGGGCAGTTCCATCACCGAAGGCATCGGCCAGGGCCGCATTACCGCCAATCTGGACGGGGCACCCATCGATTTCGCCTGCCGCATCGGCGATGAAGAGGCCGTGCAGATCGTGTTCGACCTGCTGCAGGAAGAAGGCCTGTGCATGGGCGGTTCCAGCGGCGTGAACATTGCCGGCGCCATGGCGTTGGCGCGCGAACTCGGACCCGGGCACACCATCGTCACCATCCTGTGCGACTATGGCAATCGCTACCAGTCGAAGCTGTACAATCCGGAATTCCTGCGCTCCAAGGACCTGCCGGTGCCGCAATGGCTGGAGCGGCCCGTTTCCGTGCCCAGTGTTTTCGTAGACCCGGAAGCGGCATGAGCGAGGCCCTGTTCCAGCAAGACGCCTACCAAAAGACCTGCACGGCATCGGTCCTGAAGGTGAACGAGCGCGGCGGCATCGTACTTGATCGCACCATCTTCTATGCCACCGGCGGCGGACAGCCCGGCGATACCGGCGTCATGACGCTGCCGGATGGACGCGACATTGCCATCACCACCACGGTTTATGGCGATGATCGCGCGCAGATCGTCCATGTGCCGGGCGAAGGCAGCCCGTTACCGCAGCCCGGAGACGAGGTGAGCCTGAACCTCGACTGGGAGCGGCGGTACAAGCTTATGCGGGTTCATACCGCGCTGCACCTGATGTGCGCGCTGGTGCCCTTCCCCGTCACCGGCGGGCAAATCGGCGAGGATGGCGGGCGGCTGGACTTCGACATCGAGAACCCCGACGCCATCGACAAGGACGAACTGACGGAAAGGCTGCAGGCGCTGGTGGCGGCCGGTCACCCGGTATCGCAGCGCTGGATCACCGATGCGGAACTGGACGCCAATCCGGGGCTCGTTCGCACCATGTCGGTGCAGCCGCCGCGCGGCTCGGGCCGGGTGCGGCTGGTCGCCATTGGAGAGGATGGCAGCGTGGACCTGCAACCGTGCGGCGGGACGCACGTTTCCTCAACGGCTGAAATCGGCGGCATCGCCATCACCAAGGTCGAGAAGAAGGGGCGCAACAACCGCCGCTTCCGGCTTGCGCTGCTGGACTGATCCGCCCATCCTCGACGCCTGAAGCAACAAGCGAGCATCCGCCCATGCCAAACCTTACCGACGAACGCGAACACCTGGTCTCTACCGCCTGGCTGGCAGACCGGCTCGATGCGCCTGATATCGTCGTCGTCGATGCGTCCTACTATCTGCCTGACGCAGGCCGCGACGGGCGCACGGAATATGACGAGCAACGCATTCCGGGCGCGGTATTCTTCGACATCGACGAGATTGCCGATGCGTCGAGCCCGCTGCCACACATGATGCCGCCGGCAGAGAAGTTTTCCTCGCGGATGCGGCAGATGGGCATCGGCGACGGTATGCGGGTGGTGGTTTATGACGGCGCCGGGCTGTTTTCGGCGGCACGGGTGTGGTGGATGTTCCGCACGTTCGGCCACACCGACGTGGCAATCCTCGACGGTGGCTTTCCCAAGTGGCTGGCGGAAGGCAGGCCGGTAGACACAATGCCGCCTGCGCCGCGCATGCAACGCCACTTCACCGCCCGCTTTGCCGCGTCGAACGTGCGCGACAAGGCGGACGTGCGGCGGGCCATCGAAACCGGCAGCGCGCAACTGGCGGATGCCCGCTCACCCGGCCGGTTCCGCGCCGAGGAGCCCGAACCGCGCGCCGGCATGCGCGGCGGACACATGCCGGGGGCTTCCAACGTTCACTACCGGACCCTGCTCAACCCCGACGGCACGGTGAAGCCGACGACGGAAATCCGCGAGGTGTTCCAGAACGCCGGCATCGACCTGGGCAAGCCGGTGATCACCACTTGCGGCTCCGGCGTCACCGCAGCCATCCTCACACTCGGGCTGACCCTGCTGGGGCACAACAACAACAGCCTGTATGACGGCTCGTGGGTAGAGTGGGGCAGCGACCCGGAAACGCCGGTCGAAACCGGGTGACAGCACGCCAAAAGCTTGCCATACCGGTGCGCTCACCAGAGACATGCGGCAAGGGTTTCAAGAGGCACAATGACACGCAAGATTCCGTCTTCGGGTTTTGGCGCGGGCAAGAAGACGCCTGCCAAGGCAGCCACCCGCCAGATCGACACAACCGTGACCTTCCTGTCGATGGACCATCCGCCGACGCTGCGGGTCATGCCGCCGGTCAACCTCAAGCTGGCGCTCATGCACGTTGTCGATCCGACCGTGAGTTTCTACCGTTATCTCTATCACGAGGTCGGCAAGGACTATTACTGGGTGGACCGCAAGGCGCTCTCCGATGACCAGTTGGCCGAAGCGATCAATGCCGACGGCGTCAGCCTTTACGTGGCCTACTGCGCGGGTAACCCTGCGGGTTACTTCGAGATTGATGCTCGCGACCCCGAGAAGGCCTGGCTTGCCTATTTCGGCCTTTTGCCTGAATTTCACGGCATGGGCATCGGCAAGTGGCTGTTGTCGGAAGCGGTGCGCACGGCATGGGCCGGCAAACCGGAATCACTGCATGTCGAGACCTGCACGCTCGATGCGCCGCACGCGCTGGCGCTCTACCAGAAGCTGGGTTTCAAGCCGTATGAGCGCCGCGACAAGACCATGACCGTGCCAGCCTGATCAGCAACGGAGCGACGAGGAACATGCATCAGCCAGGACTACGCAGCTTTGTCGGCACGATCCTGTTCGTCAGCTACCTGATCCTGTACGCGCTTGTCGCCATGGCTGTAGGTGCCCGCTATCTGTCGGAAACCCATGGCGCGGCGCAATTCGGTTTCTATCTGGTGGCGGGGCTTGCCTGGTTGCCTGGCGCCATGCTGATCGTGGCCTGGATGGCAAGGGCTCAACGCAAGAACGACGGCTGAGGTTGCTGGTCAGGCCGTTACCACCCGCTGCAACCGGTTGTACATGGCGAACGGGGCGCCGGTCAGCAGAACGTCGGTCAGCTCGCACTGCTGGTAATCGCCGTTGAGGGAAAACCTTGGCAGCGCCGTCAAATGGTCACGGTGCTCGGCAAACACCATGCCCTTGCGGGTGGTGACCGCCACCGTGAAACCAGCCTGCCTGACCATCTCGAATTCTTCAGGACCTGCAGAGGTCTCATCCCCGTAGGGGTATGCAAACGTCTGCGGTGCCTCGCCAAGCTCGACGGCAATCCGGTCGCGCGATGCAACGATCTCCCACATCGCCTCGCCTGCATCAAGCTTCTTCAGCGCGTGGTGGCCCATCGTATGGGCACCGATGGTGCACAAGGGGTCACGGTTGATGGTGCGGATCTGGTCCCAGCTCATCGCCTGCTCGCGGCAGTAGGCGTCCAGGTCGATACCGGCGGCGCTGCAAGCCGTCTTGATCCACTCGCGTTGTTCCGTTTCCGGACAGTTTCGGAGCGGCCAGTACATGCGCTGGAACATGCCACACTTTTCTTCGGGCGTGCCAGCCGGGCCGGAAAAGCGTTCTCCGGCCAGCTCAAGATCAATTGACTCGCTGGACGCGATCAGGAATTCCAGACCCCGCCACCACAAGGCGCAAGTTCCGTCGGCGATGTCAGGCGCAACGAAAATGGTGAACGGGCAACCATGCGCCCGGAAGACCGGCCAGGCATGTTCGTAATTGTCGCGGTAGCCGTCATCGAGGGTGAAGACGGCGAAAGGTGCTGCCTGGTCCTTTCCGGACTTCAGGCAATCGGCCGCTTCTTCAAGTGAAACAAGGCGATAGCCCTTGTCTTTCACAAGTTGAATCACCTCGTCGAGAAATTCTGGCGTGACTTCCAGACCTGCATTCGGGGCAAAGCCCGGCGCAAGGCCACCGCCGGGCAGTACGTGATGGAGCATGAAGACGACACCGCTGCCCCGCAGCCACGGCGACAGCAAGTGCGCAGCACCTGAATAGTGCAGCATCTTCAATACGGTTTTCTCGTAAGCGCTCATGTACTCAGGCGGACACGTTCAGGACCATTGAAACATCACAGGCTGCAGCAAGCATCATGCCAGCCCCACCCGCATCGTAGCCCGGCCATGTTGCGAAAAGCCTAAAGCGAAGCGGCGATGTTCTGGAACGGGCTTCCCGAGGCCTGCCGGCCGCCGGCCTCCACGCGGATGACCTCTGCCTGGCGGACAGGACCCGACTTGAGCGCGTCACAGATCTCCCCGGCCTCAGCCACCCTGCCGGCCTCGGCGAGCACCAGCACGACCTGCGAATTGGCCGCCAGTTCGACATTGCCGGCATTGCCCTCGCCCAGATGCACCAGGCAGACCTGGTAAACCTGCTCCAGCGCCTTGATGGCCTGTTCCAGCTTCGCTACCGCCACGCTGTCAAGCTGAGGCGTGGCAGGCCCGGCCCCGGCAGCGATGACCTGCAGCGGGGTCTGCATGTCCTTGCGAACCACATCGCTGAAACCCGCAGTCCCGGCCACCAGATCAAGGATACCCTTGGCGGACGCCGATGGTACGAGTGAGCCGATACCTGCCCCGCCGCCGGCGGTATCCACCAATACGGTGTTGAAACCCCTGGCGGCCAGCAGCCGGCCAAGCCCGAGGCTCAGGGTGGCGCTGTCAAGGTCCCGGCCGGTCAGGTTGATCAGCGAGATTCGCCGGTGACCGCCCTGCTGAACAAGATGGGCAAGCCCTGCAGCGACCGGCTCAACCGCCGTGCGATAGACACTGCCGGCTTCAAACAGCGCCTGACTGGCGGCATGCATCGCGACCATCGACGTCTGCATGGCGGGAAGAGATGCCAGCAATGGCGCGCCGGACTGTGCTGCAGGAGGCGTCGCGCCCGGAGCCACAGCCGTTGCGGGCGCAGGTGAAATGGCTGCACCGGCATATGGGGGCACAGCATTGGCCGGCATCTGTACGAAGGGAGTAGAAGGCGTTGCTGGAGGGACGGCCGCCACATGGGAGTCCTGCAAGGCTTGTTGGGGTGCTTGTGCCTGGCCCGCACCGCGCTGGACAGGTCTTCCAGCGGCCTGCCCTGCCGCGCCGAGAACTTCCACGACGAAGGCCAGGCCAAGGGCCAGCATGAAGCCGCCAAGCGTGGCCAGCAGCATGATCGGCCCCTTTTTCGGGAACGATGGCGTGGAGGGCACGCCAGCGGCGGAAATGATCCGTCCGAGGCCCGGTTGCGCCGAGGAATCACGGCGTGCATTTGCGTCGGTGTAGCGGACAAGGAAGCTTTCGAGCAGGCTGCGATTGGCCGCCGCCTCGCGTTCGAGCTCACGCAACCGCACGTCGTCGGCGCTCGATATGTTGGCCTGCTGCTTGAGCTCATCCAGGCTCCGGCGCAATGACGCTTCACGCTCTGCAGCAACCTTGGCTTCCTGCTCCAGCCGCTCGACCACCTTGAACGCCTCGTTGCGTAGCTGGCGGTTCAGATCTTCGAGTTCACGGTTGACCGCGATGATGCGCGGGTGATTGTCGAGATAGATGGTGGACAACTCGGCCTTGGAGCGGGTGAGCTGAACCTGCTGCTCACGAAGCCGCTGGATCAACGGCGAACCCAGCACGTCAGCGGATGTGTCGACCGCTCCGGTGGTCTTCAGCAGGTTGCGGATGGAGGCCGCTTTTGCTTCAGCCTCGGACCGCGCTGCGGACGCCAGGATGATCTGCGAGTTCAGCGACGACAGCTCTTCATTGTTCAACCCGGCCTGGGCGCCACGGAAGATGCCGGCTTCGGCGCGAAAGCGCTCAACGGCGCGTTCCGATTCCACGACCTTGCGGCGCAGGTCGTCAATCTGCGTGGCCAGCCAGTCCCTTGCCTCGTCCGTCGGCTCGTTCATGGCCTGACGGGAGAACAGGATATAATATTCCGCAATCCGGTTGGCGACATTCGTGGCCAGCTGCGGATCCCGGGATTCGAACTTCACGGTGATGACGGAAGAGCCAGGCACCTCGAATGCAGACAGCTTGTCGAAGTAGTGATCTATGACCCGCTGGTCCTCGGTCATGGTGGTCGGATCAGGTTTCAGGCCGAAAGCGATCATCAACCGGCCCACTTGGCCGATGCCGGACTTGAGTGGATCGAACTCCGTCACCTCATTGAGCTTGAGGTCCTCTATCACCTTCATGGCAAGGTCGCGGGACAGTACAACCTGTACCTGCGAGGCAATCTCGCGTTCGCTCAAGCTGCCGCGCTCTACCCGGTCCTGCACCACCCTGGTGAAGGGAGAATCCTGGTTAGAGACCAGAACCTGCGCCTGAGCGGTGTAGACCGGCTTGACGTTGTTGACGAACCAGTAGCTGAGCACGGCGCAGCCTGCCGTGAACAGCAGTATGCTGAACCAGCGGCGGGCAATGCCGCGCAGAACGTCCCGGACATCAATAAAGGATGCAGAATCCATGAACCGTCACTCAAGTGCCTGACCTAGACCGGAATCGATCCCCGTTTCCGGTGGCCATGACCGCAATGTGAAGATTCTTGGTAACCAATGGATTAACGCACCGGCAAAGCTTGCGGATACTGCGGGCGCTTAAGAGCTTGCTAACCATGCTCGTTTACCTTCCCAGCCAGGTTCAGTGGCGCTTCGGCGCTTCAAGACAGTGTTGGTCAGGTGTACATGATGGTTGCGCGTATGAGATTTGTTCCCGTTTTGCTAGCGGGTCTCGCCATGGCTGGCTGCGCGCAGACCTGGGACGAGAGCCGTCCATCGACGCCGCCCGGCGGCGTCGGCCTCATGCCCGATGGCACGACCGGCGGCTATCCCGAATTCACCTCGTCCATCCAGGCGCAACCCGCCTTCAACCAGGAAGGCAGTGTGCAGCCGTTCGGCACCAGCGGTGAAGCGACTTCCTACGAATTTTCGCAAGGCTACCGTATCGGTTCCGGCGACCGGCTGACGATCCGTGTGCTGGGTCAGCCTGACCTGACCGGCGACTACATCGTCGATGGCGCCGGAAACATCTCCATACCTCTGGTACGCAGCCTCACCGTCGCCGGGCTGACGACGCCGGAAATCGAACGGGTCATTACCGAACACCTGCAGCGCGGCTTCCTGCGCGATCCCAGCGTTTCGGTGCAACTGGCCATTCCGCGTCCGTTCTACATCATGGGCCAGGTTACCCAATCCGGCAGCTTCCCCTACCGGCCCGGCATGACCGCGCAAAACGCCATCGCCATCGCCGGTGGCTTCAGCCCGCGTGCCAACCACAACGAGGTTCTGATCACCAGGCGACTGCTCGACGGGACCAAGACGTTCAAGGTTCCCGTCACCACGCAGCTCTATCCTGGCGACGTGGTGTATGTTCGCGAACGCTGGTTCTAGCCGCGCTCACGCCTGAAGGCTCGTCAACATGCGTATCCTGCACATCTTCCGTGCCCCCGTCGGTGGCCTGTTCCGCCATGTTCGCGATCTTGCTCGCGGCCAGGCGGCGTTGGGACACGATGTTGGCGTCATCTGCGACTCGACCACCGGCGATGCGCTGGCGGACAAACGTCTCGACGAGGTGGCGGCCCACTGCACGCTGGGCGTCCACCGCGTGCCAATGTCACGCTTGCCCGGCTCCGGCGACATTGCCAGCGCCAGCCGGATCGTTACCGCCGCGAGGAGACTTTCACCGCAGATTGCCCACGGGCATGGCGCCAAGGGCGGGGTTTACGCCCGCCTCGCCGCAGCGCGGCTCGGCGCGCGGGCCGTCTACACGCCACACGGCGGCGTACTGCATTACAACTGGAATACGCCGCAAGGCTTTGCCTTCCTGGCAGCGGAACGGCTGCTGCTTGGCAAGACGGACGGGCTGGTATTCGTCTGCCAGTACGAGATGGACCAGTTCGCGTCCAAGATCGGCCTTGGCAAGACGAAGAGCGTAGTGGCCCATAACGGGCTGTGGAATGAAGAATTCACGGCTGTACCGCTGGCCGCAGATGCTGCAGATATCCTGTTCGTCGGCGAACTGAGGGCGCTCAAGGGCGTCGATGAACTGCTGGAGGCAATCGCCTTGATGAAGGCGCAGGGCCGCAAGGTCACGGCGACCATCACCGGAGCCGGTCCTGACGAGGCCCGCTTCAAGGCGAAGGCAGCAGAACTGTCCATTGACGGCCAAGTGCGCTTCACCGGCGCCCTGCCCGCCCGCGAGGCTTTTGCCAGGGGGTGGCTGATGGTGATCCCGTCCAGGGCAAAGTCGTTCC
Source organism: uncultured Alphaproteobacteria bacterium (assembly GCA_963700935.1). GTDB lineage: Bacteria > Pseudomonadota > Alphaproteobacteria > Rhizobiales > Aestuariivirgaceae > Anderseniella. Next base: position 46,697 of record CAVOZK010000014.1, on the reverse strand, counting down.
CCTACATCGTGCTGGAAACGGTAGCGGCAGCAAAACCGCTGGTCGCCACCGGCGTGGGCGGCATCCCGGAGGTGCTGGATGCCGGCCAGCTCGTTCCCCCGCACGATCCGCGGGCGCTGGCGCAGCACATCATCGGGCGGTTGGACAACCGGACAATGGCTGACCAAGATGCGCGCGCGCTATCGCAGCATTTCGCGGCTACCCTTTCAGCATCGCGCATGGCCGAAAGGATATCGGAATTTCACGCCACCTTGGTGCGTTAACGGCTGATTAACCCTCTTTCAGAACAGCCTTCAAAGCAGCTTATAGCTGGAATGCCAATTGCTTCCTTGTAACCGGCAGCGGTCGAATGGACCGCATTGGGACGGCAACGGCAATGAAGCATGCAACTCACCCCGGTGATGGCATCACCATACAGAATCTCGACGACCTGCTCACTTCGGATCATCTGCCCGGCAGCGAGTTCTATCGCACGACATGGCTGGAGCGGATAAAGGAACGCGCAAAGGGACGACTGTCGCTGAACCTGCTGTCAGCTCTTCTATTGGCTGTCGATGTCCTGCTCGTGGTCCTTGCCGGGCTGTGTCTGCACTGGATGTACCTGCATGGCACGCCTGTTTATCTGCACACCGTATACCTGGTGTTGACGGCCTCCATTGCGGTGGCCGCGCCGGTGCTGCTGCAGGCGACCGGCGGCTTTGCTGCGGGACTGCTGCAACCGCTTGGGCGCCAGGCCTTGCGCATCGCGTCCGTGATGAGCGCGCTGCTGATGGTCACGATGGCGGCCATCTTCCTCGGCAAACTGGGCGACGACTATTCGCGCGTCTGGCTGGTCGGCTTCTTCGCCTTGTCGACCGTCCTGCTGATCGCGAGCCATGCCGCAATGCGCGCCCAGATGGAGCACTGGCACCGCCAGGGCCGGCTGAGCACCCGGGTGGTCATTGTAGGCGGCGGAGAACCGGCCGAGCAGCTGATCTCTTCCCTGCACGACAGCAACAACAGTTTCGTCGAGATCGTCGGATTGTTCGACGACCGCAATGATGACCGCTCGCCTCAGGCCGTGGGTCGTCTGCCCAAGCTTGGCAAGATCCAGGAGCTGGTGGATTTCACCCGGACCTATGGCGTCGACATGCTGGTGATCAGTTTGCCGGTGACCGCAGAGAACAGGCTGCTGCAAATCATGAAGCAGCTTTGGGTGCTGCCGGTGGACATCCGTTTGTCCGCTCATTCACAGCGGCTGCGCTACCGGCCACGCGCCTATTCCTGGATCGGCAACGTGCCGATGATCGATGTATTCGACCAGCCGTTGCGCGACTGGGGCCGCTTGCTGAAAACGATAGAGGACAAGGTCATCGCCAGCTTCGCGCTGATGCTGCTATCGCCGGTCATGCTCGCGGTTGCCATTGCCATTCGTCTGGAGAGCAAGGGACCGGTGTTGTTCCGGCAGCAGCGATACGGGTTCAACAACCAGCCAATCGAGGTGCTGAAATTTCGCTCAATGTATACCGACATGTGCGATGCGAGGGCCAACAAGCTGGTGACCCGCGACGACCCGAGGGTGACACGGGTGGGCCGTTTCATCCGGAAGACGTCGCTGGACGAGTTGCCGCAACTCATCAACGTGTTGCGAGGCGAGCTCTCGCTGGTCGGACCCCGGCCGCACGCTCACCACGCCAAGGCGGCAGACCGGCTGTACGATGACGTCGTTGACGGTTATTTCGCCCGGCACAAGGTCAAGCCCGGCATTACCGGCTGGGCCCAGATCAACGGCTGGCGCGGGGAAACCGATACCGAAGACAAGATCCGCCGCCGGGTGGAGTTCGACCTCTACTACATCGAGAACTGGTCACTGCTGTTCGACCTGAAAATTCTCACCATGACGCCGTTCGCCCTGCTGAAATCCGAAAACGCCTATTGAGCCCTGCCCACCGCGTACCCTGCTGGAAACCAGCCGGTAAGGATTGGCGCGCTAAAACGTGGTTAATGATTCCTTGACCACGGCAGACCAGCCATGACCGACCTTTCAGCAACAGCAGGCCACAAGCGTTCCGGCATCCCGCTACTGGCGATGGAGAGCGTGCAGCGCTTCTTCCTGTGGCTGATGATCGCGTCGGGTTTCGTGGTGGTCATCGAGCCAGCTCCCTATGAAGGCCTGTTTGCCATCACGCTGTTGCTGTTCCTGGCGGGCGGCATGCAGGTATCGATGATCTTCGGTCCGCTGATCGTGTTTCTGTCGCTGTACAATTTCGGCGGCTTCCTTTCGGTCATGCCCATACTGTACGACGCCAAAGCCAAGATGTTCGTCTACGTGTCGGTCTACATGGCCGTCACGGCGATCTTCTTCGCCATGGCCGTGCTGCGGGCGCCGGTGCCCATCCTCGCGACCATCCGCCATGCATGGGTCTTTGCCGGCGTCATTGCCGCCATCAACGGCATGATCGGCTATTTCAACCTGTTCGGCCTCGGCGAGGCCTGGGCGCCGATCCAGCGTGCGCAGGGCCTTTTCAAGGACCCGAACGTGCTGTCGACCTTCTTGATCGCGCCCTTCGTGTTTCTGGTGCAGGACATCGTAGTCCTGAAACGCAGACGGGCGCTGGCGCGGCTGGCCATGCTTACCATCATCGCAGCAGGTCTGTTTCTGGCCTTTTCGCGCGGTGCCTGGATGAATGCCATTGCCGCCACCGCCATGATGGTCGGTCTGAGCTTTCTGCTGACGCGGTCCATCGCGCTGCGCGGGCGCATCATCCTGTACGTGGTGGCTGGTGTCATCGCCTTCAGCCTGCTGCTGTCGGTGGCGCTGTCGATAGACAAGGTGCGCGAGGTATTCCTGCTGCGCTTCAGCCTCAACCAGTCCTACGACGTTGGCGAAACCGGCCGCTTCGGGCGGCAGCTGAATTCACTGTCGGAACTGGTCGCCCTGCCCAACGGCTACGGTCCGCTGCAGTTCAGCAAGATCTGGGGAGAAGCGCCGCACAATGTCTTCCTGAATGCGTTCTCTGCCTATGGCTGGCTCGGCGGGTTTTCCTACCTGCTACTGATCATCTCGACCATTGGCATCATGTGGCGGTCAATCTTTACCGCGACCGCATGGCAGCACCACGCCATCGCCGTCAATTCTGTCCTGCTGGCCACCATTCTGCAGGGCGTCCAGATCGATACCGACCACTGGCGTCACTTCTACCTGCTGCTGGGGCTGTCGTGGGGGCTGTATGCCGCAACCATCGAGCGAAGCGGCACAAATTCCGCCAATGGCGGATAGCGGCACTCTTATCGGGGTAAGAGGCCGGAACTGGTCGGAGCGGCGGGATTCGAACCCACGACCCCTTGTCCCCCAGACAAGTGCGCTACCGGGCTGCGCTACGCTCCGACCCTGTTTTCCGGCGCCAGCCAGATGAAAATCATCACGACCGGATTGGCGCGGTATAGCACCCGTCCGCCGCAAAAGGAAAGCCCGCAATCAGCGCCGTGGAGTGATTTGTTGGCACACCGCAAATCCCCGGACGTCGATTACTTCGCCTGGTCGGGAAGCAGCAGGCGGCGGGCTGCCGCAAGATCGGTGAGGGCAAGGCGCAATTCGTCGATTTGCGCAGGCGTGAGTTCATGCACAACGCGGGTCTGGACACGGCCAGACTGCTCTGCCGGACGCAGGGCTGCCTGCTCCGGCTGCGGGGCCGGGATGGCTGGGGACAGCGTCGTGGCCGGCTTCCTTGCGCCATTGTCGCTCTCGTCAGCGGGTGCTGCGGTTATTTCGCCGCGGCCAATGGCGACCACATGGGCTACACCCTGATCCTTCAGGATCTTCTGTGCGCCGCGGATCGTGTAGCCTTCGCCGTACAGCAAGGTGCGAATGCCCTTCAGGAGATCGACATCTGCGGGACGGTAGTACCGTCGGCCTCCACCGCGTTTCATCGGGCGGATTTGCGAAAACCGTGTTTCCCAGAACCGCAGGACGTGCTGCGGCACATCCAGTTGTTCGGCAACTTCAGAGATGGTTCGGAAGGCTTCCGGCGCCTTGTCGCTCATTCTTGTCCCCTCCCCTTGACCATCATCTGTCAACTGTCACTGGCGGCTCCGGCCGGTTCGCCGTTCACGACAGCTTTCATGATCTGGCTGGGGCGGAAGACGAGCACCCTGCGCGGCGTGATCGGCACTTCCTCGCCGGTCTTGGGATTACGGCCAACCCGCTCGCGCTTGGCGCGCACGTCAAACGTACCGAAGGAGGAAAGCTTGACTTGCTGTCCCGCGATCAGGGCGTCCGAAATGAGGTCGATTACAGTCTTCACGAGATCGGCAGACTCAGTGCGCGATAACCCCACCTTGCGGTGAACAGCTTCGCTCAGGTCTGCCCTGGTCAACGTTTTTGACATTTGCCTAGCCCTCAGAAGTTATTTCACTGTACCACATCTTGACCTGAACAAGTCAATGTTGACGCGACTTTCTCTTATATAAAAAGACCAGACGTTGTCAATCTTTACCAAAGGTAATAAACGGACAGAAAAACCACCGGAAATCACCAGCGCGCCAGTACCGCGCCCCAGGTAAACCCGCCACCCATTGCCTCCATCAATACAAGGCTGCCAGGCTTCAGCCGTCCATCGCTTCGCGCAACGTCCAGCGCCAGTGGAATGGAGGCTGCCGACGTATTGCCGTGCATGTCGACGGTAATGACCACCTTGTCGATCGATAGACCAAACTTGCGGGCGGTTCCGTCCAGTATGCGGCGGTTGGCCTGGTGCGGCACGAACAGGTCAATGTCCGCTGCATCAAGCCCGGCCTGCGCCAAGGTCTCGCCCATGACGTCGGAGATGTTGGTGACGGCGTGCTTGAACACTTCCCGCCCTTCCATTCGCAAGTGACCGACCGTACCGGTTGTTGACGGGCCGCCATCGACGAAGAGCTTGTCACGGAAACGGCCATCACTTCGCAGGCGGGTGGCGACGATGCCCCGGGCGGGATCTTCATCCGGGGTTGCCCCGGTTACCACGACGGCGCCTGCCCCGTCTCCGAACAACACGCAGGTGCCGCGATCCTGCCAGTCGAGAATGCGGGAGAATGTCTCCGCGCCGATCACCAGCACGTTTTGCGCGGATCCTGTCTTGATGAAGTTGTCTGCGGTTGTGAGCGCATAGACGAAACCCGAGCACACGGCCTGGATATCGAAGGCGGCGCCACGGGTGATCCCGAGTTCAGCCTGCACCGTGGCGGCAGTGGCCGGAAAGGTCTGATCGGGGGTGGAAGTCGCCAGGACGATCAGATCAATGTCGCTGGCCGCCATGCCGGCATTGTCGAGCGCCGCCTGGGCGGCCTTGATGGCAAGGTGGGAGGTGAACTCGCCTTCAGCCGCGATGTGCCTCTGACGGATGCCGGTACGCTCGACGATCCATTCGTCGGAAGTGTCGACCATTGTCGCCAGTTCAGCATTGGAAAGCACGCGTTTCGGCAGATACGAGCCGACGGAGCGAATAACGGAACGTTGCATGTGTTGAATTCTATCCTGTTCAGCCCGTACCGGCGGCCCTGGCCGGATCCGGCAGGTCACCCTCATGATGGTCGTGGGGTGCAAGTTCCATACCCTTGATGATGCGCTTCACCAAATCATTCTCGACCATGTCGGCTGCCACGTTGACGGCAGAGGAAAACCCGTCTGCGTCCGTGCCGCCGTGGCTCTTCACCACCACCCCATTGAGACCAAGAAAGACGCCACCATTGTAGGCGCGTGGGTCCAGCCGCTGCTTGAGGCGCCGGAAGGCACTCCTCGCCAGCAGCGCGCCGATCCGGGTGAGCAGCGTCCGGCCCAGTTCCTCGCGCAAGGCGGCGGTAATCTGGTTGGCGGTGCCTTCGGCCGTCTTCAGGGCGATATTGCCACTGAAGCCTTCAGTCACAACCACGTCCACCACGCCCTTGCCGATGTCGGTACCCTCGATGAAGCCGTGGTACTCAAGCGGCAGATCAGCGGCCCGCAGCAATGAACCAGCCTCGCGCACGGCTTCGACGCCCTTCACCTCCTCAACCCCGATGTTCAGCAGCCCGACAAGCGGTTCGCGAATGCCGAACAGGCAGCGCGCCATGGCGGCACCCATGACGGCATTGGCCACCAGCTGGGCGGCATCGGCACCCACCGTCGCGCCCATGTCCAGCACGATGGAGCGGCCACGCAAGGTTGGCCAGACGGCGGCAATCGCGGGGCGCGACACGCCTTCGATGGTGTTGAGCACCAGCTTGGCCATGGCCATCAGGGCGCCGGTATTGCCGGCAGACACTGCCGCATGCGCCTCGCCGCTTTTGACAGCCTCCATTGCAAGCCACATGCTGGACGTCTTGCGTCCGCGGCGAATGGCCTGTGAGGGCTTGTCGTCCATGGCAATGGACACATCGGTGTGGTGGATGCTGGCCCGGGCCTTGAGGTCCGGCAGCTTTTCCAGTTCGGGCGTGATGCGGGCTGCATCACCAAAAAACACGAAACGCAGTTCGGGACGCTTGGCCAAAGCCTGCGCTGCGCCAGGCAGCACGACCGCAGGGCCGTGGTCGCCCCCCATTGCGTCAAGCGCAAGGATGATGTCGCCGGCGTCGGTTCTCAACAGGCAGGCCCCTCTGATGCATGAGCGTGAGAAAGTAAAGGTTTGCCGTGCTTACTCAACAGGCAAGTGGGGCTTTTAAGCCGGGAATTGCACAAACTCAATCTTGATCCTTGAGCGCCTTGAGCACCGCAAACGGATTGCCGACGTCCTCGGCAGCGGCGGAATCTGCATCCTTCGGGGCTGGCGGCTTGAACTCGGCGCCAGGCTTGCGCGGATGAGGATCAAGCTCCAGCAGCAACTCCTCCACGGCAAACTCGCCAATCTCGATCTCGCCGTCCGCGATCTCGCCGAAGTCTTCGTCCTCCAGCGAGACGATGACTTCCTGCCCGTCAACCCGCATCTCGCGGCGCTCGCTGAACAGCCTGTCCAGCTTGACCTCCAGCACCTGGTCGAACGGTTCAAGGCTCGCCACGCAGGTTCGCGTCATCTGCGCCCGCGCGATACCCCGCACCCGGCACCCGCCCCGCTTCCAGGGCTGCAGCATGACCTCGACATCAAGCGACTTGAAGGCCTCCACCCCGAACCGGTCCTGCAGGGCCTCACACTCTTCCGGCGTCGCCGACAGCGTCTGCTTGCGGCCATCGGGCGGCAGGCGGCTGACATCCACGGTTCGGGAAAATTCGGGGGCAACTATCATCATCCGCTCCGGTTGCTTCAGCCTTGCATCAGCCGGACATCCGGCAACTGCAGCGTCCCTGCCCGGATATCGTCGCGGTTGAGAGCTGCCACGGCGTCGTGCAAAGCGCCGGCATACGTAGCCAGGCGCCGCGCGCAATCAGCCTTGCCTTCATCACCGGCGTAAACGTTTCGCAGCAACGCGGCCTCAAGACCTTCCTGCCCCTCGGCGCGCGCACCGGCATAGGCGTTGGCGCGGCCAAAATAGACGGTCGCCATCTTCTTGACCCGCTTGCCAACGCCCATGTCCCCTACCCCCATTTCGCGAAGCGAGCGATCCATGTCCCGGAACACCTCGTCGATGAGTTCCTGGGCAAAGGCCTTGTCGGCCTCGCTTCCCTGCTGCAGGTGAACCATGACCGCATCGGTGTGCAGGACGATCATGTCATAACGCCCGTCCAGCGTGTCGGGCACGCCGCCTGCGGTATACAACTCTGGCTGCCGTGCCCGCGCCACAATCGCCTCGTAAACGCTTCGGACAGGAAGCGTCTGGCGGGATCGGGAAATAAGTCTTTTCAGCAACATTCTCATCCGGTTAAACAATTGCAAAGGGTTGGGCACGAAAGCTGCGCCGGCTGCAATATGGGAAGTGATCAGTCTCGTGCAAAGTTCCAGAGCCACATATACGGCCCGCAAGTCTTCATTCAAGTCAGCAGTGGCAAAGGCCGCCGTGGCATTTTCGCTGGTCGCAATGGCGTCGGGTTGTGCGCGCGAGATCGAGCATCGCGGCTACCAGGCCAGGGCGCAGGACATGCAGCAGTTGCGCATGGGGATGAGCAAGACCGAAGTGCGCAGCGTGTTGGGTTCGCCCTCCACAACCGCCACGGTGCAGTACCAAGGCGACAGCTACTATTATATCTCTTCCAGGGTCAAGACGAGTGCGTTCCTGGAGAACGAAGAGCTTGACCGGCAGATTCTTGCCGTGCGCTTCGACCAGTTCGACCAGGTTCAGAGCTTCGGCCAGTACACCCTGCAGGACGGCCAGGTGATCGACATGAACACCCGCGAAACGCCGTCGCGTGGCCGTGAACTCACCATCCTCCAGCAGATGTTCGGGAATCTTGGCAACTTCACGCCCAACGACCAGGGGCCACCGCAAGGCGGCATGGGCGGCTGAGGCAGAGCCGCTTCAGCGCCACCGTCGGTAGAATCAGCAACCCCCGCCCGGTTATCCCGGACGGGGGTTTCGTTTTGCGTATCAAGCTTCGTTCAGTGAGCCAGGATCGCCAGCAGCAGCAATGCCACGATGTTGGTGATCTTGATCATCGGGTTGACAGCGGGACCTGCCGTATCCTTGTACGGGTCACCCACGGTGTCGCCGGTTACCGAAGCCTTGTGAGCTTCCGAACCCTTCAGATGCTTCACGCCATCCTTGTCGACGAAGCCGTCTTCGAAGGACTTCTTGGCGTTGTCCCACGCACCGCCACCGGCGGTCATCGAGATAGCCACGAACAGGCCGGTCACGATAACACCCAGCAGCATGGCGCCGAGCGCGGCAAAGCCTTGCGACTTGTCACCGGTGATCCAGTAGATCGCAAAGAAGCAGAAGATGGGCGACAGCACCGGCAGCAGCGAGGGAACGATCATTTCCTTGATCGCTGCGCGGGTGAGCATGTCCACGGCACGGCCGTAGTCAGGCTTTTCGGTACCCTTCATGATGCCCGGCTTTTCCTTGAACTGGCGGCGGACTTCCTCCACCACCGCGCTACCGGCACGGCCCACGGCCGTCATCGCCATGCCACCGAACAGGTATGGCAGCAGACCGCCGAACAGCAGGCCGACCACCACGTAAGGGTTGGACAGCGAGAAGTCGACGTTGACGCCTTCGAAGAAGCTGCCCGGCTGGGCGTTGGCCGCGAAGAACTTCAGGTCTTCGGTATAGGCTGCGAACAGCACCAGCGCACCCAGGCCCGCGGAACCGATGGCATAGCCCTTGGTCACCGCCTTGGTGGTGTTGCCAACCGCGTCGAGTGCGTCGGTGGTCTGACGAACTTCGGCCGGCAGGTCTGCCATTTCGGCAATGCCGCCGGCGTTGTCGGTCACCGGACCGAAGGCGTCCAGCGCCACCACGACGCCCGCAAGCGCCAGCATGGTGGTTACCGCAATGGCGATGCCGAACAGGCCCGCCAGCGTGTAGGTGACGATGATGCCGCCAATGATGACCAGTGCCGGGATGGCAGTGGACTCAAGCGACACGGCAAGGCCCTGGATCACATTGGTGCCGTGACCGGTTACCGATGCCTGGGCGATTGACTTCACCGGGCGATAGTCGGTGCCGGTGTAGTATTCCGTAACCCAGATGATCAGGCCGGTGACGACCAGGCCAACGAGGCCGCAGTAGAACAGATGGCGGCCAGTGAACTCCACTCCACCGGACGTGGTGAAGGTCGTGCCGGCGCCAAGCCAGCCCCACACGATAACGGCAAGCGCGACAGCCGAAAGCACGGCGGTGGCAATGAAGCCCTTGTAGAGTGCGCCCATGATCGAGTTGTTGGCGCCGAGCTTGACGAAGAAGGTGCCGATAATCGAGGTCACGACACAGCTCGCGCCAATCATCAGCGGGAACAGCATCAGCGTGGTTGCGGCTTCGCCCACAAAGAAGATGGAGGCGAGCACCATGGTGGCCACGATGGTCACGGCATAGGTCTCGAACAGGTCAGCCGCCATGCCGGCACAGTCGCCGACATTGTCGCCCACGTTGTCGGCGATGGTTGCCGGGTTGCGCGGATCGTCTTCCGGAATGCCTGCTTCCACCTTGCCCACGAGGTCGCCGCCGACGTCCGCACCCTTGGTGAAGATGCCGCCGCCGAGACGTGCGAAGATGGAGATGAGCGAGGCGCCGAAGCCAAGCGCCACCAGCGCGTCAATGACCGTGCGTTCGGTCGGGCCATAGCCCATCGGGCCGGTAAGGATCCAGAAGTAGACAGCCACGCCCAGCAGGGCGAGACCGGCCACCAGCAGGCCGGTGATGGCGCCTGACTTGAAGGCGATCTCGAGACCGGCTGCAAGAACTCTGCGAAGCGGCCTGGGCGGTACGCACGTTGGCGCGAACCGACACCAGCATGCCGATGAATCCGGCAGCGCCGGACAGGACGGCGCCGATCAGGAAGCCGATTGCCGCCGGGCCGGACAGGAGCAGCCAGGCTGCAACGAACACCACCGCGCCAACCATGGCGATGGTGGTGTATTGACGGGTGAGATATGCGGTGGCGCCCTCGCGAATAGCGCCGGCAATCTCCTGCATGCGTGCATTGCCTGCGTCAGCCGCCATAACCGACTGGATCGCCCAGACGGCATAAACGATGGACAGGATACCGCAGCCAATGATTAGCCAGAGTGTCGAACTCATGGGTTTGATCCTTGCTGTTTTTGTATGACTTTGACCCGGCTGGCTGGTTGCGTCTGCCCGGGCCGGCGGCTAGCGCCCGCACCCGGTCAAGCCCTGCTCTTCTTATGAAAAGAGAATCCCCTCGATTGCCCTCACCCGGATCGACCGCGGCGGACAATATTCAATGTGCCCTGACAAGGCAACACGTTTGGGCCGGTCGTGAACACCTGCCATGATGGCAGCCCCGGCGAGCAGAAACGCAATCTATGCCCGCACCGGCCCGCGGGCGTTGTAGGCAAGCCAGCCGATGGCTGCCAGGCAAATGCCCACCATCGGAAAGACGGCGGCATTGACCGCCTCCCAGCCGAAGAAGGCTAGCAGCTTGCCGGATGTCAAGGAGGCCGTCGCCACGGTGGCGAAGACGCAGAAGTCATTGACCGCCTGCACCTTTGCCTTCTCGCTCGGGCGGTAGCATTCAGTCACCATCGCAGTGCCGCCGACGTAGCCGAAGTTCCAGCCGATACCAAGCAGGATCAGCCCGATGGCGAAGTTGGCATAGTCGATGCCTGCAAGGCCGGAGACGCCGGCCAGCGCCAGCAGGCCCATGCCCGTGGCGAGCACCTTCTCGACGCCGAAACGCGCAATCAGGCTGCCGGTGAAGAAGCTTGGAATGTACATCGCCAGGGCGTGCCACTGGATGACCCAGGCGCTGTCATCCACCGTGAAGCCGCAGGCAACCATGGCCAGCGGCGTGGCGGTCATCACCAGGTTCATCATGCCGTAGGCCATCATGCCGCACAGGACTGCCACGATGAGACGAGGCTGGCGCAGTATCTCGGCGAGCGGGCGGGCGTCGGTTCCCGCCACTTCCTCCCGCTTGTGCGGAATGGACACCAGCGAGACGATGCCCATCGCGACGATGGAAAGGATCGCCACGGCGGCGAAGTTGCCGGCGAACATGACCGGCTCAAACAGGCCACGGCTGACGATGACGATCATCGGGCCGAACAGGGCCGCGGCAATGCCGCCGATCATCACCCACGAGATCGCCTTGGGCCTGAAGGCGGGCGAGGCCGTGTCGGCAGCGGCAAAGCGGTAGTAGCCGGCGAAAGCCTGGTAAGTACCCTGCAGCATGGTGCCGAAGGTAAACAGCCAGAAATTGCGCTGGAAAATGGCTATCACGCAGATCACCGCACCCATTACCCCGAACGCCGCGCCGGTCAGGAAGCCTGGCTTGCGGCCGACCCGGCGCATAAACAGCGAAGCCGGGACGGTCGAAAGCGCGGTACCGATGACGAATGTCGATATCGGCAGGGTTGCCCAGCTCAGCGACGGCGCGATCTGGCTGCCGACAAGGCCGGCGGTAATGATGATGTTGACCGCCGACATTCCATAAAACGCCTGCGCCAGTGCCAGCACCAGCGCATTGCGCCGGGCCAGCCTGTCGTCGAAGCCGATGTCGCTGTCTATTGTGGAGGCACTCATGACGGCCGGGACATTGTTCCAGAATTGCCGCCAGCGCAATGGCTCCTGCCGCAGGGGTGGCATGCCTTTGAGGCAACGGTCTTGTTGGCTCCACAAAACCGGCGCACACTGATCGTGCTGACTGAAATACAAAGCAACAGGAGGAAATGCCGATGCAGGTCCAGTCTATCCTGAACGAAAAGGGCAATCAGGTCACCACCATTGCTCCCGCTGCCACGGTGCGCGAGCTTGCCGCGCTGCTCAAGGCCAACAAGATCGGCGCTGTCGTTGTAAGCGCCTCGGGCAAGTCGGTTGACGGTATCGTCTCGGAGCGGGACATTGTGCACAAGCTGACCGACTTCGGACCGAAGTTCCTGTCTGTGCAGGTGCGCGAGATCATGACATCGGACGTGCTGACATGTTCGCCGGATGACACTGTCGATGACTGCATGGAGCTGATGACCGGTCGCCGGGTCCGCCACCTGCCGGTCGAGAAGGCGGGCAAGCTGGTCGGGCTCGTCTCCATCGGCGATATCGTCAAGGCGAAGATCGACGAGATCCGGGTCGAGGCAGAATCGCTGAAGCAGTACATCGCAGGCTGACAAAGCCACCCTGCCCGCTCACGCACGGCGCCGTCAGAACTCCTCCGGGCGGCGTTCACGGGCAAGCTTGTCCAGCGCACCGTTGATGAAGCCGGGCTCGGACCCGTTGAAGAACGCCTTTGCCACTTCGACATATTCGTTGATGACGACCTTGCCCGGCACGTCGTCGCGGAACATCAGTTCAAAGCCCGCAGCGCGCAGAATGGCGCGGGCAATGGCGTCCAGACGGGCCAACGTCCAGCCCTCTCCGAGACAACCATCGACCTTCCGGTCTATCAGTTCCTGGTCGTTGACCACCCCTTCGATGATCGACTTGAGGAAGCCAAAATCGGCCTCGCCGCACTGGCCGTCCTCGAACTCGTCGCCCAGCCGGCCGCCACCGTACTGGGCCAGAACGTCAGCCAGGTCGGCGCCGCCGATATCCATCTGGTAAAGGCCCTGCACCGCGCCGAGGCGAGCTGCAGAACGGGCGACGCCGGGACGGCGCGCACCACCGCTTGAGCCCTTGCCGGCAGGTTTCTTCGTGGCGTCAGACATTCTCCGACGCCTCTTCCTGCGCCATGCGGAAACGCAGCAGCGCCAGGCAGGCTTCTGCTGCCCCGCCCCCTTGTTCATGTCCAATACCCGTGCCCGCACCAATGCCTGTTCCTCGTTCTCGACGGTCAGGATGCCGTTGCCGATGCAGGCGCCTTCGAGCGTCAGGTCCATCAGCCCGCGCGCGCTCTCGCCGGAGACGATCTCGTAATGGGTCGTCTCGCCGCGAATGACGCAGCCCAACGCGACGAACCCGTCATAGCCGCCGAACTCGAAGGCAATGGAGATCGCACCCGGAATTTCCAGCGCGCCGGGCACCGTTGCGACCTCGACCTCGCAACCGGCATCCGTCAGATACCCCTTCGCTCCTGCCAGCAGTTGGTCGGCAATGTGGGCGTAATAGCGCGCCTCGACGATGAGGATGCGCAGGCCGCTGCCCGAGCCCGGCTTGATGGATGGAACGGTTTTCATGACTGCACACTCTCGTTGAGGCGGGCGACATAGCGCGCCAGCATGTCGATTTCCAGGTTCACCATGTCACCCGGCTTCGCCTCGCCCCAGGTGGTTACCTCAAGCGTATGCGGAATAAGATTGACGCCGAATTCTGCGCCGTTCACCTCGTTCACCGTGAGCGACGTGCCGTCAAGGCACACCGAACCCTTTGGCGCGATGAAGCGCGCAAGTGCTGCGGGGGCTCGGAAGGTGAAGCGGCGGCTGCCACCCTCGTCGCGCATGGCGACGATTTCCGCCACGCCATCCACGTGACCCGACACGATGTGACCACCCAGTTCATCACCAGCCCTGAGCGCGCGCTCCAGGTTGATACGGGTTCCCGGTTGCCAGCCGCCGAGCGTGGTTTTCGACAGGCTTTCCGCAGACACGTCGACGCAGAAGGTGCTGCCGCCACCCTTGCGTGGCTCGACCGACACAACCGTCAGGCAGCAACCGGCGCAGGCGATGGAAGCCCCCAGCGCAATGCCGCCCGCGTCATAGCCGCAGGAAATGGTGAAACGCGAGTCGCCGCGCTGTTCCACCTTCTCGATGGTGCCGATGTCTGTGATGATGCCGGTGAACATGGGCCGGGTGTTTAGCGCACCCGGACATATCTTGCCAGCCAATCCGCACCCAGTTTCTGATTTTCTCCGTGGGAGCGGAAATGCCTCGAGGCGCGAATGGCATCGAGCGGCAATCCGGCCATGGCATCAAGCCCCTGTGGACCGATCTTGCCGGGCGCGGTAAACAGCAGCGCCTCGTCCACCAGGTCAGCCTCGACGAGCGCGCGGGCCATGTGGGCGCCGCCTTCGGCGAACACGTGGCCGATGCCGCGCGCGGCCAACCTTTCCAGCATGTCGAGCAGGTCAACCTTGCCATCCGCCGTGGCCTTGCAGGCGATCACTTCAACGCCTTCGGCTTCAAGTGCCGCCTTGCGAGCCGGGTCAGCATTGTCCAGCGTCATCACCCAAACGGGCACCTGGCGGGCGGTTCGCACCAGTTTCGAGGCAAGCGGAATCGACAGCTTCGAGTCCGACACCACGCGCACCGGCGAGCGCCCGGCCAGACCCGGCAGACGGCAGGTGAGGTCCGGATCGTCGGCCAGGACCGTGGAAACTCCGACAAGGATGGCGTCGGCGCGGGCACGCAGCAGATGGACGCGCGAACGCACTTCCGGCCCGGTGATGGCGGTCGGCTGGCCCGGCCGCTCGGCGATCTTTCCATCGGCTGAAACCGCAAGCTTGAGAATCACATAGGCGCGCTTGCTGACGCGCCGCATGAGGTAGCCGCGCAGTTCATGGCGCACCTCGTCCGCCAGCACGCCTTCACGCACCTCGATGCCGGCCTCGCGCAACCTGGCATGACCGGCGCCTGAGACGCGCGGGTCAGGATCCTCGATGCCGGTCACTACACGGGCAATGCCCGCAGACACCATTGCATCGGCGCAAGGCGGGGTGCGGCCGTGATGGCTGCAAGGTTCAAGTGTCACGTAGGCAGTGGCCCCGCGGGCCGCGTTTGCCGCCATCTCAATGGCCATGGTCTCCGCGTGGGGCCTGCCGCCCTCGCGCGTGGCGGCAACCGCCACGATGGCGCCATCCTTGACGATGACGCAGCCGACGGCCGGGTTTTCGGCAGTGGCGCCGCGGGTTCGCCGGCCCGCGGCAATGGCGCGGCGCATGTAGTCTTCATCGTCCATGCGCGAACTCAGCTGTCCTTGCCTGAGGTGCCGGCCCCGGACGCGGACTCGTCATCCTCGCCGGACAGTTCGCCCAGCAGGTTCTCGAAGTCCTTGGCTTCGCGGAAGTTCTTGTAGACCGAGGCAAAGCGCACATAGGCCACGTCGTCGAGCACCCGCAGGCCCTCCATGACGTGCTCGCCGATCAGGTCCGCCGGGATTTCGGTTTCACCGAGGCTTTCCAGCTGGCGCACGATGCCGGACACCATGCGTTCGATGCGCTCGGGCTCGACCGGGCGCTTGCGCAGGGCAATCGCGACAGAGCGGGCCAGCTTGTCGCGGTCAAAGGGAACGCGCTTGCCGGATTTTTTGACCACCACGAGTTCGCGCAACTGCACGCGCTCGAAGGTGGTGAAACGGCCGCCGCAATCCGGGCA
Organism: uncultured Alphaproteobacteria bacterium; assembly: GCA_963700935.1. Taxonomy (GTDB): domain Bacteria; phylum Pseudomonadota; class Alphaproteobacteria; order Rhizobiales; family Aestuariivirgaceae; genus Anderseniella. The sequence goes on along the minus strand of CAVOZK010000014.1, from coordinate 30,912 downwards.
GTAGCGGCGGCGGCGGATCGCGGCCCCGTCCTCAGAGGGCCGCGAATCCTTAACCTGCGTTTCGTTGTTGCTGCAGTAGGGACACCGCATCAGCAGTCATCCCCTTTCGTTGTTTTCCTAAGGGTGAGTCTTCAGGCTCACGAATAAATCGGAAAACGGCTGGTCAATGCAATCACCTTGTCCTTGACGGCGGCTTCAACCGCGCCATTGCCTTCCGGACCATTGGCAGCAAGACCATCGAGCACCTCGATGATCAGCTTGCCAACCTCGCCGAACTCGGCAACGCCGAAGCCGCGCGTCGTGCAGGCCGGTGAACCAAGGCGGATGCCGGAGGTGACCATCGGCTTTTCAGGGTCGAACGGAATGCCGTTCTTGTTGCAGGTGATGTTGGCGCGGCCCAGCGACTGCTCGGCATCCTTGCCGGTCAGCTTCTTGGGGCGCAGGTCAACCAGCATGACATGGGTGTCGGTGCCGCCGGACACGAGGTCGAGGCCGCCGTCCTTCATGGCCTCTGCCAGCGCCTTGGCATTGTCGATCACGGCTTGCGCGTAGGCCTTGAAGTCCGGCTGCAGCGCTTCGCCGAAAGCGGCCGCCTTGGCGGCGATGACGTGCATCAGCGGGCCGCCCTGCAGGCCGGGGAACACGGCGGAATTGAACTTCTTGCCGAGATCCGGGTCGTTCGACAGGATCATGCCGCCACGCGGACCGCGCAGGGTCTTGTGGGTGGTGGTGGTGGCGACATGGGCATACTCCAGCGGGTTCGGATGCACGCCGCCAGCAACGAGGCCGGCAAAGTGGGCCATGTCGACCATGAACCAGGCGCCGACCTTGTCAGCGATCTCGCGGAAGCGCTTGAAGTCGATAATGCGCGGATAGGCGGAGCCGCCGGCAATGATCAGCTTTGGCTTGTGTTCCATGGCGAGGCGCTCGACCTCGTCAAAGTCGATCAGGTGGGTTTCCTTGTCGACCTTGTAGTTGACCGGCTTGAACCACTTGCCTGACTGGTTGACGGGCGAGCCGTGGGTGAGGTGACCGCCACAGGCGAGGTCGAGGCCCATGTAGGTATCGCCCGGCTGGAGAAGCGCAAAGAAAACCGCCTGGTTGGCGTTGGCGCCGGAATGCGGCTGCACATTGGCATAGGCGCAGTTGAACAGCTTGCAGGCCCGCTCGATGGCCAACTCTTCCGCGATATCGACATACTGGCAGCCGCCATAGTAGCGGCGGCCCGGATAGCCCTCGGCATACTTGTTGGTCAACACCGAGCCTTGCGCCTCGAGAACGGCCTGCGAAACGATGTTTTCCGAAGCGATCAGCTCGATCTCATGCGACTGCCGGCCGAATTCCTTGGAAATGGCGGCGGCGAGATCGGGGTCGCTGGAAGCCAGCGCGTCAGAGAAAAAACCGGGGAAAATGCCGGACTGGCTGGCTTTTGTTTGGGCGGTCATGGGTAACTCCCTCTTGTTCTGTCAGTTTTGAACCAGAGCATCATCCGATCAGATTGGATCATCTGACCGGTTGAAGATGCTCGTTTCCTAGGTGCTAGAGCAACTTTAGCCGTTCAAGCTGAACGGCTGTTGATCTAGTGCATTGGCCCGGTAGGCGCCGGCCGGAACGCGGCCGCCGCCCTCTACTACGAAAGTTACACGCAGAGATATCGCAGATCAGGATGCAATACCGCAATGTGGCACGTCGGCCAAGTGGCATTGCGTCGCGTCAGACGGCGAAAGCGTCATGCGTCGAGGCTCAGCCTGCGCTTTCTTCGGGAATACCGATGGGCTGACCGGTAATGAACCCGGTTCCGTCAAGCCCGTAGATGTCATCGCGGAAACGGACCATGCCATCCGGCCCGGCCCATGCGGTCAGATACACCCAGCGGACTCCCACCTTCTCCTTCAGCTCAACGTCAAGCCGCTCCTCGGAACGGGCAATGCCCTGCACCTGCCGAAGGTTCCATCCGTCCTGCCCCTGAAGGATCCAGGAAGTGAGCTGGTGTACGTCTTCCACGCGGACGCAACCGGAACTGAAATAACGCGATGACTCGTTAAACAGCTGCTTGGTCGGCGTGTCGTGCATGTAGACGGAGAACTTGTTGCGGAAATTGATTTTGACCGACGCCATGGCATTGATGCCGCCCGGCTCCTGGCGGAAGTGATAACGCTCGGCGATGGCTTCGGGATCGGCCTTCCAGTCGATCAGCTTGGGATCGGTTTCGACGCCCTGATAACCGCCATCGAGCACCACGATCTGCAATTCCTTCAGCTTGCGCACGCCGTACTTGCGCACCTGCGGAACAATGTCCTTGGCCACGATAGACTTCGGCGCATGCCAGAACGGGTTGAAGTTGATCTCGCTGACCTCACTTGTCACGATCGGCGACGGGCGCTCCGGCTTGCCGACGATGACAGCGTGCTGCGACATCACGCGCCCGCCATCCACCGCTTCAAGCTTGGCTGCCGGAATGTTCACGGTGATGTAGCGTCCGGGAAGATCCTTCGAGTATTCCGGCAAGCGGATAAGGTTGGCGCGCATCGTCTCGATGCGGGCAGTCACCGGGACCGACATGGCCTTGGCAGTCGCCGCGTCGACCCTGCCGGTCACCGCCAGGCCGTAGTTCTCCTGGAAGTTGGCAACCGCCTGCTCAAGCTGATCGTCGTATGTCTGGCCGGCGGCCGCGGTGCGCGGCAGATAACCCTCGATGGCAAGACGGGCGCGGATCGCCTCAACTGCCCTGCCCTTGGCGCCCTTGCGGACGGTCTTGGTGATCACGATCTGACCCCAGCCGCCCTGGCGGGCAATGGCTTCATAGTCGGCGATTGCCGACTTAAGGGCTGCCTCGCTGCGCGAGTTGATCATCGGCGCCACGGAGCGCTCGTAACCGAACACCTTGGTGCGGGCTGAAAGCGCCGCCTCGGGCGCAGCGGTCACGCCGCCGAACAATGATGTTGGTGCAGCAGCCCGGTCTTCCGTCGTAGCGACTGCCGCCGGAACGGTTGCAGCAGCCGGAGCAGAACCGGCGTTGAAATTGAATGAACGGTTGCCGACCACCGTGCGTTCGGCGCGCAATCCGCGTTCAGAAGACTCGGCAGAAGCTTGAGAAACCTGCCCGAATGTGCCGAGAATGCCAAAGCCCACGATTGCGGCGGTGGCAGCCCGCAGAAAACCAAAATCCATGAAACAACCCCTGAGCCCTGAATGGCCGACTGCACGCCGTATACAACATCGAGTTCGCGTTAAGCCACTTAATGTACCGTAATTCAGGCTGCATTGCGGCCATTTTTGCCACCGTTGCGGCAACAGGAGCAAGAAATCCGCGAAAGCCGATGCCTTCGCGGATTCACAATCGCGTTACCGGTGGTGTCCGGCGTCTGGCGCCTTAGAGGCGATACAGGATCTGGTCGGTCCAGAAGCGTTCAAGACGGCTCAGGGCCTTGTTGAGGCGTTCGAACTCGTCCACGTCGATGCCGGCGACTTCCTGCAGCGACAGGAGCTGACGGTTGTACAGCGCGTCGACCTGTTCACGGATGACCTGGCCCTTCTCGGTCAGCGAAATGCGGACCGAACGCTTGTCGGCGCTGGAGCGCTCATGGCTGACATAGCCTTGGTCGACGAGCTTCTTGAGGTTGTAGGACACGTTGGAGCCCTGGTAGTAGCCCCGCGTCTTGAGTTCGCCGGCGGTCAGTTCGCTGTCGCCGATATTGAACAGCAGCAGCGCCTGCACGGAGTTGACCTCCTGTTCGCCATTGCGCTCGAACTCGTCCTTGATCACGTCCAGAAGGCGGCGGTGAAGACGCTCGATAAGCGTCAGCGCCTCGAGGTAGCGATGTTTGATCTCTGGGTTACCCTGATCCGCGTTGTCGCGGACCGCAACTGCGGTCATCTTGTTCATGTTTGATACCTGCCCGTATGTTCACTGTTAGATCGTCTAGTTGTTGGCAGGTGTTTTTTGTCCCTGCCTTGTACATGACTCTAGGGGCAGGTTTTTAAAATGGTCCCAACGAGATAGGTAAACTCGAAGATAATTTGCGTTCAATTTGACAGAGATGCGCGCAGAGTTAGCAAACTCTTGTGAGGCGTGATTTGTTAGAGTTTTCCGCTATTTTTCGGCTTTCAGATAACGGATGATACCGGAAAAATCGGTGTTTGCGCCGCCTGCCTCGATAAACCTTTCATAAAGCTCAAGTGCGCGTTGGCCCATCGGCGTGTTGGCATTTGCGCCCTTCGCGGTGTCGGCGGCAAGGGCCAGATCCTTGATCATCATGGCCGCGGCAAAGCCCGGCTGGTAATCGCGGTTGGCGGGCGACGTGGGCACCGGGCCCGGCACCGGGCAATAGCTGGTCATCGACCAGCACTGGCCCGACGCGGTGGAGGATATATCAAAGAAGGTCTGCGCATCGAGGCCCAGCGCCTCGGCCAGGTTGAAGGCTTCCGCCGTGCCGATCATCGAGATGCCCAGCAGCATGTTGTTGCATACCTTGGCCGCCTGGCCGTTGCCGGGACCGCCGGCGTGAAAGATGTTCTTGCCCATCTTTTCGAGGATCGGCCTGGCAGCCGCAAACGCCTTGTCCGATCCGCCGCACATGAAGGTCAGCGTGCCGGCAGCGGCTCCTGCAACGCCGCCAGACACGGGTGCATCGAGCATCATGTGGCCTGCAGCCTCAGCCGCAGCGATGACCTCGCGCGCGGTGGCGACGTCAATTGTCGAGCAATCCATGAACAGCGTGCCGGACTTGCAGGCGGCAATCAGGCCGCCTTCGTCCATGTATACCGAGCGCACGTGCTTGCCTGCCGGCAGCATGGTGACAACGGCCTCTGCGCCGCCAGCCGCCTCTGCCGCGCTGGCGACCGGCTTGCCCCCGGCTTGTGCAAACCGCTTCAGGCTGTCTGCCGACAGGTCGAAGCCGGACACGTCATGACCGGCCTTGACCAGGTTGGCCGCCATCGGCCCGCCCATGTTGCCCAGCCCGATGAAACCGATTGCTGCCATGAGTTTTGCCTCCGTCTTGCAATTCCTGCGGCCTGCTGATTAGTGACAGCCAAGATGCCAAGGCTTTCATCGCAAGCGCAAGGGGTTGCAACACCATGAACATGAACCGGCTGGACACGGCCATAGAGGCGGCAATTGCGCATGAAGTGAACTGGACGCGCGATCCGCACGGCGAGCCGTGGGGCGTGCATCAGGCAGAACGGCCGCCCTGGAACCGGCTGCTAGGTCCGGTACACGAGCGCGGCGGGGTGTCCGGCGCCATCTGGAAGCATGGCAAACCGCTGACCAGTTGGGGCGAGCCGGATCGCGCCGACCTCACCTTTTCAGTCGCCAAGACCTATCTCGCCCTGCTGGCAGGCGTGGCCCATGCGCAAGGCCTGTTGCCCGACGTGCATGAAACGGTGGGGGCGAGGCTCAAGGGCATCGGCTTCGATGATCCGCACAATGCGCAGGTCACCTGGCATCAACTGCTGCAGCAGACGAGCGAATGGAGCGGCGAGTGCTTCGGCATTCCCGACCAGGTTGAGCACTACCGCCAGCTCGACTTCGCCCCGCCAACCGGCGGCACCAAGGGCGACAAGCGGCCCCTCAACGCGCCCGGCACCTATTGGGAATACAACGATGTGCGCATCAACCAGCTGTCGCTGGCGTTGCTGCACCTGTTCGGGCGCCCGCTGCCGGAGGTGTTTGCCGAGTTCATTGCAGGCCCTGCCGGCGCATCGGACGGCTGGGCATGGCGGGGCTATGACCATGCGTGGGTCGAGATCGGCGGCAAGCGGATGCAGTCGGTTCCCGGCGGCACCCACTGGGGCGGCGGCATGTCGATCAGCGCCAACGACCAGGCGAAGATCGGGCAGATCATGCTGGGCGACGGGGTTGCCAATGGACGGCAGATACTGCCGGCGCAGTGGGTCAAGGCCATGCGCTCGCCCTGCCCTGTCGCACCGTTCTATGGCTATCTGGTGTGGCTGAACGAGGCCCGGCGCATCTTCCCGTCAGTGCCCGAAAGCAGCTATTTCGCCCTGGGCGCAGGAGGCCAGTACACGTTCGTTCAACCGGAAGCTGACCTGCTTGTGGTGGTACGGTGGCTTGACGATGCCCATGCCGGTACGTTTTTCGGCGAAGTGCTGGCGGCAGCGGCAGGCTGAACCGCAGTTCTTGCGGTGGAAGATGGCCGGACGGGCACCCCAATCCCCCGGGGTACCCGTCCGTAGCCTCCCTGCAAAGGAAAGTCGAAAGCCCGAACCGTCAGTTGCTGGCGACCAGCGAGATGCCGGTGCTGACCATCTGGCGGGTTCTGGCGCCGCAGCGGCCGGAAGCCTCGGCCATCGAGATGGCGCGGGCCTTGGCGCGGGCGACAGCGGCGCGATCATGGCGGGAAAGCATGGCGTTGTGCTGCGAGACTACCCGCTGCCAGAACCGCGTGGCGCGGTCATGACCAAGGTGCTGGCAGCGGCGCTCCACATAGTAGGCGGCTGTTGCCTGCGCATAGCGGATCAATTCGGCATCATTGGCGCGTGCCTGGCGCTGTTCCGGCTCCGGCGCCGGACTTGGTTTTGCCGGCTCGACCAGACGGGCGGCCTGCTCTTCGACGGGCTCTTCAGGCTCCTGCTGAACAGCCGGCGCCTCGGCAACGGTGCCGCGAATGAACCCGTCGCCTTCGACCTGGGCAAGCGCGTCGCGGGCCGCATCAAGTGACGAGACCACAAAATCTCCAGTCTGCGCGTCGCAGGCCATGGCGCGGCCAGCCTCGCGGCCCTCGTTCATCAGCCGGATGATCTCGTCCGGGCCAACCGTGGCTGCGGCCGCGACCTCGGCCATGTTGACGTAATCCGACAATTCATTGCGCAGGGCTTCGCTCATCAGGCCGCACTTGCCGGCAGCGCCATGGGCGCGGGCAAGATGGGCGGCTGCCTCACCCGGCCCCAGGACCGCTTCAGCCAATGCGGGCTTCAACGGAGCCGCCAGCAACGGCAGACAGGCCAAGGCCAGGGAAATCAGCAAACGTGACGGCGAACGCATATCCACACCCCCAAATACGCGGGAAACCAACTGCAGCCGACGATAGGCCGCACCGGTTAATGGCCGTTCAAGGTTTCAGCCATGCTGAAGGAATGGTTAACAAATTACTGCGGATTTTATGCAATCAGACCGGCAATTCTTCGTCCAGCGGCGCGAAGTAAAGGTCAACTTCAGCCGGACTGACGCCACCCAGCGTTGCGGGTTTCCATCGGGGTGCGTTGTCCTTGTCGATGACCACCGCGCGGGTTCCCTCGAAGAAGTCATGGCCGGTGAAGATGCGGTTCACGATCCGATATTCCAGCCGCATGCAGCTGCGGAAATCGAGCGTCAGGCCCTCGCGCAGCTGGCGATGGCATATCTTCAGGCTGGTCGGCGATTTGGTGGCCATGACCGCCGCCTGCTTCTGCGCCCATTCGGTGGGGTCTGCCTTGAGGCTGTCCATCACATCCTCGACCGAGCCTTGCAGGAAGTGCCGGTCGATGGCGCCTCTATGCATGGACAGGGATTCGGGCTCCGCCTTGCCGGCATATTGCTGAATTGCTTCATCCACATCGGCGAATGTCTTCAACGCCTGCCTGAGCGCGGTCAGCCGGTCGCGCGGCACAAAGCTGGTCCCGACACCGGCATAGAGCGTATCGCCCGCCTTCAGCCGCGCACCCGTCAGCCCCATGTACATGCCCGTCTCACCGGGGCAGCGCGGCATGAAGTAGGTGCCGCCTACGTCCGGAAACAACCCGATGCCGGTTTCGGGCATGGCGAAGGTGGTGGCTTCGGTAACGATGCGGTGCGAGCCGTGCACCGACACGCCGACGCCGCCGCCCATGGTGATGCCGTCCATCAGCGCGACATAGGGCTTGGGATAATGCTTGATGTAGGTGTTGAGGAGGTACTCCTCGCGGAACAGGTCGAGGAAGCGGGTGTCCATCGCCAGACCCCACTGGTAAGAGCTGACGGATATCGCCGCCGGCGCAGAAGGCCTTGTCGCCCTGCGCCCTCGATGACAATGCGCTCGACGCGGCCGTCATTTTCCCAGGCCTTGAGCTGGGCGTGCAGCGCACGGAACATCGGCAGCGTCAGCGCATTGAGCGCGCCCGGCCGGTTGAGCACGATCCAGCCGGCGCGGCCTTCGACTGAGAACAGGATTTCGTCGGACTGGCTCATGCGCTTGCCCGCCTACTGCCGCAACATGTCGCGCGAGATGATCAGGCGCATGATCTCGTTGGTGCCTTCCAGGATCTGGTGAACCCGCAGATCGCGCAGGTAGCGCTCCACCGGATAGTCCTGCAGATAGCCGTACCCGCCAAACATCTGCAGCGCATCGTTGACCACGTCGAAGCCGGTGTCGGTTGCCTTGCGCTTGGCCATGGCGGCGAAGCGGGTTGCCATGGGGTGTTTGTCGTTGACCTTCTGCGCGGCCGAATAGAGCAGGATTCGGGCAGCTTCGAGTTCCGTCTGCATGTCGGCCAGCCGGAACTGCAGCGCCTGGAACTCGGCAATTGCCTTGCCGAAGGCCTTGCGGGTTTTCATATAGTCCATGGCGTGGTCGATGCAGGCCTGCGCGCCGCCGATGGAACAGGCGCCAATGTTCAGCCTGCCGCCGTCCAGCCCCGACATGGCGATGCGGAAGCCGTTGCCCTCGCCGCCAATGAGGTTTTCTACCGGCACCCGGCAGTCGTCGAAGTTGACTTGCGCGGTGGGCTGCGAGTGCCAGCCAAGCTTGCGCTCGTTGGCACCGAAGCTGAGGCCCGGCGTGCCGTTCTCGATCATGATACAGGAAATGCCGTTGGGGCTGTCGTCGCCGGTGCGCACCATGGTGAGATATAAGTCGTTGGCCCCTGCCCCGGAAATGAACGCCTTGGCGCCGTTGAGCACATAATGATCGCCATCGCGCACGGCTTTCGTCCTGAGGGCTGCGGCATCGGAACCGGAGCCCGGCTCGGTCAGGCAGTAGGACGAAATCTTCCTCATCGCCGTCATGTCGGGCAGGAAGCGCTGGCGCTGTTCCTCTGTGCCGTAGCGGTCGATCATCCAGGCGGCCATGTTGTGGATGGAGATGAAGGCGGATGTCGACGGGCAGGCCCTGGCCAGTTCCTCGAAGATGATTGCCGCTTCGAGCCGCGACAGGTTCGATCCGCCCACGTCTTCGCGCACGTACAGCCCGCCAAAGCCCAGTTCGGCGGTCTTGACGATGACATCACGCGGAAAGATGTGTTCGGCGTCCCACCGCGCGGCGTGCGGGGCCATTTCGCTGGCCGCAAACGAGGCTGCAAGTTCGCGAATGGCGACTTGTTCTTCCGTCGGTTCGAAGTTCATGTCCCGCCTTCTCCCGGATGGTTGTGGGTTGCCGGCCGTGATAGTGCCCGGCGCGCATCATCGTCAACATGACTGGTGACTGACACCGGAATGTTGCATAGTTTGCTCTGGAAAAACTCAATAACAAGCGATCTGGAACGACTGCGCATGACCGCACCAAAGGCAAAATCCGCTCAGGACAGGACCTCAATCGACAGCGAAGCCGCAATGGGCGGCGGCTTCCCGGCCATGCGGATGCGCCGGACGCGTCAGGCCGACTGGTCGCGGCGGCTGGTGCGGCAAACCCACCTCACGCCCTCCGACCTGATCTGGCCGATCTTCGTGATGCCGGGCAAGGACGAAACCGAACCGGTGGCCTCGATGCCGGGCGTTCAGCGGCTAACCGTCGACCGGGCGGTTAAGGCGGCAGGCGAAGCCCGCTCTCTGGGCATTCCGCTGATAGCGGTGTTTCCGAACACGCCACCCGGCAAACGCACGGCGGATGGCCGCGAGGCGCTGAACCGCGACAACCTTGTCTGCACGGCAGTGCGCGCCATCAAGGATGCGGTGCCGGACATCGGCATCATGACCGACGTGGCGCTGGACCCCTACACCGACCATGGCCATGACGGGCTGCTGGAGGGCGGGCGCATCCTCAATGACGAGACCATCGAGATCCTGGTGGGCCAGTCGCTGGCGCAGGCAGACGCCGGCTGCGACGTGATCGGGCCATCGGACATGATGGACGGACGCGTGGCCGCCATCCGTGCAGCGCTTGAGCAATCCGGCCACCAGGACGTGATGATCATGGCCTACACGGCCAAGTACGCCTCGGCGTTCTATGGTCCGTTCCGCGACGCAGTGGGCTCGTCCGGCACGCTGCGGGGCGACAAGAAAACTTACCAGATGGACTTCGCCAACATTGATGAAGCGCTGCGCGAGGCTGAACTCGACATCGCCGAGGGCGCCGACATGATCATGGTCAAGCCGGGCATGCCCTATCTGGACGTAGTGAGCCGGCTCAAGCAGGAGTTCGGCGTGCCGACCTTCGCCTACCAGGTGTCCGGCGAGTACGCGATGCTGATGGCGGCGGTCGAACGCGGCTGGCTGGACGGCGAGAAGGTGGCCATCGAGGCGCTGCATTCGTTCAAGCGGGCCGGTGCGGACGGCGTGCTCACCTATTTCGCGCTTGATGTGGCGAGGAAGCTGAACGGCTAGACCGGAAACACGGGCCATCCGGGGTTTACGCAGCGGGAATCAGCCGGTAGGGTCTGCGGGCATTCACGAGCACCCGCGCCTTGCTGCGGCCTCTTCAATCCACCTGAAATTCCGAGAGACCTTTATTCATGACCCAGGTCAAGACGGGCGACACCGTGCGCATTCACTATACCGGCACCCTCAACGACGGCACGACCTTCGACAGTTCCGCAGGGCGCGATCCGCTGCAGTTCGAGGTGGGCTCCGGCCAGATCATCCCGGGCCTCGACAAGGAGATGCCGGGCATGACCGTCGGCGACAAGAAGACGGTGAACATCCCGGCGGCCGAAGCCTATGGCGAGGTGAACCCGCAGATGCAGCAGGCCATTCCGCGGGCGCAGATCCCGGCCGACGTTCCGGTGGAAGTGGGCGCGCGCCTGCAGATGCAGACACCGGAAGGCCAGGTGATCCCGGTGACCGTCGCTGCCGTTGACGAACAGACCGTGACGCTGGACGCCAACCATCCGCTGGCCGGCAAGGACCTCACCTTCGACATCGAACTGGTGTCGATCAACTAATCGCAGCCAACCGTCAAGCAAAAGGCCCGGCGCGAGTTGCTCGCAGCCGGGCCTCTTTTTGCCGTCTCTGGCAAGTCTTCAGGCGTTGCGGCGCTTCACCTCTTCCATGAAGCGATGCTTGATGACGGGTGCGTCCATCTCGATGACCGGCACCGGTATGTTGCCGGACGCGCACTTGCACACGATGATGGTCATGCGGTCATCCTTCAGCGCAGCTTCCATCACCTTCGCCGTGTCCTCGGCCTTGCACTCGATGACATTGTCGCAGCCGCAGGCTTCCGCCACCCTGGCCAGCGAGGTCTTGCGCCCGGCATAGGTGGGCTGGTCGCCGGTGGAGCCATATGAGCCGTTGTCGATGATCAGCAGGATGAAGTTGCTGGCCGGATTGTTGGCGATGGTCGGCAGTGTACCGAGATTGGTCAGCACCGAGCCGTCACCGTCGATGGCGATGACCTTCTGCTTCTGGGCCAGCGCCAGGCCCAAGCCCGATGGAGGAGGCCAGCCCCATCGTGCCCAGCATGTAGAAGTTGGACGGCTGGTCGTCCATCATGTGCAGTTCCTGGCTGGGCAGGCCGATGTTGCAAACGACCAGCTGATCGGAAATCAGCGGGATCAGGGTCTTGAGAACCTCGGAACGGATCATGTCAGTAGCCTCCCCAGAAATTCGAGTCAGTCAGGATGGCGGTCGGCTTGCGGCTCATGAAGGTGTGCTTGATGATCGCGCCCATCTCCTCGACGTCCTCCGGCTTATGGAAGTGGTAGGTCTGGATGTGCAGCTGGTCGAGCAGCGCCTTGGTGTGCACCGCCATCTCGACCTGGCAGGCGACCCGCTCGCCCAGTTCGCCGCGGTAGGAGATGATCATCGGCAGCGGCATCTGGTAGAACTGGATCAGCGTCGCCAGCGTGTTGACGGTGACGCCCAGCGCGGTGTTCTGCATGATGATGCAGGGCCGCATGCCGCCCATCCAGGCACCGGCGCAAAGCCCCATGCCCTCGTCCTCCTTGTTGGACGGGACGTGCAGGACACCCGGCGTCCTGTCGATGATCTCAATGACGCCGGCCAGCTGCTTGCACGGCACGGTGGTAACGAAGTTGACGTTGTGCTCGGTGAGCCCGTCCACGATCTTCTGGCTGATTGACATGGTGACACCCTCCTGACGGTTGGCCCTTGCGTCCTGTCTTAGTCCGGTTGCGCCGCGCCTGTGCAGTGCCACAGCGATGCGATGATGGAGCCAGAGGTTCAGGCAGCCAGCCGGTCCACCGTGGCATAGTCGAGCGCGCCGAGGCCGTTGAACGTGGTCAGCAGTGCGTTCGAATAAGCCCCCATCCAGCCGAACACCACGTAATCGCCCTCGTCGATGGCCTCGGGCAGTTCCACGTGAACGGGAAGCATGTCGACGCTGTCGCAGGTTGGCCCGCAAACGGTGAACAGCTTACCAGGCCCGGCAAGCAACTCGCCGTTGCCAGACAGGGCGATATGAGGCGGCGATACGCGCGTGTACTTCAGTTCGGCCATGGAGCCATAGACACCGTCGTTCAGGTAAACCCGGTCTTCCTTGCGCAGCACCACCTGGGCCACGGTCTCGCAACCGCGCCAGACCAGCGCCGAACCCGGTTCGCAATTGAGCGCGGTGCCCGAGAGATGTTCGGCCTTTGCCGCATTGATGACCGAGAAGAAGTCTTCCAGGGTGCGGCCTTGCGGCATCAGCACGGAGGGGTAACCGCCGCCGAGGTTGGCGTATTTCAGCGTCACGCCGGCAGCCCTGGCAGCCCCAGCCCCCATCGCCATGGCCTCGCCCCAGGCTTTCGGCTCGCGCGCCTGCCAGCCGACATGCATGGCCAGCGCGACGTCGAACCCCAGATCGGCGGCCTGCCGCATGAGGCTGGCCGCCGTCTGTCCGTCGCAGCCGAACTTGGCGTTGAGGTCCACCTCGGAATCCGGGTTGGCGCGGGAAATACGCACCTGCACGGTCACGTCGCGGCCGCAGATATCGGCAAGTTTGGCCAGTTCCTTGTGGTGGTCGATGACGAAGTCATGCACCCCGTGCTGCCGGTAGGCGGTGTCGATATCGGCGCGCGACTTGACCGGATGGTTGAAGGCCAGGTGTGCGCCCTGCACCATCTCGCGCCGCACCAGTTCGATCTCGGCGATGGAGGCAACGTCATATCCCGTCACGCCGCCTTCCGACAGCCAGTGCAGGATGCCCGGATGGGGATTGGCCTTGACCGCGTAATGCACGTCGCCCGGAAAGCCCGCCACGAACCGTTGCGCCTCAACCCGGAACACGTCCGGGCAAAGGCACATCAGCGGTTGTTGCGGCTTGAGGGCAGCAACGGCCTCAACCGCGGACGGGTAGTGCATCTTGGTCATGCGGGTGTACGCTTTCCGGCAGAGCTGGTTACTTCTTCGCCTTGTCGAGCAGCGAGATCAGGCTGGACGTATCCCAGCGGCCACCGCCATTCGACTGGACCTGGCTGTAGAACTGGTCCACCAGCGCCGCCACCGGCAGGTGCGAGTCATTGCGCCGCGCCTCGTCGAGGCAGATGCCAAGGTCCTTGCGCATCCAGTCCACGGCAAAGCCGAAGTCGAACTTGCCGGCGATCATCGTCTTGTAGCGGTTCTCCATCTGCCATGAGCCCGCCGCGCCCTTGGAGATAACGTCGATGACAGCTTCCATGTCGAGACCGGCCTGCTTGCCGAAATGAATGGCTTCCGAGAGTCCCTGAACAAGGCCCGCAATGGCGATCTGGTTGCACATCTTGGCAAGCTGGCCGGAACCTGCGGGGCCCAGAAGGCGGCAGCTGCGCGCATAGTTGGCGATCAGCGGTTCGGCTGCCTTGTAGTGGGCCTCATCGCCGCCGCACATCACGGTGAGCACGCCGTTCTCGGCACCGGCCTGGCCGCCGGATACCGGCGCATCGACAAAGCCGCACCCCTTCCCGGCAGCGGCGGTGTGCAGTTCGCGCGCCACGTTGGCCGAGGCAGTGGTGTGATCGATGAACACCGCGCCCTTCTTCATCGACTGGAAGGCACCATCCGGTCCGGTGGTGACGGTGCGCAGGTCGTCGTCGTTGCCGACGCAAGCGAACACGAAGTCGGCGCCGTCTGCGGCTTCCTTCGGCGTCAGGGCGCGCGAGCCGCCATGTTGTTCGACCCACTTGTCAGCCTTGGCCGTGGTGCGGTTGTAGACGACGACATCATGTCCGCCCTTGCCCTTGAGGTAGCCCGCCATCGGGTATCCCATCACGCCTAGGCCCAGCCATGCAGTCTTGAAAGCCATCTTCTCAGTCTTCCTTCTGTCCGGATTTTCGATATTGGATTGATCCCCATTGGTATTCGCTTTATGCCCCGCTGGCAATCGCTCCACGGACAGGCATTCCGGTACGCAAGATGAGCATCAGCTTCGCAGACATCGAACAGGCCGCCGCACGCATCGCGGCGGACGTCGTACGCACCCCGCTGGTGAAGGCGCATGCGCTGGCGGCCATGACCGGCGCCGACGTCCGGCTGAAGCTGGAAACGTTGCAGGTCACCAACGCGTTCAAGGTGCGCGGCGCGCTGAACAAGCTGCTCACGCTGACGCCGGAGGAGCGCAAGGCCGGGGTCATTGCGCTGTCGGCGGGCAACCACGCGCAGGCGGTGGCTTACCACGCCACGAGGCTGGGCATTCCGGCCACCATTGTCATGCCCGAGCACACGCCGTGGACCAAGGTCGAGCGCACCAGCCGGTTCGGGGCGCAGGTGGAACTGGCCGGCGAAACACTGGTCGAGGCGCATGAGCACCTGCAGCGGCTGATTACCGAGCGGGGGCTGGTGCTGGTTCACCCTTATGACGACCCGCTGGTGATGGCAGGCCAGGGCACCATTGCGCTGGAAATGCTGGCGGACGAACCGGGGCTCGATGAACTGATCGTGCCGGTCGGCGGCGGCGGGCTGATCAGCGGCATGGCGGTCGCCGCCCGTCACCTCAAGCCCGGCATCGGCATTACCGGGGTTGAACTCGAACGCTATCCTGCCATGCGCGCGGCACTTGCCGGCGAGACTGCTGACTGCGGCGGCACCACGCTGGCCGAGGGCATCGCCGTCCGCGACGTGGGCAAACAGGCGATCGAAGTCTGCCGTGAACTGGTCGGCCGGATCGACCTGGTCAGCGAGAGCGCCGTGGAGAAAGCCATCGTGACGCTCCTTTCCGAAGAGAAACTGCTGGCGGAGGGCGCCGGTGCGGCCGGCGTGGCGGCGCTGCTGGCGGAGCCCGGACGCTGGGCGGGCAAGACAGTGGGGCTTGTCATCTGCGGTGCCAATATCGACCAGCGCATGCTCGCCTCGCTGATCGTGCGGGAACTGGCGCGCGACCGCCGCGTGGTGCGGCTGCGCTTCCTGATCGAGGACCGGCCGGGCATTCTGGGGCTCATCTCCACCGCGCTGGGCCGGCAGAAGGCCAACATCCTCGAAGTGCATCATCAGCGCAACTTTCTCGACGTGCCGGCCAAGGGCGCGGTGCTCGAAATCACCGTGGAGACCCGCGGCCCCGGCCACACGGAAGAGATCATGACGTTCATGCGGCAGCAGGACTACATCGCTCAGGTGACGCAGTTGCAGCCGGGCGAATGATCCACGCATGTTCCCGGCCTGTGGTAGCGGTCACGGATTGACAATCGCCCCGGCTCATTTAACCCTTTGCAGCATTGTCATGCGGTTGCTGGTGCGGGATAGTCCCGCGGCAGGCGCCGCGCCTGGGGACGATGTCGCGCCTTGAGCATTGAACGCAGAAATTTCCCGCAGTTCTTCATTACTGCGCCGGCCCCATGCCCCTATATGGAAGGACGGCATGAGCGCAAGGTGTTTACCCACCTGATCAACGCAGATGCTCGCCAGCTGCACGACACGCTGGCCCAGGGCGGGTTCCGCCGGTCGCAGAACATTGCCTACCGGCCAGCCTGCGACAGCTGCAGCGCCTGCGTCTCGGTGCGGGTGCCGGTAGAGAAGTTTGAGTGGACGCGGACGTTCCGGCGCATCCACAAGCGCAACAGTGATCTTGTCAGCACCGCACAGCCTGCCACGGCCACAACGGAACAGTACGAACTGTTCCGCCGCTATATCGACGACCGTCACCACGACGGCGGCATGTCCGACATGGCGATGATGGACTTTACCGCGATGGTCGACGAAACCTTCGTGGACACTCGGATGATCGAGTACCGGGTGCCGGCGCAGCCAACGCTCGCAGGTCCTGACCAGCGGCGCGGCGAGCTTGTCGCCTCCGCGCTCACCGACATTCTCGATGATGGCCTGTCGATGATCTACAGCTTCTTTGCGCCGGGCCTGGGCGGCCGCAGCCTCGGCACGTTCATGGTGCTCGACCACATCGTACGCGCCCGCAAGCTGGGCCTTCCCTATGTCTACCTCGGCTATTGGGTAAACGGCTCCTCGAAGATGGATTACAAGGCTCGGTTCCTGCCACAGGAGCGCCTGACCCAGACGGGCTGGCAACTGTTCTACCGGCACGACGCAGACGGCCAGTCATGACGCGCACCTATACGCCGGCCACCACGGCGAATACCGCCTCCGATACCAGCAAGGGGCTGGCGATCTCGTTCATGGGCGGCTTGCTGCTGTCGTTCGATGTGCCGCTGCTCAAAATGGCCGGCGCCGATACTTACACGCTGATCTATGTACGCGGCATCATGATGTTTGCGGCGATGTTCCTGTTCTGGCTGTTGTTCACACGCCTTCGCGGCAGCCCGACCCCGTTCATCAACGGCAAGACCGGCCTGGTGATCGCGCTGTTTGCCGGCGTGTCGAACATCATGTTCATCTCGTCGATATCGCTGACCTCGGTCGCGAACGTCGTCTTTATCCTGGCCTTCAACCCGATGTTTGCAGGGCTTCTGGGCTGGGCCTTTCTGGGCGAGCGGCTTCACCCGTACACGTGGGCCGCCATCCTGGTGTCGTTGTGCGGGGTGGGCATCATCGTGCAGGAAGGCCTGCAGGTGGGCACCTGGCGCGGCGACCTGCTGGCGGTCGGCGTGGCGGCGCTGATGGCGATGTCGCTGACGGTGATCCGCCACCAGCGGTCCGACCAGTCGATGAGCGCGGCAAGCGGACACCTGCTGGCGGCTGCCGTGGTTGCCCCGTTCGCCAGCCCCGGCTCGTTGAGCGCGGCAGGATGGGGCTGGCTGGCGATGAACGGCCTGCTGGCAGCACCCGCCGCCACCGCCCTGCTCATGCTCGGCCCGCGCTATGTGGCTGCTGCCGTGGTTGCGATGTTCTTCCTGCTGGAGACGGTCCTGACGCCTGTCTGGATGTGGGCCATCTTCGCCGAAGTTCCCTCGGCCCAGGCCATGTTCGGCGGCGCAGTGGTCATTCTGGCACTGGTAAGCCATTCAGTCTGGAAACTGCTCAGCTCCAGACGTCAGATTCCTGCTGATGAAATGGGACGGATTCTCGCCTGAATCCCTGCATTTCCTGCTTAATTCGCCTACAATCCGGATGGCATACAACTTGCTGCCAAAGCTGTGCAAACTTGATCACGCAACGTCAGAAATGGGGATGACGGAATTGCGCAGAGGACTCGAGAACCCGCTCGAATTCGTTGAGCTCATCACGGCATTGCGCGGCGTGCTCGCCGGCTATGGCCTCACGTTCTCGGTCTCGAACGACATGAACGCATTCAACCGGACAAAGCTTGAGTGCAGGCAAATCGAAGCAGCGCCGATGTTCAACCCGGCGTACTGTCAACTCGATGGCAAGGCATTCTGGGTCCGCGTGGCGAATGAAGCCAACGAGACTGTCGGCCTGAACGCCTATCGTCTCGACTATATCGACACCAACCTGGCGGACTGGGCAACCGGATGGATGGCCGGTCTCTACATGAAGTCAGGAAAGCTCATGGTGCCCAAGGCGCTGCTACCGCCGCCGGGCAGCCGTGCCGGACGATTGTCGGGCTGGTTGTGCTATCATGGTGAACTCTGGGTCGGGAAAAGCCATCGCGGCACGCGCGAAGTAAACGAATCGATGACCTTTGCCGGCCACTTGCTGGCGATGCTGAAATGGAATCCGGACGCTCTCTGGGCCCTCGTCGTCCATCGCATCGGCGTGCGCGGCACGGGCATCCAGAACGGTTATCCCTATGCCGAGCGGAGTTTCCTGCGTTGGGAGTGGCACCCCGAGGACATACCGGACAACGAATGGCTGCTCGTAGCCGAGCGGCACGAGATGGAGCACGCCGTTTACGAACGGCTGGAAGCCGGACTCATGGCTATACGAGATTGATATCCACGTTCCCGACTTCCGTCACGACGGTCACGCCATTGCGCCCGTCAGGAAAGGCGTGGGGCAGGATCACCCGCTGATAACCGACCCATTTCGGCATCTGCATCGGCGTCGGGAAGACCGCAAGCACGTGGCCGTAGTGCGCCTCACCTGTCTCCAGCACGTTGTGATAGGCCTGCGAGACGATGTTGTCGTAGGAACTTCCCGTCTGACAGGGGAAAGAGCTGGGAGATGTGGTTCCATACCACTTGGCAACGGTGGAATTGGCGCCAATCCGCTGAACCACGAAGCGCCTGCTCTGCGAGTTGAACACGCAATCCACGCTGAAGTCCGGTGAAGCCTTGCGGTCGGCCAGGGTATCGCCGATCAGGTTCGGCATCTGCGGGACATAGTCGGGCAGCAGACATTTCACATGGGTCTTCTGGCGCAGGTGCACGTCGCTCTTCACCACCAGTTCCTGCAAGCGGACAACTGCGTGGTGCGGATCCTCGATGGTCTGGGTGAACCAGCCGCTCAGGAAGAATTCGAGGGTGTAGGGTGCGGGCAGCGTCGCCAGCAACTCGCTGACATAGTACAGCGAGGCCCAGTTCGAAGCGAACATCGCCCAGCGAACAGTGGTGCCATTGCGGGACGTGGCGACGAATACGCCGCCCGCGCGCTGCATCAACTGCTCGGGGCTGTCCAAGCCGGTGTTCGTGAACGGGTCGTTGTCGACGCGCCCATGCACAACCCAATATGCCGTCCCAATCATGTCCATCCGTCACTCTGGTTTCGTTGAACACGTCAAATACACGCCGCTGGCAACAACAGGACTAGCGGCATCATCACGGCAATCTCCGCACAAATGCGCAAAAAAACCATTAACGGCTACTTGACGCAAAGTAAAATCGGAGCAGGTCTGTAAATTGAAGTCAGCCAAACCGGTTATTGCGCGGGAAGCCCTTGGGCGGCATGCGGCCTGCCTGGGCGCGCGCGCCGGCCCACTCGGCAAGATCATTCACGGTCCAGGTGCGGCCTGAACTGTCGGTCCAGGTCAGACCGTCAGCGAGCCGGAAGGCGCGGGCATCGCTCAGGCCGCCGTCCTTGTATTTCTGCAGCCGCACCCCCTTGCCACGAGTCATTTCGGGCAGTTCAGACAACGGAAACACCAGCATCTTGCGGTTTTCGCCTACAACGGCCAGGTGATCGTCGCCGTCGTGCAGCGGGCGGCAAACCAGCGCCTCGACCGGCAGCTTGACGTTCAGCACCTGCTTGCCCTTGCGCGTATTGGCCACGCATTCGTCTTCGGGCACGAGGAAGCCGTTGCCCTCGGTCGAAGCCAGAAGCAGCTTCCGGCCGGGCTGATGGACGAAAAGCGCAACGATGGCGTCGGCGGCGTCCATATCAGCCATCAACCTTACCGGTTCACCATGTCCGCGCCCGCCCGGCAGCTTCGAGGCATCAAGGGTAAAGAACTTTCCGGATGAGCCGAGCAGCAGGATCTTGTTGGTGGTTTCGGCGTGGAAGACGAACTTTTCCTTGTCACCGTCCTTGTAGGAGATTGAAGAGGTGTCCTGAAGGTGGCCCTTCATGGCGCGAATCCAGCCCTTGTCGGAGCAGACGATTGTAACCGGCTCCTTCTCGATCAGGGCCTCGTCCAGGTTGACGTCGATCTCAGGCGCCTGCGAGAACTGGGTGCGCCGTGCGCCCTGCGCAGTCTTCTTGCCGAACTTGTCACGGGTTGCGCGCACCTCATCTGAAATGTGGTTCCACTGCGCCTCGTCCGACGCCAGCAGTGCTTCAAGCCCTTCCTTCTCGGCGGTCAGGCCCTCGTGTTCCTTGCGGATCTCGAACTCTTCCAGCTTGCGCAGCGCGCGCAGGCGCATGTTGAGGATTGCCTCGGCCTGGGTGTCGGTCAGATCGAAGCGGCGCATCAGCACGGGCTTGGGCTCTTCCTCGCCGCGGATGATGGCGATGACCTCGTCGATGTTGAGATAGGCGATCAGGTAGCCGCCGAGGATTTCCAGCCGCCGGGCAATCACGCCAAGGCGATGGCTGGAGCGGCGCACCAGCACGTCCTTGCGGTGGTCCAGCCACTCGCGCAGCACGTCGCGCAAGGACAGCACCTTGGGCACCTTGCCCATCGACAGCACGTTCATGTTGAGCGAGAAACGGCTCTCAAGCTCGGTCAGCTTGAACATCTGCTCCATCAGCACAACCGGATCGACGGTGCGGCTCTTCGGCTCCAGCACCAGGCGGATGTCTTCGGCGGACTTCATCGCGCACATCAGCCAGCAGCGGCAGCTTGCGGTCGGTCAGCAGCTCGGCAATCTTCTCGACCAGCCTGCCCTTCTGCACCTGGTAGGGTATTTCGGTGATCACAATCTGCCAGGTGCCGCGTCCAAGGTCCTCCGTCTCCCACTTGGCACGGATGCGGAAGGCACCTCGTCCGGTGCGATAGGCTTCGGTGATCTGCTCCGGCGTGTCGATGATGATGCCGCCGGTGGGCAGGTCAGGCCCGGGCACGAACTGCATCAGCTTGTCGATGCCGGCAGCCGGAAACTTGATCAGGTGCAGGGCGGCATCACACAATTCGCCAGCATTGTGCGGCGGGATGGAGGTCGCCATGCCGACCGCGATGCCGGTGGCCCCATTGGCCAGCAGGTTCGGGAAGGCGCCGGGTAGCACCACCGGTTCCTTGTCCTCGCCATTGTAGGTTTCGCGGAAATCGACGGTGTCCTCGTCGATGCCGTCCAGCAACGCCATGGCCACTTCCGTGAGGCGCGCTTCGGTGTAGCGGTAGGCGGCCGCGTTGTCGCCGTCGATGTTGCCGAAATTGCCCTGACCCTCGACCAGCATGTAACGCTGGGCGAAATCCTGCGCCAGCCGGACCATGGCGTCATAGACCGCCTGGTCGCCGTGCGGGTGATATTTACCGATCACGTCACCCACCACCCGGGCGCACTTCTTGAAGCCCTGGTTGGGGTCGAGTTTCAGCATGCGCATGGCATAGAGCAGCCGCCGGTGAACGGGCTTCAGCCCGTCGCGGACATCCGGCAGCGCCCGGTGCATGATGGTCGACAGCGCATAGGCCAGGTAGCGCTCTTCAAGGGCGGAACGCAGATCAATCGGCTCGATGCCGTCAGGTGAGCCGGGCGGGACGATTTCGGACATGATTCGGATCCTTCAGGTACGCGCCCAAAGTGCCGCGATTTGCCCGGATTCTGCAAGTTATTGCGGGCTGTCCGGCTAAACCCTGTGGATCAGCACGTGCACGACGGGTTTCTTGCCCCACTCCGTGTCGAGGCGGCGGCGGATGGCGGTGCGCAAGGTGTCCTCGACCACGTCATCGATCTGGCGGCGCTTGCGCGGAATGGCCTCGAAGGCTTCTTCCGTCACGTCGAGCACCAGCTCGTGAAACTCGTAACCCGAGCCGGTATCCTCGGGCAGGCCATCCAGCACGGCTTGCGGATCATCAGCCAGCTTGCCGGCACCATCGATGACGAGAGATACCGCTACCACGCCGACGAACGACAGCTTGCGCCGCTTGCGGGCCGGGCCATCGATGCTGGGAACGATGAGCCTGCCGTCCACATGCAGCCGGCCGCCGGGCACCTCGTCGATGATCTCCGCCGGGCCGGGACACAGCCGCAGCACTTCGCCGCCCATGACCTGCGCGGTGGCGGGAATGCCGCAAGCACTGGCAAATTCGAGCTGGCGCTTCAGGTGGCGCATCTCGCCGTGCATCGGCACCAGCAGCTTCGGTCTGAGCCAACCATAGAGCTGGCGCAGTTCTTCCTGCCGCGGGTGGCCGGAGGTATGCACCATCGCGTCGTCAGAGGTGATGACATCGACCCCCTGCCCGGCCAGCAGGTTGAGCAGGTTGCCGACGGACTTCTCGTTGCCGGGTATGGTCTTCGAGGAGAAGATCACCGTATCGCCGGGATCGAGGGTGATGTCGGGGTGGTTGTCTGCGGCAATGCGGGCCATGGCCGCGCGTGGCTCGCCCTGGCTGCCGGTGCACAGCAGCACCACCTTGTCCGGCGGCAGGTAGCCGTACTCGGTCTGGTCGCGGAAGGCGCGGCCTTCCTTGAGCAGGCCCACCTCCATGGCAGCGGCAATGGTGTTCTGCATGGCGCGCCCGGCGATCACCACCTCGCGGCCATTGGCGCGGGCGGCCTGGGCAACGGAGGTGATGCGGCCGACATGGCTGGCGAAGGTGGTTACGGCAACACGGCCCGTCGCCTCGCCAATGATGCGGGCAAGGTTGGCGGCCACATCGCTTTCGGACGGAGAATGCCCCTCGCGCAGCACGTTGGTCGAGTCGCAGATGAGCGCATCGACGCCCTCATCGCCGATCTGCTTGAGCCGGGCGATGTCCATCAGCGGCGGAATGGTCGGCGTGGGATCCATCTTCCAGTCGCCAGAATGCACGGCAAGGCCCACCGGCGTACGGATGGCCAGAGCCGCCGGCTCCGGGATCGAGTGGGTCATGGCGATGTACTCGACATCGAAATCCCCCACCGTCTCGCGTCCGCCCAGCGGCACCACCCGCAGCGGCACCTCGCCCAGCAGGCCCGCCTCGTTCAGCTTGCGCTTGAGCAGCTCCGCCGCAAACGGCGTACAGTAGACCGGGCAGCGCAGGCGCGGCCACAGCCACGCCACCGCGCCCAGGTGGTCTTCATGGGCGTGGGTGAGAAACAGCGCCAGCAGGTTGCGCTTTTCGGCTTCGAGATAGCTGACATCAGGAAGGATCACGTCGATGCCGGGGTCCAGTTCGTCGCCGAACTTGACGCCGCAGTCCACGAGGATCCACTTGCGGCGGCTATCAGGCCCGAGCCCGTAGGCATAGGCGTTCATGCCGATCTCGCCCATGCCGCCAAGCGGCATCAGCACGAGATCGCTTTCAGCCTTGTCGCGCCGCGCCATCAATGCCCCTCCTGAGGTCTTGCATCCAGCCAGTCAACATCGCCGGCATGGTGGACAACCAGCGAGCCATCATCGCGTTCCATCTCCAGCGCGCCAGAGCCCGCAAGGCCGCGAAACCGGCCCGTTGCGCCATCCGGCAGGCGGATGCGCGTCCCCGCCCCCATGGCGCGGGACTGCCAGTCGGCCAGCGCTGCCGCAAAGCCCCTGCCCTCGTCCCACAGTTCAAGCCGCACTTCCATGGACGCGGCCAGCAGGCTGAGCATGTCGCGCGGGTCCACCGGGCGGCGGTGGGCGGCGAGATGGGTGGCGGGCCAGCGGGTGCCTTGCGGGTGGTGGGCAAGGTTCAGACCGCAGCCGATGATGGCGGCCAGGCCTTCGCCCTGCCCGGTGGTTTCAACCAGAATGCCGGCAGCCTTGCGCCCGCCGATCAGCACATCGTTGGGCCACTTCAGTTCGACAGGTGCGTTGGGTCCCGCCGCCACGAAGGCGTCCGCCACGGCAAGCCCCGCCACCAGCGACAGGCTGGAGAGCCGGTCAAGCGGCACGCCGGGCACGGGCCACAGCAGGCTGGCGTACAGGTTGCCGGGCTTAGACACCCAGTCGCGGCCCTGCCGGCCCCTGCCTGCGGTCTGCTCGCCCGCCGCCACCCAGACCGGCGTGCGGCGGCCCTGCGCGTGCAGCGCCTGCGCCTCGGCGTTGGTGGAACCAGTGGTATCCAGCCAGATGATGTCCGGCATGGCGCCGGCCGCGTTGCTCACAGGAACAGCGATGCAGCCGCCGCGTTGGCCGCGATGTTCAGCTGTTCAAGCACCAGCACCATGCCGATCGCCAGGATGCCTGCTGCGATGGCGATGAGGCGGACTTCAAACGGGGCGGCGTCGAACTCGTCCGCCGGTTCGTCGAAATACATCACCTTGACGATGCGCAGGTAGTAGAAGGCCGACACCACCGAGGACAGCACGCCGATCACGGCGAGGGTGTACATGTTGGCCTCGATGGCGGCGAGGAACACAAAGTACTTGGCGAAGAACCCGGCCAGCGGCGGAATGCCGGCCAGCGAGAACATCAGCATGGCCAGCACGAAGGCCATCATCGGGTCGTTGCGCGCCAGGCCCGACAGATCGGAAATGCGTTCCACTGCCGTGCCGCGCCGGCGCATGTAGATAACGCAGGCAAAGGCGCCCAGCGTCATTACCATGTAGATCGCCATGTAGATGGCGATGCCGCGCACACCGCTCTGGGTGCCGGCGGCAAGCCCAACCAGCGCATAACCCATGTGGCCGATGGATGAATAGGCCAGCAGGCGCTTGATGTTGTCCTGGCCGATGGCGGCAAAGGCGCCCAGCACCATCGAGGCGATGGAGATGAAAACGATGATCTGCTGCCACTCTGCCACGGCCCCGCCGAACCCGTCGTGCATGGCGCGCACGAACACCGCCATGGCAGCCACCTTGGGAGCGGCGGCGAAGAACGCGGTAACGGGCGTGGGCGAGCCTTCGTAGACGTCCGGCGTCCACATGTGGAACGGCACGGCGGATATCTTGAACGCCAGGCCAGCAACCAGGAACACCAGCCCGAACAGCAGCCCGAGACCAACCTCGCCGCCGGTTGCAGCAGCAGCAATATCGGCATAGGCGACCGAGCCGGTAAAACCGTAGATCAGCGAGGCGCCATACAGCAGCATGCCGGACGACAGCGCACCCAGCACGAAATACTTCAACCCGGCTTCGGACGAGCGCGCGCTGTCGCGGTTGAACGCGGCGATCACGTAGAGAGAAAGCGACTGCAGTTCGAGACCCATATAGAGCGCGATCAGGTCGTTGGCCGAGATCATCGTCAGCATGCCCACGGTGGCCAGCAGCACCAGCACCGGGTACTCGAACTTGTCGAGCCGCTCTACCTTCAGGAAGTTCGACGACAGGATGATGGCCACGGCCGAGCCGAACAGCACCAGGATTTTCATGAAGCGGGCAAACCCGTCCACCACGAAGCTGTCATGGAAGGCGCGCGCCACACCCCCATCGGAGGTGAAGATCACCAGCGCCGCTGTGACGGCAAGGGCACCCAGCGACAGCGTGTTCACCAGGTCGTTGCGGTTCTTGTCCGAGGCGACGCCCAGCATCAGCAGCGCCATGGCCGCCACGGCCAGGAAAATCTCCGGCAGCGCGGCGGTGGCGTCTGCAATTGCGAGAATGTTGCTCATCGCTTCAAGTCCTGACCTTCAAATCCGTTAGTTGCCGAGCGACAGCATGGCCGCCCGGACAGCGGCCTCGTGCGCAGCAATACCTGTCTGCACCTGGCCGATGAGATTGTCCACCGAGGCCGACACCGCATCCATGATGGGTACCGGATAGATCGCCGAAATAGAGCGTGGCGGCGGCCAGCGGCGCCAGCGTCACGGCCTCGCGAGGCGTGATATCCCTGATCGCCTTCAGGCTGTCCTTCTGCAACACGCCGAACACCACGCGCCGGTACAGCCACAAGGCATAGCCTGCCGACAGGATGACGCCGGTGGTGGCGAAGAACGCCACCCAGGTGTTTGCCTTGAAGGCGCCGGCCAGCGTCAGGAACTCGCCGACGAAGCCGGAGGTGCCGGGCAGGCCCACATTGGCCATGGTGAACAGCAGGAAGATGGCGGCATAGGCCGGCATCCGGTTGACCAGACCGCCATAGGCGGCAATCTCGCGGGTGTGGATGCGGTCATAGACCACGCCCACGCACAGGAACAGCGCACCCGAGATGAAGCCGTGGCTGATCATCTGGAACATGGCGCCGTCAATGCCCTGCTTGTTGAGCGAGAAGATGCCCATGGTGACGAAGCCCATGTGGGCGACGGACGAATAGGCGATAAGCTTCTTCATGTCCTCCTGCATCAGCGCCACCAGCGAGGTGTAGACGATGGCGACGACGGACAGCACGAACATCATCGGGGCGAACATTTCCGAGGCGACCGGGAACATCGGCAGCGAGAAGCGCAGGAAGCCGTAACCACCCATCTTCAGCAGGATGGCCGCCAGCACCACGGAGCCTGCTGTCGGCGCCTCAACGTGGGCGTCGGGCAGCCAGGTGTGCACCGGCCACATCGGCATCTTCACCGCGAACGAGGCGAAAAACGCGAGCCAGAGCCACGTCTGCATGGACGCCGGGAAGTTCTTCGACGAGAGGATTTCGGCAATATCGGTGGTGCCGGTGTGGGCGTACATGGCCATAATGGCCAGCAGCATCAACACCGATCCCGCCAGGGTGTAGAGGAAGAACTTGAAGGCCGCATAGTTGCGCCGCGCCCCGCCCCAGATGCCGATGATCAGGAACATCGGGATCAGGCCGCCTTCGAAGAACAGGTAGAACAGCACCAGGTCGAGCGCGCAGAACACGCCGATCATCAGCGTCTCCAGCACCAGGAAGGCGATCATGTATTCCTTGACGCGCTTTGTGACGCTCCAGCTGGCGATGATGCACAGCGGCATGATGGCGGCGGTCAGCATGACGAACGGCATGGAAATGCCGTCAACGCCCATGTGGTAGGTCATCAGGCCGCCAAGCCACACCACCTTGTCCTCAAGCTGGAAGCCGGGCTGGCTGGGGTCGAAGCTGGACCAGGCCAGCAGCGACAGCAGGAAGTTGATCACTGTCACCGACAGGGCAGTGGCGCGGATGTTGCGGCGGGCCACGTCATCGTCGCCCCGGATCGCCAGAATGAACAGCGCACCTACGAGAGGCAGGAAGGTGAGCGTGGAAAGAATGTACCAGCCGGTCATCAGTGCGCTCCTGCGAACATGTACCAGGTAATCAGGAACACAACCCCGATCAGCATGGCGAATGCGTAGTGGTAGACGAAGCCGGACTGCAGCTTCACGATGCGGTTGGTGGTGTCGAGCACGCGGGCGGAAATGCCGTCAGGCCCGAACCCGTCGATCAGCCAGCCGTCGCCCTGCTTCCAGAAGAAGCGGCCGAGCCACTTGGCGGGACGCACGAAGATCAGGTCGTACAGTTCGTCGAAGTACCACTTGTTGAGCAGGAACTGGTAGACAGGCTCGTTGGCGGCGGCCAGCTTGCCGGGCAGATCGGGGCGGCGGATATAGAACAGCCACGACACCGCAAAGCCGATGACCATTGCCACGAATGGCGACCAGATCACCCAGGCCGGCACGTGGTGCATTTCCTCGACGATGTTGTTTTCCGGCGCGCGGTAGAGCGCGGTGCCCCAGAACAGCGCCTCGTCGTGGCCGATGAAGTAGGCCTTGAACACCGCTCCCGCCAGCAATGCGCCGACCGCCAGAACGTAAAGCGGAATGAGCATCACCTGCGGGCTTTCGTGCACGTGGTTCATCACGTCGCGGCTGGCGCGGGCCTTGCCGTGGAAGGTCATGAACATCAGCCGCCACGAGTAGAACGAGGTGAAGCAGGCCGCGATCACCAGCAGCCAGAAGGCGAAGGTGGCAGCACCGCCATGCGCGGCAAAGGCGCTTTCGATGATGGCGTCCTTGGAGAAATAGCCGGCGGTGAGCGGGAAGCCGGTGAGCGCCAGCGTGCCGATCAGCATCATCACCCAAGTCACCTTCAGGTGAGGGGCAAGGCCGCCCATGTTGCGCATGTCCTGCTCGTCGGACATGGCGTGGATGACCGAGCCGGAGCCAAGGAACAGCAGCGCCTTGAAGAAGGCATGGGTGAACAGGTGGAAGATCGCCACGCCATAGGCGCCGATGCCAAGCGCCACGAACATGTAGCCCAGCTGCGAACAGGTCGAGTAGGCAATCACGCGTTTGATGTCGTTCTGCACCAGGCCGACGGTTGCAGCGAAGAACGCCGTGATGGCGCCGATCACCGTCACCACCATCAGCGCGGTGGGCGACAGCTCGAAGAACGGCGACATGCGCGCCACCAGGAACACGCCGGCGGTCACCATGGTGGCGGCGTGAATGAGCGCGGAAACGGGTGTCGGGCCTTCCATGGCGTCGGGCAGCCAGGTGTGCAGCAGGAACTGCGCCGACTTGCCCATCGCGCCCATGAACAGCAGCAGGCAGATGGCGGTCATCACGTCCACCTCCCAGCTCAGGAAGGTCATGGTCTTGCCGGCCTGCTCGGGCGCGGCGGCAAAGATGGTGTCGAACTCGACCGAGCCGAAGATCATGAAAGTGGCGAAGATGCCCAGCGCGAAGCCGAAGTCGCCGACGCGGTTGACCACGAAGGCCTTGATGGCGGCGGCGTTGGCGCTTGGTTTCTTGTACCAGAAGCCGATCAGCAGGTAGGACGCCAGGCCCACCCCTTCCCAGCCGAAGAACATCTGGACGAGGTTGTCCGAGGTGACCAGCATCAGCATGGCGAAGGTGAACAGCGACAGGTAGCTGAAGAAGCGCTGCGGATAAGGGTCATGGCTCATGTAGCCGAGCGAATACATGTGCACCAGCGCCGACACGGTGGTGACGACGACCAGCATCACGGCGGTCAGCGTATCGACCCGGAAGGCCCAGTCCGCCGCCATGCCGCCGGAGCGGATGAAGTCGAGCACATGCACCTTGTAGGTCTGCTCGTGAATGGCAACGTCGAAGAAGGCGATCCACGACAGCACGGCCGAGGTCATCAGGAAGGCCGTGGTGAGGTACATCGGCCACGACGGGCCGTGATCATGGTGGTGATCGTCGTCGTGATGGGCGTGGGCGGCGTGGTCCTGCGTGCCTTTCAGCAGCGAGGTGCCGAACACGCCGGCAACGATGGCGCCCAGCAACGGCAGGAAGACGATGAGAAGGAAGATGGTGTTCATGGCGAATGCAGGTCCCGTCAGCCCTTCATCATGTTGATGTCTTCAACCGCAATGGTGCCGCGGTTGCGGAAGTAGGTGACCAGGATGGCAAGGCCGATGGCCGCCTCGCCGGCTGCTACGGTCAGCACCAGCAGCGCGTAGACCTGGCCGACGAGGTCGCCAAGGAACGACGAGAAAGCCACCAGGTTGATGTTGACGGCCAGCAGCATCAGCTCGATCGACATCAGGATGATGATGACGTTCTTGCGGTTGAGGAAAATGCCGAAGATGCCGATGGTGAACAGGATGGCGGCGACGGTCAGGTAGTGTCCAAGTCCGATGGTCATCATGATCAGATCCCCTGCCCCGGCTTGACCTTGCGCACTTCCACGGCAGTTGCCGGGGTGCGGGCGTTCTGTTCGGCAATGTTCTGGCGCTTGACGCCTTCCTTGTGGCGCAGCGTCAGCACGATGGCGCCGATCATCGCGACGAGCAGCACCAGGCCTGCCATCTGGAAGAAGAAGATGTAGCGGGTGTAGAGGATCTGCCCCAGCGCCTCGGTATTGGTGAGGGCTCCTGCCGCCGGCGCGGGCGCGGCAAGCACCTGCCCCGCCTCCGGTGCGAAGGCCCACACACCCAGCACCAGCGCCAGTTCGGTGAACAGGATCAGCCCCACCACCATGCCAAAGGGCGCGTACTGCAAGATGCCGGCGCGAAGTTCGGCGAAGTCCACGTCGAGCATCATCACCACGAACAGGAAGAGCACCGCCACTGCGCCGACATAGACGACCACCAGGATCATCGCCAGGAACTCGGCGCCCAGCAGGATGAACAGGCCTGCGGCATTGAAGAAGGTCAGGATCAGGAACAGCACCGAGTGCACGGGATTGCGCGAGGCAATCACCATCACCGCCGACGCGACCGCGACGGCGGAGAACAGATAAAAGAACGCGGCAGACACTGCCATTGCTTCAACCCCTGTGCTCTTCCGGAGCCGGAAGACGGCCCCTCAAGTCCCTCTGTGCGCCCGGTGACCCGCTGTCAGCGGTACGGCGCGTCCATGGCGATGTTCGCCGCGATTTCCCTCTCCCACCGGTCGCCGTTGGCCAGCAGCTTGTCCTTGTTGAACAGCAGCTCCTCGCGGGTCTCGGTGGCAAATTCAAAGTTTGGCCCTTCGACGATGGCGTCCACCGGGCAGGCCTCCTGGCAGAAGCCGCAATAGATGCACTTCACCATGTCGATGTCATAGCGGGTGGTGCGCCGGGTGCCGTCATTGCGCCGTGGCCCCGCCTCGATGGTGATGGCTTGCGCCGGGCAGATGGCCTCGCACAGCTTGCAGGCGATGCAGCGTTCCTCGCCGTTCGGGTAACGGCGCAGCGCATGTTCGCCCCGGAAGCGAGGAGACACCGGGCCCTTCTCGAACGGATAGTTGATGGTTGCCTTGGGCGCAAAGAAGTAGCGCATCGACATGAAGAAGGCGTCGATGAACTCCTTCAGGAAGAGCGACTTGGCGGCTTGTGCAAGGTTCATGTCACGATGCTCCCATGGCTCACGGCGCCAGGCCGAAGGCGGTCACGACGCCGGCCGTCAGCGCCACCCAGAACAGCGAGATGGGCAGGAACACCTTCCAGCCCAGCCGCATCAGCTGGTCATAGCGGTAGCGCGGCACGAACGCCTTCACCATGGCGAACATGAAGAACACCAGGAAGATCTTGGCCATGAACCAGATGACGCCCGGCACCCAGGTGAACGGCGCAAAATCGAACGGCGGCAGCCAGCCACCCAGGAACAGGATGGTGGTCATGGCGCACATCAGGGTGATCGACACGTACTCACCCAGCATGAACAGCATGTAGGGCGTGGACGCAGTATTCCACGATGAAGCCGGCCACCAGCTCCGATTCCGCTTCGGGCAGGT
>CAVOZK010000013.1:0-101554 GCA_963700935.1 uncultured Alphaproteobacteria bacterium | reverse complement strand
CGAGCCGAATGCCGGGTTGAACCACACCGACCCGGCGATCTTGCCGTAAGTCCCGGACTCACTGCCGGCTATGCCTGGAAACCAAGCGTGTGCATAGCCTGAGTTCGTGGTGTTGGAGAACTTGATGTCGGCGGTATTGGGACTCGTCGTGTCTTCAACGAAGGAGGGCGCGACCAGGTCGTCCCACAGCCCCATGGCAAGGCGGGCGGCCTCCTTCTGGCTGTCCTGGAAGGCCGACCAGCCGTTTCTTTCACTGAAGCCTGAGGCAAATGTACTACTGGTGGTAAAGCCGTAGGTGATGACAGCCGGGATCGCCCCGGTGCTGGTGATCCATTCATTGCCCTGGTCGAGCTGGTCGACCAGCGAGGTGTTCGAGGTGACCGATGAACCATCAGCGGTCCCCCCCAGTCCGGACCCGGAATACTGGCGCAAGCTCGACAGGCTTTCTTCTGACAACGGGGCTTGTGTGTCGCCCAACAGTTTGGCCAGCTGTGATCGTGATGTCGGATCCGGCAGTTCGAGGCTGGCTGACAGCTGCTGCCAGTGCTGCAGTGGCGCAACCGATCCACTCCCGTGCGCCCTGGGTGAAGGGGCGTGCTCTGCACCAGAGTGATTGGGGCCGTTGTGCGCGGTCTGCCCCATTTGGTCAGCTGCGTCCGCAACCAGGATCACGGCTGGATCGGTTTGTCCAATGACCAGCCATGGGCTCGCCTCAAGCGCGAAGCTGTGGGTCTGCTCTGTGCTGGCCTCCTTGACCACAGAATTGGTGCTGGCCCTATCCAGTCTGACTTGACGCATCTAACACTCACTGACGTTGCGGTCCGGATCCCCATCCAGGTCCTGACCGCGCATGCTTTCCCAAGTCTTAAGGTTAGCCGCGCCAGGTTATGAATTTCCTAGCGGTTTCGTGCAGGATTGAATCAAACTGCCGGGGCAAGGAGCGAGGACTTCGGCTGACAACCAGGTTGTCGTCGTACCGGTCACGCGAGGATGCAGGTTCAGTTGATGATGGTAACAATGGGCATCGGACTTCCGACTGGTGCCTGAAACGGGACATTCATCACACTGGTCGTCAGTCACCGACGCACACCCGAGATGACGCCACCTGGATAGAGCAGGGGCAGCCAGCGCTCGACCACTTTCAACGGGAACCCCAGGCGCACTTTGCTGCGCGTCGTCGGAGATACCAGGCAGCCTGCATCGATAAGGGTGTTCAGAACCGTACGTGCCTGACGTTCCTTATACCCGGTAATCCCTTCTGCGCGGCCACGTTCGAACTCGCCGGTGAGCACTGCTTCCCTCAATAGGGACCAGGAGCCTTTCGGCAGGCGCTTGCGGCGCACCTCCTCTTCACACCAGATCTCGATCCGGTTGAGCAGCTCCTTCGGCTCCAGCAGGCTCTCCATATAGTCCACCTGATCGACACAGGTCTTCAGGAAGTACCTGCAGAAGTCGGTAAGTCCCGCTTCCGTCAGGTTGCCCCGGCCATCACGATCGCCGCGGCGGGGCTCATCCGCCGCCTGAAGTCTTGCCTTGTAGTCGTCCACAGTTCTTGCGAGACCTCGCGAAACGGACCAGAGTTCGGTGCCAATACCGAGGTCCCGGAGCCAGGCGTGTGACAACAGGCGTGTGACGCGGCCATTGCCATCCAGGAACGGGTGTATCCAGGCCAGCCTGTGATGGCCCGCCGCAACCGCGATGATCTGGCGCAGCTTGGACAGCCTTCGTTGATCATAGGCCTCGATGAAGCGGCCGAGCAGATCCGGCAGGGCTTCCGGTTCCGGCGGAACATGCCGACCGATTTGTACCATCCTTTGCCGCAACTGGCCGGGAATGACAGGCATCACCTCATCTGTTGCCGGGTCTGTTGACTGCAGCAGCTCTGGCGGTAATCGCGAACAGAATGCCTCATGCAGCCACAGGATGAAGTCAACCGAGAGGGTAGGGTAAGGCGCCTTGCCATGATCAATAATGGCCTGGACCTCGATATGGGCCCTGGCTTCGAGCTGCAGGTTGCGCTTCTCGATATCCTGGGCGTAGTCATCGGCAAGCGCGCGGTCGATATCGATCGGCAGCGTGTCATGACCTTCTATCAGGTTCGAATAATAGCAGTTCATCGAGCGGACCAGATCGCCGATGGACTGCCGCAGAATCGGATTGACCCGGGCTGCGAAGCTGTTCGCCCGCTCCACTAGCGCTAGAGCCAGATCATCAAGCTCTTTGTTGGCTTCCTCCGGGAGCATCGGCTCCATACTAAATCTGGATGTCATTTTTGCCGCTTTCTTTGCGGTCATATTATCACTGAAAATCAATTATATGAATAAATTTTTCGACTGGTATTTTGCCGGTTTTCTTGCCGGATTTCCAGAGCCATGGATCTGGAAATTGAGAGCTTTGCACTGTGCAGCTTTACGCACTACGCCGTCTATTGGACAACAACCACGTCACCGAACATGCCAGCTTTCGGTATGCTTTGAGCCTCGTGATACGTTAGCCCGCTGCCGCTTTAAGCCGCGCAATTTCGGTTGCCACGCCAGCGAGGAACTGTTGGCAAGATTGATCCTCAACCCTCTCGGATGACAAGTATCAGGCGGGGTTGCTGGCATCGGATCTGTTGTTGCTGGTCCGTCCGACGCCTGCCCTTGGCAGTGGCTACGTCCATCGGGGAACAGTTGTACGCTCTGCCCTTGGAAGGCTGCTGAAGCGCTTGAAACAGCTGCTGGCTGGTGTTGTCGGCCTCGCAGGTGTTTTCCAACCTGGTGCGGACCTTCTGTCCGTCAAGCGGCTGCAACCGTTACCATATCGTTTATCGCCCCGGACAAATCGATCGATTTCTTCCGACAACTGATTAACTCGCCAATGGTACCAGGCTATCAGGTCGGCTGACAGGGAACGCAGCTTGGTCTGTCGATGAGTGTGTTGCGTCATAACTGGGGTGGTCTCCATGTCAGTAGATGAGTGTGTCCTGCCAGATGAGGGTGGTGTGAAACCGGCATGGTTGTCGCCCCGGCTTTGCGTTTACCGGATAGGCGAGATCACCAGGCTTGGCTTTGCCTCCAACTGTGATGGCGGCTTCGGACTTAATGCCATTGATGGCGATGCAGTGTTTTGCCGGCGGCGATAGTGATGGCAGTGAATTTTCCGAAACATGTGCTGGTGATCGACGATGACCGGATTCACCTCGAGATCCTCGAGAAGGCATTTACCCGCTGTGGTGCCACGACAGTTTCCAGGATCATCAATGGCGATGAAGCGGCAGGGTTGATTGACAGCAGTGGGAATCCATTTGACCTGGTTGTGCTTGACCTCTGCATGCCTGGTTTCGACGGGTTCGAAACGCTTGCCTCGCTTGACAAGGGTGCACCAGGAACGCGGTTTATCCTGCTTTCCGGCATGCCTCGCGAGGTTCTCGACAAGGCCAGGCGGGTGGCGGAAAGCAGGAATCTCAACCTGATCGCCATCTTGCAGAAACCCGCATCGATCTCTGCCCTGATGGAGGTGGTGAAGCTGCAAAACTAGAACGTTGGTCCGATGGCGTTTTTGGCCGCTTCGGTGAGTGCGACGGCCTGACTTGATGATCGCCATTGGCATTGAAGACAGATGACTTGACGGCCGCATGTTGCTAACGTCGAGCAGCGCGGCACCGCTGCAGGTCTGGCTAGCCCCATAGCCTTGGAGTGCGACGTCCCTTCGCATTGTTGCATATCTGTAGTGGCGCTGCGCACTGATCGAAGATGCCGTGGGGAAAGTGACAAGCTGCAATGCCCGGCACACTTCTGCTCCAGATATGCAAGCGCCCCCGATTGCCGGGGAGCGCTGATTGATGCCGATCAGGAGCGTTTGCCACTAAATGCTGTTCAGGATGTCCTTCGTCTCTTGCATCCGCTTCAGCGAGTTTTCGATGTGTTCACGCCAGCGTGGGCCGACCCCCATGGCGGTGGCGTAGGCCCGTGACAGATCATCGGGCCGGTCCTCGGCCATTGCCTCAATTAGAAATGCCGCCTGCTCCCGGTCCTTCGACGCTTTCAGGCTGCCCGCGCCATCGCGCCGCCGATCAGCGATGATCAGCTTGTGGATCGCGTACCGCTCGGGGCGAGGGACCTGCACCAGAACGCCAGATCTATAGATGGCTGCTGCCTTGATCGGTTCGGCGATCAGGAAATTGAGGTAGTTCAGTGCCTGCGCGTTGACGCCTAGTGCGGGTAGTTCGCGGATGGTTTCCTCACCGAAGGCGGGGGTGAGGAACTCGACCAACTGGCCACTGCCGCCCTGCACCCAGCGCCATGTCCGACCCGGGTCGAGCCCGGGCAGTGGGTCGAACTTCAGCGCCGAGAACGTCTCAGCCAGGCCCGGGTCTACCTGATCCTCCAGGGCGACGCTGAGCTTCTCGAATTGGGCGATGTCGATGTCGCCGGTGACTGCTATTCCGCCCAAGGGCAGTCGGATGCCAAGCTCACCTTCGTACAGACGAAACGCATTGGTGCCGACGATCGTGCCCCCCAGCCGAAATGTGCCGGCATCCGCCATGGCAGACAGGATCGATCCGGTCGCCCGGTCGGTCGGGGTCATGCCCTCCGCCCTTAGCAGACGAACCAGCCTCGAGCGCTCAGCTTGCCGCTGCTTCGCTGTCGCGTGCAGTTCCTCGATCCGGTCTATGCGCGCGCGGGTTTCATCGTTGTCTTCGCCAATGTAGACGAAACGCATCTGTGATCCGACGCGGCGCGCAGCATACCAGTAACCCTTGTCGCCACGCTGCTTCAGGGTCGGTTTGCCCTTGACGCCGGATACTGCGTCGTCCTTCAGGAGCCGTACCAGATCTGTATATGCGCTCATCGCGATGCTGCTGAGAGGTGTCATGCCTAGCACTTTCAGTTTTTGCTTGGCATAAATATGCCTATCAAAAATTAAAATTGCTAGGCATATCTGAAACAAGATCCTCAGCGATGTGGAAGCGGCAAATCAGCCTGGGCCTGATCAATGATGAATGCCTTTCGCCAGCCGGGCTACTCCGCCGTTAGAACTGTTGTCCAGCCACACCTACTGATCGGATGCAGGTGCATCTTCACTTGAGATTATAATAGTCTGAATGACCGCGCAGCATATCGCGGACCTTGCGCTGGAACGCCAGTTCCTCCCGGGTGTACAGGCCATGTTTGAGCGCATTCTGGTTCCCGATTGGTGCGCCGGAGCCCCTGGCGCCGCCGTGCATGCGGCAGCGCTCCTTGTCCCGCACAGCCGGCGATTGGCAGGGTGTTCCAGCGCGCGTCCTGGCCCCGCACCGCAGCGATCTCAGCATCGGTCCGGTGTTGCGCTCATGGGCTGATGCGGCCTTACTTTTTGAAGCGCCGGTCATGTTCCCATACCTCCCTCTCTGATGGGTCAAGATGCGAGGGATCCTCTATGTCGCCATAGTAGCCGACGGACTTGCTTTCCTGGTTTGAGCTGAACTGATGCTTTGCCGTGGCTCTCCCATGGCTGCTGTCGACTGCTGCGACGATGGCCTGCCCGCCGTGCTCCACGTTGATGTATTCGACAGTCACCTTCTGCTGGTTCTTGCCCCGGTGCTTGTTCAGGCAGGTCAGAAGCTTGGTGTAGGCCGTCATCAGCTTTTCGGCATTCTTGATGTAACTGATCGACCCTCGGCGTCAGGCATTTCAGGATTGGTGGCTCGTTTGAAGCAGTGCATGGCCATTTGATGGCTCGCGGCCAGCTGGTTGATCAGCATGCGCTCGAAATGATCCTGCGGATGCATCTCGTCAATCATGTCCAGGGTGTCTTTGATCATCAGCTCACGGTCGGCCTCCGTCATGTCAGCGGACCTGGGAAGTCGCGTTGGCGATTTCTCCAAGCCGGCGCTTCTGTAGATCTCCGACGTCGGTCAGGGTCGCGGTCTGCCGCTTGTTTTGCTTTCTCCTGTGTTGTTCCCGCCTCAGCTCCTGAAGCGACATGTTGCTCTCATCTACGACAGTGACCTGCTTTCCATAGCGGGCAGGGACGTTGCTGTTGCTCATATCTACTCTCCAGTACTAACCTTGATGCCAGCCTGATCGCTGGATGATCCATATGGTGATCGATGAGCGTTTCTTTAACCCATTGAATTCGCTCAAAAAATGATTTTTTTGAACAGGTTTGTGGTATAATGACCATAGCTGAGGGGTATCTCGACCATGGCGCTGTCGAAGATTCCTGAGCGGATTTAAGGCTCATCCCCTCAGCTCAATTGTCGCCCATCCCCGGTAGTCATGCGCTGGCACACTCCAGACCTGTTCAGTTGTTGCTGAGTGAACGCTGCGCCGATCCTTTCGGCCGTGCGGCGCCAGAAATCGGCTGGTGCAAGGTCAATCTGACGGCAGTTGCTACTGTGCATGGGGTTGTTCTTCAGCTTTACCTCATGCCCCCCACCCACCCCCCGGTGGCCCATCCTGCTCAAGCCCGGCAGCAATTGGCCAGTAGGCCGATCTTTCCATGTAGGCTATGGGGGTTTGTATAGGTGTATGGCGTATGCCTCAGGAGACATGCATGGCCAGGCTGCATGACAGCCGTCATCGCGTCACTGGTGCTGAGGACCAACAAGCCCCTTGGCTGGTGAAAGCTGATCACTCGAACCTGCCAACAGGATTGGCAAGTGCACTGCGGTAAGGTGATGGTCTTTCACCGCGACTGAGTTCGACCTAGGCTCATCCAAACTTCGCCGGGAGACCTTTTCATGCTTGTTGCCGACGCACTCCTGTCCCGCATCAGTTGCCGCAAGTTCCTGCCGGACCCGGTGCCGCTGGAGATCGGTCAGAGACATCATCGACAAGGCCCGCTATGCGCCGTCAGGCGGTAACCTGCAGCCTTGGCATCTCTATGCCGTGACCGGGGATGCGCTTGCGGCCCTGCTCGATGATGTGGCGTGCCGGATGGAGGTGACACCCCGTGGCGAGCCGCCCGAGTACCGGGTCTACCCGGAGACCCTCAAGGAGCCTTTACCATGCGCGCAGATTCAAGTGCGGCGAGGACCTCTACGCCACCATCGACGTGAGCCGTGACAACAAGTCGGGCCGGCTGCCCAGTTCCGGCAGAACTTCCGGTTGTTCGGCGCACCGGTCGGGCTGTTCGCCTACATCGACCGGCAGATGGGCCCACCGCAGTGGTCGGATATGGGCATGTTCCTGCAAAGCCTGATGCTGGTAGCGCGAGATTACGGCCTGCACACCTGTGCGCAGGAAGCCTGGGCCCAGTGGCATCACACCATCGCCAAGCACCTCAACCCGCCAGACGAATGGATGCTGTTCTGCGGCATCGCGCTCGGCTACATGGATCACGACGCCCCGATCAACCGGTTGCGCACCGAGCGCGCCCCGGTGGACGAGATCACCACCTGGGTCGGTCCATGGGCTGACTGACCCGCCTGTCGGCGTGATCGTGCCTGGGGCAGCCTGCGTTCTGGCTCGAGACCGCAGGGATGTAAGCATCTGACCGGTGTTGCGCGCACGTGCAGATCCGGCCTCAATTGCTGCAGCGCTGTTAATCCCCCCCGGCTTTAGGTCCGGCTCAAGCCCGCCAGCAATTGACCAAAGTTGGTTGATGTTTGCCTCTAGGGTATTGGGGAGTGTATAGGTGTATGGCGCATTCCTCGGGAGACATGCATGGCCAGACTTTATGACAGCCGCAAGCGCGTCCTGGTGACAGGCGGGGCCGGGTTCCTCGGCTCGCACCTGATCGACCGGTTGCTGGAACAGGGGCACGAGGTGCTGTGCGCCGACAACCTGTTCACCGGCAGCAAGCGCAATCTGGACCATCTGCACAACCACCGGCGCTTCGAGTTCATGCGCCACGATGTCTGCTTCCCGCTCTATGTCGAGGTCGACGAAATCTACAACCTGGCCTGCCCGGCCTCGCCGGTGCATTACCAGCATGATCCCGGTGCAGACCACCAAGACGTCCGTGCATGGCGCCATCAACATGCTGGGGCTGGCCAAGCGGCTCAAGTGCAAGGATCTTCCAGGCCTCGACCAGCGAGGTCTACGGCGACCCGACGGTGCATCCGCAGACCGAAGACTACTGGGGCAACGTCAACCCGATCGGGCCCCGGTCCTGCTATGACGAGGGCAAGCGCTGCGCCGAAACGCTGTTCTTCGATTATCACCGGCAGCACGGCCTGGAGATCAAGGTCGCGCGCATCTTCAACACCTATGGACCGCGCATGCACCCGCAGGACGGACGCGTGGTGTCGAACTTCATCATGCAGGCACTGCGAGGTCGACGACATCACCATCTATGGCGATGGCCAGCAGACCCGCTCGTTCTGCTATGTCGACGACCTGATCGAGGGCTTCGTCCGCTTGATGGGGTCGGACGCGGATGTGACCGGTCCGGTGAACCTCGGCAACCCGGTCGAGTTCACCATGCTCGAACTGGCTGAAGCGGTGCTGAAGCTGACCAGCTCACGCTCGAAGCTGGTTTACCTGCCGCTGCCGGCAGACGACCCGAAGCAGCGCCGGCCTGACATCTCGCTGG
The DNA here is from genome assembly GCA_963700935.1 of uncultured Alphaproteobacteria bacterium. GTDB lineage: Bacteria > Pseudomonadota > Alphaproteobacteria > Rhizobiales > Aestuariivirgaceae > Anderseniella. The sequence goes on along the minus strand of CAVOZK010000013.1, from coordinate 93,052 downwards.
CCACGGCAAGAGCTGGACTGGGAGCCGAAGGTGCCGCTGGAAGAAGGGCTGAAGTACACCGTGGATTTCTTCCGGCAGTTGGTGCGACGATGGCGATGTACACAGGTGGGAACTCAAGATTGACAAAACGCGCATTAATCACCGGCATTACCGGACAGGACGGGGCCTACCTGGCCGAACTGCTGCTGAACAAGGGCTACGAGGTGCACGGCGTGAAGCGGCGGTCGTCGTCGTTCAATACAGGTCGCATTGATCATCTCTACCATGACCCGCACGAGCAGGGCGTGAAGATGTTCCTGCACCATGGCGACATGACGGATGCTACCAACCTGATCCGGCTGATGCAGGAAATCCAGCCCGACGAGGTCTATAACCTCGCCGCTCAAAGCCACGTGCAGGTGAGTTTCGAGACGGCGGAGTATACGGCGAACGCTGACGGCATCGGTACGCTGCGGCTGCTCGAGGCGATGCGGCTGCTGAAGCTGAAGGACAAGACGCGGTTCTACCAGGCCTCCACCTCGGAGCTCTATGGCAAGGTGCAGGAGGTGCCGCAGTCGGAGACGACGCCGTTCTATCCGCGCTCGCCCTATGCCGCGGCCAAGCTCTATGCCTACTGGATCACCGTCAACTACCGCGAGGCCTATGGCTTCCATGCCTCCAACGGCATCCTGTTCAACCACGAAAGCCCGATCCGGGGCGAGACCTTCGTGACGCGCAAGATCACCCGGGCGGTGGCGGCGATTCACCTTGGCGTGCAGGACAAGCTCTATCTGGGCAACCTGGACGCCAAGCGCGACTGGGGCCATGCGCGCGATTATGTCGAGGGAATGTGGCGTATCCTGCAACAGGATGAACCGGATGATTACGTGCTGGCCACCGGCGAAACCCACACCGTCAGGTCTTTTGTCGAGAAGGCGTTTGCCGAGGTAGGCACCATCATCGTGTGGAGCGGTGAAGGAGTTGATGAAGTGGGCAAGGACGCTGCCACGGGGCGCGAGCTGGTGCTGGTTGATCCGCAGGTATTTCCGCCCAACCGAAGTGGACCTGCTGATCGGCGATCCGTCCAAGGCCAGGGCGAAGCTCGGCTGGCAGGCCACCACGACGCTGCAGGAGCTGGTCTCGGAGATGGTGGCCGAGGACCTGAAAGCCGTGGCGGAAGAGGCCCGCCGCAATCGGCATGAGTGATCCGGTCTTCAGCCTGAAGGGCAAGCGGGTCTGGGTTGCCGGGCATCGCGGCATGGTGGGCTCGGCGCTGGTGCGGCGGCTAGCCGGAGAAGACTGCACCATCATCGTGGTGCCGCGCGACCAGCTCGACCTGGTTTGCCAGGCTGACGTCGACGCCTGGATGGCGAGATCACCGGCCGGAGGTCGTCTTCCTGGCCGCCGCGAGGGTCGGCGGCATTCACGCCAACAACTACGTACCCGGCCGAATTCCTGTATGACAATCTGATGATCGAAGCCAACGTCATCCACGCGGCGTGGAAAGCGAGCGTGGAGAAGCTGGTGTTTCTCGGCTCCACCTGCATCTACCCGAAGCTGGCGCCGCAGCCGATCCGGGAAGAGGCGCTGCTGACGGGTGCGCTGGAGCCGACCAACGAATGGTATGCCATTGCCAAGATCGCCGGCATCAAGCTGTGCCAGGCCTATCGCAAGCAATACGGCTTGCGACTTCATCGCGGCGCAGCCGACCAACCTGTACGGGCCGGGCGACAATTACGACCTGGAGACCAGCCACGTGCTGCCGGCCCTGCTGCGCAAGGCGCACGAGGCGAAACTCAACAAGTCACCCACGCTGAGCGTGTGGGGGTCGGGCACGCCGTTGCGGGAATTCCTGCACGTCGATGACCTGGCTGATGCCATCGTGTTTCTTGCAAAGCATTACTCGGGCGACAGCCACATCAACATCGGCTCGGGCGAGGAAGTGTCGATCCGCGACCTGGCGGAACTGGTCTGCCAGGTGGTGGGGTTCGAGGGTGAGCTTGAATTCGATGCCTCGAAGCCGGACGGCACGCCGCGCAAGCTGGCGGACGTGTCGAAGCTCAAGGCGCTCGGCTGGGATCAGGCCCGGTCACTCAGGGAGGGCCTGGAACAGACCTATGCAGGGTTCCTCTCCGACCAGGGCGGGCGGTAACTCAGGGTGCAAGGCTGAAGTCATGCGCCCAAAGGTTGCTGCCATGCCTCGAATCATGGCGTGCATTTTGCGGCAACTGGAGAACGGCTCAATTCGCGAACACAACACTTTCTGAGACCGGCTGTTTGGCGGCTTTGGTCACTCATCCAGCCGGCGGAACTCGAAGTACGGCGGCAAGCAGATCGTGGACTACCGCAGCTGTGAAGAGCCGGAGACCATCATCGTCAATACCCGGGAGCGCACGTTGTACCTGGTTCGACCCGGTGGCAAGGCCATTGCATACGGCATCGGTGTGGGGCGTGACGGCCGCCGGTGGTCAGGCCGGGCCAAAGTTGACCGCAAGGCCGAATGGCCGGCCTGGCATCCGCCAAGGGAGATGATCGAGCGAGAACTCGCTGAGTATGGCCGGCAATTGCCCGAACGCATGGACGGTGGTCCCAACAATCCGCTGGGTGCGCGAGCGCTCTATCTCTATGCGAGTGGCAAGGATACGCTCTACCGTATACACGGCACCAATCAGCCCCAGACCATTGGCCAGGCGCTGTCTTCAGGTTGCATCAGCATGCTCAACGAAGAAGTCATCGACCTCTATGACCGGGTCACCATCAATACACAGGAGGTCGTGCAGTGAGGTGGCTTCCAATGCTCTCATCAGCATCCCGTGGACAACGGTGGCGTTGGCAACGTGCTATCGCGCTTCGGCTTGTGCTGCTGGGCATGGTCATGGCGGGCTTGCCTGTTGCGGGTTCCGCGGAAGACATGGACAAGGCCACTGAGGCCTACGAGCGTGCCGACTATACTGCGGCCGCGGGCTATCTGCGCCCCCTGGCTGAGGCAGGCGATCCGCTGGCTCAGATGCGGATGGGGGTGTTGCATCACCAGGGCCTGGGTGTCGATCAGGACGACGTCGAGGCGGCCCATTGGTGGCGCAAGGCGGCGAACCAAGGCTACGCAGATGCTGAATACGCTGTCGGACTTTGTTACGACCAAGGCCGAGGGGTGGCGCAGGATCGGGCTGAAGCTGCGAGCTGGTATGAGAAAGCGGCTGCACAGGGACACGCGGAGGCGCAGGCCAGCCTTGGCGTGCTGTACGCCTTCGGAGATGGTGTCAGCCAGGATCTGGAACTTGCATGGCTCTGGCTGAGCGTTGCAGCATCCCAGGGCAATGACATGGCCAGGGAAACGCTTGATACTGTGACCCTACAGATGACACCTGATCAACTCGCACAGGCCAAGAAACGACTGCAGGATATCCGTGGGCAATAAGCAAAGCTGTCCTGACAAACCCATGTAGCAGTTTGCTCTGGACACAGCAGGAGGTCTTCCTGGCGCAAGCTGGAGCCGATCTCTTAAGGTCACCTTGGGTTCATCACCCAGCAACGAGGAAACACCGAAATCTTCGGTCAATTTGTGATACCGAAGGCATATCCGCACCGTGTTGATACTGACCGACTGATCATGAAGCTTTTGGGCAATCCCGTTATACTGGCTCTGGTTGCATGTCTGGCAATCATTACACCCGTCCTGCCGGGCAGTGCCCTGGCTTACGAGGTGATTGCCCGAGTTGAGTTGTCATCGCAGACCATGACGGTGATCCACCGGGGCGTTGAGAAGTATCGCTGGAAGGTCTCTACCGCTCGCCGGGGCAAGGTGACACCAACCGGCAGGTGGACGGCCAAACGGCTGGCCCGTCACCATCGTTCTAGCCGCCATAACAACGCGCCAATGCCCCATTCGATTTTCTACAACGGCAATTTCGCCATCCACGGTACGGACCAGGTTTCCAAACTGGGACGCCCGGCCTCGGCTGGACTTATCCGGCTTCACCCTCACAATGCGGCTGTGCTGTTCCAGATGACCAAACAGGCCGGTCTCGACAACATGCTGGTTGAGATCGTCCGGTAATGGTTCGCCGCCAGTTTCATCTCCAAGGCTCTGGCCAGCTGCAGTGGCCTGGCGGGGCGTCAGAAGAGCAACCGTAACAGCAGTATGGTTGGTGCCAGCAGAATTCAAGCCGAATGCATTCGGCCCGCCGGCAAGGTCAATTTTTGGTCTTGATCACCAAGTTCGCAAACGGCAGACATACGGTGCATGGAGTTGTTTTCCGATTTTGGCACGAACACCCGCCGGATTCCGGGGTAAAGATCGAGAAATGCCCGATAACGCGGAGGCCCGAACGGCAGGTGTCCAATATCGATTTTCCCAACCAAGGCTCGATCATCTGCGCTGCAACTGCTGAGCATCGTGCGGCATATCAGCAAGAGACATACACCTGTTCAGATGGCAAACTTCTATGCTGATAGATGACGCCGAGCGATCACAGCTTGGTCTCCGCACCAGACCCCAGACACGGCTCCAATCACGGCCACAGGAGGTAGTCTGACAAATGCACTGGTCATTTCCGATCCTGCGCGTCGGCGAAACCGAGATAAGGGTTCACCTGACTTTCTTCCTGCTGCTGCTGTGGATCGGTATCGCCCACTACCAGGTTGGCGGCAGCGCTGCTGCCCTTGATGGGGTGATGTTCATTGCCGCGGTTTTCGGCTGTGTGGTACTGCATGAACTGGGTCATACGCTTGCTGCACGCCGCTATGGCATCCACACACCGCGGATCACGCTGCTGCCCATTGGCGGCGTCGCCCAGATGGAGCGCATGCCGGAAAATCCATGGCAAGAGGTGGTTGTCGCCATTGCCGGTCCCATGGTCAACGTCGCCATTGCCGGCCTGCTGATCTATGGCTTTGACGTGGCGATCAACGAACAGGCACTGGGGTCAATAGAAAGCCCGCAGTCCAGTTTCTGGAGCAGGCTGGCTGCGGTGAACATCATGCTGGTTGTGTTCAACCTGATCCCGGCCTTCCCCATGGATGGCGGCCGGGTGTTGCGGGCGCTGCTGTCCACGAAGATGAGTCGCAGCAAGGCAACTGATATCGCTGCCAGCACCGGTCAGATCACCGCTCTTGCCTTCGGGTTCATCGGGCTTGTCTCGGGTAATGCGCTTTTGGTCTTCGTGGCAATTTTCGTTTATCTCGCCGCTGGCGGCGAGGCCCAGGCCGTTTCGCTCCAGGAACTGGGAAAGCGGATGAAGACAAAGGATGTCATGATTACCACGTTCAAAAGTCTTGATACCGGCGCGAACCTCGGCGATGCGGCGGAAGCCCTGCTGCATACAACCCAGCATGAATTCCCTATCGTCGATGGCGCCGGCAAACTTCGCGGCGTGCTGACCCGCGAAGCCCTCGCTGCGGGTCTGCAAAAGGGCGATCGATCAGCACCGGTAATTGAGGTGATGCAACGCGACATACCAGTTGTTGAGGAGAACGAGCGGCTGGACAAGGTGCTGGAGGCGTTCCAGCGCAGTGGTGCCCCGGTTGTCGCTGTGACATCGCGATCTGGGACTTTGTCAGGCTACGTTGATCGTGAGAATCTCATGGAATTGCTGATGGTCGGCACCGTCTTTGAGAAAAGGAACACGCACGGAATGGAGATTGAAGACAGGAAGCGCAGATGACGGTATCGGTGGCGATCATTGGACTGGGGATCATGGGCCGCAGGATGTTGCAGCACATGGGGCTGCATGCGGGCTATCATCCGGTCGCCCTGTGGGATCCTGATCCGGAAGCCTGCCGTGCGGCACAGGCTCTCGCCGCTGATGCCACGATTACCGGGTCTGCAGAAGAGGCGATCAAGGCTGCCGAGCTTGTCTATCTGGCTTGCCCACCCGGGCCGCGCAAGGCGTACGCGCTGGCAGCTGCTGCTGCCGGCAAGGCGGTCTTCCTGGAAAAGCCGCTGGGTGTCGACATCACACAAAGCGAAGAACTGGTTGCAAGCCTTGATGCGTATCGCGTACCGGCCGCGGTCAACTTCACCCAGGCTGCCGGCCCGGCCCTGACAGGTGTACTGGAAGCTGCGCATTCCGGTGGCATGGGAGAGGTTGTCGGGGCGGACATCGTCGTGACCTATCCAGCCTGGCCGCGGACCTGGCAAAAGGAAGCCGACTGGTTGCGGTTTCGGGCAGAAGGGGGGATGACGCGAGAAGTCATTTCACACTTCCTGTTCTTCTCCGAGCGCGTGCTGGGTCCGCTATCCGTCGTTTGGGCGCAACCCACCTATGAGGAAGACCCGCAACTGTGCGAAACGCATCTCCTTGCACGGTTCGAAACAGCCGACGGCCGCCCTGTCACCGTCATGGCAAGTGTGGGCGGCGCGCAGCCAGACCGACAGGAACTGACTATAAAGGGGTCAAAGACCAGCCGGCGGATCACAGACTTCTATGTCGACTCGGAGTCCGATGGGGGCCCTTTTGTCGAGTTAGGCAAGACATCTGCTGATCCGCGCGCCATCAGCCTGAGAGCACAGCTCGATGATCTTCTGCTGTGCATGGCCGGCAAGCCAAACCGGCTTGCAACACTGAAAGAGGCCCTGCGCGTGCAGGTGTTGGTCGAGACTATGCTGCACGCCAAGTCCTGACGACGTGTTCCTTGCCGTTCTGTCAAACCAGGGTCTGGGTCAGCGGTGGCCGCATGTCGGACCAGGGCCTCAGCGCTTCCCAGGCGGCGCCAATGGCCAGGACGTCAGCATCCTGGAAGCGCCGCCCGACGATCTGCAGGCCGATAGGCAATCCTGAACCGGTCCAGCCACACGGCACCGACAGGGCCGGGCAGCGGCCGATATTGTTGAACGGATGGGTCATGTCCATGGCATGCAATCGCCCGTCGGCATCAACCCGGGCGAAATCTCCATCTCGTGCATTGAGGTCTACCGCTGGCAGCGCCATGGTCGGACACAGCAAGGCGTCATGGCGTTCCAGGATCGCCGCCATGGAGTGCCATTGCCGCGTCCACTCCTGTTCGATCTGCATGAGTTCGCTGGCCGCTGATGTTCAGGCCCGCTTCGATCAGGGCGACCACGTCCAGGTCCATCTGGTCGCGGAAGTCCTTCAGCGTGTGTGCGAACCCGGCCGCCAGAAAGGCGCCCCAGTAATCCGTCCAGGTGTCAGTGACCTGCTGAGGCGTCCAGTCCAGATCAACCGGCTCGACGATGGCCCCGGCGTCACGGAAGATGTCCACCACTGTGTCAAGGGCCTGCAGGACATCTCCATCGACAGCGAAGTAACCGAGGTCGCGACTGAGGGCGAGGCGCAGTCCTTTGACGCTGCGGGGCAATGCATTTGGCAGCGGCTGGTAATAGCGCTGGCTCTGGTAGTCGACCTCGGAGGCGCCTTGCGTTGCGCTGAGGAACAAGGCGGCATCATTGACCGAGCGGGCGAGGGGGCCAAAGTGGGAGATGCGATCGAAGACGCTCGGGATGATGTCCATCGGGATGCGCCCGAGACTCGGCTTCAATCCGACGATACCGCAATATGAGGCCGGGATGCGCACTGACCCGCCCATGTCGGTGCCTTCTGCCAGTGGCACACAACCGGTGGCCACGGCCACGGCCGAACCGCCGGAGGAGCCGCCGCAGGTTCGCGACGGGTCCCAGGGATTGCGGGTGTCTCCCCAGAGCGGGCTGCGGGTGAACCCCGAATAGGCAAACTCCGGCGTGGTGGTTTTGCCGACCAGGATGGTGCCGGCTTCACGCAACCGCTCGACAATCACGGCATCACGATCTGGCACCCAGGTCCGGTGCGAGACCGAACCTCGCGTTGTCACCTTGCCGGCGGTTGGGGTGAAGTCCTTGATGGCAATGGGAATGCCGTGCAATGGTCCGCGATCGATGCCCGAGCGCAGTTCATGCTCGGCCAGCCGGGCCTGCTCCATTGCCTCGTCCGGGTAGACGAAGCAGAACGCATTGAGCAGCGGATTGATCTCGTCGATGCGGGAAAGGGCATTGCGGACTAGGTCAACCGGGGACAGCAGGCCAGCCCTGAGCCTGCGCGCCAGAAGGTCAATGGGCGTATAGCACAGATCAAGGTCGACACGCATCGATGATACCCCTCCTGCAGTGACTGTCCCATTGAGCCCTGAACCGGCTTCGATTGTCGAGGTATCTGGCATAGACAGTCGGGCGGCGAGACGACTGTGCGGTCCTTGCTTCGCCGACGCTGCTCGCGTGTAAGTTCGCACCGCGCACTCGCCATTCTAGGGGACAGGCTGCCACAGTTCGGGGTTGGCCAGTTCTTCTTCGGAGACGATGCATTTCTCATTATCATCGTTCTCCATGTGGAGCATCCACTTGAGTGGCCGTTCGATTTCGCTATAAGGGGCTACCACCACGTAGATGGCGCCGGCGCGTGATCCGGAAAGTTTCCTGTACCGCGTATCAATCATTGGTCACGCCTCCTGCTTCAAGTGCCTTTTGCTTCAGTTTAAACACGGAAAGACCCGGGCCGGGTACATGAAATCGACGCCGGCACGCCTGGCGAACTTGTGCAAGTTACTGCTCAACGTGGACGTGGCAGATGTGTACAATGACCCGGTGTCCAGAACCGGCGTCCATGTGCTTTGCACGCCAAAGATGGCATACACCATCCTGCCCGACAGGCTGTTGGTCAATGAACAATGGATCAAATCGCATGAAATCTCTGGCTGGACTGATCGGACTGACCATGGCGGCTGTGCTGGTTACCGCCTGCTCATCGAACAACAATCAGGGCTTCAGTGTGCTGCCCAGTCCGCAGAGCAATCCGCCTGTGGCGCCGCTGCCGGGGGCAAGCGGTGAGTACCTGATACAGCCAGGCGACCGGCTGAGCGTGAACGTGCTCGGCCAGGACCAGTTGTCCGGCGAGTTTCCGGTCGATGCGAACGGCACCGTCAACCTGCCGTCCATCGGCCCTGTGCTGGCGTCGGGCAGATCGGTCACCGACCTGCAGGGCGAGCTGGTTGGCCGCTACAGTGCAACCGTCAGCGACCCGCAGATCCTGGTATCGGTGCTGAACGCCGCGCAGTAACCGAGTGAGGATTGAAGGGCGAACGGCTGGTCCGTCGGTCGGGTTCGACCGGGCAGGGGACTGATGCCACCTATCCCGTCACCGCACACAGGTCCTTAAGGCTAATCCAGCGTGGCCAGCCGGGGGCAAACGGTCCGGCCGATCAGGCCGTGCGGCGAATACAGATGCGTCTTGGTGACAAAGCCGGTGCCGTGAAAATAGGTGCAATCGAGCTGCGCCTGCCCCAGGCCTGCGCCAGCATATGGTCCGGAGCCAAGAACAAGCACGCCTGATGCCGTCAGATAAAGGAACAGCCAGAGCGTTACGGCGCCACCGGACAGGAAGGTCAGGATTTGCTTCATGACCCGAGCCTAGCCTAGGCTGGTAAAGCAACCGTTTTCGAACACAAGCCGTCAGCAGCGATTGGCGCAGAACAGGTGGACCACATGATTGCATCGATACTCATTGCCATGGACGGATCGGCACACTCGCTGAAGGCGGTCAGTATGGGGGCGGCGATTGCCGCGCCCCTCAAGGCGAAACTGGTCTTGCTCAACGTTGCCAAGCCGGACAAGGCCATCGAGGCCATGCGGCAGTTTGCCAGAACGGAACACGCCACCGACCGTGATGCCGATATCATCGACATTCTCAAGCGCGGCGCAGAGGAGATGCTGAAGGGCGCTGCCAGCAAGGTGAAGGCGGCCGGCGTTGAAGAGGTGATTGTTGAAGTCATGGAAGGTCCGATTGCCCGCACCATCGTGGCCAGAGCCGAGGAGCACGGCGTCGACATGATCGTGGTGGGCTCCAGGGGGCTGGGGGATCTCGAGGGATTGCTGCGCGGTGGCGTATCGCACCGAGTCGAGACATTGGCAAAATGTCCTGTACTGGTGGTGAAGTGATTGAATCAACCTGGAAGGTTGACAGCACAGGCGCCAGCTGGTGGTTGGATCTGCATCATTGCAGCTCAGGGAAGTGAGCAACCTGAGCACCCGCCGCGGCGATGGTGATTGATCCTGCGGAAGCCAGCGTAAACACCTGTTACGCAATGAAAGATATGGTGAGATGAAAACCGATAGAGACCGCATCCTGTAACTACATAAGAAGCTGGCCGAAAGGAGGCATTGCATGGACCGGTCAAAGACAACCGAAGTCAGCCAGGAGGATGGCGTGCGCGCTGGCCGCCGCCTGCTGATTGGCTCAGCTATCGTTGCTGTGGGCAACCTGACCGCAGCTGCCCTGGCAGCGTGATTGGCGGGAGCCAGGCAGACATTTACCTATCTCAAGCCTAACTTTGGCCCATCCCTTCCGAAGTCGGACGCATGTCCGTTGTTCCGGCAGTGTGTTGCCGGGCTTGGTCGCGCCCCTCTGGGGTCTTCATCCGCTAAAACCAAAGACTGGAGCGGTGCTGACTGGCGTGCGGACTGTGTTAGTCAGGATGACGGGGACAGTTGACCAGCTGAAGGCTGCTCTTCCGCCCTGCCATACTCCGCCGGGCCGCAAAACGCCGTCGTGCATTGCATTTCTCTTTGCGGTTGTGGCCGTAAGCGAAAAGGATGATGTGGCAGCCCGCGTCAAGCGGAACTCTATTGCCGACGGGTCGCCATCCAGCCTCTTGGCAATGAGCTCATGGTACGCATGGCGCGGTCCTGTTCCGGGGCAGTCAGCAGGCATTTGCGTCTCTGCAGTCCCCATCAGGTCTCCGCTTCCCAAGCTCTCCTGGCCTTGCCGGGGTCTGATCAGTCACTTCCTCGATGACTTTCAGCTTGCAGTGGCTATGTCACGATTGGTGTCTGCTCGTCGCAGCTCACGACAATGGCCAGTTCGACTGCACGCACCATTATGTCCAAGCTCATGGATGCCAGCATCGTCTCCCGTTGCAGTTCCAGCGACCGGTCTTGCCGCCGCCTGCCCAGCAGGCCGGCAACCTGTTGCGGCAGGTAGGGCAGGTGGAGGAAGCCGCAGTTGACGGACTTGTCCTGGTGCGTGGCCGCCGACAGGAAGCCGTACAGGCAGGCATTGCACAAGAAGGTGCCAGCGCTGTTCGAGATCTGCGCCGGGATGCCGGCATCGAGCAGGGCGGTCTCGATGCTGCGGACCGGCAACGTGGACATCAGCGCCGCGCCGTCATTGGCCACCAATGGCTGGTCCATCAACCGGGAGCCGGCATTGTCGGCAATGTCGAAGTCGGCCAGGTTCAGCGCCACCCGCTCGATGCGGATGACGCTTTCGCCCGGCCACAGACCAAGGCTTACAACAATGTCAGGCTGCACGTCCTCGAACAGTGAGGCGATGCAGGCGTCAAGACCATCGAGCCTGACCGGAAGTGATCTGCCAACCACGTCACAACCACCCAGGCGGCGGCCATCCAGCTGCATCATCACCTCGTGCGCGGGGTTCACGTCGCGCCCGCCATAGGGCTCGAAACCGGTTATGAGAACGCGGGTGGCTGGCATGTCTTGTCGGTGTTTCTGCGTGGAATGGCCGGGGTTCGCGTTTACGGCTGCTTCTGCCTGTACATGTGTTCGACCAGTTCGTCGATGGTGGCAGGGCCGGGAGGCGTCCGTTCAACATCCAGGTCCACCAGGCCCCGATCACGGCGGTGTCCAGCAGGCACAGGCCCAGCACGGCCAGAACGGCCAGTGCCGAGAGGAATTCGCTCAGCGCATGTGCAAGCCTTTTCACCTGGAGCATGCCTTCAGCTTAACGGCTATTCTGCCTGCTGACGATCCATGTGTTTCCGATTTCCGGATGACGGTGCTATATCGGCGCCTCGCATCTCCGAACTGAGGGGCAATCACCGGATGAGCAAGCTTTTCACGCCGCTTCAACTTGGATCGTTGAAGCTGGACAACCGTATCGTGATTGCGCCGATGTGCCAGTACTCCGCCGACGACGGCAGTGCTACCGACTGGCACGTCATGCACGTGGGCCAGCTTGCCATGTCCGGCGCCGGGCTGCTGATCCTCGAGGCAACTGCGGTGTCGCCGGAGGCGCGCATCACCCCGCGCGATCTCGGGCTCTACAGCGATGCCAACGAGGCGGCGCTGGCGCGGGTGCTCAAGGCCGCGCGGTCCTGTTCCGCCATGCCCATTGCCATCCAGCTTGGCCATGCGGGGCGCAAGGCCTCCAGTCACGTGCCATGGCAGGGCGGCGCCCAGATCCGCCCGGGCGAACCGGGTGGCTGGCAGACCGTTGCCCCGTCTGCGGTGCCGCACGGCTGACGCGGAGCATCCGCCGCTGGCGCTCGACGCCGAGGGCTTGGCGAAGGTGTGTAACGATTTCGTTGCAACAGCCAGGCGCGCCGCCCGGCTGGGACTGGACGGCATCGAGATCCACATGGCGCATGGCTACCTGCTGCACGAGTTCCTGTCGCCACTGTCCAACCGGCGGACCGATGACTATGGCGGTTCGCTGGAAAACCGCATGCGGTTTCCGCTGCAGGTTCTCAAGGCGGTGCGCGATGCCTTTCCGGCTGACAAGCCGGTGTGGCTGCGGCTGTCGGCCAGCGACTGGGTCGAGGGTGGCTGGGACATCGCCCAGTCGATCGAACTGAGCCGGCGGGCCGAAGCGCTGGGGGCTGCTGCCATTCACGTCTCGTCTGGCGGGGTCTCTCCGGCACAGAAGATCACTCTCGAACCGGGTTACCAGGTCGGATTTCGCCCGTCAGATCAAGGCGGCAGGTCAAGGTGCCAGTGATTGCGGTCGGCCTCATTACCGAAGCCGCTCAGGCAGAGCAGATCATCGACCGGGGCGATGCCGATATGGTGGCGCTGGCAAGGGGCATGCTGTTCAACCCGAGATGGCCATGGCATGCCGCAGTCGAACTTGGCGCCCAGGTTTCGGCGCCGCCGCAGTACTGGCGCAGCACTCCGCATGGCGTAAGGGAACTGTTCAGGTCGGCTTCGTTCGCCCAGCGCTGAGGGGACCGCGCTCGCCTGCCGGCGTGATCAGGCGGCAATTTCCTTTGCTAGCCGGCTGGTGAGCGCCTGCTGGCTGCGGACTTCCTGTTCGCGGCGGCGCAATTCCTCTGTGTGTTCGGAGAACTGCTGGGCCAGCGCCGCGAGCTTGACGCTCTCCGAACCGGGACCTGTGAGGTGTTCGAGTGTCTGCACAACGGATTTCACATCCATGCCGATGCCGCGCAGCTCGCGGGCCAGTTCCAGCCGCCGCACCTGTGTCGGCGTAAACAGCCGGCTTGATCCACGGCGGATCGGATGGGCAATGCCCTGCTCGGAATAGAACCTGACGGTCCTGGCGGTCAGGCCGAGCTTCTTGGTCACCGCGTTGGTCGTCAACACGTTGGTCGGTTCCGCTGGCTCCGCGCGGCTGCCATCCGCGATAACCTTGCGAACGAGATCTATGATTTGTGTTGCCTCAGTCATGCCGCCTCCGCTTCTGCTTGTGCCTTGTCAGGTGCGATCTTGTGGTTTGCCAGACGATGCAGAAGAATCAGTAAGTATGACGGATATAGTCCTTTGTGAACTGATGCACCAGAGGTCGATGCCGTTCGCAGCCTTGCCCGTTCCTAGTTTCATGGGCGATGCGTTATCAGTGCGACATCAGGACGGGCACTGTCATCGTCTGCAAGATGTTGCGGGTTACGCCGCCGAACACCAGCTCGCGCAGCCGGGAGTGGCCATACGCACCCAGTACAAGCAGATCGGCGCCGGCTGCTTGCCACGTGGTTGAGCAGCGCATCGGCCGGCGACAGTTCCGGGGCGGACAGTGACTGGGCGGTCACGTCCACGCCATGGCGGCTGAGCACTGCGGCCAGTTCAGCCCCGGGCAGGTCACCTGCGATTTCGGGCTCCTGCTGGGCGTTGACCCATACCAGGTCCACCTTCTTCGCCCTCGTGAGCAGTGGTATAGCGTCAAAGCTTGCCCTGATGGCCTCCCGTGTGGCGTTCCAGCCGATGACCGCATGTGAGCCGATCCGTTCGAAGTTGCCGGCTTCCGGCACGATCAAGCACCGGCCGGCCCGAGCCGAGCAGCAGCCGCTCGATGAAATCCGCCTCAACGGTGCTGCGCTCATTGTTGTTGCTGACCTGGCCCGCCACGATCAGGTCGGCATAGATGGCATGATCGAGCATGGTGTCGGCCAGCAAGTCGGACTTTCCATCGAGCTGGCGCCATTCAGCCGTCACCCCGTAACGCCTTGCAGCATTGTCGAACTTCTCGCGCACTTGTGGTGCCAGTTGTTCGAAGAACTGCCGCCGCCGGCTGTCCAGTTCGGCAGCGCCGTAGTTGACGGGCAGGACAAAGCTGTCCAGGGCCAGGGACCACGTAAATGCCGGTGATGTGGGCATCGTGCTCGCTGGCGAGCGTGAAGGCAGCGCGCATTACGGCGTCAAGGCGGGCAATGTCGGCCAATGATACGGCAATGGTCTTCAGGGCCATGTTTCGCGTACCTCCTCGTGCTGTTGCTGCAGCCATTGCCCACAGGCTGGACCGGACAAGGCGAAGCTTGCCTTGATGTGCGTCAACCGGGGCCTTTCCCGTGCTGCGGAGGCGGCCCAGAGCTGGTTTCACAATTGTCTTTCAGTGGGCAGACTGAAGCGCCGTAGGCTGATCGGAATAACTGGCGCGATCCCGCACGCCGGTCCTGACTGGAGGAAGTGTTCCCATGCCCCTGACGGTGATTGGTGCAGGTGTCGGCCGGACCGGAACCTATTCATTGAAACTTGCGCTCAACCAGCTGGGCGTGGGTCCGTGCCACCACATGGAAGAGGTGCTGCACCGGATGCCAGAGCAGGTGCCGCTGTGGCGTCAGGCGGTGGCCGGGCGGCCAGACTGGGACGCAATCTATGGCGGTTACGGCAGTGCCGTTGACTGGCCCACCGCCGGTTTCTTCCGCGAGCTTCATGCAGCCTACCCGTCGGCGAAGTTCGTTCTGACGGTCCGGGATACGGGGCGGTGGGTGGAAAGCTTCTCTCACACCATCTACAGGTTGCTTGCCAGCCGGGACATGGTGCCGGCGGAGATGGTCGACTGGTTCGACATGGCAAAGGCGGTGATCGATCGAACCGGGTTTCCGGACGGGCTGGATGAGGCCGGCCTTGCAAGCGCGTTTGACGCCCACAACGAGGCCGTCACGGTCGGTGATCCCGGCGAGCCAGCTGCTGGAGTTCGACGTCAAGCAGGGCTGGCAGCCATTATGCGATTTTCTTGGTCTGCCGGTGCCGGCAGAGCCGTTTCCGCGCAGCAACGACCGTACGCGAATTCTGGGATCGTGTTACCGGCAAGGATTGAGCCAGACGGGACGCACCGACCGCGAGCTGGCCTCACTGACAACAGGGCGGGAAACCTGCTGGTGCGCTCTGCGTAGAAGCTGGATGTCGATAGTCATACTGTTGGCAGCGATATCGTTTCCTTGAAGGTCATTTGGATGCTGATGTCGCTTTGCACTTTCCAGGTGGCAATGCCGAGATACCTGAGGAAGCGCGTCGGGATATTGTGCGCAATCCTCACCGTCATTTCGGACTTCGCCGCGTCCGGAACGATGTCAATCTCGGCGTGCTTTAGGAACGCGTATTCCGGGCTTTCAGCAAAATGCTCGATCACCTGTTGTGCGCGATGGACAAGCAGGTCGTGGCCTGGGCTCTGATACTGGTAGAGCTGGCCGCTACTGACAGCGGCGTTCCCCGCAACCGTGTCCGACTTGGCTCTGATATCCGTCACATGTAGCATGTCACCAAAATAGGCAAGGCTGTAGACATTGCCCACTAGGGCAAGGACCCAGAGACCGCGTCTTTTCCATACTGAGCCCATCCGTTACTCACTCCTGTTTCTGTATCCGGCCGCGGAGAGCCAGGCATATTGCCTTTTCGGTTGTCTTTTCTGACGCAATGCTAGCCGGTGCAGATTAAAGGATCCCGTACTGCGGACCGGGGATTACTGGCTCAAGTGCAGGCGTCGAAGTTCATCCGCAATTTGCTGGAAGCTTTGCACAAGGGCTTCGTTCGACGGCGGATCAAAGTACTTCTCCGGACCCGAGGCGCACGCCTTGATCAGGTTGCGCTGGGTGGAGGACGGGACCTCGTAAGCAAACGAGTAGACCGTTACACCATTGGCCTTGACGTTGTTGCAGGCTTCCCGAAGCATGTCGTTCTGCCTGTCGACCCCGGACCAGTAGTTGTCGGATCCCAGTCGCTTCTGGCCGAGGTATCCGTAGGCCGTGTAGGTGGAGCGATTGTGGTTCAACTCGGTGTCGAAGGTATTCTCGCCATCGGTGAGCAGCACCATGGCCTTGCGGATTTCCTTGTTGTCGAAGCCGACACCTTCGGTGAACGGCTCTCCGGGAGACAGGACACGTAAGCCCCACGCAACCCCTTCCGCCACATGGGTATAGCCGTCGGCACGCATGTTCCTGATGGTGTCCAGTACCGGGGCCTTGCGATCGGTCAGGGCCTGGAGTGGCTGGATATTGCAGCCCTTGTCTGGACCCGAGGAGCGCGATGAGACCGACTTGCCGCGGTACTTGCGATAGTACTCCTGGCGTACCTCCGGGTTTGAACTACCGGTCCGGTCATCCAGGTAGTCATTCCCGTAAGAGCCACTGTCAGGTTCGTCCGGCGCGAATGCCGGCGGGAACAGGGTTGACGGGTTGGCGGGTCCGGTCCCGTGTCATCGACAGCAAGCGCACCGGGACGTGCCTCGACACAACCCGTCCAGGAGCGGTTGTTCAGGTCGCTCCAGGCTTTCCAGTTGTGATAGGTCGGATCGCTGGCATCGAAATTATCGTTCGAATATGGATTCCTGCCTGCCGTGTCGAGCCAGCTGGCCGATGCCTTGTCCGGGCCGACATTGACGAACTGTGAAAACGGCACCACGCCGATCTTCAGAGAATCGGCGCTCTCCCGGGGCCCGAACAGGATCTCGACAAAGTCATTGGCAGCGACCTTCAGAGTAGACAGCCGGCTGCGCTGAGCCATTGAACCAGTGTTGTCGAATACCAGCACGACCTCGAGACCGGTTGACTCCTTGCTGACCTGGGCGGAAGCCGCAATCACCTGGCTCTGCATCCCCGCGGCCTTCATCAGGTAGTTTTCCACCGTAACGCGGGCATCGACACGGATATTGCCCTCGCTGTCCTGGGACAGCGTCATCTGGGGCGTCCCCGAGTTGCCGGGATTGCCGTAGTTCGACATAAAGTAACGTGTTGCCAGTTCTCTTAACTCGGCATCGCTCAGGTTTATTTCGCGTCCGGCTGCAAGAGCCGCAGCATCGGTTGCTGCCTGTAGCCGCGCCTGCACTGCGGTCCAGTTGGCATAGTCCACAGCAGCGCCGCCAGCCATCATCAGCGGGACAATGGCGATTGCGAGTGTCACTGCAACGTTGCCTGACTGGCCGCGGAGGAAGCTTGTCAGTTTTGTACTGATACCCGGTTTCATGTGTCTGGCCTCTTGGATCAGCAGGTATTGCCTGCGTGCAGTGGAACCTTTGGGTTTTTGCCCTGTGTGCCAGACAATGCGGTCGAAGCTTTATTTAAGTACAGCCTGTTTCAAATTTTAAAGAAATAAAATCTATACACTTTTGGGAAATCAGATTTAAATTTTAATAAAAATTACAAAAATTTTTTGAGTATTTATTAAATTATCTCAAGAGGAAAATTTTTTATTAGGCAGTGTGGACGGATTTGACCAAGATAATGCCTGCTGCCAGGGCGACGAAGGAAGCGAAGTTTCGCTTGGTCTTCTCGCAGCGTAGGGCGATGCGCTTGAAGCGTTTGAGCTTCCCTACGGCTTGCTCGATGCGGGCGCGGCCCCTGTAGAGGGTCCTGGCGAACCATGCGGGCTGATGCTTCTCATTGCTCTTGTGCGGGATAACCGGAATGGCTCCATGAGTGCGGGCAGCCTCCCGGTTGGCCTTGCTGGCATACCCCTTGTCACCGATCATGGCCCGTGGCTCGACGTCAGGACCGATGTCCATCAGGATCGGCATGTGAGGTGCATCGGCTGCTTCGCCACCGGTGAGGTCGAAGGCGATCGGATGGCCGTCGAGGTCGGTTTTCAGGTGGATTTTCGTCGAGAACCCGCCTCGCGAGCGGCCCAGCGCCTGGCCTTCTTGCCCCCCTTTGCCCCGGCTGCCGAGACATGGGCACGGACCACGGTGCTGTCGAACATCTGCACCAGGTGGGCAGAGGGGCTCAACGCCGCCAGGTGGTCGAAGAAGGCTTCGAACACGCCTGCCTTGCTCAACCGGTCAAAGCGTTTCCACACGCTGTTCCAGTTGCCGAAACGCTCCGGCAAGGCCCGCCAGGACATGTTGTGTACCGAGAAATAGTGCAGTGCCTCCAGGAACAGCCGGTCGCTGCGGGCCTTCGCCCCGCGCCGCGGCAGAGCGGCGCGGAATACCTCAAGCGCCACATCCCAGTCTGCTTCACTCATCTTCGTGGACATTGCCGACCCTCCATAAACAGTCGGCAACCCATGAATCACATTGAAAATGCTTCGGGAATCCTCAAGCCAATACCTGTGTCAATTCGTCCACACTGCCTAATCAGGTGCAGGTACGCGAGTAAAGTTGGTCTAGCAGAGGTTAACCAGTGGACCTGATTTTGTCAGAAATCTGCAGACAGCATTTTTGCTTAATCGAAATGGTTTACGGGCAGGATGTAGACCTTAGAGTTTCACTCTCGCGAGACCTGACATGCAGGACGGCAGGATATATCTGGATGAGCAACTGATCGATGGCTTGCGGAAGACCATCGATGACAGGGTTGTGGCGAGCTTGCTGGCAGAATTCATCGCCATGCTGGAAGCCGTGCGTTCCGAACTTGACAGCATTCCCAGTGACGCAGTGGATGCAGTCAGATTCCTGGCGGTGAAGCCGAGGTTTGGATCGCTGCTTCCGGTGATTGATCCATTCATGGAAGCAAACCGGGCGGGTCCGGCCAAGTAACGACACACGACGAAGCGGATCTTTCAGCGACTTTGCGACGAGCACCGACAATCGAGCGCCAGCCGTGCTAGAAAGACAACTGTCTGGAAGAAGTGGCACTGATCAAAGTTGTATCGGCGCCGACAAGATACTGGAACTGGCCTACATACGATGCCAACACTGGCTGTGCGGGCTACCTTGAAGGCCAATGAACTGTTGGAGACCTGGTTGCAGACCGCGAGGTCGATGACTGTGCCTGCGCCGTCTTGAATCCCGAGATCTGCATACCGATCTTTGAATTGTGACAGTGCTGCTAATTGCCAGCCTTGGTTCCAAGTCTATCTCTGCCTTGGTATTTCCCCCCCCCTTGTTCGGTGAGCCCGACGATGGTCCACGGCATGATTTCCTCGGTGATCGCCTGATGCTGCTCCTTGTGCTGTGTTTCATCTGATCAGATGACTGTCGGCTGCGTCCCTGCGCTGTGCGTGCGGATAGGCAGTGCAAGCCTGATCGCACCATCAATCGGTTCTCAGGTCCCTGGGGTGGCCCGCCGTGCGGGGTCCGCAGGTCCCGCACACGGCGTCGAGGCTTTGCAAAACAATTGCAGTTGTAGCAAGGAGGCATGTCATGCGCCATCTGAAGTCAAACGGGTTTGGGTCGTTCCAGCAGCTCATCGTGGTCCGGGTGGACAAACGTCATCTTCCCCGCCTGCTGAGCCAGCCGGGTGTCGAGTTCATCGAGGAGCAAGCGGATCATGCCCTTGTGCAGTATCCGTTGTGGACCACCCGACCCGATGACGACGAGACCGTGGTGTATGAACTGAGATACCGGTTTTCAGCCCTGGAGATCCCGTTTGAGGACTGGTCGATTGACTGGGAGCATTCAGTCTACTGATCGCTGGAGCGTCCTGCCGGAACTACCTGGGTCCCGCCATCCAGCTTGAGCCGGCGGGGGCTCATCGCTGACACGTCCGTTTGCAGATCTTCCCTCTCAAGAACGTATGTGAAAAGTGGCGCCAATCGAATTTTTTGCCCCAGAACCGGCGTCGCACCTCCCAAGGTCCCTAAATACCCGTACCAGGCCTCGCATGATGCCCTTTCAGCGATGCCTGGTGATCAACAAGACAAGTCAAGGAGACCAGATGAATACCAAGAATTCCGAAACAGACCATGTCCTGTCAGCCCGCTGCAAAGCCGGGTCCGGGCAAGGGTTACCTGAGCCGATACCTTCCCTTCCTTGCCAGGCCACCAGTGCTGCCGACGCAGTCGGCCGACGGCTACTGGGTGCTGATGGCCGAGCTGTTTAACGAACTCAAGCCCGCCAGCGTGCTGGAGGCCCACTATATCGAGGACGTGGTCTACAACAGCTGGCAGATCCGGCGATTGCGACGGGTGCAGGCTGACCTGGTCAGCCAGGCGATGATCGACATCGGCAACGAGGAGCTGGCCGACGTGCTCCACCTGAGTACCCTTTCCTGCTTTGCCGAGTACGATAGCGAGTCCAAGGCGTGGTCGGCAGCCAAGGTGATGATGGTCAAGGCCATGGCCGGTGACACGGCGGTGGCCAGTGCCATTGAGACGTTTCTCGTCGACTTTGCCGGGCTGTCCTGGGAGGACCTGCATGCCCGGGCCATCGACCAGGTGATGACGAGCTACGGCCGGCTGGAGCAGATGATCCACCTGTGCGAGCGGCAGCGGCAGGACGTGTTCAAGGACTTCGTGTTCTTGGGCCAGGCCAAGGCCGTGCTGCTGGAACAGCGTAGCAATGAAACCGTCACCGGAAGTTCCGTGAGGGTCATTCCCGAGACCGTCGAGAGCGAACCGGCAGCCGATGCCGCGCCCATCAGCGGCATCCCGGGTGCCAGCATTGCCGCCGGGGAAGCCGGCACGGGTGAGGCGAGCGGAAAAACATCCCGGGCTCGGCAGGCTGGTCGGGCCTTCCCCGGCAGCCCTGACGGGATTGCGGCTTCTGTGCTGGTTGCAACGGCCCGGTCGTCCCTGGCCAACACGGCAGCGGCCAATACTGCTGCAGTCAATACCGCGGCCTCGGGGCCCGCATGACAACCGGTGGTCACGTCAACAAGGGGTGGGGAGGCGGGCCTATAGGGGCCCGTCTCAATGCCCGTACCCACGGACTGTTTACGCGGGTGGGCTCGTCCCCTGGCCCGTCCCCGCGGGCGCAACAATTGCGCGATGCCTTCGCCGGCGACACCATCACCGGCAATGTTCCGGGCAGTCTCGATGAGCTTGCGGAGGTGCAGGCCCATCTTGAGGGCATTCGCCTGGTTCAACAGACGCTGTGGCAGGAGATGCTTGAGACAGCCGGGCTTGATACACGATGCCAGCCGGAGTCCGGTGTGCCGCGGAGCGAGGGGCCCGGCAACGCCACCCGCAACGCAGAAGACCCGGGAGTTTGTACGCCTTGTCCAGCCTGTGATGACCGTCTCGACAAGCTCACCCGCAAGCTGCTGAGCCTTGCTCGATACCAGCGGCGCGCTGCCGGTCGACGCCGCAGGCTGGTGCTGGAAATCCTCAGGGAGCAGGCGCGGGCGCCCGCACGGCCATGACGCGAGCTGGCGATCCATGCGGTTTCATGGATGCCAGCGGCCGGGTACAGGTCGGCGCCACGAATCCTGAATTCGCGAATGATATCAATTCTTGGGAGAGTTCTTTGAAAAATTCAACCTATGATTGAATTGATGCAAAACAAGATCGAGGTAGCAGCGCGAACCTGCCCCAGTGGAGGCAGACATACCGGCGCCACGGCGCCGAGGATGTCCGTCCGGCAGACCATTCCATGCCCAGTGTTCAACTGGTCGCACTATTGCCCGGTGCCCGACAGGCTCTTGATGTAGGCCAACATGTCCGAGATCGTGTCCATGTCGAGTTCGAATTGCGGCATTGCAGGGTGACCGGTGACGATGCCTTCGGCGAAAGCTTCGGTGAGGCTGTCGATCGGATACCTCGTGTGCAGCGAGCGCAGCGGCGGTGCCTCGGGCATGTGACTGTCGTCATCCAGCCCGGTTGCATGGCAGCGGGCGCAATGACGCTCGACGAACGCCTTGCCCTTTTCAATATTGTTGGCGGCAAACGCGGGGGCAGCAGGGAAAAGCGCCAGCAGAGCGAACATCAGGCCAAGGCTGGAAGGTGTGAGGTACTTTCTAGTCATATTCCAATAATGCCTGCCCGGCCTGGCGTCTGCCTTGATCGGCATCAACGCGGGGCGCCTGCCTTTTCAGTTTCGACAGGATGGCGCGCAGGTCCTGAACCAGGGCGCCCAGCAGCGGTTGCTCGACCTCGGCCTTGAGATCAGCGAGAAAACGTTCAAAATCGCTGCAGATGCCGACCGCCGCCGCCCTGGCTGATTGCGGCTGCCAAAGGTGAACCACATTTTCCGCGGGCGCTTCCTCATCTGCCAGCATGTCCAATCCGGCGCGCTCCAGCACTGCTGATCTGGCCATCGTTGCGTCCTCCGTCCTGTTTTGCAGTGTACGGATGGTATGGTTAACGCAAGGCTAAGGCAGGGCTGCAGAGGAGTTGCCTGGAGCGGCAGCCGTTCGCGTTGAACCGCTGAAGTTGCTCCGGTACTTTGAAATCGGGCAACTTGATCCGCTGAGAAGGTTTAATCCGATGGGATGATGTTCTAGCGCTTGGTGAGTGTCTCGTTCAGCCAGGCCGCATCGGCTTCCAGCTTGCGCAGGTGCCAGTCCACCTTGCGCAACTGAATGAGGTAGGACTCGCACCAGTCGCCAAGGTCGCGGGCTGGTGGTGGCGCGGGTTCCGCCTCGGCCGGTTCAGGAGCAGGTGGTGGCGCCTTGCCAAAGGCTTCACGAACCCGGGTGATGGCACCAGGCAGATCACCGTTTACCGGCTGTGGCAGTTGCCGTGGTTTTGGCGCAACGCGCGAATGTGCAGCGGCTGTGCTCCGGCGACGCGACAGATAGCGGTCAAGATCGCGTTGCAGGACCACGAAGCCATCCGGTTCACACCGCGACGCATCGAGTTCATTCGACCAGATGGCCTTCATCAGCCCATGCAGGCCGATGCCGCTCTGCCGTGCCGCCTCGCACAAGGTCAGCTTGCCTGACATTACCCCTCCGCCATCCGTTCTGATTCCCCGTTCAGAAGTATTCCCTGCACTGATGGACTATGCCAAGCGGCGACTGGTGGGCCTGTGGATAACCGGACATTGAAACGGGCGGTTCTAACCCGGACTGACCAGCAGCAGCGCCCCGGCGATGGCGAGTGGCGACAGGATGATGGCGAGCCGTGCTTGCGCCTGCAGCCGGGTTCGAGAGAGCCAGGCGGCAAGCGGCGCGATGAAGCACCAGGCCATGATGATGACGTAGAACACCGCCTCCGGCATCATTGGCCCGGTATTGTTGACGCCTTGCAGGACAAAGCCTGACACGGCGATGAGAAGGACACCAACCGCGAGATCGGCCAGCCCCGCCAAGATGAACAACGCTCGCATGGCCTGCCACCTCCATGGCCGATGAACCGGTAAAACATAGTCTGAAAGCAGACAGCCTGCATCAGTTGAATTGCCTTCGACAGCTGGCGGCGAACAGGCGTCCACCGGTAGGTGGATGTTGCCGCTGCGACAGGGTTGACGCCAGGGCATAGCGCAAGAATTTTATCCGTGTTAGGATGAATTATTATGGCATTTCTGGTCGATCAGGCAGAGGGGATAAAGCTGGGACCAAGGTGGTCTGGACAGGTCGGGAGACGGTATCATGTCACGACTGAATTACCTGGAAGAGGAAGACGAGGCGCTGATTGCGCTTCATGAAGATGTTGCTGTCCTTGAACGTTGCAAGGCAGCGGGCCGCGGCCTGACTGCCGGACAGCTGGAACAGGTGCGTGACCTGCTGGGCAGGCTCGTGATGCTGTCAGAAGGCTGCGACTGGAATGATGACATGGAACCTCTGCCTGACTGGCTCCAGCCGCTCGCGTCCGTATCAACGGCGGTCAAGCGACGCGCAACTGGCCGCTAAGCCTTTGATCCAGTTGAGCCTGCCGCAGGGTTAAGGGCTTCATTAACCAAACTTTCAGTCCGTTGCGTCTAAATTCCGGGGCTAAACCCCTTGAATGCGGACGGATGCTTCATGTTTTGCCCTCGCTCGAGCGCCCTTATGCTCACCGCCGTGACCATGATCGCGGGGCCGGCCTTGCCGTCAATGGCCGCCGACCTGTTGCCGCCGCCACCTGCGCCGCCTGCGGTGGAAGAGATATCGGCGCCGGCGCCGCCGAACTCTCTAAAGGGCGATATCCAGGTTAGCGGCGGGGCCTATGCGGTGGACAGCGGTTTCAGTGACCGGGCCTTCGTTGCCTTGCAGGGCAGCCTCTATGACGAGAGCGGATTCGGTGTCCACGTCGACACCTCGCATGTCCAGCGCGAGGAAGAAGCGGTATTCTTTGCCGCCGGTCTCTCCTATGCAATTTCGCCCTCGGTGCGCGCCAAGCTCATGGCCGGGACGAGCAGCGACAACGACGGCATTCTGCCGGAGCTATACATCAACGGCAGCGCAACGGTGGATTTTGGGCCTCAAGCGGGCCTGGTGTTGGTGCCCGAACTGATCTACCGCAGTTATCGCAATGGCGTCGAGGAAGTGCAGGGACAGGCGACGATCAACAAGTATTTCGCGCCGTTCCAGGACGGTTCATACCTGGTGGGCAGCGTCAGCGGGTCCGTCAACTACGTCACGCCGGGGGACAATGTCGGCTGGGAGGCAGGTGCTTCACTGCTGCACGTACGGCCGCGCTACATGTCGATGGGGCTTGGAGCGGTGGCCGGTTCTTCGGCCTACGACAACCAGCTTGGCACAGCCTCGATCGGCGTGCGCAACGACTATGTGGGCGTGCGCCCTTCGGCCTCGATGTACCTGTCTCCTGATGTCGAGGTGTTCGTGCGCGGTGAGTATCTCTGGACAGATTTCTATGACCTCGCCGGAGGCTTTGCGGGGATCAAGTACGCGTTTTGATGGCGCTTGCCGTTGAGGCAGCAGCCAGGGAGTATGCTTAGTTGAGTGCGGTCTCGAACATCGGCGAACTGTTGGTCGCAGGCCTGTTTCTCGGCGTGTTCGCACTGACCACGCTGGTCACTGCATTGTTTGTGCTGCGGCAGCTCGTCCTGTCGCTGTTCATGCTGTTCACCTCCCGCCGTTCAGCCTATGCGGAGTTGGAACTGTCTGAATGGCCGACGGTGACCATCCTCATCCCGGCGCACAACGAAGGCAAGGTACTCGGCGGCTGTCTGGAGGCGATGTCGAAGATCGACTACCCGGCGGAGCGGATCACCTTCATGGTGATCAACGACCGGTCAGTTGACGCCACCGGACGCATTGCCGCTGAATGGGCAGCACGAGACCGCCGCTTTCGGGCCTATAACCGAGAACCAACTGCAGAGCCGGGCAAACCCGCCGCCATCAAGGAAGTGATTGCCACCCTCGAGTCGGAAACCGTGGTCTTCTTCGATGCCGACTACCTGCCTGAACCGTCGTTGATAAAGCAGCTGGTTGCTCCCTTCATCGATCCCGAGATTGGCGCGACGATGGGACGGGTTGTGCCCTACAACACCAACACCAACATGCTGACCAGGCTGATCGACCTCGAGCGCCGCGGCGGCTATGTCGTCGACCAGCAGGCCCGGTCGCTGCTCAACTTCCTGCCGCAGTTCGGCGGCACCTGTGGCGCTGTGAGGCTGGCCGCCCTGAACCAGGTAGGTGGCTGGCGCAAGGATGTTCTGGCAGAGGACACCGACCTGACCTACCGGCTGTTTCTCAACGGCTGGACGGTGGAATATCTCAACCATGCTGCCTGCTATGAAGAGAGCCCCGAGCAGTGGCCAACCCGCATGAAGCAGGTCCGCCGCTGGGCCTACGGGCACAACGAATGCCTGTTCCGCTACTTCTTCAAGGTTCTTGCCTGCACGAGGCAACCGCTGATCCGACGGCTTGATGCGGCCCTCGTGCTGCTGTTCTACGTATTCCCGGTGCTGTCGATCGTCTGTCTCGTGATGTCGCTTTTCTATCCGCTGTTCTTCAGCTATCCGCCATTCAACCTGTCGGTGGTGCCGGCCCTGTCATTCATGATCGGGTTCGGCAACTTCTCCCCGTACTTCCAGATCATGGTGGGCGCGCACAAGGACGGCCAGTCGGAATCGGTCCTGTCGCTGCCCTTCATTTTCATGTCGTCCAGCATCTCGATGCTGGCGTCGGTTTCAGCCTTCTACATGAACGTCGTCCACAAGCTTGCCGGCAGTCGCATGCGTTGGGACAAGACCGTCCGCTTCAGGACGCCGTAGGGGGGCTGATGCTGTTCTTCGAGTTCATTTCGGGGTTGCAACCGGCCCTCTATATCCTTTGCCTGGCAAGTGCGGTGTTGCTGGCCTACGCGGTATACGGGCATCGTTATGGCAGCCGCGACACCTTGCTGGCGTTCAATCTCGATGATCCGGTCTGTTTCAACCCGGAATTTCACCACCAGTTCCTGAAGCGGCAGATGGCCAAGCTGCCGGTGCCTCCCGCAGGCAACCGTCCGGATGCGACGGTGCAACTTACGAAGCTGCAACTCTCCGACCGGTTGTTGAACGTGGCCATTGCGATGAGCCCGCTGCGGCTGCAAACCCAGTCACCGGACGAGGAAATCTCCATCGCATCAGCCCATGACGTGACGTTGGAGAGGGTGGGGCAGGTGCCTTACGTCTATGGCGCCGATGTATCGGTCACCGGTGCTGCCGGCATCCAGTCGCGAATGATCGTAGCCCGCGGCAACCTGCGGGTTCAGGCCACGCGCATCGAGGCCGACGGCCTGCTGGCCAACGGTGATGTGGAAATACTTTGTCCCGATATCCGCGTCACCCGCGTGTCGGGCTTTTCCTACCGGTTCAACATGCAGCCGATCCCCGCCGTTGCGCAGAAGGCCTTCGGCTTCCGTCGCTACAGCGCGGATCAGGCCCGGCACATGGGCAGCCGATCCACCAGTGAAATTGCCAGCCTCTCGATCATCACAGAGAACATAGTCTGTGGCGGCGACATCGTGATCGGCCGGGATGTGACCATTCACGGTGCGGTGAAGATCTACGGTTCGATGAAGCTCGCCGGGCCAGTGGTGTTTCTCGGGCCGGTGGTGGTCAACGGCGACCTCGATGCGCCCGAAGGCTGCGTGTTCATGTCGGACGTGGTGGTCAAGGGACAGTTGCGTTCAAGCACTTTCCTGGTGGCCGGCCATCCCCAGCGCCATGCCGTGTGCGTCGTGGCGCGGCAGCTTCGGCTGAAGGGCATCGTTGCCGGCAGCGGCACGCTGGTTGCCAGCGAGCAGGAGGGCCTGCGGCATGCGGCTTGATGTTCCGCGCATCCTGCTTGGCACCACTTTCGTGGCGACGACCACCATTGTGGCGATGCTGAGCGACCTTGGCATGGCACGGTTGTCGCAACAATTTGCCGGACTTGATTGTGTGCGTGAAGTTGTTGGCGTGACGTGCCAGCTGGCGGAGCCGGTGGGGGACAACAAGGCTACGATACTGGCCTTCATGCTGCTTGGCCTGTTGACCTACGTAACGTTCAGGTTTCGTGCTTCAGCCTCCAACTATGCGCCGTTCGCCATGTTCCTGTCGGGTTTGCTGGTGGTTTGCGCGTCGTTTGACCTGGTGTTCGGGTTCGAGGCCTACAACATGTCGAAGGTATATTCGAGCACGGTGAACACCTTCTCCTATATCCTGATGTTCACGTTCCTGGTGATGGTGCTGATCAAGGACTATGATCCGGTTGCGTTCGTGGTGTCGGTTGCCGGCTCGTTTACAGTGAAGGTGCTCGCGTTCACGGCGCTGGGTCTGCTGCTGCCGGCAATGCCGGGTGCCACCGGGATGTTTGCGCTGTTCGTGACCTACTCGTTCGCGGCTTTCGGCATCCACCTGATGATGGCCTGCAAGCTGTTCGTGTCGTCGCGCTGAGACGGCTGATCAGGCGAACATCTGTTCGATGTCGGCGACGATGCGGGCGCTGGCCTTGCCGTCACCGAACGGGCTGACCGCATTGGCCATGGCCTTGTAGTGGCCGGGGTCGTCAAGCAACCGGTGCGTTGCGCGGACGATGCGTTCGGGGTCTGTCGAGACGAGTTCTGCAACGCCAGCTTCTACTGCCTCCATGCGCTCGCTCGTCTGGCGCATGACGAGCACCGGCTTGCCCAGCGCCGGTGCTTCCTCCTGGATGCCGCCGGAATCGGTCAGGATCAGGTGGGCCCGCTTCATCAACATCACGATCGATGCATAGTCTACCGGAGGGATGAGATGGACGTTTGCCAGGCTCCCCAGGCGCTCGTGCACGATGGTCTGAACGTTGGGATTGAGGTGAACGGGATAGACGATCTCGACATTCGGACGCTCCGAAATCCGTGCAAGTGCCTTGCATATGTTCTCAAAGCCCTCGCCGAAACTCTCCCGGCGGTGGCCGGTGACCAGGATCAGGTGCTTGTCCGGCGCGACAACGGGCAGCTTCGAGGCAACTTCCTGCGCCCAGTTGCTGTCCGCGTCCAGCCGCGCCGATATCGACAGCAGGGCATCGATAACGGTGTTGCCGGTGTTCAGCACCGCGGCGGCGTCAGTGCCTTCGCGCAGCAGGTTTTCAACCGATGAACTGGTGGGGGCGTAGTGCCGTTTCGTCACCACGGCGATCATCCGCCGGTTTGCTTCTTCCGGCCAGGGGTGGTCAAGCGAGCCAGTGCGCAAGCCCGCCTCCACATGCCCGACCGGCACGCGGCGCATGAAGGCGGCAACAGCACCTGCCAATGCGGTTGCGGTGTCACCCTGTACGAGCACGAGGTCCGGCCTGATCTCGGCCATCGCCTCGTCAAGAGAGGCAATCGCGCGGGCCAGTAACGCGTTGAGGGACTGGTCTGGCCGCATGATGGACAGATCGCGATCAGGCTTGATGTCGAAGAGGCTGAGCACCGAATCCAGCATCTCGCGATGTTGCGCCGTCACGCACACGACCGGCTCGACGTGAGAGGAGCGGCGCAATGCATGGATCAGCGGAGCCATCTTGATTGCTTCCGGGCGCGTTCCAAACGCGACCAGACAACGGCGTCTCATGAAAGCCTGCCCCCTTGGACTTGAAACCTGATGTATCAGTTAGCCCAGCCGGAGTTAACAGAACCAGCGGGCATTGCCCACCATGGGTTGCGATACTTTATC
This sequence comes from uncultured Alphaproteobacteria bacterium, assembly GCA_963700935.1. Classification (GTDB taxonomy): domain Bacteria; phylum Pseudomonadota; class Alphaproteobacteria; order Rhizobiales; family Aestuariivirgaceae; genus Anderseniella. The sequence goes on along the minus strand of CAVOZK010000013.1, from coordinate 63,980 downwards.
CAGAGTAAACTCAACCTCAGGTTTTAAGTTAGCCAGGGATTCTCGAACCAGATGTCCGACCATTGCGGGACACCGGTCTCGAAGCCGGCCACGATGACGATGTCGGATGTGTCGCCGCCGGTGGCATCGAACCACAGGCCCTGGCCGGCAGTCTCGAGATAGAACTGTGGCCCTGAGCCAAGTGACGACGTCAGCCCGTTGCCGGAAGAAAACATCGAGCCGGTGATCTGGCCGGTCCAGGAGTTGTCGAGTCCGAAGCCGAGCGGGTCCAGCAACAGCCGGTCCTGACCTGACACGAAGTCGCGGATCACGTCGCCGCCTTCGCCCGAGCCAAGCACGAAGAACATGTCAGCGCCTTCACCGCCATAGAGCACGTCGATGCCGGCACCACCGTCCAGCAGGTCCGCGCCGCTGCCGCCGTCGAGCGAGTCTCCGCCTGTGCCACCACGCAGGCGGTCGTTGCCGGCATCGCCGAACAGCACATCGGAGTCGGCACCACCGTCCAGCAGGTCATCGCCATCGCCGCCGAACAGCCAGTCGTCGCCTGCCTCGCCGAACAGCCAGTCGTCCTCGCTGCCGCCGTCCAGCGAGTCGCCGCCATCGCCGCCGTAGAGCGTGTCGCGGCCTTGCTCGCCGAACAGGGCGTCGGTTTCGCTGCCGCCGTTCAGGGTGTCGTTGTCGTTGCCGCCGTAAAGCCAGTCGACACCGGCGCCACCATTGAGGATGTCGTTGCCCGCACCGCCGTCGAGCGAGTCGTCGCCGTCGTCGCCGTTGAGCGTGTCCTGGCCTTCCTGGCCGAACAGGGCGTCGCCGTCCGCCCCGCCGGACAGGAAGTCGTCGCCGAAGCTGCCATAGAGCCAGTCGATGCCGCTTTCGCCATGAAGCTCGTCATTGCCGAAACCGCCGTCGAGCGAGTCGCCGCCTGCGCCGCCGTAGACGATGTCGTCATCGTCCTCGCCGAACAGCGCATCGGTGTCATCGTCGCCGTAAAGCCAGTCGATGCCGGCGCCGCCATAGAGCCAGTCGAGCCCGGCGCCGCCGTGCAACTCGTCACTGCCTGTGCCGCCATAAAGCCCGTCATTGCCGCCATGACCGGACAGCGTGTCATTGCCGGCATTGCCGGCGATGAAGTTGGCGAGGTCGTTGCCGGAGACCGTGTCATGGCCGGCGCCGGTGACGGCGTTCTCGATGTCCACGTCATAGGCGATGGCAAGATTTTGCGTCATGCCGTTGACCGAGGAATACGATCCCGCCACCAGCGACAGGATGGAGCTGGTTGACCAGCCAGACAGGTCAATCGTGTCGGCGCCGTTGCCGTCCCAGATGGTCAGGATGGGCGTGGCGTTGGCGGTGAAATCATAGATCGGACCACCCGCATTGGAGTTGAAGCCATAGACGGTGTCGCCGGCGCGGGTGGTGTAGTCGGCACCGTAGAGCGTCTGGATGGCCAGGATGTCATAGACCATCGGGGTCTGGGCATAGTTGCTCCAGTTCCAGCCTGGCCAGGTGTTGTCGCTGCCCCAGTCGGCGCCGGTGTTCTCGGCATGGAAATAGGACATGACGGTGAACTGGTTGGTGTCTTGCGCATACAGCCAGCCGGTGCCGGCGTTGCCGTATTCCGGTGAGCCGCCATTGTAGTTGCCGGCGTGGCCGAGGCCCAGGGCGTGCCCCAGTTCGTGCAGGTAGGTCTCGAAGCCCACGTCGCCGATTTTCGGGTTCAGAAGGTCGTTCGACTGCCAGGTGTGATCGTATTCCGGGTTGACCCAGAAGGAGCCCTGGATGCGCTGGGTCAACGAGCCTTCGGCGCCGACCTGACCGGGCGTATAGGCATGCGCAAAGCCGGAATTCGTGGTGTTGGAGAACTTGATGTCGGCGGTATTGCCGCTGCCGCTTTCAACGAAGGATGGCGCGATCAGGTCGTCCCACAGGCCCATCGCCAGCCGCGCCGCCACCTCTTGCGCAGTGGTGAAGGCGCTCCAGCCGCCTGCCTCGCTGTAGCCGGTGGCAAAGGTGGCGCTGGTGGTGAAGCCGTAGGTGATTGTCTGCGGCACATTTCCTTGTGCATCGTACCAGGAAAACGCGCTCGACCCGCCGCGGTAGACCAGGTAGTCGACCAGTTGCTGGTTGAAGGTTTCAGCATTGCCGCTGGCGGTGCCGCCTTCGCCGGTGCCTGCATATTCCGGCAGGGGTGTGGCTTCGCTCTCGCTCGCGTCAAGCAGGGCAGGGGTGCCGCTGCCATCGCGGTCCAGTTGCAGGCGCTCCCATTCGGCCGGTGCCGCCAAGGCGCTGTCGGTTGCGGCAGCCTCCAGCCGTTCAGCCTCGAAGCGCTCCCACTCGGGCAGGGCGCGTGCAATGCAGACGGTACACATCTCAGCCGCCGCTCCCGGTCAGGCCAGCCACGGGTTTTCGAAGTAGATGTCCGACCATTGCGGCACGCCGGTCTCGAAGCCGGCGACGATGAACATGTCGCCAGTGCCTTCGCCGGTCGGGTCGAACCACAGGCCTTGGCCGCCGGTCTCGAGATAGAACTGCGGGCCGGTGCCCAGGGTGGCCGGCAAGCCTTCGCCTGACGAGAACATGCTGGCCGAAATCTGGCCGGAGTAAGAGCCGTCCAGACCCATGCCCAGCGGATCGACATAGAGCTTGTCCTCGCCGGTGAAGAAGTCGCGGATGACGTCGCCGCCCTGGGCCTGGTTGAACACGAAGAAGATGTCTGCGCCGGTGTCGCCGTAGAGCACGTCCACGCCTTCGCCGCCGTCCAGGATGTCATCGCCGGCGCCGCCGTCGAGCGAGTCGCCAACCTCGCCGCCCTGCAGCCTGTCATTGCCCGCACCGCCGAACAGCACGTCGGTGTCGCCGCCGCCGACGAGTACGTCATTGCCGTCGCCGCCGAACAGCCAGTCGACGCCGGCCTCGCCGAACAGGTTGTCGTTGCCGATGCCGCCATCAAGGGAGTCGCCGCCGTCGCCGCCATACAGGTTGTCGTCGCCGGCCTCGCCGAACAGGGCGTCCGTATCGCCGCCACCGTAGAGGGTGTCGTTGTCATTGCCGCCGAACATCCAGTCTACGCCGGCTTCACCATAGAGCGTGTCGCTGCCGTCGCCGCCGTCGAGCGAGTCGCCGCCGTCACCGCCGTACAGCGTGTCGTTGCCCTCCTGGCCGAACAGCGCGTCGCCGTCCTCATCGCCGTAGAGGCGGTCATCGCCGAACGAGCCGTAAAGCCAGTCCACCCCGGCGCCGCCGTGCAGCTCGTCATTGCCGAAGCCGCCGTCGAGATTGTCGCCGCCGTCTCCGCCCCAGGCAAAGTCGTCGTCGTCACCTGCGAAGATGGCGTCGGTGTCCGCGCCGCCATAGAGGTAGTCGGTGCCCGTCTCGCCATAGATGAAGTCGAGACCGGAGCCGCCGTATATGGTGTCGTTGCCGGCCCCGCCATTGAGGCCGTCATTGCCGCCATGACCATGGATGACATCGTCGCCGCCATAGGCATCGACAAGGTCGTTGCCGCCTGCGGCATGGATGATGTTGGCAACCTCGTCACCCGACAAGGCCTGGTCGGCTTCGGTGACGCCGTTGATGGTCACGGCAAGGTTGGCGGTTGCCGCCTCGATGCCGTCAGTGACGGTATAGCTGAAGGTGTCGGCCAGCGTCTCGCCGGCAGCAAGGCCTGCGACGAACGGGTCGGCGCTGTTGACCGTATACGTCCAGGCGCCGCTGGCCGCGATGACCAGCGTGCCGTACTGGCCGGTGATGGTCACGTCTCCGCTGCCCGGCACTGGCGTGCCGTTGACGCTGGAGACGCTCAGCACGTCGCCGTCGGCATCAGTGTCTAGGCCGGAGCCATTGTCGTCGAGGATGACGTTGCCAGCCTGGGGCGCCACGGCGTCTTCGGACACACTTGCCGCATTGTCGAAGGCGACGGGGGCTTCGTTGCCGCCGGTCAGGGTGATGGTGACGTCGTGGGTGGTGCCGTCGATGGTTGTTACGGTGATCGTGTCGGTCACCGTTTCGCCCGCGGTGAGGGCTGCAATCGCCGGGCTGCCGGTGAGGGCCGTGTAGGTCCAGTTGCCTGCGGCGTCGATCGTCAGGTTGCCGTAGGCGCCGCCCGTGGTGCCGGGAGCGAAGCTGGACTGGTTCTGGTCTGGATCGGCAACGGTGAGCTGGCCGGTGACGGTGATTTCCGCACCTGCGGATGCGGCGTCGCCCACGCCGGTGTCCTGCCCGCTGACCACGGCGGCGTCATTGGCGCCGTTGACGGTTATGGTTACCGTGGTGGTGTCTACGCTGCCGTTGCCGTCGGATGCGGTGTAGTCGAAGGTGTCGATGGCGGTCTCGCCAGCGCCCAGATACTCGAACGCGCCATTGACGGCATAGCTGTAGGAGCCGTCGGCGTTGACGGTCACCTGCGCGCCGGAGGCAAGGGTGACGGTGCTGCCGACATTGAGTGCTTCGCCGTTGAGCGCAGAAACGGCCAGCGTGTCGCCGTCGATGTCGGTGTCATTGGCAATGACGTTGCCGGTGACGAGCGTGTCGTCTTCGCCGGAGGTCAGTGCATCAGCCACTGCAACCGGGCCGTCATTGCTGCCGTTAATGGTGATGGTGATCTCGAACGGGGTTCCGTCGAAGCTCTGGATGGTCACCGTGTCGATCAGGGTTTCGCCTACGCCCAGCGCCTGAACGGCGGGGTCGTCGTTGTTGAGGAAGTATCCCCACCAGGGCCCTGGCGTAACTACTTCGCCGTAGGTTCCAACCGATGGTTGATATGATGCCAGATAATTCTCATTGTCATCCGCATCGTATACGGTGACGTTCCCCGTCACGAAGGGCTGGCCTTCGTACTGCGGAAGGCCGATGCTGCCCGAGACGACGTCTTCCGTTACCGTGCCTGTCAATGGCCCGGAAATGGTGGCCACATCATTTTCGCCGGTAACGGTGATGACCGGGCTTGAGAAGCGATTATCGGTGGTGCCATCCGATACGGTCACATCCAGCGTGATGCCCTGCGTATCCTGAACGCCCTCATACAGCGGATTGTTGCGCAGGTACTCGAAGTCGCCGTTGGGATTGAAGCTGAAATCACCGTTCGCCTGGATCGTGTAGGCGCCGTAGCCCGGTACATTGACCGGCTGGCCGTAGACGACCGGGATGCCGAAGACCTCGGTGACCGACAGGCTGTCGCCATCCGGATCGGTGATCCCGAACATGGTGAAGATGTTGCCGATATAGGTGTCGCCAGCATCTTCGCTGACAGAAACCAGCGCCGGCTCGGTCGTCACCACCGGCGCGTCGTTCACATCGCGGAACGACAGGTCAATGTTGGCGTCGGCGTTGGATCCATCGGGCAGCAGGTTCGGCACGCCGCCGATATTGTAGCTGCCATCGGCATCGTTGATGTTCTCGTCGTTGACGTCGAAGCCGTCATTGACGTCCGATCCCTCGAACTGGTCGATCAGGCCATCGCCGTCGGTATCCACCGTCGAGATGATTTCGGTCGGACCGCCGTCGCCGCGTTCCTCGGCGTCGGTCAGGCCGTCGTCGTCGCTATCGAAGTCGACATAGTCGGCGAAACCGTCACCATCGGTGTCGACGGGGGTCAGGCCCTGGCTGAGCGCCGCGTCGGTGGAGGAGGTATCGGCATCGTAGGCATCGTCGAGGCCATCCCCGTCGATGTCCACGCCCGACGGTGCGATGTAGCTGCCGGTGGCCTGCGCCTCGACATTGTCGGTGATGCCGTCATTGTCGCTGTCGATGTCTAGCCGGTTGCCGCCGCCGAAGGCAACGCCGTCGCCGAACACGAAGATCTTGCCATCCGGGCCGCCGGCGCCCGAAGGAATGTAAATGCGGATCGACGAGATGCCGGAGCCCACGGGCGCGAGGTCATCCAGCGCATAGATGGCCATGCGGGCATCCTGCGTGGCGTTCTGCATCGCCCCGGTGGCGAGATAGTCCGAGCCGCTGACATAAATCTGGCTGCCCATCGCATTGCCCTGGTCGTCATAGGCCTGGATGTAGACGGGGTTGTTGCCGCCACGTTCGGTCACGCCAACGAAGGTGCCTGCGGTGACGAACAGCGGCGTGTCGTAGCTCAGTTCGTAGTAGTCGCCGTTATTGTAGTTCGAGCTGGTGTCCTGATAGTCGTTCAGGTCGGTGGACTGGAACGCCTCGAGAATGTCTGCGTCCCAGTTGGGATTGCCTGAGTACTGGGCGGCTGTTGCGCCATCCTTCTGGTAGATCAGGTTTACCGAGGCGGTGAAGTTGTGGTTGTAGCCATCCGGCAGCACGAAGTCGGTGTAGGTCTTGCCGTTCACCGTGACCGACGTGAGGATGTGGTCTCCGTTGATGTCGTTCAGGTTGGCGCTGGAAATGCCGAACTGCACGCTTGCCGCATCCAGCGACCCGTCGATGCCGCTGTCCGCACCATTTGTCTGGGCCACTTCGTTGATGTCGAGGATGCCGTCATTGTCGTCGTCGATGTCGACGCTGTTGACCACCCCGTCACCATCGGTGTCGAACTCGAGCGTCACGGTGGCCTGTGCGGTGCCGCCATCGCTTGAGCTCACTTCGTAATCAAAGGTTTCGGCATCTGCCGGCCGCGATCCCGCGGTGACGTTCAGCGTACCGTCTGCCAGCAGTTCAACCAGGGTGCCCGAGGCCAACGCCACCGGGTTGCCGATGGAAATCGGCTGAACGGTTGCCGGGCTGGCCGGGTCGATGATGCCGGTAACGGCGAGCGTCACGTCATCGGCATCGCTGTCATTGGCAAGCACGTTGATGTTGACCGGCTGGCCCGGGATGGCAATGACCGCCTCGTCCATTGCGACGGTCGCATCGTTCACGCCATTGATGGTGATGGTGATGTCGTGCGTAGTGCCGTCGACAGCGGCGATGGTGATCACGTCGCTCAGCGTGGCGCCGTCGGCCAGCTGCTGGATGGGACCTTGCGTGTTGTCGGCGGCATAGCTCCAGTTGCCGGCGGCATCGATGGTCAGCTCGCCGTATGCACCGTTCACCACTGCGGGGGTAAAGGCTGCCTCGCCGGTGTCCACGTCGCTCACGGACAGCGATCCGGAAGCAGTCAGGGTTGCAGGCTCTGCATCCTCGGTAACGCTCGCCGTGTCGGTACCGGAGATGACCGCTGCATCGTTGGTCCCGGTGATGGTGAGCGTGATGACATGGGTGGTGCCGTCGGCCGAGGTAATGGTAACCTGGTCCTCAACCGTGGTGCCGCCGGGCAGCGCCTGAATGGCCGGCGCGGCATTGTCCAGCGTGTACGTCCAGTTGCCGGCGGCGTCGATGGCAAGGATGCCATAGGCCGTGGCGATGTTTTCGGCAGTGAAGGCTGCCTGACCTGCATCGGGATCAGTGACGGTAAGGGCGCCGGTGGCAACCTGGTTCGCGCCGCCGTCTTCCTGGACCGCGCCGGTGTCTGCGCCGCCAATGATGGCGGCATCGTCCGCACCGTTGATGGTTATGGTTATCTGGTGGGTGGTGGTATCGAGCGACGAAACCGTGATTGTATCGGTCAGGGTCTCGCCACTCACCAGGGCGTTGATTGCCGGGTGATCGTTGAGCGCCTCGTAGGTCCAGTTGCCAAGTGCATCGATTGTCAGGTTGCCATAGGAACCGCCGGTTATGCCGGCGACGAAGGCTTCCTGCGACGGGCTGTCGACGTCGCTGATGGTCAGTACGCCGCTCGTTACCAGCGTAGAAGCGCCGCTGTCCTCGGTAATGCTGCCGGTATCCGTGCCGCCGATCACTGCCGCGTCGGCAACCGGGGTGACTGTCACGTCCACCGTGGCCGTATCGGTGCGCATGGAGTGACCCACCATGCCCGAGGCGAACAGTCCGGTCTGCAGGCCAGCAGTATCAGGACCCTCGATGGTGACGGTCAGGCTGTCTTCGCCGGTGCGTTCGAAATAGAGGATCTCGAGATCGTGATAGCCGGCTGTCAGGAAGACGCTGCCGCTGCGCACCTGGAAGGAATGAAGGCCGTCGTTGTTGACCACCGTGCTGCCGTTGATGCGCAGGGCGCTACCATCGTCCGAGCCGACACGGAACGTATAGGTGCCTGCCGTGGAAACATAGAGATTGCCTTCATAGCGCACAGCGTAGGTATCGTGATTGCCCTGGTACTGCAGGGCCAAGGCGCGAACGTTGAAATTCTGGATGGTACCGGTCGCGTCTTCGCCGCCGCCGGGAATGTTAAACACGCTGTTGTTGTTCGGCACCGTGTCGAAGAACTGGAATTGCAGCCCCTGCTGCATGCCGGTGAACTCATAGGTGAACTGGTCCGGCCCGTTGTAGTCGGCATCCGGGGTGTAGGTGACGGTATTGTCCGGGTTGATGACGACCGTACCATTGGCAGGCCCGGAGGTGATGACGAACGCCGTCACCGTTTCCGGCACGATGCCGTCATTCTGCAGCACATCGATGGTGCCCGAGCCATCTTCAGCGATGATCAGGTCGTCGTCGATGGCCTGGGCGGAGAGCTGCAGGGCGACCGTGCCGGTGCCGGCTGTCTCGCCATCGCTCACCGTGTAGGTGAAGCTGGTCGGGCCGACATAACCGATCTCGGGCGAGAAGATCAGCGTGGTGCCGTCCAGCGACATGGTAATGGTGCCGTGGCTTACGCTGACCTGACCGCCGGGAGATATGGCCTGGCCCTCGATTCCAGTCAGCGTGAAGCTGTCACCTTCGACGTCGGTATCGTTGGCAAGCAGGTTTGAGATCAGGATCAGCGTGTCTACGGTATTGCTGACTTCGCCGGTGGGATCATAGACGCCGACGGGGGCATCGTTGACGCCGGTGATGACCGCGCCGATCTGGTGCGTGGTGCCGTCTGCCGTCGAAATGGTAATCGTATCGGTCAGCGTCTCGCCGGTACCCAGCTGCTGGATGACGAGCTGGGTCGTGTTGGCGGTGTAGGTCCAGTTGCCTGCCGCATCGATGGTGAGCGAGCCATAGACGCCGGCGATGGTGCCGGCGACGAAACTTGCCTCGCCACTGTCGATGTCTGTAACGGTAAGTGTGCCGCTGTCGGTGATGTCGACGTTCGGCGGCGGGGCCGGCAGATTGGGATCGGTCGGAATCACAACCGGCTCGGTGTCGTCCTCGAGCACGTTTGGCTGGGTGTCCCCGCCAATCACCGAAGCGTCGTTGGTGCCGGTGATGGTGATGGTGATGTCGTGCGTGGTGCCGTCGATGGCCGACACAGTGACGACATCGTTCATCGTTGCACCGGCGGACAGGGCCTGAACCGCAGGGTTGGCATTGTCGAGGGCGTAGGTCCAGTTGCCGGCCGCATCGATGGTGATCGAGCCGTATGCGCCGGCGGTGGTGGCGGCGGTAAACATTGCCTCGCCGGTATCGACGTCGCTGATGGTCAGGGCGCCGCTGGCCGTCTGTGCCGCGCCGCCGTCTTCGGTGACGTTCCCGGTGTCGGTACCGGCGATCACGGCCGCATCGTTGGCGCCATTGATGACCACGTCGATCTGGTGCGCCGTGCCGTCGATGCTGGTGACGGTGACCGTGTCGGTCAGCGTTGCGCCGATGCCGAGTGCCTGAATCGCGGCCTGGCTGGTGTCGGCCGCGTAGGTCCAGTTGCCAGCCGCGTCGATGGTCACCGAGCCATAGGTGCCGGTGCTGGTGCCGGCGGTGAACACGGCCTCGCCGGTGTCGACGTCGGACACGAAGAGCACGCCGGAATCGGTGATGTCCGGGCTGCCGGCGTCTTCGGTAACGCTGGCCTGATTGTCTCCGGTGATTACTGCGGCGTCGTTGGTGCCGTTGATGGTGACGGTCACGTCATGGGTTGTGCCGTCGATGGCCGAAACGGTGATGGTGTCGGTGAGGGTGACACCTTCGCCCAGCTGCTGGATGGTGGTCTGGGCGTTGCTGGCCGAATAGGTCCAGTTGCCGGCGGAGTCGATGGTGATGGAGCCGTAGGTACCGGCAACGGTCTGCGCCGTGAACATCGCTTCGCCGAAGTCGACGTCGGAGATTGTCAGAAGGCCGGATGCTGTCAGCATGACCGGGTCGTCTTCTTCGGTTACGCTGCCGGTATCGACGCCACCAATGATGGCGGCATCGTTGGTGCCGTTGATGGTGATGACGATGTTGCGCGGCGTGCCGTCAACCGAGGTAATGGTGATGATGTCGGTTATGGTATCGCCCGCGCCCAGCTGCTGAATGGCGGTCTGGGTGTTGCTGGCCGAATAGGTCCAGTTGCCGGCGGCATCGATGGTTAGAGAGCCATAGCTGCCAGCGTGGGTTGCGGCAGTGAACAGCGCCTGCCCGGTGTCCACGTCGGTGATGGTCAGCGCACCGCTGGCGCTCAGTGTCAGCGGATCTGCTTCTTCCGTCAGCGAGGCAGTGTTGACCCCGCCAATCACTGCGGCGTCGTTGGTGCCGGTAATGACGACCGAGATGTCATGGGTGGTACCGTCAAGCGTCTGCACGGTGACGGTGTCATTCAGCGTTGCGCCCTGGGGCAGCGCCTGCACCTGCGGATGGACGTTGTTCAGGGTGTATGTATAGCTGCCCTGCGCCGTCAGCTGCACGGTGCCGAAGGTGCCATTGTAGGTGCCGCCGACAAACGAGGACTCCCCGGCATCGGCGTCATTCACCGTGAGAACGCCGATGTCGAACGGCGGATTGCCGCCATCTTCCGTCACTTCCGCCGTATCGTCGCCGCCGACCACGGCAACGTCGTTGGCGCCGTTGATGGAGATGGTCAGGTTGGCGATTTCCGTGCCGAAGCTGTTTTCGGCGGTGTAGGTGAATGTCTCGCTGAGCGTCTGGCCAGCCTTGAGCGCCTGTATGGTGGCTGATGCAGTGTTGACCAGGTAGGAGAAGTTGCCGGCCGCATCGAAGGTCAAGGCGCCATGAGTGCCTGCGATCATGGTTTCGCCGACTGCTGCCACGGCGACACCGTTGACATCCGAAACGAACAGGCCGATGCCGGCGTCGTTGACCAGCACGTTGCCGGTTATGCCGGTCGTGTCGTCTTCATGGGTCAGGGCGGAATCCGGGACCGTCTGCGGACCGCTGGCGGTGCCGAGTACGGTTACATCGAGGGTGGCGGTGTCATTGGCCGCCGCATCGGTGATGGTGTAGATGAACGAGTCGATGATGGTCTCGTTCAGGTCCAGTGCCTGTACCGCGATGTTGTTGTTGTCGAGCGTGTATGTATAGGCGCCGGTGGCGCCGTCGATGGTCAGCGTGCCGTAGGTGCCGGTGATGACCGTATTGCCCGTTGGCGCAACGGCGACGCCGTTCACCTCGATGATGCCGATGGGTTGGCTTTCGACATCGTTATCGACGCCGAAGCCGTCGTCGTCGGTCAGCAAGTTGCCGCTGTCGACTAAGACGGTGTCCTTCTGCACCATGGCCGTATTGTCGGTGGCGATGGGCGCGTCATTGTTGCCGGTGATCTCGACCAGCAGGTCGGTGAAGTAGGACCCGTTGTCGTCGTCGAATTCGAATGCGAACGCGTCGGGAATCCGGTCGTCGGTGGTGAAATACTGAACCGACGGGTTGTTCAGGGTGTAGGTGTAGTTTCCGGCTGCATCGATCTCCAGCGTGCCGTAGAGGCCGTTGATGGTGATGGTGCCGGTTGGTGGAAGCGATTGTCCAGCGAAGCTGGTCAGGACCGGGTTGGGGCCGGTGTAGTCGGTGAACAGGTTGCCACTCACCACCAGAACGAGGTCTTCGGTAACGCCGGCAAAGACTTCAGGCGCGGTGTTGCCGCCGCCGGTGCCCTCGTCGGCAACGAAGGTCTCGTTGATCAGGTTGCCCTGATCGTCGTATTCGCGAATCCATTCCGACCACGTTTCCAGATCGTAGTAGTCGAATGTGGTGAGCGTGTAATAGCCGTCGGCGTGCAGGCGGCGTTCTTCCTGCAGGAACAGGTTTGCGTCGTACACGTCGGTGACCTCGTCGGTCCCGTCCATGTAGCGCTCGCCAATCAGTTCAAAGCCGTGCGCGGTAATGTCGAATTCGAACCAGTCACCATTGGTGAACAGGATCATGTCGGTGCCGTTGCCACCGTCGATGTTGGCGAGGTCGTCGGCTGCGTCATAGACAACGATGTCGTCGCCGTCGCCGGCATTGATGGTGTCGCTGCCTGCGCCGCCATCTATGAAATCGTTGCCGTCTCCACCCGAAATGGTGTCGTTGCCATCGCCACCGTTGATGGTGTCATTGCCACCCAGCCCATCGATGATGTCATCGGAGGTGGTGCCGTCGAGGATGTTGTCATTGGCGTCGCCGGTAATGGTGCTCATCTCAACGCACCCGGGCAACGCCAGCCTGAACGGCCAGCCTGATTACGCAATACATACTCACTGTCCCATCTCTCCACTGGGCAACGCACTGCTTCATCCACGCAGACGCGCAAATGCAGCAGAGCGTAAAACTACAGCGCGAGGACCTAAGAGAGTCTTTACGGAAGAATTGAAATTGAACTCAGTTGAACTCGTTTTGCGTGCACCGCCGGAACGGGCTTTACCTGCTGCGCCGGGGCAATCCAAAAGCCGCTCGACAAATCGCGCAGCCAACAGCCAAACTGACGCCGCCATGTCCATCCTGCTCGACAAGATCGTCCCGGTTTTCGCCTATCCAGCCGGCTTCGCGGTGCTGTCAGTGCTGGCGTGCCTGCTGTTTCTTGCATGGGGCTGGAAGCGCACCGGATTGACCGTGCTGGTCTGTGGAACGCTTTACATGTGGCTCGCCGCGACGCCGGTGGTGGCGGCGTTGCTGGCATCGTCTCTGGAGCGGCAGTATCCGGTGGTGCCGGTGCAGAACCTGGTCCCGGCTGACGTCATCGTGGTGCTTGGCGGGTCGATCAATGCGCCGACGCCGCTGAACCCCAATCCCGACATGCAGGAAAGCGTTGACCGGGTCATTCATGCGGCGAGATTGTTCAAGGCCGGGCTGGCCCCGCGCATCATCGCCAGCGGCGGCCAGTTGTTTCCCGATCCCGACCGGGATCCGGAGGCCGAGTACACAGCGCAACTGCTGGGCCAGCTTGGCGTCGGCGAAGCAGCGATCCTGCAGGAAGGCAACTCGCGCAACACCTACGAAAACGGCGTTCTGACGGCGAAACTGATGGCGGACAACGACCTTGAAACGGCGCTGCTGGTTACCTCGGCCTGGCATATGCCGCGGGCTGCGGCTGTATTTAGGCGGGCAGGCATAAGGTTCACGCCGGTCTCCATAGATACCTTGTCCTCCTCGATCAGCTCCGGCTTTCCGTTTGGCTACCTGCCATCCGCCGATGCGCTGATGACAAGCACACTGTGCCTGAAGGAGTGGATAGGGCTGGCTGTTTACCGGCTGCGAGGCTGGGTTTGAACGAGGCAATGCTGAAAGTGCTTGCCAGCTACCTGGCAGCGGTCTGGCGGTTCAAGCCGGGTCAGACGCTGCTGGCCGCAGGGTTGATGCTGCTGAGGTCGCTCAGCGAGGGGTTCGGCCTCGTGCTCATCCTGCCGTTGCTGGCGCTGCTCGGTTTTGGCGGTGCCCGCGTCAATGGAGAAGCTGTGCAGGCTGGCAGCAGTTATCTGCCGGCAGCTGCCGTCGACTGGCTTTCCAGTCTCACTCTCACCGGCGTGCTGGTGCTTTTCCTGCTGGTCATGCTGATACGCTCGGCCATCGGTTTCGTGCAGCAGCAGGTATCGGCGCGCCTGCAAGGCGAGTTCCTGTACCACATTCGCGTTCGGGCCCATCGCGCATCGCTTGATGCGGCCTGGCCGCATCTTGCGCTCCAGGATGCCTCCCGGATCAACCATTCGCTGAGCGTTCACGCCGAGCAGTCGGGATACGGCATCATCGTGCTGGCCAGAATGGTGTCGGCGTTTACCATCGCCATGGTCAGCCTGCTGGTCGCGGCGGCGATCGAGCCCCGGCTGACATTGATCGTGTCCGGTCTTGCGCTGCTTGTGGCAATCCCGGTTCTGGCGTTCGACATGAAGCTGCTGCAGCTGTCCCGGCGCCACGCCGGGCAGTTGGAGGACTTGTTCGCGGCCTTCGCGCGTGAGCTGGACGACCTCAAGGCAGCGAAGGTCGCCAATGCCGGTCAGGATCGCCAGCAGATTTTCGAGGAGATGGCAGGCAAGTATCGCGATACCGGCCTGTCCAGGGCCCGCGCCGCTTCGTCCATCGGGCTGTTTCACGAGGTTGCGGGGGCGTTCCTGCTGATCGGTCTGGTCTACCTTGCCACGCAGTACCAGACAACGCTGCAGGCTGGTCCCGTTGCCGTCGCGCTGATCTTCATCCGGCTGTTCCCGGCAGTGCGGAGCCTGCAGGCATCGTTGCGCGAAATGCTGTACGTATTGCCGGCGTGGCAACGGCTGTCGGGACTGACCGACACCATGTTGCAGCACCGCGACAATGCAGCTGATGGCAAGGCGACCGCGCCGGCCTTCAACCGTGAAATTGAATTGCGGGATGTCTCGTTTGCCTATCCGGGCACGACTGATCCCGTGCTGGACAAGATCAACATCACTATCCGTGAGGGCCGCGCCACCGTCGTGGCCGGGTTGTCGGGAGCAGGCAAGACCACCTTGCTGGACCTTGTGTCCGGACTGCTGACGCCTGGCGAAGGACAGGTTCTGGTCGACGGGGTTGCGCTCGATGATGAAAATCGCGCCGCGTGGTGCGCACAGGTGGCTTACGTGGTCCAGGACGCCCAGCTCAGCAATGGCACCGTGCGGGACAACGTCACCCGGTTTGCCGTGAACGGCGTTGCTGATGACCTTGTCTGGCAGGCGCTTGAACAAGCAGGCGCCGGTGATTTTGTCAAACGGTTGCCCGCGCAGCTCGATGAACAGCTTGGCGACCGGGGTCAGCGGCTGTCGCGTGGCCAGCGCCAGCGCATTGCCCTGGCGCGCGCGCTGGTCCAGAGGCCGAAGTTGCTTTTGCTTGACGAAGCGACCAGCGCGCTCAACCCGCGTGACGAGGAAAAGGTGACGGCCAACCTGAAGTCATTGCTGCCCGGATGCACGATGCTGATCGTTGCACACAAGCTGGACAATCTGGGCTGGTGCCAACACCGCCTTGAGGTTGTCGAAGGCCAGCTCCTGCCTTCCGACAGCTGATCTTTGAATCATCTTTAACACCTTCAGGTTGTTATGAGGCCGTTACGTCGCCTTTGCAGACTCGGCGGCGTGGGAGAGTAAGTATGCGTAACCACCTGAACGTGGACCTGTTCCACTTGGCCAATGCTGTTGAAAACAATGGCGTTTTTGCGTTTTCGGCAGATCGGGACCTGAACCCTGGCGAGACCGTCGAGTTCACATTGCCTGCCATCGGCGATGAGGGACCCCGGACCGTTGCAATCACTCTCCCAACCAGTGTGGAAGCAGGTCAGGCGCTGACTTTCGACGCTTCTTCCGGTGAAATCATTGCTTTGGGTAAACACTCTGATAATGCGGGTTGGAGCCGTCTCGAGATCACCGGCACCGTGGTTGCCGGGGCACATGCCGGTGCAGCTATGGAGCCGGATACTGCCTCCGCCAGCACCGCTGCCATGCAAGTTGCCATGCAATCAGCCATTCCGGCCAGCGCCATCACTGTTCCCGTGGATGCGTCAGGCACCGCAGTGGTTGAGCCCGTGAGCGGTACGCAGGTTGTGTTCATTGATGGTGGCCTTCCTGACATCAACACCATTCTCGACTCCATCGACCCATCGTTCCAGATCCACATTGTCGACCCGCGCGTGGACGGCATCGAGTTCATGGTGTCCGTGCTCGAAGGGCAGAGCGGCGTTTCGGCCATTCACATCATCTCGCACGGTGCGGAAGGCGAGTTCCATCTCGGTACCTCCACGGTCAACCAGGACACTATCGAGGGTGCATATGCCTCGAGCCTGGCTGACATAGGCGAGGCGCTGGCTGAAACGGCCGACCTGCTGATCTATGGCTGCGATTTTGCCGCTGGCGAACAAGGCGTGGCCGCCGCCTCCGCCCTTGCTGCGGCAACCGGCGCGGACGTGGCTGCATCGAGCGATCCGACCGGCAGTGCTCTGCTTGGCGGCGACTGGGTGCTGGAAGTTTCGACCGGCGAAGTGCAGGCCAGTGAGATCTCGGCAAGCAACTATGACGGTCTGCTGGAACTGATCCAGAGCGAGATCGTGGTGCCGCCGTCGAACCAGGCAATGACGCTTGCCAACACGATCTTCGGCGCAGGCGTCACGGTGAACTCGGCGACCTATACCGGCGCGGCCAGCCAGGCTGCGACGTTCTCAGGCGCGCTCGATGGCGCTGGCTCGGCGTTTCTCGGCTTCGATTCCGGCGTGATCTTCTCGACCGGCAATGCCAACGGCATTGTCGGAACCACGCAAGCTCCTGGCTTTGGCACAGACATCACGGCTGCAGGCGCAACCGACAATGATCCCGATTTCAATGCCCTCGAAGATGGTATCTCGACGTTTGACGCCTCATTCCTCGAAGCGAACATCACATCCACGACCGGCATCCTGACGATCCAGTTCATTTTCGGGTCTGATGAATACAACGAATACGTCTACGGCGGCTTCAACGACTCGATCGGCATCTGGATCAATGGCGTTAACTATGCCCTGACGACGGATGGCCAGCAGATCGGTATCGATACGATCAACTCTGCGGGTACCATAAACCCGACGCTGGGCAACGATGCGAACGATCCGAATTCGACGCATGACCCAACCGATGGCGTGTTCGAATCGGCCAACCGCTCACTCTATGTCAGCCGCACCACGCAACCGACGCAGATGGACGGCTATACCATTACGCTGTCGGTCAACATCAACCTCGAGATCGGGGTCGCGACCGACATCAAGATCGGCATCGCCGACACCGGAGACGCCGTCTATGACTCCTGGCTGGTGGTCAAGGCCGACAGTTTCCAGAGCGTTCTGGCGGCGTTCGAGGACGAGGTGTTCACCACGCCGAACGCCTCGGTGACGATCAACCCGCTGGCCAACGATTTCAGCGATACCTACGACGTCAGCCAGTTGTCGATCACCAAGATCAACGGCGTGAACGTCGCACCGGGCGGATCGGTCACGTTGCCCAACGGAGCAATTGTCACCCTCAATGCCAACAATACACTGACGGTCAATCCGAACGGAAACCTGATCAATCACGACACGTTCACCTACGAGGTGACGGATCCGTCCGGCGAGACGGCGGTCGGCATGGTCGCCATGTATACCAATGGCGCCCCGAAGCTCAACCTTGACCCGGACAATTCCGGCGGCGGTTTCGACAATTTCGGCTTTGACGCCTACTTCGACCCCTCGACCGGCACCCCCGTTCACATCTCCGACAGCGACGTCGCCATCGACGACCTGAATTCGCCCAATCTTGTCTCGATGTCGATCAAGGGTACCGGGATTGCGAACGGCAACTCCGAAATCCTGTCGATAGGCGGCGTCAATTTCCCGCTTGGCACGAATGTTGCCGGCACGATTGTCAGCGCAGGTGGCACCAATTTCTCGGTAACCTACAACCAGACTGGCACGCCTGATGTATTCACCATCACCGTGCAGGGCGGGGGTTCAGCACCCCAGGCAGCCTGGGAAGCGCTGATTGCCTCGGTAACGTACGATAACAACGCAGGTACACCGACAACCGGTGACCGGCAGTTCGACATCACTGTCAATGATGGCACGACCAACTCCAACGTAGGCGAAGCCATCGTTCACGTGGAAACGCCGGATGCCGTAATCGGTGGCACGGACACCGGTTCGGTAACCGAGGATTCCGCACCGTTCAACCTGACCACCAGCGGTTCGCTGACCATCACCGACCCGGATGCCGGCGAGGCCCGCTTCGTCGAGGGAACCTATGGCGGCACCTATGGCGCGGTGACGATCAACCCGTTCGGCGGCTGGACCTACTCGGTCAGCAACTCGCTGCCTGCCGTCAATGCGCTGACCACCGGCGAAACCCTGACCGATACCATCACCGTGACGTCCATCGACGGCACAACGCATGACATCGTGATCACCATCAACGGCAACGATGACAACCCGGTGGCCATCGCTGACCAGGCCTCTGTCGATGCCGATGCCGGTGCTCCTGCGACCGGCAACGTGCTGACAGGCGGCACGCCGGACTATGACCCCGAAGGCCAGGCGATAACCGTAGCCGAGGTCAACGGCAGTGCGGGCGATGTCGGCAGCCAGATCACGCTTTCATCAGGCGCGCTGGTGACGCTCGATGCCAACGGCACCTACAGCTACGATCCCAACGGGGCGTTCGACAACCTGCTGCTGGGCACTTCGGCAACCGACAGCTTCAGCTACACCATTGCGGATGCCAACGGGAACACCGATACCGCCACGGTAACCATAGTCGTTAATGGCGCCGGACTCGCGCCAAGCCTGGACCTGGATCTTGCCGACAACCTTGTGCCGTCTGCTCCGGCGGACAATTTCGAGGGCGGTTATCCGTCGGGCGGCACCGACTGGACGTCGCAATGGGTCACCTCTACCGCAACGGGCGGCGGGGCAGTTGCAAATGACGTGGCTGTGGTCGCAAACGGTGGCGACAATTCGCTGCGCCTGCGAGACGATGGCGCCCAGGTAACCCGCTCGGCAGACCTTTCAGGCGCGACGGGCGCGGCGTTGAGCTTCGAGTATCTTCGCTCCGGCTATGACGACACTTCCGAATACCTGTCGGTGCTGGCTTCGAGCGACGGCGTCAATTTCTTTGAAATCGGCCGGATTAGCCAGGGCAGCGACACCACCTACCAGACGTTCACTGCCGATATCAGCGCTTACATTTCGCCGGATTTTGCGTTGCGTTTCCAGACGTCCGGCGGCGTCGAGAACAGTGGCGACGACATCTTCATCGACAATGTCAGCATCACCACCACGGCGCCGATCCTGTTGAACCATGCGGCTGCAGTGGACAACGACAACACCCTCGTTGCCATTACCAGCCCGGATGTCGATATCCAGGACCCGAACGACACCAACATGGAGTCGGCCACGGTCACCCTGACCAACGTCCAGCCCGGTGACTTGCTGAGCATCGCGGGCGCGCTTCCCGGCGGCATTACGGCATCTGCCTTCAACCCGGCAACCGGTGTGCTCACGCTTACCGGTTCGGCAACGATTGCCCAGTATGAACAGGCGCTTGAGCAGATCCGGTTCTCGACCTACTCGAACGTCTTCGCTAACCGTGTCATCGAGATTTCGGTGAACGATGGCGGGCTCGATTCGAACTTGACCACCTCGACCATCAGCATCAACAACGTCAACGAGTGGCCGACTGCCGTCTCTGGCACGCTGACGGTTGATGAAGAGTCGTCGAACACGTCGCTTGGTCTTTCCGCTGGTGACCCGAATGGCGATCCGCTGACAATCACCGTGACTGGCCTGCCGGTGCTGGGCACCGTGACCCTGGCCGACGGCACGCCGGTGACCAATGGCCAGACGCTGACCCCGGCCCAGCTCGCGGGCCTGCAGTACGATGCGCCGGCCGATTACAATGGTACCGACGATCCGGGCGACTTCACCTACACGGTGAGCGACGGCATTGCTCCGGTGGCGGCGTCTGTGGACATCGTCATCAACCCGATCAACGACGTACCGGTGGCCAGCGACGATGTGCGGAGCGTCAGCGAAGACGGCGGCTTTCCTGGCGTCTTCAACCTGCTGACAGACGGGACCCCGGATAGTGACGCCGACGGCGATGTACTGTCCGTTACGCATGTGAATGGTTCGACGGGCAACGTCGGCTCGCAGTTCTTGCTGCCGTCAGGCGCCTCGCTGACGGTGCAGGCCGACGGCTTCTACTCGTACGATCCGAACGGCGCGTTCGAGAGCCTCGGCGCGGGCGAGACGGCGACCGACAGCTTCACCTACACCGTGTCCGACGGCAATGGCGGTAGCGACACCGCCACGGTTACCATAACCGTTAACGGCGCCAATGACGGGCCGGTTGGCGTGGCCGACACGCTGAGCGTTGGCGAGGACGATGCGGTTGCCACCTCCGGCAATGTCATCGGCAACGACACCGACGCCGACGGCGACACGCTGAGCGTGATCGAGGTCAATGGCGTGTCCGGCAATGTGGGCAGCCAGATCACCCTGGCCTCCGGCGCCCTGCTGACGCTGAACAGCGACGGCAACTACGACTATGACCCGAACGGCGCGTTCGAGAGCCTCGGCGTGGGCGAGACGGCGACCGACAGCTTCACCTACACCGTGTCCGACGGCAATGGCGGTAGCGACACCGCCACGGTTACCATAACCGTTAACGGCGCCAATGACGGGCCGGTGGCAACAGACGATGCCGCAGCGGTTACCGTTGGCGGAGCGGCTGCGGCGGGCAATGTGATCACCGGCGGTACCCCTGACAGCGATCCGGATGGCGATGTGCTCACCGTCACCGAGATTGCCGGCTACGCGGTTTCCGGTGCGACCAGCTTTGTTTCCGCCTATGGCACCTTCGTCATCAATCCGGACGGCAGCTACACTTATACGGCCGATGAGACCGATCCCGCCGTGGCGGCCTTGCGGGCCAGCCAGAGCATCGTCGACTTTGTGGATTACACGATCTCGGATGGCAATGGCGGAACCAGTCACGGGGTGCTTTCCGTCACGATTGACGGCACTGATGCCGGCAACGTTGTCGCAACAGTCAACACCAACGCAGTGACGGCCATATCAGCGGTCGCCTCCGGCAATGTCCTCGGCGATGATGACGGGGCTGGCTCCGACTCGGCCAAGGCGAACCTCACCCAGCTGGTCTGGGAAGACCTGTTCGCTGATGAGCAGTTTGTTGCCGACGGAACGCCGTTTACCGTGGGCGGGGTCGATGTCACCGTCAGCACGAGCGATCCGACGGCGATCTCGGGCGACCAGTTCGGGACTGTCGAGGCTGGCACCCAGGGCGCCCATGCCGGCTACCTGAACCTGCATGTGGATGCCACCAATCTCACCACGCAGACGTCGGCGGTACTGAGCTTCGGGTTCAGCCAGCCGGTGGACAATCTCGGGTTCACGCTGCTCGACTTCGACAGCAGCCAGCTGGTGACGAAGAACTGGCAGGACCAGGTGACCATCACCGGCAGCAATGGCGGCGTCCCTGTCACGTTCACCGTGATCGCGGCCAACGGTATTGTTGATGCAACGGGCGGTACATACTACGGCAACGGTTCAGCTTTTGCTGGCGATGCCAACGCAAACTTCTATGTCCATTTTGACGGACCGGTCGATTCGGTCAGCATCGATTATGGCTATGGTCCCGATGTGGCCGTCACGAACGGTTCGGGACAGTTCATGGGCATCTCGGACCTGACCTGGCAGACGCCGGAAACGCTGACCGTTACCGAGGTCGAAGGTGCCGGAGTCAATGTTGGCGCAGCGGTTGCGGGCCAGTATGGCAGCATCGTCATCAATCCCGATGGCAGCTACGACTACACGCTCGATACCGCCGATGCCGGGTACATTGCGCTGGGCGCCGGGGAGACGGCCATCGAAACCTTCTCCTATACGGTTGCGGACGGCAATGGCGGTAGCGACACCGCTACGGTAACCATAACCGTTAACGGGGCGAATGAAGCGCCTGTCGCGGTCGCCCAAAGCACCGTCGAGACCTATTACAATGGCCTTGTCTCGTGCGGTCTGTGGAGCCACACGGACGTGGTGACGGGCTCGGTGCTGATCGACAGCTTCGTGGTCAGCGATGCCGACGTCAACGACACCCATACCTTCACCATCGTCGACGGCACTGGTGCACCGGTCGTGGACCCCGACCTGGAAATCGTCAACGGTCAGCTGGTTGTCAGGGCCGGCAACACGCTTGCAGAAGGCGCGGTGACCACCAAGTCGGTCATCATCCGCGTCGATGACGGCAATGGCGGCCTCTTCGACTACAGCTACACCATCGACCTGCAGTTGCAGGCTGGCGATACGCAAGCCGGCTCAACCGGGCGGGACTTTGCCGCCGGCACCAACGCCGCCGACGTGATGTCCGGCGGGGCGGGCTCGGACCGGCTGTTCGGCCATGACGGTGACGACGCCCTGTATGGCGGGGATGGTGAAGACTTGCTCGACGGCGGCGCTGGTGCTGACACGTTGGATGGCGGGAATGGGGAAGATGCGGCAGCCTATATCAGTTCTGCCACCGGCATCACGGCAGACCTTGCCAACACCGCCGCCAATGCCGGCGATGCAGCTGGCGATGTTTACATCAACATCGAAGGCCTTTGGGGCTCAGCCTTCGATGACCAATTGTTCGGCGATGCCAGCAACAACGTCCTCATTGGTGGAGCGGGAGATGATGTTCTCGACGGACGCGCTGGCAATGACAAGCTGCAGGGCGGCAATGGAAATGACACCTTTGTCATGGCTGACGGTTACGGCTATGACCGCATCTTCGGCTTCCAGGCCGGAGCCGGGTCAGAAGACGTGGTGGATATCACCGCGTTTGGCTTCAGCGACTTCGCGCAAGTCCAGGCCGCCGCGTTTGTGTCGGGCAACTACGTGATCGTGCAGCTCGATGCTGACGACAGTGTTGGCTTCTATGGAATGACTGATGTCAACCAACTCCACCAGGATGACTTTCTTATCTGACTGAGTGGAAATGATCGTGTCTATGGAAGTCTAATTGCATTGCAGACCATCGTCGGTCTGGCTGCAATTGTCCACGCCTGTGCCAAATCCGCCCCGCGTGATCGCTGCAATGCTCTCGACCCGCAGCTGAGGCGCGAGCCAGGTCTTCCTGGTTGCTCCGCCGGGGGTTTCGATCTTTGGGGTCACCAGCGCCGCCTGCATTTCAGCTCTCCTGAAGCCTTTCGACCGGGGTCAAGCGTGTGCTTGAATCGGTTCGCGTTCCTCAGCCCAGAGTTGAGCGAGTATGGTTAATATACCGTTAACCGGGTGTTGAATTTTCGCACGCGGCGCCTTGCGGCGAGTGCCAGCGGCTCAGTCCAGCGGCAGGTCGAGCTTGCCAAACTCTTCCAGCGGCATGGGCCGGAACGAGTCGAGGTCCGGCAAGTTGCCGGTCACGACGACGCTGCCGCTTTCCAGCCAGGCGTGAGCGCCAAGCCGGCCGTCGGGCTCGCGCCGTACGCCGATGGAAAGTTTCCATCCCGCTCCCTCGCGGCGCAGCCATCTGGCTGCAGCCATGGCGCGGATCAGGCAATCCGCCCGCCATGGAACACGCACGGCGGCGGCGGCAATTGCCCAACTGACCAGCTTCGCCTGATGCCCGCAAACAGGCAGCTGCGAAGGTGGGGAGGCGAGGTCCTCCAGCACAAGGCGGACAGGCTGGCGGGCCAGGTCGATCCGCGCCTGCGCCAGCAGCCGGCAGGCCGTGGCAATGGCTGCCAGTTCGCGCGCGCTCAGGCGCATTAGCTTGCGCACGGCCGGTTCAGCGCGCGGTGACAAGACCGTTCTCGACAAGCTGCTCCACGAAGGCCAGGGTGTCGCGCCTGCAGGTCTCGGCATCGACATCGTACATCTCGATCAGCCGGTCGCAGACCTGGCCGAAGGTGAGGTCGCTCGCCAGCATGTCCCAGATCGCGCGGGCCGGTCCCTCGAGGCCGTAATAGACGCCGTGGTCGGCATCCAGCAGAACGGTGTCGTCGGGTCCGAGTTCTGCCTGTGGCAGTTCGGCTGACCGGCTCAGCACGGTGGCGGCATTGATGGCGGCGGCGCTCATGCGAAGAAGTTCTCCCGAACGTGGCGGATAATCAAGTCCAGGCTTTCGCGGTGCCGGGCCATGTCCTTCGGCCGGCGCAGGCTGAACACGGGTACGGACCTGCACAGCCCCGCGGCCCAGGGCAGGAAGCGTTTCTCGTGGCCGAGCAGCTCGACGAGGTGGGCAAGCGAGATGTCGCGCCGGAGCCGCATCATGGCATCGATGCTGCCCATCGGGCCGACTGCCGGGGCGGCTGATGCGTCATCATGCCAGTCGGTGAAGTAAAGCCCTGCAACCGGCCGCGGCCTTGCTGCGTATCGGCCCGGCACAAGATGAATGTGCTTGCCGAACCGGTAGCTGTCGATGGCCAGTTCGCTGCCGTCGAGGCCGGCAAGGCCAGCGCCCTCCTCGAACAGGTGAAGTACCGGCATCGACGCGGTGGCGGTGTAGTCCGACTGGCTGGTGCGGTGCAGCGTCAACCGGTCGTCGGTGAACAACTTGAACCCGGCGCCCGACAGGCTTGCCGCGAGCGTCGACTTGCCGTCGCCGGCATTGCCGGCAAACACCACGCAACCGGCTGGCGTGTCGATGGCGGCGCAGTGCAGCGGAAAGTACCCACGCTGATGCAGCAGGCTGCCGATGCCGGCCGACAGGGCGAACAAGCGGGCCGCCGGCTCGTTGTCGTCCCGCCCGGGATCGACGGTGACGGTGCCGCCCGCCTCCACAAGGCACCGGATGCCGTTGGTCAGGGACATGAAGACCTGGTCATCCGAAACCAGGTAGCCGTCCTTCGACACCGCCTGGTGAGGGATGGTTTCGGGCAGGCTGGACATGACGAGGCTGACCGGCGCGACATCGAGCACCTGGTCCGGATGATCCGCCGTCACCGGCAGCAGCTCCGGTACTGCGAACGCGGCCTGCACCAGCAGGCCATGAACGCAGTAGCGATGATCGGTGGATGCGGACATGAAGGACAGGCTCTTTCCGAAACGTCGCCTTACAGGCCGGCAGATGGATGGCCCAGTTCGCCGGCATTTGCAAGCTGCGCCAGCCGCGGCCGTCAGGCGGCATTGCAACGCTTGTGAAGGGCGCTTATCGCTGCGTTCAGCTCTTCCGATACCTGGCGGCAGGCAAGTCCCATATCGACGGCCTCGCCATCACGGGCGCGGCGTTCGATGTCCGCGCAGATGGCAGCCAGGCGGGCTGCACCCATGTTGGAGGCCATGGACTTCAAGGCGTGCACGGCGTCGGCAAGGGCGACGCTCTGGGCCTGCGAAGCTGCCGCCTCTATGCGCTCCACTGCCGGGCCGGCACTGGTTTCGAACAGGTCGATCATGCGGGCAAGGAAGGCAGGGTCGTCGCCGCCGATGCTGGTGAGACCGGCCAGAACCGTTTCGTCGAGTTGCGGCAGGCTCAGGGCATCGCGATCATCCCGCGAGACGGGTTCATCGGGGCGGACGGCCGGTTCTGCTTCTGCCGATGTCACGGGGCTGCCCAGCTCCTGCAGGGCGTTGGCAATCTGTTGCAGGGTGAACGGCTTGGTGATCTTGCGATCCATGCCCGCGTCACGCCAGGCATGGGCCGTGCCTCCGCCCTCGAGGTGGGCCGTCAAGGCAATCACCGGCGTGCGCGACCGTTTCGTTGCCTGTTCTTCGTCGCGGATGAGCCGTGTTGCCTTCATGCCGTCCATGACCGGCATGGAACAATCCATGAGTACCACGTCATATCTGTTCTTGCGCCACAGCCTGACGGCCTCTGCGCCGTTTTCGACCATGTCGAAGCCGGCCTTCAACTGGCGAAGCACCTCCGAGACGACTTCCCGGTTTACGGCATTGTCGTCGGCCACAAGAACCTTGATGCGGGAGAGATCCGGCAGGTCGAGGGCTTGCCTGTTTGCTGCATCCAGCGCCTTGCGGCCGCGCAGGGTGCCACTGGCAAGGCTGCCTGCCAGGGCTTCCATGTCAGCCTGTGAAAGCGGCAAGGGCAGGATGTCGTGGGCGAGGCCGCTGGCCAGCATGGACTGGGCGCCGGAATTGCCGATCGGCTGCACGATGATCAGCCTGGGCAGCTTTGCCGCGTTGAGGTCGAAGATGTCGTGAGCGATCTGTACCGAGGTAAACATCACCTTATAACGGCCAAGCACGCCGGGCGTGATGCCGGTGGCAGGCAGGGCTTCAATGTTCAGGCCGAAGGCCTTGAACTGGCTGGTTACGGCACGCGCGAGGCTTTCGTCGCCGAGACAGACAAGTGCCGGGGCAAGCGTGCAGTCATCGAGACGCGGTGCAGCGTGAGAGCTGGCGCCAGGACACGGAAGGGTGACGACGAACCGGCTGCCGTGGCCCTGCCTGCTGTGCGCGGCAATTGTGCCGCCCATGGCATCGACAAGGCGCTTGACGATGGACAGGCCAAGACCGGTGCCGCCGTACTTGCGGGTCGTGCTGGCGTCGGCCTGCGTAAACGCCTCGAATATCGTGGCAAGCTTGTCCTCGCTGATGCCGATGCCGGTATCGATCACGGTAAACTCGATCTGGTCCGGATCACCTTCGACCGGCGCCTTCACCATGCGCGCGGCAATCCCGACATAGCCTTGTTCGGTAAACTTGATGGCATTGTTGGCAAGGTTGGTGAGGATCTGGGTGAGGCGCACCGGATCCGAGGTAAAGGTTTGCGGCACCTTGGGATCAACATAGGAGACCAGCTGAACGCCGCCTGAATTGGCGCGTTCCCAGAACAGCGCCAGCACGTGGTCGATCGCCGTGCGTGGCGTGACGGCAACGCTTTCCAGCTGCAGCTTGCCGGCCTCGATCTTGGAGAGGTCGAGCAGGTCGTTGATGATTGTCAGCAGCGAATGGCCGGAACTCACGATCACATCGGCATATCGCTGCATGCCGCCCGGAAGGCGTCCGGCGGCGAGCAGCTCCGCCATCACCATGATGCCGTTCATGGGGGTGCGGATTTCATGACTCATGGTGGCAAGGAAGCTGGATTTGGCTTCCGATGCCGCCTCGGCGGCCTCCTTGGCGATGCGCAGCTGGGAAGTGCGTTGCTCGACAGTGCGCTCAAGGCCTGCGCGGTGCCGGGCCAGGTCGACGTCGCGGGCATTGATCTGGTCCAGCATGGAGTTGAAGGCGTCGACAAGCTTGCCGATCTCGTCATTGCTCAGCCGCTCCGCGCGTACCGAATAGTCATGATCGTCTCGCACCCGGGCAATCACCTGCATCAGGCTGGCCAGCGGCGAGGTGACGCTGCGCTTGAGACCCGACGAAACGCCGAGACCGAGCAGGCAGGCAAACAGTGCGGCGAACAGCGATGCAATCACGCCTTCAAGCAACTGGGCGCGCAGGTCCGAGATGTCGGCCAGCAGCGATACGTAGCCGACGCGCTCACCGCCTTCGATTGCCTCGACCGAGATGGACATGGTGGGGTTGAACACCATGGCCATGATTCCCATCGCCGATTTGCTGTCCGGCGTTGTTCCCAGGCCTTGCCCCTGTTCGACGATGACGGCATTGCCCAGGGCGGCGAAGGTCTGGCCATCGTTCAGGCTTGCAGCAATGAAGGGTATGGCATCGAGCTTGCCAATGGCGCGCAACGAGTTGAGCGTGGCCTGTCTGTTCCTTGCCTTGAGGTGAGGGGCCACGCTGGCTGCAAAGACCTGCGCGGTCGCCGTCAGCGTTGCTTCCCGGGATGTCAGGTTCTGGGTCGTTTGCCGGTAGACGTAGAAGCCGGTTGCCGTCAGCACGGCCACAAGCACAGCCGCAAGCACTACCGCAGTAATCTTGCGCGCAATTGTCAGGCCAACAAGCTTCAGCAGGATTTGCCGCACGTTGATGTTCGAGCCTCGCTGCAACCGGGTCCGGCCGGTGCTTGCCCGGCCAACCCATTGATAGCCGGATCATGGTTAACAAAGACTCGCCGGCCCGGCAGGATTCAGCGCTCCCGCAGGGTCCGCGGTGGGTATTTCCGGTAAGGTCCTGGTAACCCTCGCCGCACAATGCGGTGCTTGAACGATCCGCGTTAACTCCGGGTACCGCCACAGATACGGATTCTGCGGCTGCCTGCCATACCGTTTCCACGCGAGTTCACCTTCGGTTAACTACGGGCCATAACAGCGACCGTTGTAGTGGCTCTGTTAACCTGCACGATAGGAAGGAGGGGCTAGATTACGTCTCAAGGTTGTGACCGCATCGCAGGTCATATCGGAGTTGGGGGACTGTGGTGCACGCGCGCATCAGGCAACTGCTTTCAGATACGGCCGGGTCAATTGCGTTGATCTTCGGCCTGGCGGCGCCTGTACTGGTAGGCGTAGCCGGGATCGCGGTTGATTACGCTCGATACACGAACAGCGTGTCCAACCTGCAGGGACTGGCCGATGGTGCTGCCGTGGCGGCGGTGCAAGGACTGGCCGTCGCCAATACGAGCGCCAGCACGGCGAGCGCTTCGGTGGATGCCTATGTCCGCCAACGGGCTGTTGACATGGCCTGGCAGAAGGGAGCGCAGGACATCCAGGTTTCGACGCAGATCAGTTCCTCCGGTGATGCCGTTGAGGTTCGATTGAGCCAGGATTGGTCGCCCATGCTGGCACACGTCCTGTTTGGCAACGTCAAGACGCCGATCGAGATACGCTCAACCGCAAGGATGGTCGGAACGGGCAAGGCGTGCATCATCGGGCTGAACCACGATGCCACGAGGACCTTGCACATGGACGATGCCTCCCGGGTGACCGGCAACGGGTGCGGTATCTTCTCCAATTCCACGGCAAATGTATCGATCATGGTCGACAAGGGCGCCGAGGTGACTGCGCAGTTGATCTGCTCCGCCGGCGGCTCCAACGTCAAGAAGAAGGGCAATGTCAGGCCGGACGTCACTCACGATTGCCCGGCCATGGCCGATCCGCTTGCCGGGCGTGCAGCGCCGCCGGTTGGCGGGTGCGACTTTACCGGTTACAGCGTCTCTGCTGCGGGCATCACGAGACTGCGGCCCGGCACCTACTGTGGCGGGCTAGCTATCGATGGCAGCGCACAGATCGAACTTGATCCGGGCATCTACATCATCAAGGACGGACCGCTGATCGTGTCGGGAACGGCCTCCATCAGCGGCACGGACACCGGTTTCTATCTCACCGGTGCCGGGGCGCGTTTCGAACTCGGTCCGCTGACCACGGTTTCGCTGGAAGCCCCGGTTTCGGGATCGCTGGCGGGGCTGTTGTTCTTCGAAGACCGCGACAACACCGCCACCACGCATGTCATCCAGTCCAACGACGCCCGCAACCTGCTCGGCACCATCTATTTGCCCAAGTCTGTCCTGGAGCTGTCCTCACAAGCCATCATCGCCAGCGACTCTGCCTACACGGCGCTGGTGGTCGACAAGCTGATGGTCCGCGAGGGACCGAACGTGGTGCTGAACTCCGACTATGAAGCCACCAATGTGCCGGTGCCGCCGGGCCTGATCGGCGGCAAGGTGTTGCTGACGAACTGACCTGTTTGTCCCCGCGCCGGAAATCCCGCTTGTCTTGTGGAGTCCGGTGCGACAGCCTGATTCACGGAATCAGCGGGTGGGAGGCATCTCAATGGCGTCATCGAATTCAATCCACGTGGCGGTTCTGCCGGGCGACGGCATCGGCCGCGAGGTGATGGAGCCGTGCGTTGCCTGCCTGGATGCGCTGGCGGCGCGCCATGGCGGGTTCAGCTTCTCGTTCGAAACGCTGGAAGCCGGAGCCGGAGTGTTCCGAGATACCGGCGTGGCGCTGCCTGATGAAGTCGTGAAGCGGGCCGGCAAGGCCGACGTCATGTTGCTCGGCGCGATGGGGCTGCCCGAGGTGCGCTATCCGGACGGACGCGAGATCACGCCGCAGATCGAGCTTCGCGAAATCTTCGATCTCTATGCCGGGGTGCGCCCGGTCGAGACGTTTCCTGGTTCGCCGGTGCCGCTGAAGGACCCGCGCGCCGCCAACCTCGATTTCGTGCTGATCCGTGAGAACACCGAAGGCCTGTTCCATTCGCGCCTGACGCCGCAACTGACCGGCGACGAGGAAGCGCGCGAGACCTTGCTCATCACCCGCAAGGCCACCGAACGGCTGGCGGATTTCGGCTTCCGGCTGGCCGCGCGGCGAAAGGACCGTGGCCGGGGCGAGGGCCGGGTGACCTGCGTCGACAAGGCCAACGTGTTTGCCGCCTTCGCCTTCATGCGCAAGGTGTTCTATGAGCGCGCCGCGCTGTTCCCGGACATCAGGGCCGACCACTGGTACGTCGATGCCATGGCGCTGTCGCTGATCCGCAACCCGTGGAACTGGGACGTGATGGTGACCGAGAACATGTTCGGCGACATCCTGTCCGATGCGGCTGCGGCGCTGATGGGCGGCATGGGCATGGCTCCGTCCGCCGATATCGGCGACAGGCATGCGCTGTTTCAGCCCTGCCATGGTACCGCACCCGACATCATGGGCACCGGCAAGGCCAACCCCACGGCCATGTTGCTGTCCGGCGCCATGATGCTCGACTGGCTGGGCGAGAGCACGGGCGACGAGGCGTTCAGCGAAGCCGGCGAAACGTTCCGGCAGGCCGTGCGTTCGGCGTTTGCCGATGGCAGCCTGGTGCCGTGCGAGGTGGGCGGCCAGGCCGGCCTTAAGGAGATTGCCGGCAAGGTGCTTCAGGCCATCAAGGCCTGACGCCTGCGCATTGCTGCCCGGCTGCCCGGTGTCTTTGTTGCAACGCGATCCCGTGCTAGGCGTTGGCCCGGAAGAGGCCGCACCATTTGGGGCAGGCCTTGCAACGAGGCATCATGATCGACCGCCTGTTCAGATGGTTTGAAACCCGCACCGAAGCGTTTTCGCAAGGCGAGGCGCAGATGCCGCCTGCCACCTTGAGCGGGTTCATCTGGTTTTATACCAAGCCGTTCTGGCCGTGGATTGCCACGACCTCGCTGCTGGCAGCCACTGTCGCGGTGATCGAGGTGTCTCTGTTCGCCTTCCTGGGTTCGGTGGTGGACTGGCTGGCGAAGACCACGCCCGATGCGGTGTTTGCCGACTACAAGGTCGAGTTGCTGCTGCTGGCAGGGCTGGTGCTGGTGCTGCATCCGCTGCTCAACTTCCTGTATGAACTGATCGTTCACCAGACGCTGATGGGCAATTTTCCAATGCGCATCCGCTGGGAGGCTCACCGTTATGTATTGCGTCAGTCGCTGGAGTTCTTCCAGAACGACTTTGCCGGGCGCATCGCCACCAAGGTGATGCAGGCCGCCCTTGCGGTGCGCGAGACGGTGCTGAAGTCGGCGGACGTGTTTGTCTTCGTCATCGTTTATTTCACCGCCGCGCTCGTGCTGTTTGCGCAAAGCGACTGGCGGTTGTCGCTGCCCATGTTGGGCTGGCTGATCGGCTATGTCGGGGCGCTCTATCACTTTGTGCCGCGGCTCAAGCGGGTGTCGAAGGCGCAAGCCGATGCGCGCTCGCTGGTGACCGGGCGCATCGTCGACAGCTACACCAACATTCCCACGGTGAAGATGTTCGCCCACACCGAGTTCGAGGACCAGTATGCGCGCCAGGGCATGGAGCCGTTTCTCGACAATGTGCACCAGCAAATGCGGTTGTCGACCAAGCTGATCACGTCGCTCAACGTGCTCAATGCGCTCAATCTGTTCGCTGTCGGTGCCACATCGCTGTGGCTGTGGTCGATCGGGGCGGTGAGCGCCGGTGCCATCGCCTTCGCCATCGGGCTGGTGCTCAGGCTCAAGGGCATGTCGCACTGGATCATGTGGGAAGTCTCCGGCCTGTTCGAGAACATCGGCGTGGTGCAGGACGGCGTCGAGACGATTTCGCGCGCCCGCAGCGTGGTAGATGCGCCCGGTGCAGGCGTGTTGTCGGTGCCGCGCGGCGATATCCGCTTTGAAGGCATCGGCTTCCACTATGGCAAGGACCGCGAACAGCTTGATCAGGGCATCATCGACAAGCTGTCGCTGACTGTGAAGCCGGGCGAGAAGCTGGGCATCGTCGGGCGCTCCGGCGCAGGCAAGTCGACGCTGGTTTCGCTGTTGCTGAGGTTCTATGACCTTGAACAGGGACGTATCCTGATCGACGGACAGGATATCTCGAAAGTCACACAGTCGAGCCTGCGGGCGCAGATCGGCATGGTCACCCAGGACACCTCGCTGCTGCACCGCTCCATCGCCGACAATATCCGCTACGGACGCCCGGCAGCGGGCATGGACGAGGTCGAGGAGGCAGCCCGCAAGGCGGCGGCGCACGAGTTCATCGGCAAGCTGGAGGACCAGCGCGGCCGCACCGGCTATGACAGTCACGTGGGCGAACGCGGCGTCAAGCTGTCGGGTGGCCAGCGCCAGCGCATCGCCATTGCCCGGGTGCTGCTCAAGGACGCGCCGATCCTCATTCTCGATGAAGCCACCAGCGCACTTGATTCAGAAGTGGAGGCCGTCATCCAGGAAAGCTTCACCAGCCTGATGCAGGGAAAGACCGTGCTGGCCATCGCCCACCGGCTGTCGACCATTGCGGCCATGGACCGTCTCGTCGTGATGGACAAGGGCGCAATCGTCGAGATGGGCAGCCATGCGGAATTGCTGGAGCAGGGTGGCCTGTACGCCTCGTTGTGGGCGCGTCAGTCCGGCGGGTTTATTGCCTCCAGCGATGATGCATCTGCCGAGGCTACGGCTGCCGAATGAGTTGATCCGAGGGATGCAACGGCCGCTATGCACCAATGCGCTAGATCGACCAGCCGCCGCAGATGATGTGGTTCTGGCCCGTCACGAACGACGACTCGTCCGAGGCCAGCCAGACGATCAGCGGGGCCACGTCGTCGGCATCGGCCAGCTTGCCGGCGGGCTGGCGCGACAGGAACCATTCGCGCGCCTTGTCATAGCCGCCCATCTGCTCGCCCAGCGTCTCGATGCGCTGACGCAGTGACGGCGTGTCGATGGTGCCGGGGCAGATGGCGTTGCAGCGGACATTCTGCTTGACGAAATCCACCGCGATGGAGCGCGTCATGCCGATGACGGCGGCCTTGGTGGCGCCATAGACGAAGCGCGACGGCGCGCCCTTTATCGACGACACCACCGATGACATGTTGATGATCGAACCGCCGCCGCGTTCGATCATGCCGGGAATGACCGCCTTGGCCATGCGGTACTGGGCCTTGACGTTGAGCTCGAAGGAAAAGTCCCAGGCCGCGTCGTCACAGTCGAGAATGGTGCCGTGATGGACATAGCCTGAACAGTTGAACAGCACATCCACGGGGCCGGTTTTTTCGATGATGCGCTCGACCTGCCGGGGCTTGGTGACGTCGAGCAGGTAGGTCTTGATGCCGCGCGCCTGGCTCTTCATTTCGGCCAGCGCATCCTTGTTGATGTCGGTAGCGATGACCCTGGCACCTTCACGCGCCATGGCGATGGCGGCAGACCTGCCCATGCCCTGTCCTGCTGCCGTCACCAGTGCCGTCTTGCCCTTCAGCCTGCCCGTCATTTCATTCTCCCGTCCGGAATCTGTTTTGCGCCTGCGCCAGCAATGTGGCAGCTTTCGCCAACCGCATACAATACAATCTGCGGGGCGCAAATGCGGGGAGGCAAACGTCCGACATGAAAGTTTTGATTACCGGCGGCACCGGGTTCATCGGTGCCCGGCTGGCGCGGCGAATCATCGACAAGGGCACGCTTGCAGGTGCCGATGGGGCGCAGGTCGAGGTGGATGACGTTGTGCTGTTCGATGTGGCTGCCCCCGATCCGCTGCCCATGGGGCTGGACGGCGAGGTCACAGTCGTGACCGGCGACATATCCGACCGTGCCACTGTGGACAGGCTGATCGACCGCGACGATATCTCCGTCTTCCATCTGGCCTCCGTCGTGTCCGGGGGCGGCGAGAAGGACTTCGACATGGCCATCCGCGTCAACCTGACTGGCGGGCTCAACGTGTTCGAGGCGCTGAGGGCGCGCGCGTCTTGTCCGCGGCTGGTGTTTGCGTCCTCCATCGCGGTGTTCGGCGGCAGCCACATGCCGGGCGTGGTGGGTGATCTGGGCAAGCAGACGCCGCAGACAACCTATGGCACGACCAAGGCCGCTTGCGAGCTGCTGATCAACGACTACACCCGCAAGGGCTTTCTCGATGGCCGCTCGGCGCGGCTGCCTACGGTCATCATCCGGCCCGGCAAGCCCAATGCGGCAGCGTCGTCATTTGCGTCTGCCGTGTTCCGCGAGCCTTTGAAGGGCGAGGACTATGTGCTGCCGGTAGAGCCCGAAACGGTGATGCCGGTGCTGGGTTACCGCAACATCGTCGAGGGCATTCTGGCGCTGCATGAACTGCCCGGCGACAGGCTGGGCGATGACCGGGCGGTGTCGCTGCCGTCGATGGATGTGACCGTGGCCGGCATGATCGAGGCGCTGAAGCGCGTCGCCCACAACCGCAAGCTGGGCGAGATCACCGTCAGGCCGGACCCGTTCATCGAGGCCATCGTGAAGAGCTGGCCGTCGGCAACCGATGATGCGCGGGCGGTGGCGCTGGGGCTGCCCAAGGACAAGTCGGTGGACGATATCGTGCGCCAGTACATCGAGGACTATGATCATGGCTAGGAAGACCGTCTATCGCGGCAAGTCCCATGCGAAGAAGGGGGCAGACCCGCTCGCCCCCGAGGGCAGGTCGAAATACTGGTTCGGCCAGAAGGGCATGGACGGCTTTCATCATCGCAGCTGGATGAAGAACCAGGGCCTGCCGCATCACCTGTTCGATGGCCGCCCGGTGATCGGCATCTGCAACACCTGGTCCGAACTGACGCCGTGCAATGCGCACTTCCGGGTGCTGGCCGAACGCGTCAAGCGGGGCATCTACGAGGCCGGCGGTTTCCCGGTGGAGTTTCCGGTGATGTCGCTGGGCGAGACTCTGATGCGGCCCACCACGATGATGTTCCGCAACCTCGCCTCGATGGACGTGGAGGAGTCGATCCGCGCCAACCCGATTGACGGCGTGGTGCTGCTGGTGGGCTGCGACAAGACCACGCCGGCGCTGCTGATGGGGGCAGCGTCGTGCGACCTGCCCACCATCGCGCTGTCGGGCGGGCCGATGCTGAACGGGCGTTACGGTAACGAAACAATCGGCTCCGGCACGCATGTGTGGAAGTTTGTGGAGCGGCAGAAGGCCGGCACCATGTCGTTCGACCAGATGACCGAAGCCGAGGCCTGCATGTCGCGCTCGATAGGTCACTGCATGACCATGGGCACGGCCTCGACCATGGCGTCAATGGTCGAGTCGCTGGGCATGGGGCTGCCCACCAATGCGGCCATTCCGGCGGCGGATTCGCGGCGCAACGTGCTGGCCCACATGGTTGGCCGGCGCATCGTCGAGATGGTGAAGGAAGACCTGCGCATGTCGAAGGTGCTGACGAAGAAGGCGTTCGAGAATGCCATCCGCGTTAACGGTGCCATTGGCGGGTCCACCAATGCGGTGGTGCACCTGCTGGCGATTGCCGGGCGCATGGGCGTCAAGATCACGCTGGACGACTGGGACCGGCTGGGCCGCGACGTGCCTTGCCTCGTCAACCTGATGCCGTCCGGCCAGTACCTGATGGAAGACTTCTACTATGCCGGCGGCCTGCCGGTGGTGATGAAGGAACTGGCGCAGGCGGGCCTGTTGCACAAGTCGGCAAAGACGGTGAACGGCAAGTCGCAATGGACCAACGTCAAGGACGTGGTGAACTACAACGAGGATGTCATCCATCCGCTGGGCAAGCCGTTCAAGGCCAATGGCGGCATTGCGGTGCTGCGCGGCAACCTTGCTCCGTCCGGCGCGGTGTTGAAGCCATCCGCCGCAACGCCGAAGCTGATGAAGCACAAAGGCCGGGCGGTGGTGTTCGAGGACATCGACGACTACAAGGCGCGGGTCGATGATCCGAAGCTCGACATCGACGAGACCTGCATCATGGTGCTGAAGAACTGCGGGCCGAAAGGGTATCCGGGCTTTCCGGAGGTGGGCAACATGGCGCTGCCAGCCAAGTTGCTGAAAAAGGGCGTGACTGACGTGGTGCGCATATCGGATGCGCGCATGTCCGGCACGGCCTATGGCACGGTGGTGCTGCACGTGGCGCCGGAGGCGGCGGCCGGCGGGCCGCTGGCGCTGGTGCGCAATGGCGACATGATCGAGCTGGACGTGGCGGCGCGCAGGCTGCACCTCGATGTGGCGGACGATGAACTGGCCAGACGCCGTGACCATTGGCGGCCGCTCGAGCAGCCGGTGCGTGGCTATGCCAAGCTGCACGAGACACACGTGATGCAGGCAGACACCGGTTGCGATCTCGACTTCCTGGTCGGCAAGTCCGGTGCGGAGATTCCGCGCGAGAGCCACTAGGCGATGCAGCCGCTCTCAGGCATCAGCTTTACCGGCGATGGCCTGAAGCGGCCGGAATGCGTACTGGCGCATGTGTCGGGCGTGCTGATCGTGCCGGACTGGACGGAAGGTGGCGGGGTGTCGATCATCCTGCCGGACGGGCGCACCATCCGCCACCTGGCCCGGGACCGGACGGCAGATGATCCGCTGCGGCCAAACGGCATCGCGCTGGAAGAAGGCGGCTCGATCCTCATGGCACACCTTGGCGATGTGACCGGCGGGGTGTTCCGGCTAAGGCCTGACGGGTTTACCGAACCGGTCATCACCGAACTCGACGGCGCGCCGCTGCCGCCTTGCAATTTCGTCATATCCGATGGCGAGGGCGGGCTGTGGCTCACTGTCTCTACCCGCCAGGTGCCGCGCGCGCTGGGCTATCGCAAGGACGTGGACGACGGTTTCATCGTGCATGTGGCGCGGGACGGTTCAGCGCGCATTGCGGCGGATGGCCTGGGCTACACCAATGAATGCATGGTGCACCCGAGCGGGCGCTGGCTCTATGTTAACGAGACGTTCGCGCGGCGGCTGTCGCGGTTCGAGCTGCTTGAGGCGGGCCGGCTGGGTGTGCGCGAGACGGTGTGCGAGTTCGGCGCCGGCACCTATCCCGATGGCCTCGCCTTCGACGCGGACGGAAATGCGTGGGTGACATCGATCGTTTCTAACCGGGTGGTGCGGGTGGCGCCGACGGGTGAGCAGACGGTATGGCTGGAGGACGTCGATGCCGGTCACCTGGCGTGGGTGGAGGCCGCCTATCAGGTGGGCGAAATGGGGCGGGCGCACCTCGACGGGGTTAAATCTCTCAAGCTTTCAAACATTTCAAACCTTGCATTTGGCGGAACCGGCTTGAAAACCGCTTATCTTGGCTGCCTGCTGGGGCAGCGGATTGCCCATTTTCCGATGCCGGCGGCCGGGCACCCTTTGCCGCACTGGCAGGCTGACGTCTCGCCGCTGCTCGCCGCGAAGGGGGCTTGAACCATGGGCGCACTGAAGGTCGCGGTTGCCGGGGCCGGGTATTTCGCCAGGCTGCATCACGAGGCCTGGGGCCGGGTGCCGGGTGCGGTGCTTGCAGCGATTTGCGACATCGACGAGGCGGCGGCGCGCGAAGCGGCGGAGGCTGCCGGCGTGCCGCATTTCACCGATGCCGCGGCCATGCTCGATGCGGTTCAGCCGGGTCTCATGGACATCGCCACGCCGCCGCCCTCGCACCTGCCGCTGATCCGCGCGGCGATGCAGCGCGGCATTCCGGTGGTCTGCCAGAAGCCGTTCTGTGCTTCACGCGGGGAAGCACAAGAGGCGGTAGAGTTGTCGCGGCAGGCAGGCACGTTCATCTGCGTTCACGAGAACTTCCGCTTCCAGCCGTGGTACCGCAAGGTGAAGGAACTGCTCGATCAGGGCTCGCTGGGGCAGGTGTACCAGGTGACGTTCAGGCTCAGGCCGGGTGATGGCCAGGGGCCGGACGCCTACCTGTCGCGCCAGCCCTATTTCCAGAAGATGGAGCGGTTTCTGGTGCACGAGACCGGGGTGCACTGGATCGACACATTCCGCTACCTGTTTGGCAATCCCTTAGCGGTTTTTGCTGATCTGCGGCGGCTGAACCCGGCCATTGCGGGCGAAGATGCCGGGCTGGTGATCTTCGACCTGCCCGGCGGGGTGCGCGGCGTGCTGGATGGCAACCGGCTCGCTGACCATGCCTGCGACAATACCCGCCGCACCATGGGCGAAATGCTGGTGGAGGGCTCCGCCGCCAGCGTGCGGCTGGATGGGCAGGGCCGGCTGTGGCTGCGGGTGCACGGATCGCGCGACGAGGCGCCGATCACCGTACACTTCAATGACACTGTTTTCGGCGGCGACTGCGTGTTCAACCTGTGCAACCACGTCGTCCGGCACATGCTGGATGGCACGCCTCTGGAAAACGAGGCGTCCGATTATCTGGCCGTGCAGGCGGTCGAACGGGCCTGTTACGCATCAGCAGAAAAGCGCCGTTGGGTTTACGTTGCGTCTTGAGATTGACCCGTATTCATCGTTTCATTGCTCTTCCGGAACAGAGACGGGCATGGACGTATGGAGCTGACACTCGAATCCGCATTCTCGACGGGCGGCATGGTTGGCCACACGTCATACCTTCTGCTGGTTTTGTCCATGGTCATGCGCAGCATGTCCTGGCTGCGAATACTGGTGATCCTGTCGGCATTCGTTGCCATCGCCTATGACTGGTTCTGGCTCAAGGACCCGGTCGGAGTGTTCTGGGAAACGCTGCTGGTGCTGGTCAATATCGTGCAGCTGGCAATCACCTGGCATCAAAACAGGTCGGCGAGGTTCAATGACGAGGAGCGCGCCTTCATGGATGGGCACCTGCCGAACCTCTCCATGGCGCAACGGCGCAAGCTGCTCAACCATGGCATCTGGATATCTGGAGAGAAGGAGACGCGGCTTACCCGAGAAGGCGAGCCGGTCAGTCACCTGATCTATCTGGCTGATGGCCAGGCGCTGGTCTCGTCCGGCGGCAAGCCGGTTGCGGTGTGCGAACCGGGCTCCTTTATCGGCGAGATGACGGCTCTGCATGGCGACCCTGCAAACGGGACGGTGAAACTGATCCGCGATAGCCGCTACTGGGCCATCGAGGCGCAGATGCTTCGCGATCTGGCCAGCAAGGATGGTGAAATCGCCAACGCGCTGGAGAGCAGTTTTGCCCGCAACATGCGCGACAAGCTTGTGCGATCGAACCGCTTCATCCTCAGACTCGGGCGGTGTTCGCAAACCATCCCCGCCCGGCCGGCCTGCGTAAGGTCAGCCGGACCAATCTTCCGGAATGAAGTTTCATGAAACCGGCCAAACCCGGACTGCGGTATGAGGGCAAGGTGTGGCCCAAGCCGGCCGATCTTGCCTCGGCCATCGGCAACGCTGGCGTGGACGTGGTGTCGTCGCCTGCCACCATCGGATACCTGGAATTTGCTGCCCTTTATGCGGTGGAACATCTGTTTGAGGAGGGCGAAGCCAGCGTTGGCGTCGGCTTTGACCTGAAGCACCTGGGCGCCGCCACCCCGGAGAAGCCGGTTGATGTTTCCTCGCACCTGGTTGTGGTGGACGGCATCCGGCTGACTTTCGACGTCGAGGCCCGGCAGGGCGGCAAGGTGATCATGTCGGGTCAACACCAGCGCGCCGTGATCAATCTCGAACGGCTGCTGGCGGGGGCGAAGGCTGGCCAGACGCAGGATGGTCCGCTGGTGCTGACGGGCAGGGCGCTGACGCCGGCGGATGTCGAGGCCGTGGCGCAGGGGCGCGCTGTTGAACTCGCGCCTGAAGCGGGCAATGCCTTGCAGCGCGGGCGCGTGATCGTCGAGCGTTACTTTGACGAGGGCCTGCCCGCCTACGGGCTGACCACCGGTCTTGGCATGCGCGCGACGGAACTGCTGTCGCGCGATGAGGCAGGCGAGTTCTCCTATCAGACCGTCCGGGGGCGGGCACAGGCGGTGGGTGAACCGCTTGGCGTTCCGGAAGCGCGCGCCGCCATGCTGGTGCGGCTGAACACCATGCTGACCGGCGAAGCGGGCGTCAGCCCTCACGTGGCGCATGTGCTGACGGAGGCGCTCAATGCCGGCTTCACGCCGGTGATGCCGCGTACCGGCTCCATCGGGGCCGGCGACCTGGTGGTGATGGCGGGCATGGCGCATGCGCTGATTGGCGAGGGCGAGGCGTTTGTGGACGGTGAGCGGCTGCCTGCGACCCAGGCATTGAAGAAGACCGGGCTGAAGCCGCTCGAGCTGGGGCCGAAAGACGGTCTGGCCCTGTGCAACAATCCCGCCCACTCGGTGGGGTGCTCGGCGCTGGCGCTGGCCAAGGCGCGCCGCGTACTGGAGGTGGCCAATGTGGCGGCGGCGCTGAGCATGGAAGGGTTCAGGGCCAACCTTTCACCGCTGGCGCCAGCTGCCAACCGGGCGCGTCCGCAACCGGGGCAGGCAGAAACGGCGGCGCTGCTGATGCGCCTGCTAGAAGGCAGCTGCCTGCATCAACCGGGCGCGGCGCGGCGGCTGCAGGACCCGGTGTCGATCCGGTCGGTGGCGCAGATCCATGGTGCGGCGCTGGCGGCGCTGCAGGTGCTCGACCAGGCGGTCACGGTGGAACTCAACAGCTGTCCCGACAACCCTCTGGTGGTGGTTGCGGAAGACCGGGTGATCTCCGCCGGCAACTATCACACCCCGTGGCTGACACAGGCGCTGGATACCGCATCGCGGGCGCTGGCGCAGGCGGCCAATGATCTTGTCTCGCGCGTGCAGCGGCTGTGCTCGCCTGAAATGTCGGGGTTGCCGGCGTTGTTGTCGTCAGCCACGACCAGCCGGGCCGGCTTCGGTCCGTTGCTGAAGCCGCTTGAAGCGCTGAGGGCCGACGTGATCCACCTGTCCAATCCGGTGCCGGTGGTATCGAGCTTCAACGCCAACGGTGTGGAGGATGCCGCCACCCTGAGCCCGCTTGCGGCGCGCAAGCTGGACCGCTTGTGCGAGACCATGAGTTATCTGGTGGCCTACGAGCTTGTTGCCGCCGCGCAGGCGGTGGACCTGGCAAAGCCCGGCAGCATTGCACCACGCATGACGCACGCACACGCCATGGTGCGGCAGTACTCGGCATTCATGGACGAGGACCGGCCGATTGGCCGGGAGATCGAGGCGATTGCCTGCGAGCTGGTGCTGATGGGGGGGTTGGCCGGCGTTTACCGGTAGCGAAGCTGCTGGCCGATGCCGAGGCGGCCCGCCTTTTCCAGCATGGCTGCGCCCAGTGCGATGTCGGACAGCGACAGGCCGCGATGCCAGAACAGGATGGTCTCGCCGTCGCGCTCGCGGCCCTGTTTCGCACCCGTAACGATTTCGCACAGTTCAGCGTGCACGGTGTCCTCGCTGACCAGGCCTGCATCGATATGGGGCCTGAGCGCCCCCAGCTTGCCGGCGCGGAACTGGCTGAAGTCGTCGATGACGATCTTGTCCATGATGCCGGTCATCCGCATGTCGAGCGCCGACACGGTGCCATAGGGAATGACGCAGGTGCCTGGCGTCACCCAGTCAGCGTTGAACAATTCCTGGCGTTCATTGAGGCGCGAGGCTTCCACCATGATGTCGGCACCTTCGAGGCAGTCGCGCCAGTTATCCGTGACGGTGATCTTCTTGCCGAGGTCGGCTGCAAGCTTTTCGGCGAACGCATTACGGCTCTCGGGCCGCCGCGAGTGCACCCTGATCTCGTCAAAATCGAACAGGTGATCCAGCAGCCGCACGTTCCAGTAGGCCGTGCCGCGCGCGCCGACGTGGCCAAGCACTTTCGAGTTCTTGCGGGCGAGGTGACGGGCGCCCAGGGCGGTCAGGGCGCCGGTGCGGGCATCGGTGATGAAGGTGGCGTCAAGGATCGCCTTCGGCATGCCGGTTTGCGGATCGAACAGGTTGAGCAGCGCCATTTCCGACGGCAGGCCGCGCTTGTAGTTGTCGACATAGTCGCCAACGATCTTCACGCCTGCCAGCCCCATCGGCGCCACATAGCCACGCAGCACGTTGAAGTGGCCGTTGAAGGCGGGGTCCGGCGTCAGATGCATGCGCGGTTCGATGACCGCGCCGCCCGGCGTACCTTGCGCCTTCAGGCCTTCCTCGACCGCTGCCAGGATCTCGTCATTGGTCATGCCGAGGGCATCGACATCAGGGCCGTTCAGCCAGGTCAGCATGACGGGATCATGGGGTTCGCTCATCAGGGTTTCAGCCTTCCTGCGTTTTCGAGGTACTCGACGATTTCGCCTGCGGTAACGTCGGGCGTCTTCTCGCTGGTGTCGATGCGCAGCTCGGCGTTCTCGGGCACTTCGTAGTCGCTGTCGATGCCGGTGAAGTTCTTGATCTGGCCGGCGCGCGCCTTGGCGTACAGGCCTTTCACGTCACGCGCCTCGCACACCTCCAGCGGCGTATCGACATGGATCTCGACGAACTCGCCGGCCTCCAGCATCTCGCGCGCCATGCGGCGCTCGGAGCGGAACGGCGAGATGAACGACACCAGCACGATCAGGCCGGCGTCAGTCATCAGCTTCGCCACTTCCGACACGCGGCGGATGTTTTCCACCCGATCGGCGTCGGTAAAGCCGAGGTCGCGATTGAGGCCATGGCGGACATTGTCGCCGTCGAGCAGGTAGGTGTGGTGGCCCATGGCGGTAAGCCGCTTCTCGACGATGTTGGCGACGGTGGACTTGCCCGAACCCGACAGGCCGGTGAACCACAGCACGGTGGGCTTCTGGTTCTTGGTGGCCGCGCGGGTCTGCTTGTTCACGTCCAGCGCCTGCCAGTGAATGTTGCTGGCGCGGCGCAGCGCAAAGTGAATGAGGCCGAGGCCGACGGTATTGTTGGTGAACCGGTCGATGATGATGAAGCCACCCAGGTCGCGGTCTTCCTCATAAGTGGTGAACGGCACTTGTTCGTCGAGCGACAGGTTGCACACGCCGATTTCATTCAGCGCAAGCGTGCGCGCGGCAGTATGTTCGAGCGTATTGACGTTGACCTCGTATTTCGGCGCGGCCAGCTTGCCGGGCACGGTGCGGGTGCCCAGCTTGATCAGGTAAGGCCGGCCGGGCAGCATTTCCTCGTCGCCCATCCACAGGACCTGAACCTCGAACTGGTCGGCGACCTGCACCGGTGCATCGGCGGCGCAGATGACGCTGCCACGGCTGGCGTCGATCTCGTGCTCCAGGGTCAGCATGACCGACTGGCCGGCCACCGCCGCGTCGAGGTCGCCATCCATGGTGACGATGCGCTTCACCTGGCTCTCCCGGCCCGACGGCAGGATCTTCACCTGATCTCCCGGTTGCAGCATGCCCGCCGTCATGACGCCGGCAAAACCCCGGAAGGTTTGGTCGGGTCGGCATACCCACTGCACCGGCATGCGGGCAGGCTTGTGTGTTTCGGCTGACGTGATGTCGATGGTTTCGAGGTGCTCAAGCAGCGTGGGGCCTGAGTACCAGGGCGTCTCTGCGCCACGTTCGGTGACGTTGCAGCCGCCCAGCGCCGACATGGGGATGCAGGTGACCTCGCCTGCGCCGATCTCCTCGGCGAAGACGTGGAAGTCCTGCTCGATCTTCTCGAAGGTGGCCTGGTCGAAATTGACCAGGTCCATCTTGTTTACCGCCAGCACCAGTTGGCGGATACCTAGCAGGGTGGTGATGTAGGCGTGGCGTCGGGTCTGGGTTAGGATGCCCTTGGAGGCGTCCACCAGCAGCACGGCAAGATCTGCCGTGGAGGCGCCGGTGGCCATGTTGCGGGTGTACTGCTCATGGCCCGGCGTGTCGGCGACGATGAACTTGCGCTTCGGCGTGGTGAAGGCGCGGTAGGCGACATCGATGGTGATGCCCTGTTCGCGCTCGGCCGCGAGGCCGTCGACCAGCAGGGCGAAGTCGATGTTCTGGCCTTGCGTGCCCATGCGCTTCGAATCGGCCTCAAGCGCGGCCAACTGGTCGTCGAAGATCAGCTTGGATTCGAACAGCAGCCGGCCAATCAGCGTGGACTTGCCATCGTCCACCGAGCCGCAGGTGATGAAGCGCAACATGTCCTTGGCCGACTGTTCGGCAAGGTAATCGGCAATATTGTCGGCAGTCAGGTCGAGCGGGCGCATCAGAAATACCCCTCCTGCTTCTTCTTCTCCATCGAAGCGGACTGGTCGTGGTCGATGACCCGGCCAGCGCGCTCGGAGGTGGTGGTGACCAGCATCTCGGCGATGATGGCTTCCAGCGTGTCGGCTGAACTTTCCGTGGCGCCGGTGAGCGGGTAGCAGCCGAGCGTGCGGAAGCGCACCATCTTCATTTCCGGCGTCTCGCCGGGCTGTAGCGGCATGCGGTCATCGTCCACCATGATGATGTCGTTGCCGCGGCGCACCACGGGGCGCTCGGCGGCGAAGTAAAGCGGCACGATGGGGATGTTCTCGTCGCGGATGTACTGCCAGATGTCGAGCTCGGTCCAGTTGGACAG
The DNA here is from genome assembly GCA_963700935.1 of uncultured Alphaproteobacteria bacterium. Taxonomy (GTDB): domain Bacteria; phylum Pseudomonadota; class Alphaproteobacteria; order Rhizobiales; family Aestuariivirgaceae; genus Anderseniella. Next base: position 19,998 of record CAVOZK010000013.1, on the reverse strand, counting down.
CGGGAACACGCGCATCGATTCGCCCTTGTTGATGCGGGTGTTGTAGGTGCGCCACAGCTCCGGGCGCTGGTTCTTGGGGTCCCAGCGGTGCTGGGCGTTGCGGAACGAGAAGATGCGCTCCTTGGCGCGCGACTTCTCCTCGTCGCGGCGTGCGCCGCCAAAGGCTGCGTCGAAGCCATACATGTTGAGCGCCTGCTTCAGCGCTTCGGTCTTCATGATGTCGGTATGGCGTGCAGAGCCCACCGAGAACGGGTTGACGCCAGCCTTCAGGCCTTCCTGGTTGGTGTGCACCAGCAGGTCGAAGCCAAGCTCCTTGGCCAGCCGGTCGCGGAACTCGATCATGGCGCGGAACTTCCAGGTGGTGTCCACGTGCAGCAGCGGAAACGGCGGCTTGGCCGGGTAGAACGCCTTCATGGCCAGGTGCAGCATGACGGCGGAGTCCTTGCCGATCGAGTACAGCATGACGGGCTTTTCACACTGCGCGGCAACCTCGCGCATGATGTGGATGCTCTCGGCTTCGAGTTGGCGTAGGTGGGTGAGCTTGGCTGGAGTGGTCATTGCTGTTCCTGCGTGCCGGCAGTTCGCCACCGTGATGTGGCCTTTCCGGGCTTGCTTTCAGCGTGAATTGATATGGAAGTCAATGTTTGTCGCCCGCGTCCAAGTTGCTGTCCCTATCTGTCATGTTTGCAGCCAGGGGTGCGCCTAGCGTAGCGACAGGTCACATACCGGGAGCGAAGCCATGACAGGCCGTGAGGGCCCCAGACGCAGGGGCAGGGGCGGACATGCCCGCGACGGTCGTGGCGGGACAGGCCTGCCGCAAGTGCTGCCGCCACTCGTCAACCCGCTGCCGCCACTGGAACTGATAAGCCAGGACCAGCTGATGCGCATCGCCGATGCCGCCTACCGGGTGCTGGAAGAGGCGGGACTGGAAATTCTGTCGGAACGCTGCCTCGATATCTATGCCGCCAATGGCTGCAAGGTGGACCGGGCCACCCGCATGGTGCGGATGGACCGGGCCACTGTGGAGCATTTCGTGGCTCTGGCGCCGGAGCGCTATGACCTGCACGCCCGCAACCCGGCGCGAAACACCGTCATCGGCGGCAATACGGTCAATTTCAATACGGTTGGCTCGCCGCCCAACATCAACGACATCGACAACGGCCGCCGCTCCGGCAGTTACCAGGACCTCGTCAACCTGGTGAAGCTCAACCATGCGCTGGGCGTGGCGCACATGATGGGGGGCTCCATCGTCGAACCGATGGACCTGCCGGTGCCTACACGGCATCTGGACAATGCCTATGCGATCCTGCGGTATACCGACCGGGCGGCGTTCGTGCGGTCAGTGTCGCGGTTCCGGGCGATGGACGCCATCGACATGGCAGCGATTGCCCGGGGCGTGAGCCTTGACCAGCTGAAGACCCAGTGCTCGCTGGTGACCTCGTTCAACGTCAACAGCCCGCGCCGGGTGGACGAGGAATTGCTCGATGGCCTGCTTTGCTTCGGCGAATACGGCCAGGCCGTCGCCATCACCCCGTTCACGCTGGCAGGCGCCATGAGCCCGGTGACGGTGGCCGGTGCGCTGGTGCAGCAGACGGCGGAGGCGCTGGGCGTGATTGCACTGTCGCAAATGGCCAATCCGGGGGCGCCGGTGCTGTTTGGCGGGTTTACCTCCAATGTCGACATGAAGTCTGGCGCGCCCGCCTTCGGCACGCCGGAATATGTGCAGGCGGTGCTGATCGGCGGCCAGCTGGCACGGCATTTCAGGCTTCCCTACCGGTCGTCCAATGTGAACGCCTCCAACTGTGTCGATGCGCAATCAACCTATGAAACCGCCATGTCGCTGTGGGCTTGCGTGATGGGGCATGTCAACGTCGTGCATCATGGCCTTGGCTGGCTGGAGGGCGGGCTGTCGGCGTCGATGGAAAAGACGGTGGTTGATGCCGAGATGATCCGGCAGTGGGCGGCCAGCCTGAAGCCGTTTGATGTCAGCGACGAAGCGCTGGCCGTGGACGCCATCAAGAGCGTGGAGCCGGGCGGTCATTTCTTCGGGACGGGTCATACGCTGGAGCGCTATGAAACGGCGTTCTACCAGCCGATGATCTCGGACTGGCGCAATTACGAAAGCTGGCATGAGGACGGCGCCAGAACCGCCACGGAACGGGCAAATCGCGTGTGGAAACAGATGCTTGAAGCTTATGAAGCCCCGCCGATGGACGAGGCGGTGGATGAGGCGCTCAAGGCGTTCATGGCGCAGCGCAAGGAAGAGTTGAAAGACTGGCAGGCCTAACCCGCGATCTCGATGATGCCGCCCTCGAGAATGCGCAAGCGCCGGGCCGACGCGACCGTCTCATAGTCTGCACCGGTCACCTCGAGGATCGGGCAGTTCAGCCCATAGAGCTGTTGCGCGACGGCTGCACCCACCATGACGTTCACATCGCCCTCGCCCATGATCACCGCCACGGGACCTGAACCGTTGCGGATGGTCTCGGCCACGCCGCCGGGCGTGCCGCCGGAGCCGCGCGTTGCGGGCATCACCAGTACCTTGCCCTTCAGGCTTTGCCCTTTCTGCGGGTGATTGTTGTCCAGGATGATCCCGGTCAGCGGGTCGAAACCACCCCAGAAGCTCAGCGGCGCATCCAGGCGCATCACCTCGGCTTCTGCTGTGCCGTCAAACAATATGCGGGCCTGAACGTGCATCACTCCAGACCCTGCCAGAGCTGTGGATCACGCCAGACGTCACCGCGTATCGCTGTCTCCACACATTCAAGTAGCGATCCGAAACAAACCTCCACCCCCAATTGTCCTGGCGCGTACCAGGCCCACTTCGCGGCGTTGGTCATCACGCGGCCCTTGCAGCCGCGCACGGCAGGCGAAAAGTAGCTGCAAGTGTCCACCATGATCTCGGCACCGGCGGCTTCGAGTTCAGCAATCCAGCCTTTCTCGATGGCAAGGTCCCGCACATGGCGGCTGGTGGAAATGCTTAGTTTCACACCGTTTTTCACCTTCCGACCGGCAATCATCGGGGTCAGGGCGGCGAACTCGGTGAACGAGAAGTGAGGGGTGCCAAGCGCCACCATCGCAACAGGCCCGTCGTTGGAAGAGGTCAGCTGCCGCCGGGCGCTCGCAAGGTCTTGCAGGCGGATAGTTTCGACTCGCTGTGGAGCGCGTCCGCCAAAGGCTGTGGCCCTATCCGGCGCTTCCGGGGTACGGCCAATGCCGTGCCAGTGTTCAACGCCGCCGGCGGCGGCCGCGGCCGCGGAAATGGCCTTGAGCGCGTCTTCGCCAGTGCCGGGGTCGAGGTGATCGATGGCCGGGACTGCGTGGCCAGCGCGCTGGCCCATCACCGTGCCGAGCAGGTGGAAGTAGATGTCCTGCCGCTTCAGGTCATCCGGAATGGCGCTGGTATCGAACAGGATCGTCGCCTCGCGGCCCTCATCGGTATGCAGGCCATAGAAGGGTGCGTAGCCGGTGACGGCGCAGGCAACGTCGAGATAGTCGCCGTACTTGTTGGTACGCGCGCCCACCACCGCATTGTAGAAGCTCACCGCATTGGACTCGCCCACGACGATATGATCTCCAGCCTTTGGCCGGCCGGGCAGCTGGTAGGGTGCACAGGTCCACACCGTCTTGCAGCCGAGTTCTGAATAAAGCCGCATCAGCTCGCGCGCGCCACGCGCCATGTCCGTCTCCGGGTCGCGGGCCTCGGTGTTGATGAGGCTCACCAGCCCGTTGTTGGTCCAGGCAGGTACGGCGAACGTTGTGCCGCCGTCCAGCATGAAGCGGGCGAAGTCAACATGGGCCTGGCCGGCATAGAAGCAGGCGTCGATGTGGGCAAAGGTGACGGGCACCAGACGCGTCGCTCCGGTGACGTGCGCCGCGCGCAGCACGAGCTCCATGGCGAAGCGGGTGGCCGGGCCTTTGTGGCCTGCCAGCATGGACCTGCAGTCTTCGTTCAGTTCGATCGCAGCCTCGCTCATGATGCGATGTTGAGCATATCCCGGATCAAGGCAAGCGTCTCGCGATGATCGCCGGTGACATGTCCGGCGCCGTGGTCCCTGAGTCGCTGGCGTTTGGCTTCGCCCACATGAAAACCAATGAAGTGGGTGCCGTTGACCCGGCCTGCTTCGAGGTCGTTCAGGTTGTCGCCGATATAGACCACGCGCTGCGGCGGCAGCCCCATGCCGGCGATCACCCGCGCCAGAACCTGGTGCTTATGGCCGCCCTCGTCTGCCGCACCTGGGTAGCGGCTGACATGGTCCCAGAAGCCGGCCTCGCGCAGCCGGATTTCAGCCGCCCGGCGGATGTTGGCGGTGGCGGTGCCAAGCGCCAGCCCGTTCATGCCGCTCAATGTGTGCAGCAGATCGCCCGCGCCGGGGATCGGGGTCACCTTGAGTGCGCCAGAGGCGAAGCCGCCGGTGAGGATGCGGTCATAGGCCGACAGCACCTCGTCATAATGGTGCGCGGCAAACCCGGCGCCGAGGTGGTTCTCGAGGATTTCGTGGATGATCTCGCGATCATTGCGCACCCGGTAGCTGTCCCAGTCGCGCGACAGCCCATCGATTCCGTGCAACAGCCGGAACGTCTCGAAGAAGGCGTCTTCCTCCGGTGCCGTCAGGTCCAGCAGCGGGCCGTCCACATCGAACACCACGGCATACCGGTGCGCCGTCATTGCCTGCTCAGCCCTTCACGATGGAGGGCCGGATTTCGATCAGCACCGGACCCTTCGACTTCAGTGCGGAGGCAATTGCCGAGGCAAGCTCATCAAGCGACTGTGGCTGCATGGCATCGCAACCATAAGACCGCGCCAGGGCGGCGAAATCGGGGTTCTTCAGCGTCACGGCGTTGGGCTGGATGCCCTTGTTCACCATGTCGTCGCGGATCTGGCCCAGCGCATCGTTGTTCCACAGCAGCACCACCAGCGGCTGGCCCATTTCGGCGGCGGTGCCCAGCTCGTTGCAGGTGTACTGAAAGCCATAGTCGCCGGCCATGGCGACGACCGGCTGATCCAGCACGCCGGCGCGCGCGCCGATTGCAGCCGGCAGGGCATAGCCCAGCGTGCCAAAGCCTACCGGATGCAGATAGCAGGCAGGTTGGGTCATCGGCAGCACTTCATTTGCGGCGTATGCGATCTGCGTCATGTCGGAGGCGATGATGGCATTATCCGGCAAGGCGGCGCGGACCGTTTGCAGCACGGTTGCAATGGTGCGGCGCATGTCGTCGGCATCTTCGGCGCAGGCGCTGCGAAGGGCGGCCACGGTGGCGGCAGCGCCGGTCCTGTCGCACTTGTCATGAAAACGCGAGGCGATGGCGGGCAGGGCGCACTCGGCATCAGCAAGGATCGGCAGGTCCGCCGGGAAGGGGCGTGCCAGAGAAGCCGGGTCGATATCAATGCGGATCAGGCGGCCCTTCGGAGCAAACTCCTGATCCCAGAGATCTGTTTCGGACAGTTCGCTGCCAGCCACCAGCACCTCGTCAGCCTCGTTGATGAACTGCATGGCTTTCGGGTTTGGCAAAAGCGCCCCTGCCAGCAGCGGATGACCGCCGGGTACCGCGCCCTTTGCCGCAATGGTGGTGAAGATCACCGCACCGGTGTATTCGGCAATCCCGGCCGCGGCCGCGCCGGCGTGGCGGGCTCCGCCACCCAGGATGATAACCGGCTTGCGGGCATGGGCCAGCCGGCAGGCCGCTTCATCGATGGCATCAGAACTTGCCTTGGGCCGGCCGGGCAGTGGCCGCGCCGTCCAGCCGTCGCCGGCCGGGTACTTCAGCACATCGAGCGGAATCTCGATATAGGCGGGCCGGGGCCGGGCGGAGGCGAACAGCGCGAAAGCCTCGGCGATCCGGTCCTGCACGTCGCGGGCCGTATAGCAGGTGGCAGCAAGTGCCGCACAGGAGCGCGCCGCATCGCGCTGCGAGATCATCTCGTGCAGACGGCCACGGCCCTGGCCGGTGTCCTTCACGTCGAGCGTCGAGGAAATCACCAGCATCGGCACGGAATCCGACCAGGCCTGGCCCATCGGGGTCAGGATGTTGGTCAGGCCCGGCCCGGTGATGGTGAAGCACACGCCGGGCTTGCCGGTGGCGCGGGCGTAGCCATCGGCCATGAACCCTGCGCCCTGTTCGTGCCGGGGCAGGATGTGGGTAATCCGCGAGCGCGGCAGCGCCCGATACATCTCTACATTGTGCACACCGGGAATGCCGAACACCGTGTCGACACCATACGCCTCAAGCAGGCCCACCAGGGCCTCGCCCACACTCACGCCGCCATCATTCATTCAGTCACCTTTTGTCTCTCCGCCGCCGGCAAACCTTTCAGGCGAAACGGCCGACAGTTCAAGCCCCGCAAACGCACTTTCCCGCATCGCGTGACCGGAGTTGACCAAGCTGGAGATCAGGCTCGCCAGAGCGGGCGCCGACTGGATGCCATATCCGCCCTGTCCGGCCAGCCAGACGAAGTGATCCTGGAGTTCGTCAAAGCCAACAACCGGGTTGCCGTCAGGCGCGAACGAGCGCAGGCCACCCCAGCTCTGCCCCGCATGGGTGACTTCGAAATCGATCACCTGCTGGAACTTCTCCACTGCTTCTGCCAGCGCCATGTCGTCGGCCCAGGCATCGTGGGGTTCAACCGGCGTGGCATCGGCCGGCGACAGCATCAGCCTGCCGCCCATGGGCTTGAAATAGAAGGTTTCGCCGGCGCCGAAGCACAGCGGCCAGCCGTCAAGTCCGCAGTCCGCAGGCAGGTCGAGCAGCATGGCGGAGCGGCGCTTCGGAGTGATTGTGATGGCCTGAGCTTTCGCGAGCCGGCCGATTTCGGACGCCCAGGCGCCGGCGGCATTGACGACCATCCCCGCGCTGAAGCTGTCGCCTTTCGCCGTCTGTACCTGCCAGGCGCCGTAGTGACGGGTGAAGCCGGTGACCTCCATGTTGAACCGGATTTCGCCGCCGCGCGCGCGAAGTTTCTTAACGTAACCCTGCAGCAGCAGGTCCACGTCGATGTCGCGGGCGGCCTCGTCGATCAGCGCGGCCACCAGCGTCTCCTGCTTCAGCAGCGGCACCCGGCGTTTCAACTCGTCGAGCGGCAGGTGCGCGAGGCCCAGCGCCTCGCCTTCGGCGATGTGGGCCTCTTCGCCCGGGGCGATCATCATCACCTCGCCGCGCGGGGAAAGCAGCGGCGCAGGCCAGAATTCAGGGTCGGCCTGTGTGAAAAACGCTTCGCTTGCCCGCGCCAGCGCCTGGAAGGCGGGCGGGCCGTAGCTTGGCACGAAGGTGGCGGCAGACCGGCCGGTGGAGTGGTAGCCGGCTGCGGTCTCGCGCTCCAGCACGCAGACCTTGTGATCGCGGCTGAGTTCAGCCGCCGCCGACATGCCGGCAATGCCGCCGCCGATGACGATGATGTCGAAGACTGTACCCATGAAAATATTGTCGCTGGCAGGATTGAAAGGAGGGACGTTCGGGCGTCATTCTTGGACCATCTGTCACCTGCCGTCGAGGGGCTGCCCAACAATGACTGACGCCGTATTGCATTTTCCGCGCGACGAGTATGCCGCGCGCATCGCCAGGACCCGGACCGCCATGGCCGAACGGGGGCTTGAGCTGATCATCGTGTCGGACCCGTCGAACATGGGCTGGCTGACCGGCTATGACGGCTGGTCGTTCTATGTGCATCAGGCGGTGCTGGTGGGCCTTGAGGGCGAGCCCGTGTGGTGGGGGCGCGGCATGGACGCCAACGGCGCCTATCGCACCGCCTTCATGGCGCATGACAACATTATTGGTTATCCGGACCACTATGTGCAGTCCACCGAGCGCCACCCGATGGACCACCTGTCCGGCATCATCAAGGAGCGCGGCTGGGAGGCGGCCCGCATCGGCGTCGAGATGGACAATTACTGGTTCACAGCCGCTGCATGGGAGAGCCTGAAAAAACATCTGCCCCAGGCGAAGTTCTCCGACGCGGTCGGCCTCGTGAACTGGCAGCGCGCCATCAAGTCGGCCAACGAGATCGAGTTCATGCGCCGGGCGGCAAAGATCGTCGAGCGCATGCACGCCACCATCGTCGACATGGCCGAGGTTGGCCTGCCGAAGAACCGGCTGGTGGCGGAACTCTACAAGGTGTCGGTCGAAGGGGCGGACGGCCACTGGGGCGACTATCCGGCCATCGTGCCGATGCTGCCGTCGGGCATGGACGCCACCGCGCCGCACCTGACCTGGGACGACCAGCCGTTCAAGTCGGGCGAGAGCACCTTCTTCGAGATCGCCGGCTGCTACCGGCGCTACAACTGCCCGCAGTCGCGCACGCTGTTTCTCGGCAAGGTGCCGCAGAAGTACCTCGATGCGGAGAAGGCGGTGCTGGAGGCGGTGGACGCCGGTCTTGAGAAGGCCAAGCCCGGCAACACCTGCGAGGATATCGCCATCGCGTTCTACGACACGCTGGAAAGACACGGGTTCTCGAAGGACTTGCGCACCGGATATTCCATCGGCCTCAGCTATCCGCCGGACTGGGGCGAGCGCACCATGTCGTTCCGGCGTGGCGACAAGTCGGTGCTGAAGCCCGGCATGATCTTCCATTTCATGCCGGCGCTATGGCTCGATGACGGCGGGCTGGAAATCACCGAGCCGATCCTGATCACCGAAACAGGCGTCGAGACCTTGTGCAACACTCCGCGGCGTCTGAACGTTAAGGGGTGACGATCGAAAGGTTGAGACTTGGCGCAGCGTACCCGCAAGACACTGAAAATCCTGCATAGCCTGGCTGCCTGCGGCATGATTGGCGCGCTGGCGGGCTATGGCATCCTGCTGGTCTACGGGCCGCAGGACACGCCGCAGCAATACGCAGACCTGCGTGCCTCGATCAGCGCCATCTGCGATTACCTGCTGGTGCCATCGCTGGGCGTGGCGCTGGTGTCGGGCCTGTTTTCAATGGCGGTGCACGCGCCGTTCCTCGACCAGCGCTGGGCCTGGGCCAAGGCGCTGCTGGGCATCTCGATGTTCGAGGGCACGCTCGGCTTCGTCGGCCACAAGGCAAATGCGGCGGCTGAATTCTCGGTCAAGGTGGCGGAGGGCTCAGCGACGCAGGCACAGCTGCACGCGGCGATTGCCAGCGAGTGGCAGGCGCTAGCCGTGGTACTGGCGCTGACGGTGGCCAACGTCATCCTCGGCGTCTGGCGGCCGGCCATGCGCGGGCGGGTGAAGCGAGCCGGTTCAGGCGGGCTGAGTGGTTGGCGGGTCCTGCTCGCGTCACGGCGGTCCGTGTTCAATCGCTGGCAGCCAATTTCTTGGTGCGTTAGTCATTTGAGGCACAATGAACCAATTCACCAATGGTTCGCGTGGCCAGTAATGTTGAAGGCTTTGTTTGGTGGCGCAGAGCCCCCTCACTCGCTCAGCGTGCCCGCCCGGCGCTGGCTCAGCACCATCAGGGCGTCGGCGAGGTGGGTATCCGAAATGTTGTAATCACCTTCCTGGACCCTGATCCTGTGGGCCTCGTGCAGCACGTCGGCGTGGGTGAAGCCGAAGGGCGGGTCGAACTTGTAGCAGGCCAGTTCCAGCAGCTGGCCCAGCGGGTCGCGGAAATAGAGTGAGTCCATGAAGCCGCGGTCCACTTCGCCGGAGCTGGGGTAGCCCGCTTCCTCCAGCCGCTCGGCGCACTGGGTGTAGGTGGCGCGCGAGACGATGAAGGCCAGGTGATGCAGGTTGCCGATGCCGTTGGGGTTGGGCCGGGCGTCCGGCTCGCGGTCCTCGCGGGTGAAGATGGTGATCAGCCGCCCGTCGCCGGGGTCGAAATAGAGGTGGTTGGTTTCGGGGTCATCGAGGTTGGGCTGTTCGAACACGAACGGCATGCCGAGCACGCCTTCCCAGAAGTCGATGGAGGTCTGCCGGTCGGCGCCGTTCAGCGTGATGTGATGAACGCCCTGAACCTGGATCACGGCCATCGGCTAGTCCTCCCAGTGTTGTGTCTTCTCGATCTCGCGCACGTCCGTCTTCAGTATCTTGCCATAGTTGCTCTTGGGCAAGGCATCGACAAAGCGATAGGCCTTTGGCCGCTTGAAGCGCGCCATGTTTGCGAGGCAATGGGCATCGACCGCAGATTGTGAAATCTCCGCGCCGGGCTCCTTCACCAGGTAGGCGACCACCACCTCGCCCCAGTCCGCATGGGGCCGGCCGATGACGCACACTTCCGCCAGTTCCGGCAGCTGCAGCAGCACCTCCTCCACCTCGCGCGGATAGACGTTGGTGCCGCCGGAAATGATCAGGTCCTTGGAGCGGTCGGTGATGGTGAGGTAGCCGTCCTCGTCGAACACGCCAACGTCGCCGGTCCACAGCCAGCCGTCTTTCAGCGCCTTGGCGGTTGCTTCCGGGTTGTTCCAGTAGCCCGACATGACGCTGTCACCGCGGCAGACGATCTCGCCCTTCTCGCCGGGTGGTAGTTCGTTGCCGTCCTCATCCACCACGCGCACGTGCACGCAGCTGTCGGCGACGCCGGCCGAGCCGAGGCGGTGGCGCCATTTCGGGTGGTCCCGGTCCGCCATCACTTCTCGTGAAAGATGGGTGATGGTCATCGGGCTTTCGCCCTGGCCGTAAAGCTGGGCGAGTTTTGAGCCGAAGCGGTCAAGTGCTGCGATGCAGTCCTCGACGTACATGGGCGCGCCGCCATAGATGATCATCTTGAGGTTCGTCACATCCGCCTCGATGCCAGAGGTGGTCAGCCTGCGTACCATGGTGGGCGCGGCGAACATCGACACGCCCTGCCAGTGCTGGATGAGATCAAAGATTTCCGCCGGGTCGAAGCCGCCCGACTCCGGCACCACGTTGACCGCGCCGGCGCACACGTGCGGGAACATCCACATGCCCGAGCCGTGGCTCAGCGGGGCGGGATGGAGGATGGCGTCCGCCGGCATCACCCGGTCGAAATCGGCGAAGTAGTTGAGCGTCATCGCCACGATATTGCGGTGGGACAGCATGGCGCCCTTGGGCCTGCCGGTGGTGCCGGAAGTGTAGAACAGCCAGGCCAGTTCATCGGGCTCGACATAGGTGATCCTGGCCCGATCATGGTTGAGCAAGGCGGCATAGGCAGGCGAGGTCACGTCGATGAGGTGTTGCGTGCAGGCGGGCTGAACTTCGCGCAAGACCGGGGTTAAATCCGGCGTGGAAAACACGGCGCGGCAGCCTGAATTCCCGACAATGTAGCTGAATTCCGAGGCGTGCAGCTTGGCGTTCATGGGTACGGCGGCAAGGCCTGCTTGCCAGATGGCGAACAGGCACTCGAAGTACTCCGGCACGTTCTTCATGGCAAGGCCGACGCGGTCGCCGCGCTCGAGGCCAAGGCCCAGCAGCCCGCCGGCCAGCCGCTCCACCCGCTCGCGCAGCTGAGAATGGGTCCAGACGACCCTGGTGCCCTTGCCTACGGCCGGGTGGTCCGGTAGTTCCAGCGCGTTGCGTTCAATCCAGTGGGCGAGGTTCATGGGGGCAGGTCCGCTGCGGTGAAAAACTTTTGTCAAACCAAGGCTTGCCTGAACGGGGTGAGTTGTTCAAGTCTGTGTCTCCCGATCCGCAACGAGGCAGTGACATGAGCCGTCCCAACAATGATTTCTACCAACCAATCCCCGGCCTTGAAGTGCCGCGCTTTGCCGGCGTGGCCACCTTCATGCGGTTGCCTCAGGTGAAGCTTGAAGATGCCGGCGACGTGGACATCGGGCTGATCGGCGTGCCGTGGGACGGCGGCACCACCAACCGGCCGGGGCCGCGCCACGGACCGCGGCAGATGCGCGATGCGTCCGCCATGATCCGGGCGGTGCATCACCACCTGAAGATCGAACCGTTCAAGCTTGCCAACGTGGCCGACCTTGGCGATGCGCCGGTCAATCCGGCCGACCTGATGGATGCGATGGGCCGGATCGAGACCTTCTACAACAAGGTGAAGGCAGCCGGCATCCGGCCGTTGTCGGCCGGTGGCGATCATCTGTGCTCGCTGCCGATCCTGCGGGCGCTGGGCAAGGACAAGCCGGTCGGCATGATCCAGTTCGATGCCCATTCCGATTTGTGGGACAGCTATTTCCACGGCTCGAAGTTCACCCACGGCACGCCGTTCGCCCGGGCCATCGAGGAAGGCGTTCTGGACCCGAAGCGCACCGTGCAGATCGGCTTGCGCGGCGGTCTGTACGACTGGTCAGACCGTGAATTCGGCGCCAAGCACGGCGTGACCATGATCAATATCGAGGAGGCGCTTGCCGATGGTCTCGACAAGACCATGGAGCGGGCGCGCCGGATCGTGGGCGGTGGTGAAACGTACGTGACCTTTGACATCGACTGCCTGGACCCGGCCTTTGCGCCCGGTACCGGTACGCCGGAGGCAGGCGGGTTCACCACGCGCGAGGCGCAGCAGATGCTGCGGGCCTTGCGCGGGTTGAACCTGATCGGCGCCGACGTGGTCGAGGTGTCGCCGCCGTTCGACCCATCCGGTTATACTGCACTGGCGGGCGTCACCATGATGTTCGAACTGCTCTGCCTGATGGCTGAACAGGTCCAGGGTCCGAAACGTTCAGGCTGACGGGTCAACCGGCGGCGTCAGCCTGTGGCAGCGCTGGCGGTGGACCTGAGCCCCAGCAGTTGCAGGGCCTGGTCGATCACCTGCAGTTCCGCATTGTGAAGGTTGTGATCAGCCATCGCCAGGTCGTTGAGAGCCCTGGCCAACGTGGCCCGGTCATCAGGCGTCATGCTCGATTGCATGAAGGATATCAGCCACTCAAGGTGCCGCGCTGTCATGCAGCGCTCCTCGATCCGGTCGCAGATGAACTCTATGTCATCGCGGCGCAGCTTGATTCTTGGTGCGACCAGCCGTGTCAGGAAACGGGTTTCCAGCGGATGAACTATGCCGTCTGCCAGGATAAGGCGGCAGCACATGACAAGTGCGCCGAAGTTTACGGTTTCCGGGCGCGTTTCCGGAAATATTGCGTCGAGCCGATGCATTGCGTCAAGAATGGTCGCAAGCATACGTTTCTTGCCCTGCCGCCGCCGCGCAGTGCCGTCTGTCATTCGTTACTCCCCCCGGAGTTCAGAATTGAACGCCTATCTTTCAATTGGTGTGCGTTGCCTTGCGGGCCGCTAGTGCTGCTTCAATACAGATTTCTCCCCTTTGTTGATGATCGCCGGGCTTCCAGCAAACGGGTTTGCGTCATGCCGGCAGGGTAAAGAGCCTGCCGAATTCAGGTAGTTGATCGTCTATGCCGGCGAGCCGCAAGGCATGCCAGGCCATGGCGTGATTGCTGGAGGTAACAGGCAGGCCAACTTCCGCTTCGATTTCGGCAGCTGCTTCAGCCAGCCGGACCGACGTGCACGAGACGAAGACCGCGTCGATGCCGCTCTCGTCGGCCAGCCGCTGCACGCCGGCGCGGATCGAGGCAGGTGAAATGCTTGCCACCACGGCATCGGACTCTTCGTTGAACGACCCGAACACGGGCACGTCGAAACCACGCCCGCGGATGTAATCGGCGACAATCCGGTTCACGTCGGCGCGATACGGCGTCAGCACGCCAATGCGGTTGGCCTTGAACGCCTTGAATGCGGCGAATGCGGCAGTGATCGGGGTGGTACAGGCCACCCCGGGCCGTGCTTCACGAATGCGTTCGAACACCCGTTCCTCGCCGATCGCCATTGATGCAGAGGTGCAGCCATAGGCGATGACGTCCATTTTTGCCCCGGGCAGGAACACATCGGCGCAATCGCGGATGCGCGGTTCCATGGCGCGCAGGGTTTCCGGGGTGATCTGGTTGTCGTTGAAAATGCGGCTGTGATAGAGCGCCGCGCCTGGCACGGCGTTGAAGATCCGCCGCCATTCATGCTCGATGGTGAAATCGCTGGCCAGAACGATAAGCCCGATACGGCCACGCGGCGCGATGCCGCCGTCGGTGTCGAAGGGCAGGTTCTCAATAAGCTTCATGGGTTTGTCGAGCATGGGTTTTTCTCGATGCCAGGGATTGATCCGTAGACCATTTATATCATGGGCATTGCAAAAATGAACGGTGCATGAACGAAACCTGCGGTTTGCGCTCGCGGCGCCTGGCGCAACTGCGGCAATGGATTGCTTGAAACGCTCTGCCCGCTGTGCGAAGAAGCCCGAAAGTCCAACGTTTCATCACTTCAGGAGCTGAAATCATGGCCTATTCGGCCGTCAAGGATCGCCACAAGACTGTTGGCGTCAAGGTAGGCGACAAGGTGCAGATCGGCGGCGGCGCACCGGTTGTGGTTCAGTCCATGACCAACACCGACACGGCCGACATCGAAGGCACCGCGCAGCAGGTGGCAGCGCTGACCCGGGCCGGTTCGGAGCTGGTTCGCATCACGGTGGACAAGGAAGAAGCCGCCAAGGCGGTACCGCACATCCGCGACCGGCTGGACCAGATGGGCATCGACACGCCGCTGATCGGTGACTTCCACTATATCGGCCACACCCTGCTGCGCGATCATCCGGCCTGTGCCGAAGCGCTGGGCAAGTACCGCATCAACCCGGGCAATGTGGGGTTCAAGGAAAAGCAGGACCGCAATTACTCGATGATGATCGAGCGCGCCATCGAGTTCAACAAGCCGGTGCGCATTGGCGTCAACTGGGGCTCGCTGGACCAGGCCATGCTGGCGCGGATGATGGACGAGAACGCCAGATTGCCGGAGCCGAAGGACGCGCGGCTCGTGATGCACGACACCATGGTCGAGTTCGGGCCTGCAGTCGGCGGCGCGCGCCGAGGCGCTCGGCCTGCCGCAGGACAAGATCGTGATTTCGGTGAAGGTGTCGGAAGTACAGGACCTGATTGCCTGCTACCGGCAGATCGCAGAGCGCAGCAACTATGCCCTGCACCTGGGCCTGACCGAGGCCGGCATGGGCTCCAAGGGCATCGTGGCGTCTGCTGCCGGGCTTGGCGTGCTGCTGCAGGAAGGCATCGGCGACACCATCCGCATCTCGCTGACCCCGGACCCGGGTGGCGACCGCTCCAAGGAAGTCATCGTGGCGCAGGAGATCCTGCAAACCATGGGCATCCGCTCGTTCACGCCGATGGTCATTGCATGCCCGGGTTGCGGCCGCACCACCTCGACGGTGTTCCAGCACCTGGCGCAGGACATCCAGTCGTACTTGCGCGCCCAGCAGCCGGAATGGAAGAAGACCTATCCGGGCTTCGAGGAGCTGCAGGTGGCGGTGATGGGTTGCATCGTCAATGGTCCAGGCGAATCCAAGCACGCCGACATCGGCATTTCGCTGCCCGGCACGGGCGAAGTGCCTGCTGCGCCGGTGTTCATCGACGGCAAGAAGGTCAAGACCCTGCGCGGCGACGATATTGGCGACCAGTTCAAGCAGATCGTCGACGATTACGTGGTCAACCGCTGGGGCGGCGGCATCCGTCCGCGCTCATAGGCTGCGAACACCGCATAGCCGAGCATGAACAAAGCAAAACGGGAGCGGTGGTGTACCGCTCCCGGTTTGTTTCGAGTGGGCCGGGATGGACAACGTTCATCCATCCCGAACACCCCACTCCAGCTCCAGCCGTCCCGAAGCATCCGGTGAATTCTTGCTGCCATGTCCAGGCCGAATGACCTGTGCGATGGAGTGAGAGGATCATGCCATGGGCTGATGATGCGCGATGTGCAATTCTGCACATGCCGGCCTGTACCGGCGACCGGCGTCAGTTCTTTCGCTCGACGATGAACCGGGCGGCCTCGCGCAGGATATCCGCCTTGTCCCCATAGGCCGACAGGGCGTCGATTGCCTCATCAGCAAGGCTGCTGGCGCGAGCCTTGGCGCCGTCGAGGCCGAACAGGTCGATGAAGGTGGCCTTGCCGGCTTCGGCGTCCTTCTGGGTGGCCTTGCCGAGTTGCTCCGGCGAGCTTTCGACATCGAGAATGTCATCGGCGATCTGGAAGGCCAGTCCCACCTTGTCGGCATAGGTGCGCATCCGCGCGCGGTCTTCCGGCCCAGCCTGGGCGAGGATGGCGCCGCCTTCCAGCGAGAACCGGAACAGGGCGCCGGTCTTCAGGCTCTGGATGGCGATGATCTCGTCGAGGTCATGGCTGTGCTGTTGCTCCGCCGCGAGATCGAGCATCTGGCCGCCGACCATGCCGTTGTGTCCCGAGGCGCGGGCAAGCTCCAGCGCCAGTTCGGCGCGCACCGCGCCATCGGCATGGGTGGCGGGGTCGGTCACAATCTCGAATGCCACGGTGAGCAGGCCATCGCCGGCCAGGATGGCGGTCGCCTCGTCGTAGGCGATGTGGCAGGTGGGCTTGCCGCGGCGCAGGTCGTCGTCGTCCATGGCTGGCAGGTCGTCGTGGACCAGGGAGTAGCAGTGGATGCACTCAAGCGCAGCGCCCACCCGCAGTGCCTGATGATGATCAGCGCCAAGAATGCGGGCGCTTTCGGCCACGAAGAACGGCCTCAGCCGCTTGCCCTGGGCCAGCGCCGAGTAGCGCATCGCGTCGGTCACCCGGGGGGCAAGCGCGGTGTCGAGCGTCAACAGCGTATCGAGCAACGCCTCAATTTCATTGGCAGTCTTCTTCAGCGCGGCCTGGAACGACATGGTACGTCAGTGCTCCTCGTGGCAATTCCGGTTTGATCCGCTCGCCTGCTGGGCTATTTGTCGGAGCGGCTGTGATATGGCGATCCTTCTAGGGCCGCCTACGCGAGACTGCAACCGGGAAGCTTGCCAGGGCAATGCGAAATCTGCTGCGAAACCGCTGGACAAGGATCCTGCTTGCAGCCGTCGGCACGGCGCTGCTGCTGCCGTACCTGCTTGTGCTGGTTTACGCGCTGGTACCGCCGCCAGTCAGCGCGACCATGTTGTGGAAGAAGCTGGAGGGCAATCCGATCGATTATCGCTGGCTGCCGCTGGCGGAGACGTCGCAGAACCTGGTGCGCGCGGTGGTGACGGCCGAGGATGCCGGCATCTGCCGTCACAACGGTGTCGAGTGGGGGGTGCTGCGCGAGGTGGTGCGCGAGACCGTCGAGCGCGACGGCGGCGCCAGCCGGGGCGGGTCGACCATTACCCAGCAGGTGGCCAAGAACCTGTTCCTGTGGCCGTCGCGGTCATATCTGCGAAAGGCGCTTGAGCTGCCGCTGGCGCTGTGGATCGATCTGGTGTGGTCCAAGCGGCGCATCGTCGAGGTATATGTCAACATTGCCGAGTGGGCGCCCGGTGTCTATGGCGCCGAGGCGGCAGCGCAGTATCACTTCGGCAAATCGGGCAAGTCGCTCAGCCGGGACCAGGCAGCGCGGCTGGCGGCGGCGCTGCCGAACCCGGCGGTGCGCGATGCGGGACAGCCGGGCCCGCAGACGCGGGCCAAGGCCAGGACCATCCGCCGGCGGGTCCAGTCGACGGTGCCCTATCTCGATTGCCTGAAGCTGGACTGACACAGGCAGGTACGCGCGGGTTGGCGGGGGCGCGTTGTCCGGTCGTGCGCACCGGGCCTTGGGGGCGGGGCCTGGCGATCGTGCACATTCCGGGCCGGCGGTTCCGGCGTACCTGCCTGATTGGTGCAACTCGATCAGCGGCGCTTGCGGCCGGTGAACATGGCGCGAACCAGGTTCTCGCTGTGCTCCGAACTGGCGACGATGACGCCCAGGACATGCAGGATCACCAGGCCCAGCGTGCCGTAAACCGCCGCTTCGTGCACTTCCTCCACCCAATCGGTGCCCCAGAAGGCATCGGTGGTCATCATGTAGCCGGTCGCGCAAACCACCGAGATCGCCAGCAGCAGGGCGACCACCATGATGCCGCCAGCCGGGTTGTGGCCAAGGTGCCGCGGTGCGCGGAGCCGCAGCGTGTCCCTGATGAACCGGAAGACCTCGCCAGGTCCGCGCACGAAGTCTGAAAAGCGGGCGTGACGGCTGCCCACGAAGCCCCAGATGATCCGTAGCGCGACAAGACCTGCAATGATGTATCCGGCGATCTCGTGCGGCTTGTCCCACTCGTCGCCGGTGGCGAAGGCGAATATGAACAGCCCAACCAGCGACCAGTGGAAGATGCGCACGAACGGGTCCCAGACCCGGACCTCGGCCGGCAGCGAATTGCTGCCGGCGCTGGCCGATGTGTTGGCGTTTGCCATCAGTCATCTTCCTTCATCTTGACGACTTCGGCGGTGACCGGGTTCATGTAGATTTCCAGCTTCTTGCCGTCCTTGGTGGCGTAGGCTTCGTAGCAGCCATCCTCAACCTTGATCTTGCGGACGTCATAGCCCATGGCGCTGACCTTGGCCTTGGCCTCATCCATGGACATCCACTTGTCCTTCGGTTCGTTGCAGTCGCTGGACGAGGCAAAAGCGGTGCCTGACATCAGGGCAAGGGCGGCGATGGCAAAGAGTGTACGGGTCTTCATGTGTTGCATCCTTTCAGTTGTTGCGGGGCTCTCCCCGGTGAGACGGATGCAAATCACCACAACCGGCCTGCAGGTTTGCTGACCGGACCTGTCAACGTTCTGTCAGGTTGGCTTCCTACAGACGGGTGACATTTTGGCGCGAACCCGAAAAGCTGTAACCTGCAGTGCAATTCTGTTCTGGCATTTTGCGTGCTGTCACGCTATAAGCCGCGCCATTCAGGTCCTTCCGATCAAGAATTCATGGCTGTCCGCGGCCTTCAAGCGTGCCGCGCGGCGCAAGCATATACGGAGTTTGTCATGGCTGTTCCAAAGCGAAAAACCACGCCGTCCAAGCGCGGCATGCGCCGTTCCGGCCACAAGGTGCCGACCGCAACCTACGTGGAAAACAAGCAGACCGGTGAATTGCACCGTCCGCACCACATCGACCTGAAGACCGGCATGTACAGGGGCCGTCAGGTTCTGGAGCCGAAGGGCGACTTCTAGGTCACTTTGGCTGCTTGAGCAGTTTCAGGGCCGGCGGAGCGTCAAGCTTCGCCGGTCCTTCTGTTTTGCCGTACACTCCAATTTGGTCTAAGCCTCGTGGTCAGCACTGAAACTGATTCACGAGGACTTGCACCCATGCGCTTCATTGTTGCCTTTCCGCTGCTGCTGCTGGTGCTGATCGCCTACAACATCATGGCGTTCTGGGAACCGGGCTCGCTATGGGCCGAAGCGGTCCGGGTGAACATGATGTCGGGCGCCTCGCTGGCCCTGCAGTGGGCGGACGTGCTGATCCTGGCAGCGCTCTTCCTGCTTTTCGTCGAGGTGCTTAAGGCTGCCCGCGTCGGCTCGCTGACCATCATCGACCATATCATGTCGACCGGCGTGTTCATTGCCATGCTGGTGGAGTTCCTGCTGGTGCCGCAGGCGGGCACGGCGCCGTTCTTCATGCTGCTGGGCATTTCGCTCATCGATGTGGTGGCGGGGTATTCGATCTCCATCCGCTCGGCGCGGCGTGACGTCGCCTTCGGCATGGACGGCGCGTGATGAGCCCGCGCGACCTGATAGGTTACTGGTTGTCGCAGCCGGAGAAGCGGCTGTTTTCGGTGGACCCGGCTTTCGATGCGGAGTTGGCCGAACGTTTTGGCGCGCTGCATGCGGATGCGGTCGCCGGCAGGCTTGACGGCTGGATGGAGACGGTGGACGGGCGGCTTGGCCTTGTGCTGCTGCTCGATCAGCTAAGCCGCAACCTGGGCCGTGGCACGCCGGCCATGTTCGCCCATGATGCGCAGGCGCTGCAGATTGCCGGCATGGCGATTGCGGCAGGCGACCGTACGGCATTGCCCCCGGCAGAGTATCGCTGGCACGTGATGCCGTTCATGCACTCGGAGGAGCTGGCCGACCAGGAAAGATGCGTTGAGTTGTGCCGCGAGGCGGGGCTCGACGACACGCTGCCTCATGCCATCGAGCATCGCGACATCATCGCCAGTTTTGGCCGGTTTCCGCACCGGAACCGGTTGCTGGGCCGCGACATGACCGCCGAAGAGCAGCAATTCCTCGACAAGGGCGGTTTCTCCGGCTGATGCCGCCGACCGGTGGCGTGGTGTAAAGGTTTCGTTAACGACGCCAGCAGGTGGTCCCGGCCGGGTAAGCTGTATGGTATGTGGATTGCTGT
>CAVOZK010000012.1:0-38170 GCA_963700935.1 uncultured Alphaproteobacteria bacterium | reverse complement strand
TGTTCTTTTGCACCTTGCCCATGGCGTTGCGGGGAAGATCATCGACGATAAAGATCACCTTCGGCTGCTTGAATGATGCAAGCTTGCCGGCGAAAAGAGCAGATTTGATGGGCCTCTTGTGTCAGCTGCCCGTGGCCGGCACTACGACGGCCACGACGGCTTCGCCGAAATCGGGATGGGGAACGCCGACCACGGCAGATTCTTCCACGCCGTCGAGTTCATCGAGCAGCATCTCGATCTCCTTGGGATAGATGTTGTAGCCGCCGGAAATGATCAGGTCCTTGGCGCGCCCGACAATTGTGCACATAGCCGTCATCATCGCATCACGGCGAGATCGCCGGTGATGAAATAGCCATCAGCACGGAAATCCTCGGCTGTCTTTTCCGGCATGCGCCAATAGCCTGAAAACACATTGCGGCCCTTGACCTCAATAACGCCGATCTCACCGTTCGGCAGGTGCTGCCGGTTTCGGGATCGCACACGCGGATGCTGACGCCCGGCAGGGGAAAGCCGACGGTTCCGGCGCGCCGCTCGCCCTCGTAGGGGTTGGAGGTGATTCATGTTGGTTTCGGTCATGCCGTAGCGTTCGAGAATGCGCATGCCGGTGCGGTCCTCGAATTCGCGGTGGGTCTCTGCGAGCAGCGGCGCTGACCCGGAAATGAACAGCCGCATATGGCTGACGGCATCGCGGGTCAGGCGCGCGATCGTCCAGCAGCCGGGTATAGAATGTCGGCACGCCCATCATGGTGGTCGCGTGGGCAGAAGGCAAACATCTGGTCCATGAATTTCGCGCAGGAAAATCATCGATGCCGCCTGCCAGCAGCATGACGTTGCTGGCAACGAACAGGCCGTGAGTATGGAAAATCGGCAAGGCGTGGAGCAGGACGTCGTCGCTGTGAACTGCCAGTAATCCCGCAAGGTCGCGGCATTGGACAAGAGGTTGTCGTGGGTGAGCATCGCTCCCTTGGACCGTCCGGTGGTGCCGGAAGTGTAAAGGAATGCCGCCAGATCATCAGGTCCGCGCGCGACGTCGGCGAACGTCGTTGCGGCGGCGGGGCGGCATCGGTCAGGCGTGCCTCTGCCCTTCGGCATCCAGTGTCTCGACGCGTCGCGGCCAGCCTCGCTACGGCCGCCATCTGCGCTGTCCAGCCGTTTCGCCGGATCGCAGACAACACGACGGCGGGCTCGGCATCGGTGAGGAAATACTCGAGTTCGGTCGGCGTATAGGCGGTGTTCAGCGGCAGGATAGACCGCGCCGGCACGTACGGCGCCAAGATAAAGCAATCAGCGCTTCGACCGACTTTTTCGACCTGCACCGCAACGCGGTCGCCCGGCTCGACGCCGCGATCCACCAGCACGTTGGCCAACCGCGCGGCATCGATCAGCACATCCTGGTAGGTAAACGTGCGGCCGTCGTCCAGCGGGCAAAGGCATGCTCAGGGCCAGCATTCGGCCGACAGGCCGCTCGAACAGGTGGTTGCCAGCTGCGACTGTTTCCGGTTCATGCTTTGGCGGCCTGATTAATCGCGATCGAAGCAGCGCTGCAGCTCTCGCGGCGAGCAATGACCTCGCCTTTGCGCGATATAGGCCTCGTGGTTATGCTCGATGTGGCGAGGTCATAGAGGTAATTGACCATCACGCCGCAAGACTGGCGCATGCCGTTTCGGAGCGGTATCGGCGCCCGCATGGATTGTCTTAGGCTGCGCGCCATTGCCAAGGTGAAAGCGCGCGACCGGATCGATGGGACCGCCCTTGTGCGTGGCTCCAGGAAGTACCGCGCTGCCAGCGCGCTTCAGCCCGGCGGTTTCGTCGGTGTCTCGCGATGTTGTCCGGCGTCATCAGCGGCTTGCAGGTCGATCCGCTCAAGTTGTGCCTGCGGTCGCTCTGCCGCGCCTTCCTGAGCCAGGCCAGAAGCCGGGGACGGGCGACAGCGTGACGAAGGTCTTGAGGTCGGGCAGATCCGCGGCGCAGTTCCGCGACCACCTGCTTGATCAGGAAGTTGCCGAACGAAACCCCGCGCAAGCCCTCCTGGCAGTTGGAGATCGAGTAGAACACCGCCGTGTCCGCCTTTGGGCCGAGCAGCGCGCGGTCCTCGGCCGAGCACGGCCTGGCACCGAGCCCGGGATGCCCTTGGTCAGCGCGACCTCGACGAAAATCAGCGGCTCGTCGGCGAGGCCGGGTGGAAGAAGGCAAAGCAGCGCCGGTCGGCCGGCTGCATCCGGCGGCGCAGATCGTCCCAGCCGTTGATCTCGTGCACCGCCTCGTACTTGATGATCTTTTCGAGGATGTCGGCGGGCGTCGACCAGTCGATGCGCCGCAGTACCAGAAAGCCGCGGTTGAACCACGACGAGAACAGGTGGTCGAAATCCACGTCGAGCGCCCGAGGGCTGGGTCATCCGCCAGAAGGCCAGCAGATCCTCGCGCATGCGCACCAGCCGCCGGTGCCGCCGGAGCGAGGTTCAGCCGGCGGAACAGCTCCTGCCGGCGCGGCTCGGCCGCGTGCCTGCAGACGGCGCAGGCGTGCCGCTCGCCTGCTGCGCATGCTTCCAAGGCCTCGGTGAAACGCTCGCGGTCAACGCCGAACTGATCTGTGAGCTCGAAAGAATGCCAGCTTTTCGTCGTTGGCCGGTGGCCATAGTCAAGTAACGCAGGCGGTGGCCAGACCTGTCGCCTGACACCTCGCCGGTGCTGACAGCAGCCCGTCACACAGGGCCGAGGTCCGCGTGCCTTCGGTTGGGCGCGCTGAGTCATCGCGGCGCTCGAACAGGCTCGGATAGCAGCTCCTGCAGATAGGATGATGCGGCTCATACGGCTGGCCCCATGACATGTCGGGCAGCCAGGTCGCGAGGCCGGGAAGAAGCACAGGATACGATGGCCAGCACCATGCAAGCACGAACGGCAGCGAGCCGACGAGGATCTTCGCAGCGAATTTCCGGCGCGATGCCGTTGATGACGTAGAGGTTGAGGCCCACCGGCGGCGTGATCAGGCCGATCTCCATGTTGATCGTCACGATGACGGCGAACCAGTACGGGTCGAACCGGCCGCGGTGATGATCGGCAGCAGAATCGGCGCCGACATCAGGATGACCGCCACCGGCGGCAGGAAGAACCCTGCCACCAGCAGGAAGACGTTGATGATGACCATCAGGACCCAGCGGTTCACGTCCAGTGTCGCCGATCCACTCGGCGACCGACTGGGTGACGAACAGCGACGACAGCATGAAGGAGAACACGCCCGCCGCGCCGATGATGAACAGGATCATCACGCTTTCGCGGGTCGAATCCCGCAGCACTGCCCAGAGCGCCTGCGGCTGCCACATCCGGTAGATGAGCATGGCCACGACGATGCACAGAAGCGCGCCAACGGCTGCCGTTTCGGACGGGGTCGCGACGCCGCCGTAGAGGGCGTAGAGCACGCCGATGATGATCGCGAGGAACGGCAGAACGCGCGGCAGGATCTCGAACGTTCTGCCCAGGTGTAGGCGCGGCCGGCAAGGCATCGCGCGCCGCCCGGCGCCATGTGTCGAAGATGCGCCCAGGCCATGAACAGCGAAACCAGCAGCAGGCCGGGGATGACGCCTGCCAGGAACAGCCGGCCGATGGAGGTTTCGGTCGCGATACCGTAGACGATCATGGTGACGGATGGCGGGATCAGGATGCCGAGCGTGCCGCCCGCGGCGATCGAGCCTGCGGCCACCTCGTCGGGGTATCCACGCTTGCGCATCTCGGGGATGCCCATCTTGCCGATGGCGGCGCAGGTCGCCGGGCGAGGAGCCCGACATCGCGGCAAACAGCGCGCATGCGCCGAGGTTCGAGATGACAAGCCCGCCGGGCACACGTGTCAGCCAGCGGTCAAGCGCTTCGTACAGATCGGCCCCGGCGCGGGTTGACGAGATGGACGCGCCCATGATGATGAACATGGGGATCGACAACAGCGCGAAACTGTTGAGATCGCCGAACAGGATTTCAGGCAGCAGCGGCAGCGACCGTGCCCATCGAAGACCAGCAGGAAACCCGAACGAGACGATCAGCAGTCCGACGGCGACTGAAACGCCGGAGAACAGACAAGGACGGTGGACGGCCGACCAGAACGCCAAGAGCGAGCGGATCCATCTACCTTCCCCGTCATCGATGTTGAAGGGCTTGTCCTGCCGGTGAGGACGCCTAGAGGTCGGCGGCCAGTTGCAGGAAAAGCGCCGAAGCCAACCGGGACGCAAAGATAGGGTATCCACAGGCGCACGGCCCAGACGGTTTCCGATTTCCAGTTGCGTTCCCAGGCAGTGTGCCAGAATTCGTAACCGTAAAAGATCATCACGGCGATGATGGCGATGGACAGGACAAGCGTCGTTATGGCCAGCGCTTTGCGCGCAGTCTTGCCCATCATCAGCGGCAGCAGGTCGACGCTCACGTGGCCGCGCAGCTTTTGCACGTAAGGCAGGCCTATCAGGGTGGCCGTCACCATCAGGTAGATCACTGCCTCGGTCTGCCAGACCGTTGAGGCATCGAGCAAGGCACGCACAAAAATCATCTGGCAGGTGATCAGAACCGAAATGACGATGAGTGCGGCGGAAAACCATCCGCACAGGGTCGATAGCTGATCGATAATCCTGAGCACGCCAGGGCGGGTGACCGGCTGCAGTCGTGTTTGTGCCCGAAGCCATCGTGGGCCCCCTTGCATGAATATTCGAGTGAGATTGAGAACCGGAGATGTCGCATGACATCTCCGGTCGCAGCTGTTTGGAGCCGCTTACTCGACGGCGAGTGCCATGTCGAGCAGGGCCTGGCCGTCCTTGCGCGTTTTCGACGAACTTCACGTAGGACGACTTCTTGGCAAGGTCGCGCCATTCTTGAACTCTTCCGGGGTCATGTTTTTAACTTCAACGCCTGCCTTCTGAAACACTTCAACCGAAGCTGCATCTTCCTTCTTGGCTTCTTCAAGGTAGTAGGCCTGTGCTTTTGCAGCAGCGGCATCAAGAGCCGCGTGCTGCTTGTCATCGAGGCCTTCGTAGATCGACTTGTTCATCAGCAGCGGCTGATACATGAACCACAGCGCAACGTCGCTGGTGGCCGGGGTATAGCACTTCACCTGCTCGTAAAGGCGGAACGACACAAACGACGATGATGAGGTGTTCACAGCGTTGAGAACGCCTGACTGCATGGCCGAGTAAACCTCAGAAGATGCCATTGATGCAATCGAAGCGCCTGCGGCTGCGAGCATTTCTTCAAATGCCTTGCCGGCAGCACGTGTCTGCAGGCCTTTCACATCTTCCGGCTTGGTGATGCACTTGTCCTTGCCGGCAAAGCCGCCAGCCAGGTAGCCGTGCACAACCACACGGACATCATCGGTCGGCCATGATCTCCTCGATCTTTCCCCATGAACGGCGATGCGTTCAGGCGCGCCGCGTGATCGTGGTTCTTCACCAGGCCAGGCATCAGGGTCAGGTTGTATTCAGGGTGCTGGCCGCCAGCGTAGGAAAGCGGGAAGACTGTCATGTCCAGCTGGCCGGCGGACATCGGCTTGTACTGTTCGCTCGCCTTGAACAATGAACCTGACGGGAAAATCTTGATTTCAGATCAACATTCGCTGCAGCCACATCGTCGGCCACCATCTGTGCCACCTTGTGGCGGATGTCCTTGGTTGACCACTGATGCGACAGGCGTAGTTCCTTGCCCCATGCGGCGCCTGAAAGGGCGGTGGCCATTGCCAGGCCAGCGACGAGGGATGTCAGTTTGAGCTTCATGGTATTCCTCCCGGTCCGGGCAGATCTTTTGCCGGACGTTTCACGTGTTGAATTCGTTGGCAGGGCCATGCCTGCACTTTCAGACTACGGCATTCTTGAGCAGAGTCAATATTCTTGTATACAAGAATTTGCTTGTTGAATGCAGGTTGTTCGCTTTAGAGTTGAGGACACCATGAACGAAAGAACGGCAGACCACATACGCGAAACGCTGGAGCAGGCCATCCTGACGGGTGAGTTTGATGATGGTGTCCGGCTTGACGAGATCAAGCTCTGCACCCGGTTTGGCGTGTCGCGGACGCCTGTGCGTGAGGCGCTCGTCCAGCTTGCTGCTTCCGGCCTTGTAAAGGCTATCCCGCGCCGGGGAGCGTTTGTGCGCATGCCGGGTTTCGTTGAAGTGGTCGAGATGTTCGAGGTGATGGGCGAGCTTGAGGGCATGTGCGGCAGGCTGGCGGCAAAGCGCATCAGTGACCAGCAATTGAAGGCTTTTGCAACTGCCTGCGAAAAGTGTGAGAAGGCTGAGGCGGCTGGTGACACGGACCGCTATTATCGCGACAATGAGACATTTCACCAGATACTCTACGAGGCAAGTGGCAATGAGTATCTGAGGTCACAGGCTGTTCAATTGCAGAAACGACTACAACCCTTCAGGCGGCTTCAGTTGCAGGTGCGCGGAAGGGTGCGCCAGTCGCTGGACGAACACCGGCGCATCCGTGAGGCCATAGAGGCCGGCGATGGCGAGACGGCGGCCCGGCAATTGCGCGATCACGTCACCGTTCAGGGCGAACGCTTCTTCGACCTGATGTCAGGACTGAACGTCACGGCACAGCGGCGGGCAGGCTGAGGCGTTGGCGGTTCTGGCGTCCCGCCAGTTGCCCGTCAGATCGCCAGATATTCGTGGCGCAGCTTCGTTCTCGAGCACTTCCTTGGCGGTGCCGGTAAACGCCACCTCGCCGGTGTCCAGGATGACGGCGCGGTCCGCGAGCTTGAGCGCGGCCACGGCGTTCTGCTCCACGATGATCGTTGTGATGCCGGCGTTGCGGACCTCGTTCAGCGCCTTCTCGATGTCGTGCCGCACGACCGGCGCCAGTCCCTCGTATGGCTCGTCGAGCAACAGGAGCTTCAAGTCGCGGGCAAGCGCCCGGGCGATCGCCAGCATCTGCTGCTCGCCCCCGACATGGTCGTGCCCTCCTGCTTGCGTCGCTCCTTCAGGCGCGGGAACAGCTCGTAGACCTGCTCGTAGTTCCAGCCGGCGTGCCGGCGATGCACGCGAGATCAAGATTTTCCTCCACGGTCAGGCCGGGAATGATGCGCCGATCCTCCGGGACCAGCTGAATGCCCAGAGCCGCCTGATACGATTCGCGTGCATGGCTTGCCCTCAGCCACATCTCCCCGGCCCGCAAGTTCCGGCGAGTCGGCACGCGCGATGGTGCGCAGTGTCGAGGTCTTGCCAGCGCCATTGCGGCCCAGCAGAGCAAGTATCTCGCCTTCTTGATGTCGAACGACACGTTCTGGACGATGTAGCTGTCGCCGTAGTAGGCATTGAGGCCGCACGCCGAAATACCCTGCTTCGGATCGGCGGCCAGCGCAGCAGGCCGTCCTGCGGCCGGTGCTCATACCTGCTCCTCCCCGAGATAGGCTTCCTTGACCTTCGGATTGTTCTTGATCTCGTCAGGCGTGCCCTGCGCGATGATGCGTCCGCCCGCGAGAACGGAGATCCGGTCGGCGAGCGAGAACACCACATGCATGTCGTGCTCGATGATCACCTTGGTCATGCCGCCTTCCTTGATCTTCTTCAGCAGGTCGATGGTGGCGTTGGTATCGTCGCGCGCCATGCCCGCGGTCGGCTCGTCGAGCAGCAGCAGACGCGGATGCTGGATCAGGCCCATCGCGAGTTCGAGCCGCCGCTTGTCGCCGCGCGACATGGACGAGGCGTGCGTCTGGTCTGGCCAGCCCGACGCTCTCGAGCACCGCTTCGCCTCCTCCCGGATCTCTTCCTCGCCGGCGAACGCGGGGAACGGGTTGAGCTTGAAATGCCCGTCGCGCTTCGACAGGGCCGGCACCATGACGTTCTCCAGTACCGACAGATCCGGAAACACTTCCGGCGTCTGGAACACCCGCGCGACGCCGAGCTGGTTGATCTCGTGCGGCGTCTTGCCGGTGAGCATATCGCCGTCGAACACCACCGCGCCACGGTCCGGCCTCAGCCGGCCGACGCACACATTCAGCAGCGTCGACTTGCCCGCGCCGTTTGGCCCGATGATGGCGTGCGTCTCGCCCTTGCGCACGTCGAGATCCACGTCGGACAGCGCATGAAGGCCGGCGAAGCTCTTGTGGACGTCGTCGATGTGCAGAACCTTGTCCGGCAGGACGCGTCGAAATCGCCATAGTGATCGTCTGGCATGACCTGTGGGTTTACCATGATCCTCCTCCTTGCCCGCGGCTGCTGCCGGACTTCCGGCATCTGATGCACGAGCAGCCGGCTTGGTGCTGTTCATGCGTTCGGTAATCCTGTTGATGCCCTCCATCAGACCGCCGGGCAGGAAGATCACGATCACCATGAACAGCAGGCCCAGGGTCATGTGCCAGCCCTCGCCGACGAACAGTGACGAGATATCGACGACGATGGGGCGCAATGTGTCGGGCAGGAAGGTGAACACATCGTTCAGGATGCCGGTATTCCAGGACGAGACCTTCTGCTCGGCAAACTTGATCAGGCCTGCGCCCAGCACCGGGCCGATCAGCGTGCCTACGCCGCCCAGAATGGTCATCAGCACAACCTCGCCCGACGCCGTCCACTGCATGCGCTCGGCGCCTGCGATCGGATCGGTGACCGCCAGCAGCGAGCCTGCGAGACCCGCATACATGCCCGAGATCACGAAGGCGGCAATCAGGTAGGGCCGGGTGTGGATGCCGGTGTAGTTCAACCGGTTCTGGTTCGATTTGATCGCCTTCAGCATCATGCCGAAATTCGACTTCGTGATGCACATCGCGAGGAAGAAGCAGATGATCAGCATCACGGCGCAGAAATAGAAGCCCGGATAGCCGCTCATCTTCAGGCCGAACAGGTTGGTGATCGGAACGCCGACTTCCTGAATGCCCAGCGCCTGGTCGATGACGCGGATATCGCCGTCGAGCAGCGGCATATCGGGGCTGCTGCGGATGGCGCGCACCTGCAGACCGGTTTCGCCATTGGTGATCGGAGTCAGCACCGAGTAGGCCAGGTTGTAGGACATCTGTGCGAAGGCAAGCGTCAGGATCGAGAAGTAGATGCCCGAGCGGCGCAAGCTGACGTAGCCGATCACCAGCGCGAACAGGCCCGCCAGGAGCACCGACAAGCATCACCGCCGGCACCACGTTCATGGTCAGCAGCTTGAAGCACCACACGCCGACGTAAGAACCGACGCCGATGAAGGCGGCATGGCCGAACGACAGGTAGCCGGTCAGGCCGAACAGGATGTTGAAGCCGATGGCGAAGATGCCAAAGATGGCGAACTTCTGCAGGAGGTCCGGATAAGCGGCGCCGAACGGCTTCAGCGTCCAGGGCGAAAGCAA
Organism: uncultured Alphaproteobacteria bacterium; assembly: GCA_963700935.1. Taxonomy (GTDB): domain Bacteria; phylum Pseudomonadota; class Alphaproteobacteria; order Rhizobiales; family Aestuariivirgaceae; genus Anderseniella. Next base: position 28,877 of record CAVOZK010000012.1, on the reverse strand, counting down.
CACGACGGCTGCAAAGCCAATGAGCAGCAGCCAGTCGTTTCTGGTAAGTGACTTCAACATGCCTCAATCCTCCATCACGCCCTTGCGGCCCATCAGGCCACGCGGCAGCGTGAGCAGCACGACCACTGCGATGAGATAGATGATGATCTGGTCGATACCCGGGACGATGTCTTTCACCCAGGCCATGGATGCAAAGCTCTGCAGGATGCCGAGCAGGAAGCCCGCCAGCACCGCACCGCCGAGCGAGCCCATGCCGCCCACCACGACAACCACGAAGGACAGCACCAGGAACTCCATGCCGATATTGTAATCCGGCGGCAGGATGGGTGTGTACATGGCGCCGGCCACACCGGCCACCACGGCGGCGAGCCCGAACACAATGGTGAAGCGGCGCTGGATGTTGATGCCCAGCAAGCCGACCGTTTCGCGATCCTGCATGCCGGCGCGCACCACCATGCCGAACGTGGTGAATTGCAGGAAGGCGAATACCCCTGCAATGACCGCGGCAGAGAACATGAAATAGATCAGCCGCCACCAGGGATAGACGATGTTGTCGCCCAACCCGAACCAGGAGCCGACATTGGCCGCGCCCGAGAACGCTTCCGGTGCTGCCTGCGGGATCGGATTGGCGCCGTAATAGTGCTTGACGACTTCGGACAGAACGATAGCCAGGCCGAAAGTGACGAGAATCTGGTCGGCGTGAAGACGCTTGTAGAAGTGCTTGATCAGGCCACGCTCCATCGCGATGCCGACGCAGCGCCATGACCACCACTGTAACCAGTACCGAAAGCGGCACCGACCAGTTGATCAGAAAGGCGGCCACGTCAGGACCGAACCAGTCCTGGATGTAGGGCACCTGAATTTTCAGCGGATTTCCAAGGAAGTCCTTCTCGGTTTCGCTGATGGTAACGTACGAGATGTTGAGCACGGTGCGCAGCGTAACCGCGCAGAAGGCGCCGAGCATGAACAAGCGCACCGTGAGCGAAGTTCACCACGCCCAGCGTGCCAAAAACCAGAGTGAGGCCCAACGCGATCAGCGCGTAGGCGCCGCCCTTGTCGAGCCCGTTGAGAATTTGCAGAAGTATTGCGTCCATGGTGTTGAGCCACCCGTATCCGGACGGCAGGCGCACGGCCCGCAGCCCCATTTAGTTTCCCCAAAACGGACAGGAACTGCCACAGAGGCCGGCGCGCGCGCCTACCCAAGCTGATGCATCACCTGCCCGTACAAATCCGGCAATCAGATTGTATCGTTCTTGATTATTGGACTGGCGCGGACCCCCCGCGCCAGCCGGTCAAGCGATTGTCAGCACTTGTCGTTGTATGGGCCAAGTTCGCCGCCGAGCATGGCGTGGTCGTATTCGACCTTGTCGCGCGGGGTCACTTCAACCACTTCGAGCAGGTCGAACTTGTTGGCAGGAGCTTCCTTGCCCTTCACAACCAGAACGTCCTTGAAGCACTGGTGGTCAGCCGCACGGTACTCGGTGGCACCGTTGCCCAGGCCATCGAACTTGAAGCCTTCGAGCGCCTTGCCGACAGCCGACGGCTCGAACGTACCGGCGCGCTGTGCGGCATCGGCATACAGCAGCGCCTGGACGTAGCAGGTGTGTGCAGCCTGCGACGGCGGGAAGCCATACTTCTCGCCGAAGGACTTGGTGAAGGCCTTGGTGCCCTCGTCCTTCAGCTTCCAGTCCCAGTTGGTCGGAGCCGAAGATGCCCTTGACCGCGTCGCCTGCGCCCTGGGCCATCAGTTCGCGAGTACAGCGGCACGACGACTTCGAAGTTCTTGCCGTTGACCTGCTTGTCGCGCAGGCCGAACTGCACGGCCTGGGTCAGCGAGTTGACCATGTCCTTGCCGTAGTGGTTCAGCACCAGCACGTCGGCGCCGGAGTTCAGCACCGGCGTGATGTACTGCGAGAAGTCGCCTGCGCCGAGCGGCGTGCGAACGGCGGCAGCGGTCTTCCAGCCGAGGCTCTCGGTGTACTTCTTGATCGACCTTCCTGGGTCCAGCCCCAGGTGTAGTCGGCGGTCAGGTGGTAGGCGACGCGATCGGTGCCGTATGCTTCTTGAGCACCGGAGCGAGCGCCGCGCCGGTCATTTCGGTGTTGAAGAAGTGGCGGAAGCCGTTGGCCCGCTTGTCCTTGCCGGTGGTGTCGTTGGAGTGCGTCAGGCCGGCCATGAAGATGATGCCGGCTTCCTGGCAAAGCGCCTGCACGGCGACGGCCACACCCGACGACGAGCCGCCGGTGATCATGATGGCGCCGTCGTTCTCGATCATGCGCTTGGCCGATGCGCGGGCGGCGTCCGACTTGGTCTGCGTGTCGCCGGTGACGAACGCGACCTTCTTGCCGTTGATGCCGTTGCCCTTCAGGGCCTTCGAGGAGAAGGTGTTCAGCATGCCGCCGTCGCCGGCACCGTTGATATGCTCGACGGCCAGCTCGTAGGCGCGCAGTTCGTCGGCGCCTTCGTCGGCATAGGGGCCGGTCTGCGGCACGTTGAAGCCGAACGTCACGGTGTCGCCCTTGGGCGCGTTGCAGTAGTCAGCGCCGTGCGAGCGCACCGCGCGTGAAGAAGTATGGCGTGCTGAGGGCAACGCCGGCAGCACCAAAACCCTGAGCGCTGTACGACGGCTAACGATCAGTTTTTTCATAAGAACCTCCCTGGACGTTACCCGTGCCAGACCTGAGCCTGACTTGCGAGCGTAGACAGTATTACTCAACGACGGGCCGTTGTATGTACACCGTTGGTATGATTGGTGATAGCGTTCATCGCATAAGTATATTTACTGAGAGAGCGCAGTGCCCTTGTCCTGCGCAACCTCAGGCAACTTTGCGGATGGATTTTCCGATTATTGAGGCGTGCGGCTGAATATTAGTTGTATCTATATAAAATTTGAGTGAAAATATTCATAAATGATTTATTCGTGATGTTTTGGTGCCTCGCGATAATGTTCAACTGGATTTTTTTTGTCAAACGACAGCCCTGCTCGCTCCATAGTATTCGTGGCCGGCAGACAGGATGAAGTTGAAGATGGCTTTTTTCATTCCCGCTCGCACCCGTTGGCTGACATCCTGATTTATGCCCGCACGGTGCGCGCTTTTCCGCAAACAGAACGGCACTGGTTTGCCGGAGGCTTGAACTGACGTTGAAACTGAAGTCGCAGCCGAGGTTGGTTGCCGTTCGACGCAGGAACTTCCGGATGACGTTCAAGAGTGCTTTGGAGATTGGCGTGAAGTCCAGCAGGGCCGATACAGATACCTGCCAACCGGCTGCAGTCACCGTTCGAGGCGCCGTGAGCGAATACCCGGCCTGCGGGGTGATATGGACTTCATTCAGGCAAGCCCGGCTCAACTTGCTGGAAAATCTGGTGATCCCGGCAGGATTCGAACCTGCGACCCCCAGATTAGGAATTTGGTGCTCTATCCTGCTGAGCTACGGGACCACTGGCGCCTTACATACGCGATTGGGCGGCAAGGCTCAAACCCGGAAATACCTGCAATGAGGCTGTCAGCCAAAGAAAAACCCGCCAGGCGAATGCCCGGCGGGTTTGAACTTCGGCCGCAAGCGGGCCCTTATGCGGCTTCTTCCTCGGCGGAAGGAGCTGCCGACTTGTCGGCGCGGCGCGACGATTTTTCCAGCAGCGTCTCGATTTCGGAAACGGCGGCCGCATCGTCCATCTTCTTCACGCAGGCGATTTCACGGGCCATGCGGTCCAGCGCCGATTCATACAGCTGGCGCTCGGAATAGGACTGTTCCGGCTGGCGGTCGGAGCGGTACAGGTCGCGAACCACCTCGGCCACGGCAATCAGGTCGCCGGAATTGATCTTGGCTTCGTATTCCTGGGCGCGGCGCGACCACATGGTGCGCTTGACGCGGGCCTTGCCGGTCAACACCTTCATGGCGTCGTCGGCCATTGGCTTGTCGGACAGCTTGCGCATGCCGACGCTCTCGCACTTGCCGGTGGGCACGCGCAGCCGCATCTTGTCCTTCTCGAAGTCGATCACGTACAACTCGAGCCTGGCACCGGCGATTTCCTGCTCCTCGAGGGCGACGATCTTGCCGACGCCATGAGCCGGGTACACGACGAACTCGTTGACCTTGTACTTGAGCTTCTTGGATGCGGTCTTCTTGTCAGCTGCCATTTTGTCTTGTCCTCGCACTCGCCTGGTTGCACTCGCGTGATGCCGTCTCGCGTCTTCAGCGCTAAGCGTTGTCACCTGATGGAGCCCCGGCTGGCGCACGGCAACATAACCAACCACCCCGGCAAGACGATCGCAGGGGAAGCTGCCGGATCAGGTCCGGCTGGATGTTGTCGGCCAGTCTTAGTGAGCGTCGCAGGTGGTCGTCCGGTGCTTGATTTCATGCCTGGCTGCTCAATGGCAGGGGCGCAGGCGTCTGTCTGGGCGAACTGTGCGGCTCGGGAACTGGATCAGGCGAAAAAAACTCCGGGCTCTGTAGAACCCGGACCCTCAATGCTTTGCTGTCAACGTCATGTCATCGACGCAACATATAGCACAGGTTATTGGTTTCTTAAAGTGGCCTAACGCCACAGACCGCCTGTTTTTGCGCCTGAGCGGCGAAAAGTATAAAGAATTGGTTAATGCGGCGGCAAAAAGACTTCCCTAGCGAAATGACTCGCCAGGCTTCGGCTCAGTCGCCTTCGCCGGGCTCTTCGGAGAAGTATTTCTCGAGCTTGTCTTCTTCGCCGTCGAACTTTTCCGCGTCCGGCGCCGGATCACGCTTCTGGGTCACGTTCGGCCAGATGTCGGCAAACCTGGTGTTCAGTTCAAGCCATTTCTCCAGGCCGGGCTCGGTGTCCGGCTTGATGGCCTCGGCCGGGCACTCCGGCTCGCAAACACCGCAATCAATGCATTCGTCGGGATGGATGACGAGCATGTTCTCGCCCTCGTAGAAGCAGTCCACGGGACAGACTTCCACGCAGTCCATGTATTTGCACTTGATGCAGTTTTCGATGACGATATAGGTCATTGGCAGTCTCGCGAGCAGTCAAAGGCGGCCAGGCGATGATGGCTCTTGCAGCCATGAACCCAAGCGTCCGCCACGGATTTTCAAGGTTCTGCGGCGTCACTCGCATGTTCCGGCGAATGCGTCAAGCGGACAAGTCGTCCGTTCCGGCCGGTGGTAGCGGTTCCCCGCCCGGCGGGCCGTTGAGGGCGCCCAGTTCAGTATACAAAAGCCGTGCTTCCGGAGCCGGACCACGGCGATGGCCGGCCTGCTCGACGCGGACCACCCTGATCCGGTCGTGCACCAGTACAGAGATGATGTCGCCGGGCGCCACGGTCTGGGAGGCCTTGGTGAGCCGGTGCCGGTTGACGCGGACGCTCCCGGCTGCCACCAGTCGCTGGGCGAGCCCTCGGGTCTTCACCAGCCGCGCAAACCACAGCCACTTGTCGATGCGCTGACAGGCGGTGGCGGGTGGCGTGTCGGTATGCGGCATCCGGTTATTTCCGCGACAGGTCCTGCTTGAGCTGGCTCAATATGGCGAACGGGCTGTTCGGGTCCGCCTCGCGCTCCTTGCGGGGCTTGGCCGGTTGCGACCCCGTCGAGCGGCGCGGCTTGCCGCCTTCAGCATGCCTTGGCTTGCCCTTGGCGTGCTTGCCGGAAGGTTTGCTTGAGGCCTTGTGCTGGCGGTGAGCCTGCTTCTGGTGCCGGAACGGACCGGTGTCCTTCGGCCACCAGACGTCGATATATGCAGGCTCCTGTCCGGCTGCCTCGGGAGCCGCGGCAGGCGACTCAGCTTCGGCCGCAGTCGCGGCTGCCTGCTCGACTGGCTGCTCTGGCTGAGATGCTTCGGTTGCAGGTTCGCCGGCGGCTGCTTCTGCCTCCCCGGCCGGTTCAGTTGCGGCTTGCGATTGTTCTGCCGGCGCGGCAGGCTCGACCTTGCGGCGTTGGGCGCTGAAACCGAGCGAGCGCAGGATCGAGGCAAATTCATCGCCGGAGCAGCCGACCAGCGACATCATGTCAGGAACCACCGTGAAGCCGCCGCCCTCGACTGAACCGTCGGGACGCTCCTCGCCTTCGCGCTGGGGGCGCCAGAACACCCGGGTGCGGATCATGTCTGCCAGGCGCTCCAGCATGTCGACGCGCACCGCCCTGTCGCCGCAATGGCGGAAGCCGACGACCTGGTAGAAACCACGCGGGGTTTCCCGGTTGAACGGTACCGATGTCAGGCCCTGTTGCGGCACGTATTGGGGCAGGGCAGCCGGGTCCAGCCCGCGCTTTTCAGCGTCGTGCAAGGCCCACAGCAACAGCCTGAGCGCGGTGGGCGCAGGCTTCAGCAGGGCCGGAATGAAGATGTGAAATGCGCCGAACCGGACGCCGTGCTTGCGCAGGGCCGCACGCTCGTCCTGACCCAGTTCCTTGACCTCGTTGGCCACCTGCTCGCGCGCCAGCACCCCGGTCGCCTCGACCAGCTGGAAGGCGATGCCACGGGCCAGCCCGGTAATCGTTTCATCATCCGCCAGCGCCACCAGCGGCTCAAGCAGGCCGGCGATGTGGCGGGAGACGAACTTCGACAGGCGCAGTTGCACCGCTTCGCGGTCGGGGCCGCTCACATGCTCGTCCGCAAGCACCTCGACGCGGGGCTTGAGAAGGTTGCCGGAGGCGGCCAGCCTGCCCACCGGATGCGACAGCCAGATCACCTGGCCAGTCTCGTTGAGCGACAGGTCGGGGTCGGGTGCTGCGACCAGCGACTGGGCGCGGCCCGTCAGGGCATCTGCCACCGCCTTCTGGGCGGCATTCAGCAGCACGCGGGAGTGCTCGCCCTTCTCCACTGACGGCTTGAAGCGCAACCCCTCGATGTGGCCGGCAGCCTCGCCTTCCACCAGAACCGCGCCATCCTGATCCACACTCGACATCAACTCTTCCCTTTCGCGCAGCCGCTTCATCAGGACGCTGGTGCGCCGGTCGATGAAACGCTGTGTCAGCCGTTCATGCAAGGCGTCTGACAGCCTGTCTTCCATTGCCCTCGTCCGCTCCTGCCAGTGAGCCGGATCTTCAAGCCAGCCGGGCCGGTTGGCCACGAATGTCCAGGTGCGCACGTGGGCGATGCGGTTGGACAAGGTGTCTATATCGCCGTTGGTGTTGTCGCAATAACTCAACTGCCTGGCAAACCACTGGTGATCAATGCGGCCCGCATCCACAAGGAAGCGGAAAATGCTGGCGACAAGATGGGCGTGTTCGGCTCCGGTAATGTTGCGGTAGTCGGGCAGCTGGCAGACCTGCCACAACAGTTCGACCCGGTCCGGCGAGGCCGAGCGGGCCTCGATCTCGCGGTCGCGGGAGAGCAGCGACAGCGTCTCGATGTCGGCGCCGGCGCGGGCGCGGGTCAGCCCTTCACGGTTGGGCAGGGCGTTCAGCGAGGCGAGCAGCCGGTCGATGGAGTGGAAGTTCAGATTGCGGTTGCGCCATTGCAGCACCTTGAGCGGCTCGAAGCGGTGTTCTTCCAGCATTTCGATGGTATCGGCGTCGATGTCGCCGGCATCGCCTGTCAGGCCGAACGTGCCGTCGTTCATGTAGCGCCCGGCACGGCCCGCAATCTGGCCCATCTCGGCCGGGGCAAGGTTGCGGAACTGGAAGCCGTCGAACTTGCGGGTCGCGGCGAAGGCAACATGGTCGATGTCCATGTTGAGCCCCATCCCGATGGCGTCGGTGGCGACGATATGGTCCACGTCGCCCGACTGGTACAGTTCGACCTGGGCATTGCGGGTGCGGGGGCTGAGCGCGCCCATGACCACCGCCGCGCCGCCGCGCTGGCGACGGATCAGTTCGGCAACGGCATAGACCATCTCGGCCGAAAAGGCGACGATGGCGGTGCGCTTGGGCAGCCGGGTGATCTTCTTTGCGCCGGCGTAGGTCAGCCGCGAGAAGCGGGGCCGGGAGACAAAGTTGACGCCGCTCAGCAACTTCTCGATGAGCGGGCGTACCGTCGCTGCGCCCAGCAGCATGGTTTCGTTGAGGCCGCGGGCATGCAGCAGCCGGTCGGTAAAGACGTGGCCGCGATCGAGGTCGGCAGCCAGCTGGATCTCGTCGATGGCCATGAACGAGACGGGCAGGTCCATCGGCATGGCTTCAACCGTGCACACCCAGTAGCGCGGGCTTGGGGGGATGATCTTTTCCTCGCCCGTCACCAGGGCCACCGACATCGGACCAGAGCGCGCGACAACCCGATCATAGACTTCGCGGGCAAGCAGGCGGAGCGGCAGGCCGATCATGCCGGATGAATGGCCGAGCATGCGCTCGACCGCGTGATGCGTCTTGCCGGTATTGGTAGGCCCCAGAATGGCGGTGACGGTACTGCGTGCGGCCATGCCTGTCAGGGTCTCTCGGGGGTGAGCCCGGCCGGTGGATTCAAACACGAACAAGCCATGTCCGAAATCATGAATCCGGCCGGATTCATGTTGTGTTCACCGCCATATGTAGTGCACCGGACCTGTGCAGACCACTATAATGGGGGGTTCGTCAGCAGTTTATTTCGACGCCAGGGACTGGCCGTTGAAGGGCTTGCCGTTGATCGTGGCGCGGTTGGCATAGGCCACGAAGTCCTTGCCCCTGATCTTGCCGGTGACGCCGACCAGCACGTTGATCGGGCGGCCGAGACTGTTCGAGTTGACCGGCGCGAACCAGACATTGAAGGTGGGCGGGTTCTTGCGGTACTTCTCCACCGTCCCCGGCGACAGCCCGGCAATGGTCGAGTACACCATGCGGCAGACGACAGCCGGACCGCGATAGACGCCGCCATCCTTGTCATGGAAGGCGTCGTCCTTGATCTTGGTCAGGCTCAATTCGAATACTTCCTTGCCGTTGTAGACCCGGTGGGTGCCGTTGCACGGATTGGCCTCGCTGGAGGTTGCGAGGTTCATGATCGAACTGAGTGTGTCGCGGACGCCCTTGGCCGAAGCTGCGTCGAGCTTGGCTGCGGTTTCGGCATCGACGCCCGGTGTCCGCCTGGAACTTGCGGGCGTCAGGCCCTTGAAGCTGACGGCATAATTGCTGTCGCGGCCCTTTTCCTTCACGCCCATGGTGAAGCTGCGCGGCATGGCGCCCTTGGCGGTGAAGGTACCGGCGGTCTCCATGTCGAGCTTGATGTCGACCAGCAGCGAGGCCAGGCCCTTGGGCCGCAGCCTGGCCTTGGCGCTGTAGGACTCAGGCGCGATGCTGGCGTCGTAATTGAGCGCGAACGCGCGCATGCCGCGAGTGTAGACATCGTACTGCACTGACAGCTGTTCGGCTGCCTGGGCGCTGTTGCTGGCCATGGCCAGCCCGGTGGCGCCGATGCCGGCAGCTATTGTCGCGGTCGACAGAAGGGAGTGGAGTGCCGTCTTGCTCATGCTGGCCTGTCTTACCTCCGTAGTCTTTGGTTTGGCTTGCCGGTTGACCTAGCGCGACCGGCATGAACCTGACATGAATGGCCCGATCGACTATATGTTTCAGGTGTTAGAGCCAGTTTGTGCCAGCAATGTGTTCCGCGAAAGCCCGCTCACGCATTGTTGAGCGCCGGGGACGCCGAAGCAGGATGGCGAAGCACCTGCGGCACAATTGGGCAAGCGCCTGCGGCACAGTTGGGCTTGACGCCGCGTGCCCTGTTGCATATAGAACCGGCGATGAATTTGCTCCGGCCCTCTGGCCGGACTTTTTTCTGCTGGCAGCGGCACTCTGGCCGACTGGCGGAAGAACCTGGAAAAACTGGAGTTAGATGTCATGTCCCGCCGTTGTGAACTGACCGGCAAGGGCGTACTGACGGGTAACAATGTCAGCCACGCCAACAATAAGAGCCGCCGCCGTTTCCTGCCGAACCTGTGCCAGGTTCACCTGATCAGCGATGCGCTGGGCAAGGATTTTGCCCTCAAGGTGTCGGCTGCGGCGTTGCGCTCGGTCGAGCATCGCGGCGGTCTCGATGCCTTCCTGCTCAAGGCCCGCGACACCGAACTGTCGACCAATGCGCTGCGCATCAAGCGGCAGGTTGCGAAGAAGCTGGCAGCTGCTGCCGCCTGAACGGTCTTTGCCGGTACCAAAATTCTGATCGGCCGCTCCTGACGGGGCGGCCGTTTTCGTTGATACTGCAATCCATGACAGACGATCCAGCAGACAAACCCCGCAAGGTCGCGGCCCCGCGTGACGGCACCCCCCAGGTGCACGGCAGCGCCGTCGTCAATGACAGCTCGTTGGGGCGGTTCTGCGAGATCAAGGAGCGGGTACTGATCCGCTCGAGCGAACTGGGTGATTACAGCTATGTCGAGCGGCACAGCGAGCTGATCTACACGACCACCGGCAAGTTCTGCGCCATTGCGGCCGATGTCCGGCTCAACGCCCTGAACCATCCGATGGAGAGGGTCAGCCAGCACAAGTTCACCTACCGGCCCAACGAGTATTTTACGGCCAAGAAACTGGACAAGGCGTTTCGCGAAATGCGTCTCACCGAAGGCCGCGTGACGCTTGGCCATGACGTATGGGTGGGGCACGGGGCAATAGTGCTGCCGGGCGTGACAATCGGTACTGGTGCGGTGATCGGGGCTGGTTCGGTGGTGACCCGCAACGTGGAGCCTTATGCCATCGTGGCCGGCGTGCCGGCACGGTTCGTGCGTTGGCGGTTTGCCCCTGAAACGGCGCAACGGCTGATGAAGATCGCCTGGTGGGACTGGAGCCACGAGAAGCTGGCCGACGCGGTGGAGGACATGCAGGCGCTGTCAGCGGAGCAATTTCTCGACAAGTACGACGGCGGGGTGGAGATCTAGGCTCCTGACCCCAGTCATGGTTCGACACGCAACCTGCTGACACAGCGCTGTCAGCAGCGATGTGAGACGTTGGATCGGGGCGATTGCGAGGGAACAGGATGGCTTTCGGAAACAGGTTGAACCCGAGCTTCAGGAAGTTCATCGAGAACCAGCAGGTTTTTTTTGTCGCCACCGCCGGTACTGACGGCGCGGTGAACGTATCGCCCAAGGGCCTGGACAGCCTGCGCATCCTTGGCGATGACCGGATTGTCTGGTTGAACCTGTCCGGCAGCGGCAACGAAACTGCTGCACATCTGCGCAGTGTCAACCGCATGACATTGATGTTCTGCGCCTTCGAAGGGGATGCGTTGATACTGCGTGTTTACGGCAAGGCGCACACCCTGCATCCGCGCGATCAAGGTTGGCATGAACTGATACCGCTGTTTGCGCCACTGGCAGGCAGCAGACAGATTTTCGACATGACTGTGGAGCGCATTCAAACGTCTTGCGGGTCGGGTGTACCGGTCATGCAGTTTGCAAGCCACCGTGGCTCGACGGAGCTCCTGCCATTTTATGAGCAAATGGGCCCGGACGGTGTAACAGACTATTGGGAGCGCAAGAACGCTGTCAGCATTGACGGCAAGCTGACTGGCACCGTAGAGGACGGCTAGTCGTCATCCAGCCGGAACTGGAACATCACCGTGTCCTGGATCGAACGGTTGAAGTTGTCGTCGGAGATAACGGTGATGACGGTGCCGCGCTCATCGGCATGAGCGGCGATGCCTTCCATGTTGTCGATCTTCCAGGCCGGGATCTTGCCTTCGAACACCAGCTGACCGGCACCCGTCTTTTGCTTCTCAAGGTCTGTCACCTTGAACCGGCGCATCGCCATGCCGACACTGATCGGCGGTGTGAAGCTGCGCTCGACGGTGATGATTTCCTCGCCGCCGGGGAGGGTGGCCAGACCGGTTATCCGGTAGTCCTCATGGCGGGCGATGTGAAACTCGTGGGTCGCGCCCTTGCGCCAAAGCCAGCCGCGCAACTCGCCATCTGCCGTTTCATTTCGCTCCGAGATGGCGACCAGCCAGCCCTTTAGCGGACCTTCATGGAACCTGCCGAGAGCTTCCAGCTCACCATTGGACTCTCCTTCGCCGGCTGCCTTGGGCAAACGCACCGGTTCAGCCGGGGCGTCGCAGCCCGTGCTTGCCGAGATCGAATTGTTCGACGCGCTCGCGCCGTTCGAAGCCGACGATCACCTTGTGCCCGATGCCTTGTGCAGACCACGCGGCAACCGCTTCGGCATCGGAGCGGGACTTGCGTTCATCGATCTTGCCGGCCTTGTTGCGGATCGGGGCCATTTCAACATTGCCGACACCGGCCAGCCTGCCATCGCGGTAGACGAAATCGCCGCGCAGCCAGTAGCCACGGTCACTCACGGTGATGAACGACTTGCCGTCCGGCGAGACATCAAGACCTGAAAAGCCGCCAAAGGTCTCGTCATCATGTTTCAGCACGATGCCGCCCAGAAAGGTGAGCGACGGGGGCAGGGCAGCGCTGCCGAAACGGGCGAAGTCGCGCAGGCTCGTTTCGACTGTGATGTTCGTTGTATCCGAGGCGGCAGGGCTGGCCAGCGGGAACACGGCAAGCAGCACTGCCGCAATCGCACCGGCTTGGCGGGCGCGCACGGCCGTCAGCCGGTTCGGCGCATGCGGCTGCCACGCGGGGCAGCGCCGGCGCCGGGCGCGTTGGGACGTTCCTCGAACAGTTCGGCCAGTTTCTCGGTCATCGCGCCGCCCAGTTCCTCGGCATCGACGATGGTGACGGCGCGCTTGTAGTAGCGGGTCACGTCATGGCCGATGCCGATGGCGATCAGTTCGACCGGCGAGCGGTTCTCGATATCGGCGATCACCTGGCGCAGGTGCTTTTCGAGGTAGTTGCCGGAATTGACCGACAAGGTGGAATCATCCACCGGCGCGCCGTCGGATATCACCATCAGGATGCGGCGCTGTTCGGAGCGTCCGAGCAGCCTGTTGTGAGCCCAGATCAGCGCCTCGCCGTCGATGTTTTCCTTCAGCAGGCCCTCGCGCATCATCAGGCCAAGGTTGCGCCGGGCGCGGCGCCAGGGCTGGTCGGCCGACTTGTAGATGATGTGGCGCAGGTCGTTGAGACGGCCTGGATTTGCCGGCTTGCCGTCGGCGAGCCACTTCTCGCGGGACTGGCCGCCCTTCCAGGCGCGGGTGGTGAAGCCGAGGATCTCGACCTTGACGCCGCAGCGTTCCAGCGTACGGGCAAGGATGTCGGCGCAGGTGGCGGCCACGGTGATGGGACGGCCGCGCATCGAGCCTGAATTGTCAAGCAGCAGCGTGACCACGGTGTCGCGGAACTGGGTGTCCTGCTCGACCTTGAACGACAACGCGTGCATGGGGTCGATGACGACGCGATAGAGCCGGGCAGCGTCCAGCAGGCCTTCTTCGAGGTCGAAGTCCCACGAGCGGTTCTGCTGCGCCATGAGGCGGCGCTGCAGCCGGTTTGCGAGGCGCGCCACCACGCCCTGCAGGCTGGACAACTGCTTGTCCAGATAGTTCCGCAGCCGGGTCAGCTCTTCGGCATCGCACAGTTCGTCAGCTTCGACCGTCTCGTCGAACTGGTTGGTGTAGACCTTGTAGAACTTGTCGTTGGTCATGGAGGCAAACGGCAGTTCAGGCCGCCAGGGCTGGTCGCCCTCGGGCTCTTCCTCGCCCTGCATCTCGTCCATGTCGTCGTCCGAGCCGTCCATCTCCATGGCGTCTTCCATGGTCTGGTCGTCGTCGGCCTCACCCTGCTCCATGTCTTCCGACGCGGAGGTCTCGGCTTCTTCCTTGCCGGTTTCCTGCTGTTCCTGCTCGCCTTCGGCGTCCTCGTCCTCGGGTTCCTGCTCGTCGGTCTCGTCAGGGTCGTCGCCAAGCTCGTCGGACATGTCGAGGTCGGCCAGCATGTCCCGCGTCAGGCGCGAGAAGGCGGTCTGGTCGTGGATGACCGTGTCCAGGCCGTCCAGCTTGTCACCGGCCTTTTCCTCGATCCAGGGCCGCCACAGGTCAACCAGCTGCTTCGCGGAGTCGGGCGGTGCCTCGCCGGTCAGGCGTTCGCGCACCATCAGCGCCAGTGCGTCTTCAAGCGGTGCGTCCTCGCGCTTGTACAGCGGGCCGGTGATCTTGTCGGCAAAGCGCTTCTGCAGCATCGCATCGATGTTGCCGGCCATGCCGGGCATGGCGCGCGAGCCGAGCGACTCGACGCGGGCCTGTTCCACCGCCTCGTAGACCGAGCGGGCATGCTGGCCGGCGGGAAGGTAGCGGGCGTGCACCTGCTTGTTGTGGTTGACGAGGCGCATGGCCATGGCGTCCGACAGGCCGCGGGTCACGGCGATGTCGGCGGCGGTGGCGTCCTTGGTGACCTGCGGCAGGCGGGCGCGCTTGTCGGTGAGGCCGGGTGTCTCGGCACCGAACGAGCAGGTCAGCTCCGGCTCGTCGGCGATGGTCTTCATGGCGAGCGACAGTGCCCGCTTGAAGTTCTCAGCCGGTCCTTCACGGTCCTGGGCCATCCTGGTCTCGATTCCTGGTCAGTTGCCTTGAAAGCGCAACGGGGCCACGCTCAGGTCAGTTCCAGCGCAGCCGAACCCTGCTTCAGCTCTTCGCCGAAGCAGCGCTGGTAGAACTCCGCCACCAGGGCGCGTTCCAGCTCGTCGCACTTGTTGAGGAAGGTGACGCGGAAGGCAAAGCCCAGGTCGCCGAAGATGGTGGCGTTTTCTGCCCAGGTGATGACGGTGCGCGGGCTCATCACGGTGGACAGGTCACCTGCCATGAAGGCATTGCGGGTCAGGTCTGCCAGCCGCACCATGTTCGATACGGTTTTCTTGCCGGCTGCGGTGTTGAATGACTTGTTCTTTGACAGCACGATGCCGCATTCCTGCTCGTGGCTCAGGTAGTTGAGCTGCACGATCACCGACCAGCGGTCCATCTGGGCCTGGTTGATCTGCTGGGTGCCGTGATAGAGGCCGGTGGTGTCGCCCAGGCCCACGGTGTTGGCGGTGGCGAACAGCCGGAAGGCCGGGTGCGGCTTGAGCACGCGGTTCTGGTCGAGCAGGGTCAGACGGCCCGAGCTTTCCAGCACACGCTGGATCACGAACATCACGTCCGGGCGGCCGGCGTCGTACTCGTCGAATACCAGCGCGACATTGTGCTGGTAGGCCCACGGCAGGATGCCTTCGCGGAATTCGGTGATCTGCTTGCCGTCCTTGATGACGATGGCGTCCTTGCCGACAAGGTCGATGCGGGAGATATGGCTGTCCAAGTTGACGCGGACCAGCGGCCAGTTGAGACGGGCGGCGACCTGCTCGATGTGGGTCGACTTGCCGGTGCCGTGGAAGCCGGTCACCATGACGCGCCGGTTGTGGGCAAAGCCCGCCAGGATGGCCAGGGTGGTTTCCGGGTTGAACAGGTAGTCTTCATCGACTTCCGGCACATATTCGTTCGGCTCGGTGTAGGCAGGCACCTTCAGGTCGCTGTCGATACCGAAGACCTTGCGCACCGGAACCGACTTGTCGGGCAGGCCGGGCACATCGGACTTGGACTTGGCATTCATTGGAAGCAGATCTCCGGAAAAATCGGTCTGGTGGCCGCCGGAAAGCGGGGCCTGACGGGCGGCTGTTTCGTTCGGAACAGTGTTCTAGTCCGCTGCCGCAAGGTGCGCAAGCGATTGCATTGCAGCAAATCAGCACACACCGGCGGAACGAAGGTAATCATAAGCCTGGACGATCTCGCGGAAGCGGTCCTCGGTGGCGCGGCTGCCACCGTTGGCGTCCGGGTGGAAACGCTTTACCAGGGTCTTGTACTGCGCCTTGATCTCGTCCGGGCTGGCGCCCGGTTCCAGCCCCAGCGTGTCGAGCGCCTTGGCTTCTGCATTGCGGACGGGGCGCATGTCGGGCTGGCTGCGGCCGCGCCAGCCTTCAGCGTGTTCGTTGAACATCCGGTGCGGGTCGGTGAAATCGCTGTCATGGCGGAAGCCGCGCTTGCCCTTGGCGTTGCCGGTGTTCTTGCGCTCGCGTGCAGCTCGGGCCTCGGCCCACGAGTTCTCGCCCAGCTTCCAGGTGGGCCGGTGGCCGGTCGAAGAGGCCTTTATCCACTCCGAAACGTCATTATCGGCCATGCCGTCGAAATAATTGTAGGACTTGTTATAGGCACGGACGTGATCGACGCAGAAGCGGAAGTACTGACCTTCCGCGTGCCGGCCCTTGGGCGCGCGGTGGCTGCCCCTGGCGTTGCAGCCGGGCCACTCGCACTGTGCGTCCTCGGGCCGGGGCTGGTCCTTGTCCGGCTTGATGCGGATGCGATCAAAATATTTCGAGTTCAACTTCATGGCCGGGTTGCGGGCGACTTAAATCGTCCAGATACTAACGGTGAATCAACAAGACCGGAGAGTATACAGGGGTTCCCCGGTCAAGACGAGTTAAAGGGTGCACCTAATGTCGCTGGGACCAGTCGGACAGAAAATTTGTGACAAGCTTGAGGCCGCGCTCGATCCGGTGTCGCTGGAGGTGATCGACGAATCGCACCTGCATGCCGGCCATTCGGGTGCACGGCCCGATGGCGAGAGCCATTTCAGGGTCAAGGTGGTGTCGAAGGCCTTTGAGGGCAAGACGCCGGTAGCGCGCCATCGCATGATCAATGAAATACTGGCCGACGAACTGAAAGAGCGGGTGCACGCGCTGGCCATTTCCGCCAAGCCTGCTTGAAGGAAACCGACATGACCGCCGCCGCCAATGACCCCCTGCTGCAACCGCTGCAGGTCGGCCATCTCACGTTGAAGAACCGCATAATGAGCACCAGCCATGCCTGCGGTCTGGACAAGGACGGTCATCCCCAGGAGGCTTACCAGGCCTATCACGAGGAGAAGGCGAAGGGCGGACTGGCGCTGACCATGTTCGGCGGGTCGTCCAACGTGGCGCCGGACAGCCCCAATACCTTCCGCCAGCTGCACCTGGGCAGTGACGGCTGCATCCCGCACCTGCAGCGTTTCGCGGAGCGTGTTCACAGCCATGGTTGCGCCATCATGTGCCAGATCACCCACCTGGGCCGGCGCGGCGACCCCTATGGCGACCACTGGCTGGAGATGATCGGCCCGTCGCCGGTGCGCGAGACCCGTCACCGGGCGATCCCGCGTGAAATGGATGAGCACGACATTGCCCGCGTCATAAAGGCGTTCGGCGATACGGCAGCGCGCTGCAAGGAAGGTGGGCTCGACGGCATCGAGACGCTGTTCGGCGGGCACCTCGTCGGGCAGTTCCTGTCGCCCGTGATGAACAAGCGCACCGACAAGTATGGCGGCTCGCTGGAAAACCGCGCCCGCTTTGCGCTCGAGGTCTATCGCGAGATCCGCAAGCGAACGGGGAGCAACTTCCTTGTCGGCATGCGCTACGTTGTGGACGAGGGCATCGCCGAGGGCCTCACCTTCGAGGATGCGGTGACGGTCGCGAGAATGTTCGAGGCCGAAGGGCTCGTCGACTTCTTCAACGCCATCTATGGCCGCATGGACACCTATTACGCGCTGGCCATGCACAACATGCCGGGCATGGCGTCAGGTCTTGCGCCGTGGCTCGAAAAGGCTGGCGCCTTCAAGCGTGAGGTGTCGCGGCCGGTGTTTCATGCCGCCCGCATTGCCGATCTTGCCACGGCGCGCCACGCCATCCATGACGGACTGATCGACATGGCCGCAATGACGCGTGCCCACATCGCCGACCCGCACATCGTTGCCAAGCTGATGCGCGGCGAGGAAGACCGCATCCGGCCCTGCGTCGGTGCTACCCATTGCATGGGCGCCCACCGGCCCACCTGTCTGCACAATGCCGCCACGGGCCGCGAACTGGCCGGCGGACATGACGTCGGCAAGGCTGACGCAGCTCGCAAGGTTGTGGTGGTGGGCGCCGGGCCCGCCGGGCTGGAGGCCGCGCGTGTGTCGGCAGAGCGCGGGCACGCCGTGACCGTTCTGGAGGCGGCGCCACAGGCGGGCGGGCAAGTGCTGCTGGCCAAGCAAGCGTCCTGGCGACGCGACATTGCCGGCCTCGTCGACTGGCGGGTAAGCGAACTGGACAAGCTGGGGGTGGAGGTGCGTTACAACACCTTTGCCGAGCCTGCGGACGTCGCTGCCCTTGCCCCTGACGTCGTGATCATTGCCACTGGCGGCACGCCGAACCCGGGCTGGATCGAGGGCGCGCAACTGTGCACCAGTTCATGGGACATCATCAGCAGCACGGTGCAGCCCGGCGGCGAAGTGCTTGTCTATGACGGCACCGGCCGGCACAGCGCCATGACGGCAGCGGAGAAACTGGTGACGACCGGCCACAAGGTCAGTTTCGTGACGCTGGACGATACGGTTGCCGAGGAGCAGGGATATGCCGAGCGGGTGTCGTGGAAGCGGCGCATGTACCAGCTCGGTCTCGACGTACAGCGCGACCTTGAGCTCGTTGGCGTCCAGCAGGAAGGAAATCGGCTCAAGGCGATTCTGCACAACGAGTTCACCGGGGAGCGGATCGAGCGGGTCGTGGACATGGTCGTCGCCGAGCATGGCACGTTGCCGGCGGATGCCATCTATGCGGACCTGCGGGCGGGCTCCGTGAATGACGGGATCAAGGACATCGACGCGCTCATCGGCGGCAATCCGCAGCCGCGAGGCAGCCACGATGGCAGGTACGAACTTTACCGGATCGGCGATGCTGCAGCGTCCCGCAACGTCGCGGCGGCAGTTTATGATGCACTGAGGCTGTGCCGCACCCTATAGGCCGGAGCCGCTCTTTTCCTTGAAGGCAGACAGCGGCGTGATGCGCAACCGGGTGATCTGGTTGCGCTTCCTGCCCAGCACCTCGAAGCGGAAGCCGTGGAAGGTGAAGGCCTGACCTTTCTCGGGGATCATGCGGGCTTCGTGAATGACCAGGCCTGCGATGGTGTTGGCCTCGTCGTCAGGCAGGTGCCAGTCGTTGGCGCGGTTCAGGTCGCGGATCTGCAAGGTGCCGTTGACCACCATGGAGCCGGATGCCTCGCGGGAGATGTCCGCACTGTCAACGTCGTACTCGTCGGAGATGTCGCCAACGATTTCCTCAAGAATGTCTTCAAGCGTGACGAGGCCCATGACCTCGCCATATTCGTCCACCACAAGGGCCATGTGCACCTTGCGCCTGAGAAAGGCCGACAACTGGCCCTTCACCGTCGTCGTGTCAGGCACGAACCACGCATTGGAACACAGGGCCGGGATGTCGAGCTTGTTGAGGTCACCCTTGTGCGCCTGCAGCGAGGCCAGTACGTCCTTGGCATGCAGGATGCCGATGATGTTGTCCTGGTTGCCGCGCCAGACGGGGGCGCGCGAGAAACCCGACTTCAGCAGTTCGGAAATGATGTCGTCGGCGCTCATATCGGCGTCGATGGTGAACATCTTGGTCCGGTGCACCATCAGGTCGGCAATCTCGAGGTCGGACAGGTCGAGCACGCCGCCCAGCATGTCGCGGTCGGTCTTGACCACCGTGCCTTCCTTGTGATGCAGGTCGATGGCACCGCGGATTTCCTCCTGCGGCGACAGGATGTTCATGGTGTTGGTCAGGTCGACGCCGAACAGCGACAGCACCCGGCGCACGATGACCTCGACACCCATCACGATGGGCGCGAACACACGCACCACGAACTGGATGGCAGGTGCCACCACCAGCGCAAACCGCTCAGGGTAGACGATGGCGTAGGTCTTGGGCATCACCTCGCCGAACACCAGCACTAGGGCGGTCATCACCAGCGTGGCGTAGACGACGCCGCTGTCGCCGAACAGTTGCAGCAGGGCGGTGGTGGCCAGCGAGGAGGCCAGGATGTTGACCAGGTTGTTGCCCAGCAGGATGCCGCCGATCAGCCGCTCGGGTTGCTCCTTGAGGCGCAATACCTTGCCGGCACGGCTGTTGCCGCGCCTTTCCATCTCGTGGAGCCGGGCTCGGGAAGCGGTGGTCAGCGCCGTCTCCGAGCCGGAGAAGAAGGCCGACAGGATAATCAGCCCAAGGGCTGCCCCCAACATGATGCCAAGTGCGAGCGTCATTGCAGTTTCAGTTCTTCTTCCAGGAAGTCTTTCAGCACGTCCTCGTCGACGGTCTTGTCGATGTAGGCATTGCCGATGCCCTTTACCAGAATGAATGTGATCTTGCCGCCGGACGCCTTCTTGTCCTGCCGCATCATTTCAATGAGGCCGTCTGCGCCGGGCAGGTGCTGACGGATGCCAGCCACGGTAGTGGGCAGGCCAACCGCCTTGAGGTGTACTTCAACGCGTGAAGCACTGCCGGACGGGCACAGGCCGAGGCGTTCGGAGAACCGGAACGCCTGCGCCATGCCGATGGCGACCGCCTCGCCGTGCAGCAGCTTGTCCGAGTAACCGGTGGCGCGCTCCAGAGCATGGCCGAACGTGTGGCCGAGATTGAGCAGGGCGCGGCGGCCATGCTCGTGCTCGTCTTCGGTCACGATGGCGGCCTTGGCCTGGCAGGAGGTCCGGATAGCGCGGATGCGGGTTTGCGGGTCGCCGGCGAACAGGCGCGGCGCATTGTCCTCCAGCCAGTTGAAGAAGCCTGCATCGCCGAGCAGGCCGTACTTGGCCACCTCGGCATAGCCGGCGGCCAGTTCGCGCGGCGGCAGCGTATCGAGAACGGCAATGTCGGCCAGTACGGCGGCGGGCTGGTGGAAGGCGCCGATGAGGTTCTTGCCGTGGACGGAGTTGATGGCGGTCTTGCCGCCAACCGAGCTGTCCACCTGGGCGAGCAGCGAGGTGGGGATCTGGATGAACCTGACGCCGCGCCGCACGATTGCCGCGGCAAAGCCCACAAGATCGCCGATGACGCCGCCGCCAAAGGCAATCACGGCGTCCGAGCGCTCGATGCCGGCGCCGAGGATGAAGTCGCACACCTGCATCAGGTATTGCTGGCTCTTGGTGCCTTCGCCCGGCGGCAGGATGAGTTCGGTATGGGCGATGCCGGCTGCGTCCAGGCTGGCGGTGAGGGTAGCCAGGTGATGGCGGGCCACGTTCTCGTCGGTAATGATGGCAGTGAGCGGGCGCTTGAGCAGCGGCCGGATCATCTGGCCTGCATGGGCCAGCAGGCCTTCGCCGATGCTGATCGGGTAGCTGCGCTCGCCCAGGTCGACGGCCACTTCGGCGCGGGCCGTGCCATCAGCAGTTGCATGGAGAGAGGTGGTCATGCCTGCGCCAGTCCCGCAGCCGCCGTGGCGTGGCCGCCGAGCCAGCTGTCGAGGGCGGCAAGGCAATCCTCGACGATCTGCTCATGGGGCACATCACGGCTGTCCACCACGATATCGGCGGCGGCGTAGACCGGGTAACGTTCGTCCACCAGCTTCCGCATCACCGCTTCCGGGTTGCCGGTCTTGAGCAGTGGACGGTTGTTGCGGCGGCGGACCCGCTTCAGCAGCAGGTCGACGTCGGCGCGCAGCCAGAGCGATATGCCTTGCCGGGCGATGGCCTCGCGGGTGGCCTCGTTCATGTATGCCCCGCCGCCGGTGGCCAGCACGCGGGGTTCTTCCTGCAACAGCCGGTCGATGACCCGGCGTTCGCCGTCGCGGAAATATTGCTCGCCATGTTCCTCGAATATCTCGGGAATGGTCTGGCCGGCCGCCTGCTCGATCTCGTGGTCGGCATCGGCAAAAGGCAGCTTGAGCCGGGCGGCAAGGCGGCGGCCAATGGTGGTCTTGCCGGCTCCCATCAGGCCTACCAGCACGATGCTGCGGTTGCCCATGCGTGTGAGCACGGCATCGGCAAGTTCATCGTTGTTGTTTGATCTGGACACGAAAAAGCAGTTGTCTCGTGGTTGTGACGGAAAGCCCGGTTCGGGCAGTCTTATTACAGGTTGCCCCACTGCACGGCAAAGTTTTTTGCATGTGGCCATGCATTGCTGCAAAGTGTCAGGTTCCGGAAAGTTGCTCCTCACTCACAGGAACCCATGCAGAGCCATGCCTGACAGTCTTCGCTTTCTGTTAATCATGCTGTGCTTGGCTGGTGCCGGATATGGTGCGGTATGGTGGCTGTCGGCTGCGCCGCCGCCCGAGCAGGAAATCATCAAGCGGTTGCCGCATGCGGTCTTCGAAAACTGAACCTCAGGTGGAAAGCGTGCCGGCGCAGGGCGCGGGCAGCCGCCGGCTGATTTCCGCATTCCTTGAGATGATGAGCGCCGAGCGTGGCGCCTCCGCCAACACGCTGACAGCCTACGCCGGTGACCTGGAGCTGTACGCGGATTTCCTCGCGTCGCGCGCGCGGCGGCTCGACGAGGCCGGCAGCAACGACATTCGCGCATGGCTCGAGGCCATGCAGGCTGAAGGGTTGGCGAAATCCACCTTGTCGAGGCGGCTGTCGGCGGTGCGACAGCTGCATCGGTTCGCCTATGCGGAAGGCGCTTCGGACGACGATCCGGCCACAGTCATCGCCGCGCCGCAGCGGCAGGCAGGCTTGCCCAAGGTGCTCAGCGTGGGGCAGGTGGACAGGCTGCTGGCCGGCGTGCGCGATCGCGCTGCAAACGCGCGCGGCAAGGCGCGGATCAAGGCCTTGCGGCTGGCCTGCCTGATCGAGGTGCTTTATGCGACCGGACTGCGGGTCTCGGAGCTGGTGTCGCTGACCGTCGGTCAAGTGTCGGGCGATGACAGGTTCATCGGCGTGCGCGGCAAGGGCGGGCGCGAGCGGCTGGTGCCGCTGTCGCCTGCGGCACGAGCGGCCATTGATGCGTGGACAAGCGAACTCAAGCGGCTGGCGCCACCTTCCGGCCTGCCTGCGGGACAATTCCTGTTTGCCTCGCGCGGCAAGGAAAAGCACCTGACCAGGCAGCATTTCGCGCTGCTGCTGAAGGACCTGGCGCGCGACGTGGGGCTGGACGCGGCGCTGCTGTCGCCGCACGTGTTGCGGCATGCCTTCGCCAGTCATCTTTTACAGGGCGGGGCGGATCTGCGCGCGGTGCAGCAGATGCTTGGCCATGCCGATATCTCGACCACGCAGATCTATACCCACGTGCTGCCGGAGAAACTGCGCGACGTGGTCGAAAGCCATCATCCACTGTCGCAGTGATTTCCGCTGTTGACATGCCGGGGGTGTCTCGCCAGTTTGCGGGACAATTCGAAGAGGCCACCGGCACCCAGCAAAAATGCAGACATTTCTCGATTTTGAAACCAGAATTGCCGAACTGCAGGGCAAGATTGCCGAGCTGAAATCCATCGGCGAGGGCGACGGCAAGGGCGTATCGATTTCCGACGAGGTCAAGCAGCTCGAGGGCAAGCTCGCCAAGTCGCTGGCCGATCTGTATGCCGATCTCGATCCGTGGCAGAAGACCCAGGTGGCCCGCCACCCTGACCGGCCTCACACTCGCGATTACATTGCTGAACTGATCTCCGACTTCACCCCGCTTGCAGGCGACAGGAAGTATGCCGAGGACGAGGCGGTCATCGGCGGTCTTGGCCGTTTCCAGGGCGAGCCGGTGGTGGTGATCGGCCAGGAGAAGGGATCTGACACCAAGTCCCGGCTGAAGCACAATTTCGGCATGGCGCGGCCCGAGGGCTATCGCAAGGCGGTGCGGCTTATGGAACTGGCCGAACGGTTTTTACTGCCGGTGCTGACGTTCGTGGATACTGCCGGCGCCTATCCGGGCATCGGCGCGGAAGAACGCGGCCAGGCTGAAGCCATCGCCCGGTCCACCGATGCCTGCCTCGGGCTTGGCACGCCCATCGTGGCCACCATCATCGGAGAGGGCGGGTCTGGCGGTGCGGTCGCCATTGCCACTGCCAACACGGTGCTGATGCTGGAGCATTCCATCTATTCGGTGATTTCGCCCGAAGGCGCGGCTTCGATTCTCTGGCACGACTCCGCCCGCGCCAGCGAAGCCGCCACCGCCATGCGGATCACCGCCCAGCACCTGAAAGAGCTCGGCGTGATCGACAGGATCATCCCGGAACCGGTCGGCGGGGCCCACCGGGCGCGCAAGATTGCCATGGCAGGCGCGGCCGAGGAAATCGCTGCTGCACTGGTTCCGTTCAAGCAGATGACCCCGGCAGAAATCCGTCAGCAGCGGCGCGACAAGTTTCTGGCCATCGGGCGCTCGCTGGGCGCCTGAGTCCACCTGCCTCGCCGCAAACCTGCCGCTTTGCCGGATGAGTTTAAGCGGATTCAGGTGCTTTCAATGGCGGTTGGCATGAACAAACCGGTTAAACTGCTGCTGGTTCTGGCGATATTTGCTGCCGGTGCATGGGCGCTGACCCGGTTGCCTGACCCGGGCCACTGGGCCATCGAGCTGTCCCCGCCTGACCCGGCATCGCACCGCCAGACAGCCCTGGCAGAACTGGAAGCGCGCGGGCTCAAGGCCGGCATGCCGGTGTTCATCCGCATCTTCAAGCAGACTTCCGAACTGGAATTGTGGATGAAGGGTGCGCGCGGCTGGGAACTGGCCCGCCGCGTCGACATCTGTCGTTGGTCAGGACGGCTGGGGCCGAAACTGAAGCAGGGAGACAGGCAGGCGCCGGAAGGCTTCTACACTGTCACTGCCGGCCAGCTCAATCCGAACTCGCGCCATCACCTGTCGTTCAACCTGGGCTTTCCCAACCGGTTCGACCGGGCTCACGGGCGGACTGGTTCGTTCCTGATGGTGCATGGCGGCTGCACCTCGGCCGGGTGCTATGCGATCCGCGATCACGAGGTGGAAGTTGTTTACCGGCTGGTCGAGGCGACGCTCAAGGCGGGCCAGAAACAGGTCGACGTGCACGCCTTTCCATTCCGTCTCGACCGGGAAAGGCTGGCCCGCTACGAAGGCGGGAAGTGGCACCGGTTCTGGACCATGCTGCAGCCTGCTTATGACGCCTTCGAGCGCGAGCGCCGGGTGCCGGACGTCAAGGTTGCGGGCAAGACTTACGTGGTCAAATGACTGCTGACCCGCATCGAGGTCAGGGACGGCGATTTTCGTCCAGCACCTTGCGCATTGCCGCAAGGGCCGGGATCACCGCCTCGATGTCTTGCAGCGGCACTTTTTCCGCGAAACGGGCAATGTCCTCCGACACGGAATCGATGGCCTTTTCGCGGAATTCTGCGGCCGGCCTCGGTCAAAAAGACATGACGGCTTCGGGCGTCGTCGGGGTTTGGGCGAAGTTCGATCAGGCCGCGCTTCTCCAGCCCCGCCAGCGTGTTGGTCATGCTGTTGCGCGGGACCTGAAAGGCATGTGCCAGCCTGCCCGGGGTCGCGCCATCGCCCAGCCTGACAAGATGATTCAGAACGGTGAAATGGGGTTGCGACAGCCCGTCGGGCAGGCGCTGCTCCATGATGGTCCGGGTCAGCTGCGCGATGATCCCTATTTCATTGAACAGCTCGAAATACTTTCGGTTTGCCTGTGTCACCCGCCGCTTCCACTACAGTAACCCGTCACTCCAGCAGTGCTTCCAGTCCCCGTCTCTGGAGCGGGAGGCACCGGGCCATCGCCGGGCATGGCATGGCCGAGCCGGGCCAGCATCTGTACCGTAAACTGCGGGCTGGGCGCATCAAGCAATTGATGAATGGCGGCATGCTGGCCTGCCACCTCGGGATATTCCTGCAAGGCCTGCTGGTTCGGGTGCAGCGACAGGCCCAGTCCCGTTGCAGCCAGATTGACGCGGACATGAGCGGCGCCGGCGTCCACCTGCTGCCGGCGCGAGTTGCCCTGCGTGGTGATCCACAGATAGCCCGGCGTGGCCGTGGTGATCTCATTGAACACCGACAGCTGCGCCTGGACAGGCTGAAGTCGGGCGCGGGCATGGAGGAGCGGTCGAACAGTCCTGCCTTGTCAAGGAGTACCGAGCATCGGGTCGTCGATGGCGATGCCGTTGCGGTGGGCGTCGATCTCGCGGCTTCCCACCCGCAGTACCTTGACCGATTCCATCATCGGGCCCTCGGTCGTAAGTTCGATGAACCAGGCCTCGCGGGCGATCTGCTTGATGGCGTCCAGCCTTGCCGCCGCCTCCACGCCGAAAGCGACATCGTAGGGTGAGGCTGCCGCGGCCAGTGCAGCGATTTCTTCACCGGTGATTTTCCGGCTGACATCGTAGGCGCGCCTATCAGTCCTGCGCGCGAGGACGTGGGCGAACAACGGGTCTGTCTCGATGCCTGGCTGCGGGTTCAGCACGATGCGCGCCATGCGGCGGCCATCGAGATACTTGCCGGGCTCCCCGTCGGGAAACAGGTTGACCTCACAGGCGTGGCCGGTTTGCGCCGCAGCCATCTTCAGGAGCTCAAGGAATGCCCCCAGTCCCATCACGATCTGGCGGCCATACGGATCGGTTTCCGGCAGCAGGCGCTGTTCGTCGAGGCTTACCGAAATCTCTCCGGCGGTTGCCAGGTCTGCCTTCCACGGCTGCATGTTGTGGGGGTTCGGGGCAAGAATGGCATGAGCCAGGGCATATTGCCGGGGATCGGTTTGCTGCCCTGCCTCGCGCCATGCCGAAATGGCCGATGCAGGTACCGGGGATACGCTGCGCACGTAGCCGTAAATGCTGCCTGCCGCCGCTGCCAGCACAATGCCGCCACCTGCAAGCCGGATAAAGTTTCGACGCTTCATGACCAATGCCTCCATTAAATTCGATATCGAACTATATAATTCGAGATCGAACCAAAGTCAATGCCTGACGTGTTTCTGCATGTCTAGCCAGGTCGAAAAATTCGACGTTTTGAGTTCCCAGGATCACGCCACCTCGTGGGCAAACAACATGTTGGCGGCACGTCGTGGTTAATTGAACGTTAGCGGATGTTGGCGCACACTCTCCGCCGCCGTCATCCAGGCGGTATTTGTTTCGGTGTTTCGGGCATGACCTCGACCAGACACAATTTACCCAGCCTGACCAGGCGCGGCTTCACCGCTGCCGGAATGGCCGGCGTGCTTGCGCTCATTCCGGCCTGCAGCATGAGTACGCATCACTCGCTGGAACCGTTGTCACCGAAGGTGATGGCCGATCTGGCCGCCAACAACCTGAAGGTTGGCGCGCCACTGCTGGTGCGCATCTTCAAGGAAGAGAACGAGATGGAGGTGTGGCTGCAGCAGGAGTACGGACCCTACGTCCGCTTCCGCACCTACCAGATCTGCTCGCGTTCGGGCGTGCTGGGACCAAAGTTCCAGGAAGGTGACCGGCAGGCGCCGGAAGGCTTCTACATCGTGTCGCAACGGCAGATGAACCCCAATTCGAAGTACTACCTGTCGTTCAACATCGGCTATCCGAATGCCTTCGACAAGGCTCACGGGCGCACCGGCACGCACCTCATGGTGCATGGCGGGCTGCTCGTCACGCGGCTGCTATGCGATCAACGACGAGCAGGTGCAGGAACTGTTTTCGCTGGCGCGCGAAGCATTTCTTTATGGACAGAAGGAATTTCCGGTTCACGCCTTTCCGTTCCGCATGAGCGAGCAGAACCTGCTGCGCCATGCGGCCAGCCCGCATGCAGCCTACTGGCGTGACCTGAAAGCCGGGTACGATTACTTCGAGCAGTTCCGGCAGCCGCCGTGGTGGGCGTGAAGGACTACCGCTACGTGTTCTT
This sequence comes from uncultured Alphaproteobacteria bacterium, assembly GCA_963700935.1. Lineage (GTDB taxonomy): Bacteria > Pseudomonadota > Alphaproteobacteria > Rhizobiales > Aestuariivirgaceae > Anderseniella. The sequence goes on along the minus strand of CAVOZK010000012.1, from coordinate 1,562 downwards.
CCCGCACAACGTGACGGTGCCCGAGGAATACGTGCAGGTGCAGCAGGCAGGCTTCACCGACCCTGCCGCACCACGGCTCATCCGCGGCTGGGGCCGGGGCAGATCCAGTAGAACGGCCTTGGCCGACGATTTCTGCGGCAAGCTGCGCCGAAGCATTGCAGCACAGTCACCTCGGTAGGTTTCCGGTTCAACATCGCGGTCAACAGCGCTCGCAATGTTCGTTCGCGGTGAACATGGAACTGGACGAAATGGCCAGCCCGAAGTTCGTCTTTCCAGTGTGTGGAACTATCCCGGTTCTGCAAAGAAGACTGAACAGCGATTGATCGTCGGCGGTGCGCACAAAACCTTCATTCCGGTAAGTTGCGCGTGGAAGGCAGATCGCTGACCAACCGAACCTGCTCAACGAGCTTCATCCATTCGCCAATGATGTCGAGGCTCGATTGTTGCTTGACCAGCATGATGGCACCACCCGCAATCTGCGGCGTGTCGTGATACGCGGCATCGTCACAGCCCATGAGGACAAATGCATCGCGTTTGGTCCAGTGCCGTTCCAGATGAAAATCGCTTCCAGAAGTACCCAAGATGCCTTGGGTGCTTTGGCGGCAAACCTGTATCAGCGGCGCGAGGTCACGCGAGATGAGGCTGCCGCTGTCTATATAGACAACAATGTCGCCATAGCACACCTTGCTGAGGGCATCGAGGATGATCCGCGATTTCCACGACCAAAGCCCGGCTCCGCGTGGAATTTCAAGCAGGAACCGGTTGCGGTGGCGAAATGTGTGGTCAAGGTCGCCGATCCATACTGGATGCAACGATCGACTTTTCCCTTCGTGAGGGCCGAATGTGTGCATTGTCGTTGCCGTCGCCTGAAGCCATGGCTGGCATAGTTTATCAATATGGTCTGCATTGGCATGTCTTGGCCAGTATCGCCGCACGGTTGCGTCTCACAGCCCCCAGACCAACAGGATCATGGGCAGGCCGACGGCGAGGATGATCAGTTCCAAAGGCAGTCCCATGGGCCAGTCGTCGCCGAAACGGTAGCCGCCGGGCCCATGATGATGGTGTTGTTCTTGTGGCCGATCATGGTAAAGAACGCACATGACGCCGACACCGCCACGCCCATCAGCACACGTCGAGGATTACGTCCAGCTTCTCGGCGATGTTGATGGCCACGGGGCTGCCGCGACGGTGGCGACGTTGTTGAGCACGTCCGAAAGGGTCATGGTCACCACCATCAGCAGCAACAGCACGCTCCAGGCTGGCCAGCCGTCGGTGAGCGCCGACGATGCCGTTGGCGATCAGCTCAGTACCCCCGACGCTTCGATCGCTGCGCGGATGGGGGTCAGCGAAGCCCGCAGAGCGGAACGACAGGCCATTCGACGGCATCGTAGATCTGGTTCAGCGTGATGACGCGCAACACCGGCGTAAAGCGCACGCATGCAGCAAGGGCCACCGGCAAATAGACGTACCCGAGGCTGGCGGCAGCGATTGCCACGGCGAAGATGGCGATGGAAAAACCGGCCTTGTCGCGCTGGATGACGGTATGGTCACGATTGGCAAGC
>CAVOZK010000011.1:0-119748 GCA_963700935.1 uncultured Alphaproteobacteria bacterium | reverse complement strand
CGTGTGAGATTGCTGACCAGTATTGTGACTGTTTTTTACCGGCCTGGTGGTTATAGCGAGGTGACCCCACCCGATCCCATTCCGAACTCGGTCGTTAACCGCCTCAGCGCCAATGGTACTTTGTCTCAAGGCACGGGAGAGTAGGTCGCTGCCAGGCCTGTAAAGAACAGTTTTGCAATTTCCTTCTTCATGTGTTTCAGCAAAAACCGCCCCGTCCAGTCATGGCCGGGGCGGTTTTTCATTTGGCGGTACTTCTCCTGCGTCCTTAGTCCTTATAAGGCTTTGACAAATGTTGACGTCCCACTACGCTTAACCTGTCGGCAAGCCGTTCGATGACGAGCGGCAAGCGGGGGGCGATGGTGTGAAGGGTGGTGCAACATAATGATGAGGCAACGGCATGAGCGAAACTCCAGAGCAGACCCCGACACTCGCAAGTTCAAACCGGGTCACCCAGGCGCCTCCGCTACCGGTGCCAGTCATGGCAAGCCTTTTGATAGAAATCCATGCGGGGTTGATGGCTGACGACAGATTGCAGCATCTGGCTCCCGATCTTGAAGCCATAATCTATGAAGTCATTGCAGCAGCGGAACGGGCAAAGGACGTGGCATCTCCGTCAGGTTCCACTTTGCGTTTGGTCAGCACCGACACATAGGCATGGCTGGTGTGGCATCCGCCGGCGATGCCGGTCGCGGCCGACCTGGTGACGTCTTGGCTGTTGAGCCACCGGCTAACCCCGCCCCACGGATAGGCGCGCGCAAGGGCCCATAGGGATTGTCAAAAAAGTCCGGTATTTCTTATCCCAGCCTCTTCCAATCCTGTCATCGAGTTGCTACATACACACCAGCCAAGCGGGGGCCTTAAGCCCTCGCTTGATGTTTTGTTGGCGCGGGGTGGAGCAGCCCGGTAGCTCGTCAGGCTCATAACCTGAAGGTCGCAGGTTCAAATCCTGCCCCCGCAACCAACCAGTCCAACCGTTGTCTCAGCTGGAGACAGCGGTTTTTTTGTGCGTGAATCGATACTGAAAGAACAAGCAGATAGAGCAACCGGCCTGATTGAGCCAGGCCGGACTACACTCGGGTGATGGCCGTCATGCCGGCTGCCGGTTAGCCAACTGCCTTCTGTTGCTGCGCTCTGGCAGGACGTTCGGGAGTTTTCCTCGAGAGGCGTTGCTTCAGGTTTTCCCAGAGCTTGGCCATGCCGAGGGGTTCGTAGATCAGGAACAGGATGATCAGCGCGCCGAAGACGACCTGTTCGATGGCCGAGATGATCGTGGCGTCGATCATGCCGTGGAACCAGGCGTTGCCGATGCTGTTCAGCACGACCGGGAAAAGCAGGATGAAGGCGGCGCCGATGAAGGCGCCGCTGATCGTGCCGAGCCCGCCCAGGATCACCATGAACAGGATCTGGAACGACAGCTTGATGTCGAACGCCACGGGCTCCAGGGATTTCAGATAGGTGAAGGCGAAGAGCGCGCCGGCCACTCCGCAGTAGAAGGCGGAGAGCGCGAAGGCCTGCAGCTTGGCGCGCAGCAGCGAGATGCCCATGCTCTCGGCGGCGATGTCCATGTCGCGCACGGCCATCCAGTTCCGCCCCACCGAGCCGCGGGTCATGTTGACCGCGAGGATCGTGAGCACCGTCACCACCACCGCGATGACCAGATACATCTCCATCGGCGAGGTGAAGGTCCGGCCGAAGATCACGATGTCCTGGGCGGTGATGATGCCGGAGGTGTCGTAGTTCTTGAACCAGCCGAACTTGTCGATCATCCAGATGATGAAGAACTGCGAGGCGAGCGTGGCGACCATCAGGTAGATGCCGCGCACCCGCAGGCTGGGCAGCCCGAACAGCACGCCGAACGCCGCGCGATCAGTCCGGACAGGATCAGCGAGACCGGGAAGGGCATCCACGGGATCCGCAGCTCGATGTTGAAGCAGGCGAAGGCGCCGGCGGCCATGAAGCCGGCGGCGCCGAGCGCGAGCTGGCCCGCGATATCCCATCACGAACTGCTGGCCGATGGCCGCGAGCGCGAGGCAGAGCCACGGGATCAGGATCGAGGAATACCAGTAGTCGGACTGGATCGTCGAACGGCACGACCGCGAAGGCCAGGATCATCAGGACGACGAAGTTGGTGACGTCGCTGCGGCTGTAGGTCAGGAAGACCGGTTTATCGTTCATGTGACTTTCTCCTGCCCCTCAGACGCGTCTGATGATCTTCTCGCCGAACAGGCCTTCGGGCCGCCAGAGCAGGAAGAAGATGGCCAGGACGTAGGGTGCCCAGCCTTCGATGCCGCCGCCGAAGTAGGGGCCGACGTAGACCTCGAGCGTCTTTTCCATGACGCCGATGATCAGGCCGCCGACGATGGCGCCGGGGATCGACGAGAAGCCGCCGATGATCAGCACCGGCAGCGCCTTGAGCGCGAGGTCGACGAGAGCGAACTGCACGCCGGCGCGGGCGCCCCACATCATGCCTGCGACCAGCGCGACGATTCCCGCCGCCGACCACACCAGAGCATGATGTTCTTCAGCGGGATTCCGATCGAGGCTGCGGCGCCGGGGTCGTCGGCCACCGCGCGCAGGCCGAGGCCCATCTTGGTGTACTGAACAGCAGCGCAAGCACGATGATAAGGACCGCCGCCACCACGCCGGCGGTCACGTCCAGCGCGCTGACGAACAGGCCCAGATTGTCTGCCATCCAGGTGATCGGGAAGTCGCCGATGCCGAGATCGAGCCGGCGCACCTCGACGCCCCAGACAGCCTGGGCAAGCCCCTGCAGCACGAAAGCCAGGCCGATGGTGGCCATCAGCAGGGTGTCCTCGTTCTGGTTCATCAGGGGCTCGAGCACGAGCCGCTCGGTGGCGTAGCCGACCAGCGCACCATCAGGAGCACGGTAACGATGAAGGCCGCTGCGAAGGGAAGGCCCAGCTCCATGAAGCCCACAAACGACAGCACGGCGAAGAACACCATGGCGCCCTGGGCAAAGTTGAATGTCGAGGAAGCCTTGTAGATCAGCACGAAACCGAGCGCGACCAGCGAGTACATCGTGCCAGCCAGCATTCCCGCCAGCACGACCTCGAAAAAGAACAATAGTTCAGTCATGAGCCACCCCCAGATAGGCGTCGATAACATCCTGGTTGGTGCGGACTTCCTCGGGCGGGCCGTCCGCGATGATCTTGCCGTAATCCAGCACCACCACGTTGTCGGAAATGTCCATCACCACTCCCATGTCGTGCTCGATGAGAACGATCGTGGTGCCGAGTTCGTCATTGACCTTGAGAATGAAGCGACACATCTCGCGCTTTTCCTCGACATTCATTCCCGCCATCGGTTCGTCCAGCAGGAGCACGTCGGCTTCGGTGGCCAGCGCCCGGCCGAGTTCCACCTTCTTCTGCAGACCGTACGGCAGCTTGCCGACGGGCGTGTCGCGAATATCGGTGATTTCCAGGAACTCCACGATCTCTTCGCACCGTGCGCGGTTTTCCCGCTCTTCACGGGTCGCGCGCGGAGTCTGCAGCGCTACCTCGCATGAAATTCGCGGCCATGTGCAGCTTGCGTCCGACCAGGATGTTGTCGATGACCGACATGCGCTTGAACAGCGCGAGGTTCTGGAAGGTACGGGAGATGCCTTTGCGCGCGACGATGTTGGGGCTGATCTTGTCGAGAACCTCACCCTTGAAGGTGATCCGGCCCTCCTGCGGCTTGTAGATGCCGTTGATGCAGTTCAACAGCGAGCTCTTGCCGGCGCCGTTGGGCCCGATGATCGCCCGGATCTCGTGCGGCAAGTACATTGAAGGACGTATCGGTGATCGCCTTCACGCCGCCAAAGCGCAGAGAGATGTTCTGCACCTCGAGGATCGGGTCGCCGATCGCGAAGTTTCGGGCCTGGGTCATGATCGTTTGTCTTCGTCTGTCCGACTGAGCTCAGCCGTGATGGAGATCGGCGTGGGATCTCGCTCTCCTTGCGGAGAACGTCGCGAAAATTCTTGCGGCCCTTCTTGGAGATGCCGAGGTAGAATTCCTTGATCTTGTCGTCGTTGCAGCAGCGTCTCGGCAGAGCCGTGCAGCATCACGCAGCCCGGTCTCGATGATGTAGCCGTAGTCGGCGTTGCGCAGCGCGATATTGGTATTCTGCTCGGCAAGCAGGATGCTGACCCCTTCGTGCTTGTTCAGTTCCTGCACGATGTTGAAAATCTCGGCGACCAGCTGCGGCGCGAGGCCCATCGACGGCTCGTCGAGGAGCAGCATCTTGGGCTTGGCCATCATCGCGCGGGCCACCGCCGTCATCTGCTGTTCGCCGCCCGAGGTATAGCCCGCCTGGCTCTTGCGGCGGTCCTTCAGGCGCTTGAAGTAGGCATAGATGCGGTCAAGTTCGGCCTGCATGTCGCCCTTGGACAGCTTGCGCGAATAGGCGCCGGCGATGATGTTTTCCTCGACCGTCAGGTGACCGAAACAGCGCCGTCCTTCCAGCACCTGGACCATGCCGAGACCGACCATGTCCGACGGTGATCTGATCCGTCACGGCGGTGCCATCATAGGTGATCGTGCCGCGCGTGACCTTGCCGCGCTCGCCCGCGAGCATGGTCGAAACGGCCTTGAGCGTCGTGCTCTTGCCGGCGCCATTGCCGCCAAGCAGGGCGACGATCTTGCCCCGGGGCACCTGTGAGCGAGACGTCGTGCAAGGCGGAGATGACGTTGTCGTAGACCACCTCGATGGAGTCGATGGTCGAGGATGTCGTCCGGTGTCGCGTTCATGCGGGTCGTCGCCATGTCGTTGTTTCCTGGTAGGTCGCCAGAGGGCTTGGCACGGGATGCCGGCAGACTGTCCGGGGCCGGTGCCGGCGCGCAGGCGGCGCCGGCCCCGGTGATCTGTTCGCCTGCAGCGCTGCGGCCGCCGGGTTACGGGCAGTTGCGCGGCGTGATGTTGTTTTCCGAGGCGAACTTGGCGGCGAATTCCTCGATGAGTTGCCGGATCGCAGCCGGGATCGAGCGGCTCCTGCCAGTCGGTGACCTGCACGAACTTCTGGCCGTCCCACTGCATCATCGCGAAGCGTCCCGGCGCCGCCATGTTCCTTGCAGGACAGCGCGAAGGGCGCCAGCATGCCGCCGATGCCGAGCTCCTCGAGCCGCTCTTCGGTCATGTTGAGCGCCTCGTAGCCGTCGCGGAACTCTGCGCCCGTCACGGCCTGGCCGACCTTGCCGTGGATCTCCTGCGCGTTCCTCAGCGCCTCGACCCACATCACCGCCGCGCCGAGGCCCCGGTTCCAGTAGACCGACCCGATGCGGTCTGGCTCGGCAAGGTTGCCCTTGCCCGCGCCGTAGACCTGCTCCTTGATCGCCTTGACCAGCGGGATAGTCCTGGCCGGGCAGGGCGTTGGCCATGGCGAAGGTGCCCGTGGCGCTATCGCCGGCGGGGATACATGTCCTCTTCGGCGGCGCCGAAGGTGACGTAGATCAGCTTGTCCCGCGGAAAGCCGATGCGGGCGGCGTTGGTCATGCCGGTGGAATTCATGCCCGAGCCCGCACCCCAGAACGTAACCCAGTCGGGCCGTTCACGCCGGACCTGCAGCCACTGCGACTGCTGCTCGAGGCCCGGCGGCGGTACCGCGATCTCGACGATTTCGACACCCCATTCCTCGGCGATCGCGCGCATGGCGGGCAGCGGCTCGCGGCCGAAGGCGCTGTCGATGTGCATGTGCACGATCTTCTTGCCGCGCATGTTCTCGACGCCGCCTTCCTGCTCGGCCATGAAGCGCATCTTGACCGCCATCTGCGCCCAGTAATGGCCCGCGGCGTTGAAGACCCAAGGCCAGACCGTACCGTCGGCGGCATCGGTGCGGCCGTAGCCGTATTGCGCCAGCACGACCTCGTCCTCCGCCATGCGGTTGATCACGGCATAGGCTCCGGGCGTGCCGAGCGTATCGAAGACGACCATCCGCTGTCCGTCCTTCTCAAACAGGCGCTGGTAGCATTCCACGGTCTTGACCGCGTTGTACTCGGTCTCGCATTCCTGCCACGTCAGCATGACGCCGTTAACGCCGCCGTTCATGTTGACGTAATTCAAGTAGTCGATCTGGGCGCCGTAGTACCCCGTTCCCATCGCCGAAAACGGTCCGACCCGGCTACTGGCGATCGGGAAGTACTGCGTCTCTTCGGCGGCCGCTACGTGGGTAAACGCGAGAGCAGACAGCATGGCAGACGCCACCATCACCCCGCGAAACAAGCCATGCTTGCCCATAGTTCATTTTCTCCCTTTCATCAGCATCGACGTGCTGTTCGTTTTCCATTTGGGCGTCTTGCGCATTCCGCGGCCATTGCCAGTAAATTAGATGCACCATGAGCCAAGGGCATCATTCCTGAGGGTAAGATGCCAATCCAGACAATTCATGTGTTTCTGTAAACTGGTGTATTTACAAAACATTTATCTGTTAAAATGTGAATTTTAAAATTGTAAACATGCTGCGTTGCACAAAAAATGGACGGTTTGTGTTGCTATCTTTTTGTCTTTCTTATGAAAAATGTACTGATACTCACTCGTGCGCATGGGATGCGTGTGTTGAGTGGCGGTGTGCAGAAAATTGAAAGCGAAAGCGGCGTTTTTTGTTTTGCAACTAGTTGGGACAGGATGTCTGCCCGGATTAAACCTTGGCCGAGTTGGACCTGCGTGGCAGATGCGTACTTCAGCCTCGTGCCGATCTGTCCGGCAGGCAAAGCCATGAACCTGAGCGCTCTACGATAGCGGGCACCGTGCAGGTTTATCGTCGTAAATGGACATACGCATTTCCCCTGATTCCAAGCCGTCGTCATAGACCGTCACAATGGTGCGACATTTTGGCCGGCTGGGAGGTGCGCTAAATGGCCAACGATGGGTCAGATGTCAGGAAGGTTGATCACCGTACGCACTGGTCAGATCAACGCGCTGACGACACAGCCTGCCATGATAAGGCAGCGCCATATGGAGCCGTTGAGTTCGGTCAGGCCCGCCAGTTGCTGGCGGAAGTCGTCAAGGCGGAGATTGTTCCGCAGCTGATCGGCGCAAAGAAAGATCATTCCCGGCAAGAGCCGTGTGTCCAGACCGATGCGGTCTGCAATCCTTCCCCAGATGACAAGGCCGAGTTCAAATCCCTGTTGCTGGCGGGAGACACGTTCAACTGCATCGGCTTCGTCGAGAAGTTGCGCACCAGGGGTATCGCCCTGCCGGAAATTTACCTCGACCTGTTCACGCCTGTGGCCAACGACCTTGGCAACCAATGGAAAGCGGACGAACTGAGCTTCATCGAGGTGACGAAAGCAGTGGGGAAGCTCCAGTCACTGGTTCATGAGATAGGTTGTGGCGAACAAACGCGCCGTCCGCTGGACGCTGGTCACCGGATCGTATTTGCCAGCGCTCCTGGCGAACAGCATGTCCTGGGTATTCTGATCATCTCCCGACTGTTCGAGATGGAGGGCTGGCACGTTGCAGGTGGAGCAAGTCTCCAGGCGGGAGGCGAACTGAATGGCGTCCTCAAGAGTGAATGGTTCGGTGTCGTCGGCCTTTCTGCCAGCACGGAACAACGGGCCATGAAGCTCAAGCAGGCGATTGCAGATCTCCGGAAGGCGTCCTTGAACAGCTCGATCTCGGTTGTTGTCGGTGGAACTGCCTTTGCCCACAATCCGGAGATCTGCTCCGAAATTGGGGCGGACGCCCTCGCAACTGATGTCCGTGACGCAATCGTGAAGTCTGAGGCCTTGCTTGCCAATTGTGTGTCGCGAGGCAACCCCTAAGATTGCTGCACCTCTACCGGCAGAGAGCAGTTCTGCATCATCATCATGCCCGAAACGGCGCAGGACGACCGGCCCACAGGAAGCTGTCTAACGGAACCGGAACGGCTGAACCTGGCAAGGCAGCTTGCGTGCCTCCAGTACAAGCACCGCCAGGATGTAAAGCGACAAGACGGCGGCGAAGAAGCACCACACCGAAATGAAGGCTGGAGCAAACCAGTACTCGGCTGCCACCAGCGAAACGGCAATGAGGCCGCCAAAGCCCTGGATTCGCCGGTCTGAAGACAATCCGAGTGCGCCGGCAATTATGCCCACGTAGATAAGTTTGAGCGCGAACCGGGCTGCTTCTCCCGGCAGCATGGGCGGTAGCAGATAGCTGATCGAGCCCGACTGGCTGTCGACGGGGATGTGGCCCAGCATCATGGCGACCAGTGCGAAGAGGGTCAGGCCCAAGGCAACGCCTGCCGCCATGAGAATGGCGAGCAGTGTGCCACCCGGGTTTTCGTCACGATGGAACAGGTGCACGGACACGGGCACGGCAATCGGCCAGAACAGGTGCGAAAAGAACAGGAAACCGGCGGTACCTGCGTCAACCAACACGGGCTTGCCATGGTCAAGACCGAGCCACACCAGGCCTTCCAATGCCTGCTGCGCGGCGAAGGCAAGGGGGAACACTGCAAACCCCATCCATCGCGCACCGAGGCTGCGAGCGTATCGCACGCAGACAACGCCCGCGGGCACAAGCGCTGCTGCGAGGGTGAAGCTGGCAGTAGCTGAAAAGCACATGGATAAGGCCAGCCTTCCGCAAGTCGACTGCGATTCCGGGTGGAACCGCCATGACGACCATGCGCGTGGCATGACGTAACGGCCATGACCGAGGTCAAACGGCGACCGGGCGCTCAACCCTTGGGGAAGTAGTCCTCGCAGGCGCCTTCGCGATAAACGTCCGCCGTGCAGCAGTGAAGACCGCCGCCAAAGGCATAGGCGTCGCGCAGTTCCACCTCGATCACTTCCATGCCCAGCTTGTCCATCTGTTCGGCCTGATAGACTTCCGACTTCTCCACGCAAACGGTCTTGGGGTCGAGCACCAGCACGTTCATGCTGAGCCAGGTGGACGAGTAGCACAGCGGCGGCGGCGAGTTGTGGGCGGGCTGTGCGGCGTCGACGATCTCCCAGCCATTGCGGTGGAAGTACTTCCGCTGCTCATCCGGCAGGCGGCGGTTCGGGTTGTTGAGGATGAGGCCGGGGCGCAGCGGTGTGAACGTTGCATCGATGTGGATCGGATACGGGTCACCGGGAAAATTCACCGCGTGTACCCGGTGGTCGGGGAAGTGACGGCGCAGCCACTCGATGCCCTTCAGGTTGGTGGTGAAGCCGTGCTGCACCACCAGGTCCTTGCCGAAGCGCAGCACGTCGGCTGCGTCGAACAGCGGCTCTTCCTCGGTGGTGACGAAGAACTTCTCCGCCGTCCATTCCAGCCGCTTCTGAATGCCGATTTTCTCCGACAGGTAGTCCTTGCGATAGTCGGCATCGGTCAGGCGCGGCTTGGGTGCGGCCTCGTGGCGGAAGTTGGGGTCTTCCTCCCAGTACTTCTGCATCAGCGGCCGGTAGCAAAGGTACTCGAACCAGCGGCAGCGGTACGACATGGTGGCTTCGAGAATCTCGTTGCCAACCGTCAACAGCACGTCGCGCGGCGGCATGCAGCCGAACTGGCTGTCAGTGTGGAAATCCGGCGTGGTGACCGGCAGCGAAAAGTCCGTCGGCGTGGGCCGGTCAACGCGGATGCCGCGCCTTGTCAGCATGTCTGCAAAATTGTTGAGCAGCTCATTGCCGCGGTCGATGGTTTCCTGCGGGCGCTTGCCCCACTGGCCGCGCATGTCGCTGTCTTCCGGGACCTTGGCTTCAAGCGCCGGTTCGGCTGGGGGGATGTGGCAGTCCGTAGCGACGCCGACGATAACGTGCTTCAGCGGATCCCATTCATTCCAGCTGTTGACCCTGGTGACGTCCGGCGACCAAGCCATTCCCGCATCCCTCTTGATGTGACCGTTGTGCGTGTTGCAAAAGTGCAGTCGATCTAGCAGACTTTTGCCTCAAAGCAAGCGGAGCTTCGATCGCCACCATGAACGTTATCCAGGGCAGGGTTTCCCCCGCGCGGGAACTCAAAGACAACGTGTCGGTGCCATTCGAGCGGGCCCGCGCCATGCCGCCATCGGTCTATACGTCGGAGGAGTTCGTCGCGCAGGAACTGGAGCACATTTTCAAGCGGGAATGGTTCTGTGCAGGCCGGGCCTCCAGTCTTGCAAACCCGGGCGACTACATCACGCTTGAACTGGCCGGGCAGCCGATCATGGTGGTGCGCGGCGCGGATGGCGGGCTGCACGCCCAGTCCAACGTGTGCCTTCACCGCATGTCGACGCTGCTGTCCGGCAGCGGCAACACCTCAACCATTGTCTGTCCCTATCACGGCTGGACCTACAGTCTTGACGGCAGCCTTCGCGGTGCGCCGGCAATGTCGCAGAACGAAGGCTTCTGCAAGCCGGACTACCGGCTGCCGCAGGTGCGCTGCGAGGAGTGGCTGGGCTGGATCATGGTGACGCTCAACCCCGATGCGCCAGCGGTGAGCGACGTTCTCGGCGAAGTCGAGGATCTCATCGGCACCTATGGCATGGAAGCCTACACGGAAACCTTCCGGGAGACCCACGTCTGGGACACCAACTGGAAGGTGCTGGCCGAGAATTTCATGGAAAGCTATCACCTGCCGGTGTGCCATGCCGGCACCATCGGCGGGTTGTCGAAGCTCGAGGAGATGGACTGCCCACCCGGCAACCAAGCCTTCAACTATCATTTCATCCTCAAGGACGACACGCTGAAGATCGCGCTGGCGCACCCGTCCAATACCCGGCTGGAGGGCAAGTGGCGGCGCACCACGACACTGCTGGCGATCTATCCCAGCCTGCTGATCACGCTGACGCCGGGCTATTTCTGGTACCTGTCGCTGCATCCGCACGGACCAGGCAAGGTGGACATCATCTTTGGCGGGGGCATGTCGCCGGACTTCGTCAACGACCCGGACGCGCGCCAGCACTTCGATCAGCTGAAGCACCTGCTGGATGACGTCAACGTCGAGGACAGGGGCTGCACGGAACGGGTCTATCGCGGCCTGTGTTCGGACTTTGCCGCGCCTGGCCACCTGTCGCATCTGGAACGGCCCAACTACGATTTCGCCACCTGGATCGCCTCGCGCGTGCCGGCATGATCTCGTTTCTCCACACGGGACAGGCTCACGTTGCCACGTTCGACCGGCTGCTGGATGAACTGGCGCCCGGCATGGCGCGCCGCCACCGGGTGGAGCAGGGCTGGCTCGACGAGGCGCGCGACAAGGGCATGTCGGCTGAACTGGCGGCGACAATCAGTTCGGCGATGGCCGGACTGGCAACCGGCGGCGTTGGCGTGTGCACCTGCTCGTCTATCGGCGCAGCCGCCGAGGCGGCCTACCGTGCAAATGCGCCGGTCATCCGCATTGACCGGGTGCTGATGGAGGCTGCACTTGACCATGGGGCGCGGCCGCTGGTCGCCATGTGTCTCGAAAGCACGCGCGCGCCCACCATGGACCTGCTGGCGGATGTGGCAGGCCGGGCTGGCGTGGACGCCGGCGCGCAAGTGGTGATGTGTGAAGGCGCCTGGCCGCACTTCGAGGCCGGCAACATGAGTGCTTATGCAGATGCGATTGCTGCTGCCGTGGTTCCGGCGGCGCTGGCCGGCAAGCCCTCGTGCATCGTGCTGGCGCAGGCTTCCATGGCGCCGGCAGAACCGCTGTTGGCGCAACTCGGGGTACCCGTCCTGTCGTCGCCCAGGCTGGGCGTACAGACGGCGCTTTCGCTGCTTCAGCGCAGGCAATCATTCCCTTCACATTGAAGCACGCGCGCTGCAAGATTGCCCGCCATGGACACCACTGGACATTCAAGGCGGCAATGGCTGCTGCTGATTACCGTCACGGCGCTGCTTGCCCTGGCCGTCGGGCTGATCAGCCATGCCTATGCGCTGCGGCACTTCCTCAACGAAACGCAGGCGCGCGGCCAGGTCACATTGCGGCTGGCGGAGGCCAGCATCTCCAGCGCGCTGGAGCGCTATGAGCGCCTGCCGCATCTGTTGGCCGACCGCACCGACATCCGCCGGGTGCTGCTCAGTCCCAACGGTTCAGTCTTGCGCGAGCAGCTGTCCATCCAGCTGCAGCGCGTCAATACCCTGCTGGGATCGTCGGACATTTACGTCATGGACCGGACCGGCCTGACGCTGGCGGCGAGCAATTACCAGTTGCCCACGTCGTTCGTCGGGCAAAGCTACAATTACCGGCCCTATTTCACCGAGGCGATGGATGGAAAGACCGGCAATTATTATGCGCTGGGTTCGATGTCGCTGAAGCGCGGCTATTACTTCTCCGCGCCGGTGCGGCTGGGCACTGAGATCATCGGGGTCGTGGCGGTGAAGATTGCCGTTGACCGGATCGAGGAGAGCTGGCGCGGCGGTGAACACCTGGTGCTGGTCACCGGCGATGATGATGTGGTGTTCATGTCCGGGAGGCCGGACCTGCTTTACAAGTCGGTCACGCCGCTGACGCCGGAACGGTTGTCGGCGCTGAAGCTGTCGCGCCGCTATGCCAATGCAGACGTCACCGAGATGGCACTTGAGGTCAAGGGCCGGCACGGCGACGAGGCGATCATTGCGGGCGACGCCCTGGGGGCGGGGCAGTTCATGGTGCTCAGCCGTCTGATGGCGGGGCCTGCATGGACCCTGCAGGTGTTCGCCAGCACGGTGCCCGCAGTCCGTGAAACGGCGGTGGTGAGCGCCATCGCCGTGCTGCTGGTGCTGCTGGCCGGAGCAGCTGCGGCGCTGCTGATGGCGCGCCGGAACCAGCTGGCCGAGCGGTTGCGGCTGCAGAAGAAAGCCCGCGACGAGCTTGAGCACCGGGTTGAAGAGCGCACCGCCGATCTCAATGCGGCCAACGCCAAGCTGAAGCTTGAGGTGCGCGAGCGCAAGCTGGCCGAGGAAGAGCTCAAGCGCACCCAGGAGGACCTCGTACAGGCCGGCAAGCTGGCGGCGCTGGGCCAGATGTCGGCTGCGCTGAGCCATGAGTTCAACCAGCCGCTGGCGGCGCTGAAGACCTATGCCGAAAATGCCGGGGTGTTCCTGGAGCGCGGCCAGCCGGATACGGCGCGCGGCAATATCGGCCAGGTGGTGAAGCTTGCCGACCGGCTGGCTTCGATTAGCCGCCGGTTGCGCAACTTTGCCCGCAAGCCGGACGAAAAGCCGAGGCCGGTGGCCGTGCGGGCGGTGATCGAGGAAACACTGGAGCTGCTGGGCGCGAGGCTGCGCCAGTCGGGCGTACCGGTAGCGGTGACGTTGCCGCCGGAAGACCTCCATGTGCTGGGCGGCACGGTTCGGCTGCAGCAGGTGCTGATGAACATCATCTCCAACGCCATCGATGCCAGCGAGGCTGACCCGCAACGCGGCATCGAGGTGTTCAGCGAAACCGCCGGCGGCGAGACCGCGATCCTCGTTCGCGACCATGGTCCCGGTGTCGGCAACAACGTTGCCGCGCGCATCTTCGATCCGTTCTTCACAACCAAGGGTGTCGGCAAGGGGCTGGGTCTGGGGCTCTCGATCTCCTACAACATCGTCAAGGATTTTGGCGGCAACCTGAGCGTGAGCAATCACCCCGAAGGGGGAGCGCTGTTCCGTGTTGCGCTGAAGACGGCGGTCGCGGTGCCGGAGGCAGCCGAATGACCAGGCCGCAGGCGCAGGTCCTATTCGTCGATGACGATGACGACATTCGCGCGTCTGCAATGCAGGCGCTGGAGCTGGCGGGCTTTCACGTGCGCGGCTTTGCGGCGGCCGACCGGATGTTGGGCGAGGTCAATCCGGGGTTGACCGGCGCTATCGTCACCGACATCCGCATGCCTGGCCTTGACGGCATGTCTTTCATGCAGCGGGTGCACGATGTGGACCCCGACATTCCGGTGATCCTGATCACTGGCCACGGCGACGTGCAGCTGGCGGTCAGGGCGATGCGCGAAGGCGCCTATGACTTCATCGAGAAGCCGTTCGCCACCGCCCACCTTGCGGAAGTGGTGCGCCGTGCGCTCGACCGCCGCCGGCTGGTGATGGAGAACCGCAGCCTGCGCGAGGTGATGGAGCAGGGCGATGCGCTGGAGCGGCAGCTTGCCGGGCGCACGCCGGTGATGACGGCGTTGCGCGAACGGATCCGGCTGGTTGCCGGCACCGATGCGGACGTGCTGCTGCAGGGGCCTGAAGGCAGCGGCAAGAAGGTGACGGCGCGGGCGCTGCATGATCTTTCCGAACGCCGCACCAAGCCGTTCGTGGTGATCAACTGCGCCGCCCTGAGCGAAGACATGGCGGCGTCGGACCTGTTTGGGCACGAGGCGGGGGCCTTTCCCGGCGCCGTGCGGGCGCGCGCGGGAAGGCTGGAGCACGGACGTGGCAGCACCATCTTTCTGGAGGATGTCAGTGCGTTGAACCAGGAGGTTCAGGCGCAATTGCTGCAAGTGCTGGATGACCGCGCCATCCGCCGGGCCGGGTCGAGCGAGCCGATCAGGCTCGACGCGCGGTTCCTGTTTGGCACCTCGCGCAACATTGATGAGGAAGTGGGGCAAGGCCGGCTGCGGCGCGACCTGATGTTCCGTATGAATGCCGTGTCGATCACCCTGCCGGCGCTGGCGCAGCGGCGCGATGACATCCCGAGACTGTTCCTGCAACTGCTGAACGAGGCAGCAAGCCGGTTTCGCAAAAGTGCCCCCGACGTGCCGGGTGGTTTGCTGGCCACCCTGTCGCAGCGGGATTGGCCGGGCAATGTGCGCGAGCTGCGCAACTGGGCGGAGCGGCTGGTGCTGGGCCTTGATGCCGATCCGGACGGGCCGTCGGCGGCATTGTCCGGCAAGCTGGCAGACCGGGTTGCGGCCTTCGAAAAGACCGTGCTTATGGCGGAACTTCAGGCCAGCGGCGGCAGCTTGCGCAAGGTCTATGAGCGGCTCGGCCTGTCGCGCAAGACGCTGTACGAAAAGATGCAGCGCCACGGCCTCAGGCGAGAAGACTTCACGGCAGGCTGAATTGAAATGGGTTGAATCGGTAACAGTTTCACGATCCAATGTTACGCATTCCACCCATTTTCGCGCCGCACTGCGGATTTCGCACTGCAATAATGGCGTTTTCGCATTGTTTTGCCCGGTTCAAGAGCCTTCAACGTCTGTCAAGCCACACAGCGGCCGGCAGGTCCGTTGCCAGCGCGCTGTCGGGCTGCTGAAAGAACCGAGGAGGAAAAACCATGAAATTCCTGAAAGCTGCCGCCGCCGCCGTCAGCCTGCTGGCTGTGTCCGCCACCGGCGCATTCGCACAGTGTGATGATGGCGAGATGGTCATCAAGTTCAGCCACGTCGTGGCCGCTACGGGTCACCCCAAGGGTGATGCCGCCACGCTGCTGGCAGACCGCATCAACGCGGACATGAACGGCAAGGCGTGCATGGAGGTTTTCCCGAACTCCACGCTCTATGACGACGACAAGGTGATGGAAGCCCTGCTGCTGGGCGACGTTCAACTGGCGGCGCCGTCGTTGTCGAAGTTCGAGGCCTACACGCTCAAGTACCGGGTGTTCGACCTGCCGTTCCTGTGGAAGGACCTGGTGGCCTTCGACAAGTTCCTCGCGTCGGACGCCGCCGCAAACCTGCTCAAGGCTGTCAACGATAAGGGCTTCGAAGGCCTGGCCATCTGGTCGTCGGGCATGAAGCAGTTCTCGGCCAAGAAGCCGCTCATCACGCCTGCTGATGCAAACGGGCTCAAGTTCCGCGTGCAGACGTCGGATGTGGCCGTGGCGATGATCGAGGCCATGGGCGCCTCGGCGCAGAAGCTGGCCTTCAAGGAAGTGTATGGCGCACTGCAGACCGGTGTTGTCGATGGTCAGGAAAATACCTGGTCGAACATCTACACCCAGAAGTTCTTCGAGGTGCAGGACGGCATTACCGAAACCAACCACCAGGTGCTCGCCTATGGCGTGGTGACCTCGAAGGAGTGGCTGGACGGACTGCCGGAGGACGTACGCTCGCAGTTTCTCGCCATCCTCAAGGATGTCACGGCGCAGGCCAACGCCGAGGTTGCCAAGAAGGAAGCCGCCAACCGTGAAAACATCATCAAGGCCGGTGGCGTGGTGCGCGAGCTGACCCCTGAGCAGCGCAAGGTCTGGGTCGACACTATGAAGCCCGTATGGAGCAAGTTCGAGGGCGACATCGGCAAGGACCTGATCGACGCGGCTGCCGCCACCAACGACCAGTAAGCCATTGCATGGCGGGCCGGTGCGACCTGTTCGCGCCGGCCATTTACTCGCATCAATTTGGGAGGGGCGGGGATGCTGATCACCCTGGTCACGCTGGCGATTGTCGCGGCGTTTTTCCTGGTCGAGCGCTGGCGGCCCGAGATCGTGAGCCGCTTCGAGGAGAATGTTCTCGCCATCCTCCTCACGCTCATTACCGCTGTCTCGTTCTTCCAGGTCATCGCGCGCTACGGCTTCAACACCGGCTGGGGCGGGGCGCTGGAATTTACCCGCATCCTGTTCGCTTGGATGATCCTGTTCGGCATGAGTTACGGGGTGCGCATCGGGTCTCACCTGGGCGTCGATGCCGCCATCCGGCTGTTTCCCAAGCCGCTGTTCAAGGCCGCAGCCATCTTCGGCGCCCTGTGCGGGGTGGCCTACGGGGTAATCCTGCTGTCGGCTGACTGGCTGCAGTTGCTGGGTGCGCAGACCAATGGCGGCGCCATCACCTACTGGTCGAAGTTCTACAAGGTCGGAATCGGCCTCGATGACCTGCGCTTTCCCGAATGGATGCAGGTGGCGTTCGGCCTGCAGGAGCGGGTGCACCGCTGGGTCGCCTACCTGATGCTGCCGATCGGGCTGGGCCTGTTCGTGTACCGCTGTGCCGAGGCCGTTGTGCAGATTGCCAGCGGCAAGCGGGAACTCATGGTGGCGGGACACGAGGCGGAAGAACTCGTCGCTGAAAACAAGGGCAAGCTGGGAGACTGACGACAATGGAAGCCGGAATTCTCTTTGCCCTGGTGCTGGTGCTGCTGTTTCTCGGCGTGCCGATTGCGGTCGCGCTTGGCCTGTCGAGCATCATCATCATTGCGTTCTTCTCGACTGAACTCGATGTCGTCGGTGGCGCTGCAGCTGTTCACCGCCTCGCAGAACTATACGCTGCTGGCGATCCCGTTCTTCATCCTCGCGTCGTCGTTCATGTCAACAGGCGGGGTGGCGCGGCGCATCATCCGTTTTGCCATTGCCGCTGTCGGGCATTTCCGGGGCGGGCTGGCAATGGCGTCGGTGCTGGCGTGCATGCTGTTCGCTGCCCTGTCCGGATCTTCGCCAGCTACCGTGGTCGCCATTGGCACCATCGCCATCGCCGGCATGCGGCAGGTGGGCTACTCCAAGGACTTTGCCGCAGGCGTCATCGCCAATGCCGGCACGCTGGGCATTCTCATTCCACCGTCCATCGTGATGGTGGTGTATTCTGCCGCCACCGACGTATCGGTCGGCCGGATGTTCCTGGCCGGCGTCATTCCCGGCCTGATCGCCGGTCTGATGCTCATGGTGGCCATCTACATCATGGCCCGGTTCAAGAACCTGCCGTCCGAAGAGTGGAAGGGGTTCGGCGAAATCCTGGCCGGCGGCAAGGAAGCCGGCTGGGGGCTCTTCCTGATCATCATCATCATCGGCGGCATCTATGGCGGCGTGTTCACGCCGACGGAAGCGGCTGCCGTGGCTGCGGTCTACTCGTTCGTCATCGCCCTGTTCGTCTATCGCGACATGGGGCCGATGAAGGGTGAAACGTGGCTGAAGGATACCGACCCGCGCCGTGCCCGCGTCGGCTTCTCGTCGCTGGTCTATGCCCTGTCGTTCTTCTTCGTGTGGATGATCCTGTCCTACTTCATTGCCTCGGAGTGGGAGGGCGTGACCGCCGGTGGGCGGGCGCTGACCGGCATCGTCCTGTCGCTTGCCATCATGATCGCCTATGCGATGTGGCGTGATCCGGGCTCCAACCCGCTCAACATACCGGGATACCTGGTGGCGTCGCTGCCGGTGTGGGGGCGCAACCTGTCGCTGATGGGGCGCAATTTCTTCCGCGCCTTCTTCAACGAGGAAACCCGCAAGGTGATGGTGGATTCATCGAAGACCATCATCATGCTCATGTTCATCATCGTCAACGCGTTGCTGTTTGCCCACGTGCTGACATCGGAGCGCATTCCGCAGGCGATCACCGACTGGATGATCGGGGCCGGTTTCAACTGGTTCACCTTCCTGATTGCGGTCAACCTGCTGCTGCTGCTGGGCGGGCAGTTCATGGAGCCGTCGGGCCTGCTGCTGATCGTGGCGCCGGTGGTGTTTCCGATCGCCATGGAGCTGGGCGTCGATCCGGTGCACCTCGGCATCATCATGGTGGTGAACATGGAGATCGGCATGATCACCCCGCCGATTGGGCTCAACCTGTTCGTCACGTCGGGCATAACCGGCATGTCGCTGCTTCAGGTGGTGCGAGCCGCACTGCCATTCGTCGGCGTGCTGTTCCTGTTCCTGATCCTGGTGACCTATGTGCCTGCCTTGTCCACCTGGCTGCCATACACGCTGATGGGGCCAGAGATCGTGACCCGATAACCCGGCCAGCAGGTCAGGTGGGGGTGGTGTTGAGGATGGTGCCGCCAATGGTGCGCGAGTGGCCGCGAAACTCGGCAATGCGCTGGCCTTGCGCGCCGGTGATGGTGACATCGTAAATCCCGGACCGGCCGGTGCGCGAGACTTCGCGCGCCTCGGCGGTGAGAGTATCGCCGTGCATGGCCGGGGCGATAAACGTCACGGAACAATGCTGGGCCACGGCGCGTTCATTATATGAATTGCAGGCATAGGCGAAGGCAGAGTCGGCCAGGGTGAACATGTAGCCGCCATGACAGGTGCCGTGGCCGTTGACCATATCGTCGCGCACGGTCATCGATATGACCGCGTGGCCCGCCCGTACGGCCACCAGCGTCATGCCGAGCGCCCGGCTGGCAGTATCGTCGCGCCACAGAGCGTGTGCGCACTTGCTGGCTATATCGTCTGCTGTGCTGATCATTGGTGAGCGGTGGTTGACGTGAGACGCCACCACTGTGGCAAAAGTTGGCGGCAGTGGCAAAGTTGTTTGTTGCAGCGCACGCCCCGGCTTCCTATGTCTGCTGTATCATCAAGCATGGATTGGACCGCATGGACCTGAACGTGAACGGAAAGACCATCAGCATCGAGGCTGATGCGGAGATGCCGCTGCTGTGGGCGCTGCGCGATGTGGCCGGGCTGACCGGTACCAAGTTTGGCTGCGGCATTGCCCAGTGCGGCGCGTGCACGGTGCTGGTGGACGGCCAGCCGGTTCGCTCGTGCGTTACGCCGGTCGGCAGCGTCAGCGGTGAGATAACCACCATCGAGGGCATCGCCGCTGCGGACGGTACACTCAGCGCGGTGCAGCAGGCCTGGGTAGAAGCGCAGGTGGCGCAGTGCGGTTATTGCCAATCCGGCCAGGTGCTGGCGGCAACGGCGCTGCTGAAGGCCGTTCCCGCGCCAACCGATGCCGACATTGATGAGGCGATGTCGGGCAATCTGTGCCGCTGCGGCACCTATCCACGTATCCGCGCCGCCATTCACGCGGCTGCCAAGAAACTGGCGGGGGCGTGACCATGGGCAAGATCCTGCGCCGTACGTTCCTGCTTGGCTCCGCCGCTGTCGCCGGCGGGTTTGCCGTGGGCTGGTACATGTATACCAAACCCTATCCCAATCCGCTTGAAGCGAAACCGGGCGAGGGCGTGTTCACACCGTTTATCAAGATTGGCTCCGATGACACGGTGACCATGGTCATCCCGCGCGCCGAGATGGGCCAGGGCATGCTGACCACGCTGGCGGCCATGATCGCCGAGGAACTGGACGTCGAACTGGCCTCGGTACAGACCGGGTTCGCACCGGCCGCCAAGGCCTATTACAACTCGGCCATGCTGGAAGAAGGAGCGCCGTTTCCGGCGTTCGACAACTCGTTCGTGGCCGAGACCATGCGCGGGCTACAGGGCGTGGTCGCCAAGTTCCTCGCCATGCAGGCGACGGGTGGTTCGAGTTCCACTGTCGATGCATTCTACAAATTGCGCGAGGCCGGTGCGGCGGCGCGGCTGATGCTGGTGCATGCAGCGGCGGACGAGTGGGGCGTGGCAGCCGCCTCATTGCGCACCGAAAACGGCAAGGTCATTGATCCCGCCCTTGGCAAGTCGTTGAGCTACGGGGCGTTGGCGGAGAAGGCAGCACAGCGGGAGGTGCCGTCACAGGTGGCGCTGAAGCCGCGTGAGCAATGGCGCTATCTCGGCAAGACGCAGCCCAAGCTGGACATGCTGCCCAAGGTCACTGGCAAGGCGCAGTTCGGCATCGACGTGCGGCTGCCGGACATGCTGTTCGCCACGGTGCGGATGAACCCGCGCCAGGGCGCTGCGATGACCGCCATGGATGACGGCCCGGCGCTGGCCATGCCGGGCGTGGTCAAGGTGGTAAACCTCGGGACCGGTTTTGCGGTGATTGCCGGCAACACCTGGACAGCGATGAAGGCGGCCGATGCCGTGACGCCGCAATGGGCCGAGGCCCCCTATCCGGCGACGACCGGGGCCGTGTTCGGCAGGATCGAGGAAGTGCTGGCGTCCGGCGAGGGCTTTGAGATGCGCTCGGACGGCGAAACGCCTGCCGAAGCGGCCGGGCGCGGCGGCACGATCAAGGCGCGTTATTCGGCACCCTATCTCGCCCATGCCTGCATGGAACCGATGAACGCGACGGCACACTGGCAAGGTGACCGGTTGACCATCTGGTGCGGCAACCAGGCCCCCACCTCCATCGTGCAGCAGGCGGCGGCGGTGTTTTCCATGCCGGCAGAGAACGTCGAGGTGGTGAGCACCTATCTCGGCGGCGGCTTCGGGCGGCGGTTCGAGACTGACTTTTCAATCCTGGCTGCGCGGGTGGCGAAAGAGGCGGACGGCAAGCCGGTCCAGGTCACCTGGACGCGCGAGGAAGACATGCGCCATGACATGTACCGTCCCGGTGCCTTGTGCGATGCGCAAGCCGTACTGGGTTCAAACGGTATCGAGGCGATCAGTTTCCGCACCGCCAGCCAGTCGGTTATGGCGTCGGCTTTCGGCCGTCTGGCAGGGGCTATGACTCCGCCCGGTCCGGACAAGCTGATTGTCGATGGCCTGTGGGATCAGCCTTATGACCTGGCCAATTTCCACGTTACCGGCGTGCCGGTGGACCTCGCCATTCCGGTCGGGTTCTGGCGCGCGGTGGGGCATTCGTTCAACCCGTTCTTCCTTGAAAGCTTCATGGACGAGATAGCGGCTGCCTCGAAGGAGGACCCGCTTGAGATGAGGCTGAGGCTGATGGCGAAACATGCCCCGGCAGTTGGTGTGCTTGAAGCCGTCAAGCAGATGTCCGGCTGGGGCACCCCGCTCGATGCGTCGGGCGTCAAGGCGCGCGGGCGCGGGGTTGCCTTCTGCCTGTCATTCGGCAGCTGGGTGGCGCAGGTTATCCAGGTGGCTGACACCGATGCCGGGATCCGGATCGAGAAGGTCTGGTGTGCGGCAGACGTCGGTACCGCGCTCGATCCCGGCAACCTCGAAGCCCAGATGATGTCCGGTATCGTCTACGGCCTGTCCGCCGCCATGGGCGAGGAAATCACCTTTGCCGACGGGATGGCGGAGCAAGGCAATTTCGACAGTTTCGACGCCATGCGCATGAGGCAGTGCCCGGCTATCGAGGTTCGCATCCTGGAGAATTCGCCAAAGATGGGCGGGGCGGGTGAGCCCGGCACGCCGCCGTCATCGCCGGCACTGGCCAATGCCATCTTCGCCGCCACCGGCAAGCGGGTGCGCAAGCTGCCGCTGTCGGGAGAGGTGACGTTTGCCTAGAGCGCGTCCGGGCCGGTTTCGCCGGTGCGGACGCGCATGGCGGCTTCAAGGTCAATGACGAAGATCTTTCCGTCGCCGATCTTGCCGGTCCGCCCTGCCTGGGCGATGGTCTCCACCGCCTTGTCGGCGACGTGGTCATCCACGGCGATTTCCAGTTTCACCTTGGGCAGGTAGTGCACCGTGTACTCGGCGCCGCGATAGATTTCCGAATGGCCGCCCTGCCGCCCGAAGCCCTTGACCTCGGTGGCGGTCATGCCGGTGACTCCCACTCCGGACAGGGCCTCTCGCACGGCGTCGAGGCGATGCGGCTGGATGACGGCGATGATGAACTTCATTGCTGCGCAATCTCCCTGCAAGCTTTCTGTCGTGAACTATAGCCGGTTTCACCATTGGATGCGATGTCCAGAGACTGGCGTAAAAGGCAAGACGTCCGGCATGGCTCAGGCAAAGTCGTAAAGGCCTGTTCAGCGCAACCGCCCAAGAATCGAAACGTAGTTGGCCACGGCTGCGCCGCCCATGTTGAAAATCCCGGCAAGTTCAGGGTTGTTCAACTGCATTCCGCCGGCATTTCCGGTGAGTTGCATGGCCGCCATGACGTGCATCGACACGCCGGTGGCGCCGATGGGGTGGCCCTTGGACTTCAGCCCGCCGGAGGGGTTGACCGGCAGCTTGCCGTCCTTGGCGGTCCAGCCTTCCTTGATGGCGCGCGCGCCTTGTCCGGGCTTGGTCAGGCCCATCGCCTCGTACTCGATGAGTTCGGCGATGGTGAAGCAGTCATGGGTTTCGACGAACGACAGGTCGTCGAGTGTTGTGCCGGCCAACTCGTGCGCCTTCTTCCAGGCTTGCGTGCAGCCTTCGAACTGGATGATGTCGCGCCGGGCCATGGGCAGGTAATCCTGCGCGTGGGCGGCGGCGCGCACGTGCACGGCCTTGGGAAAACGCAGGGCGGTTTCGGTGTCGGTCATCACCAGTGCGGCAGCGCCGTCAGACACCAGCGAACAGTCGGTGCGGCGGATGGCGCCGATCACCGTGGGGTTCTTCTCCGACACCGTGTTGCAGAACTCGAACCCGAAGTCCTTCTGCATCTGCGCGAACGGATTGTGTACGCCGTTGGCGTGGTTCTTGGCGGCGATGCGGGCCATGGCCTCGGACTGGTCGCCATGACGCTGGAAGTAGAGGTCGGCGATCCGGGCGAACACTCCGGCAAAGCCGCCCGGCGTATCGGCCTCGGTCTTGCGGTAGGAGGCGTTGAGCAGGATGTCGCCGATCTCGGCGCCTGAGGCCTTGGTCATCTTCTCTGCCCCCACCACCAGCACGAAGCGCGAGCGCTTTGCGGCAAGGTCATTCAGGCCCATGTGCACGGCGGCAGAGCCGGTGGCGCAGGCATTCTCGACGCGGGTTGCCGGCTTGAAACGGAACGCGGGGTCTGCATCGAGGGTGAAGGCGGCCGGGAACGACTGCTTCTCGAACATGCCGAAATTGCCCACATAGATGGCGTCGATCTCGTCGAAACCGATGCCTGCATCCTCGACGGCTTGCCGGGAAACTGTGGCGAGCAGGTCTTCCAGTTCCATGTCCTCGAGCTTGCCGAACTTCGAGTGGGCCCAGCCGATGATTGCCGACATCTGATCGATCTCCTGTCCGTATTGGCCTGTTGAGGCGGAAAGCTAGCACCGTGAATGGGCGATGGCGAGCGTCAAAGCCGCCAGGTTTCGCCGATGTCCAGCAGGCGGAACTCGTCCTCCGGCACGGCATGGGCAGTGCGGGCCTCGGCGAGCGCCAGGGCAGGCGCATCGATTGCCTCGTCGGTCAGTTGGATGGTGGAATGGTGGATCGCCACCGAGCGCCTTGCGCCAAGCAGTCTGTGAGCGCGTACGGCCTCTTCGGGGTCGATGTGCTGGGGCGCCATGAACCAGCGCGGCTCATAGGCCCCGATGGGTATGAGCGCCAGATCGGGCTCGCCATACATTTCCCGGGTGAGGCTGAAATGCTCGCCACTGCCGAAGCCGGTGTCGGCGGCGAAGTAGATGCGGTGGGCCGGTGTGGTGATGTAGAAGGCCGACCAAAGTGCCCGGTTGCGGTCGAACAGCGTGCGTCTTGACCAGTGCAGCGCCGGGGTCGGGCTGATCTTGACGCGGGCATGCTGGTGCACGTCGTGCCAGCCCAGTTCAAGTACGCCGGTGCCCGGCTTGAGGCGCCTTACGTGACGGGCATTGCCATGCGGGGTGACCACTGTCAGCGCGTGGTCATGTGACAGCCGTTCCAGGGCGGCAATGTCCATGTGATCGTAGTGGTTATGGCTCAGCAGCACCAAGTCGATGGGCGGCAACTCGTCCAGCGCGACGCCGGGCGCCCTCACCCGCTTCGGTCCGGCAAACCGGAACGGGCTTGCCCTGAGCGAGAAGAACGGATCGGTCAGGATATTCAGGCCTTGGGTCTGGATCAGCGCGGTGGCGTGACCGATCCAGGTGACCGACAGGCCGTCATCATTGACGCGCTGTGCGGGCGCGGGATGGGCGTTGTTCTCAACCCACTGCGGCCATGGGGTGCGCCTGCCATTTCGATGCCAGCGCCAGAAGTCCTTGAGGGACTTGGTGGTGTCGTGGCCGGGCAGGGCGAAGCGGCCATCGCGCAGCCGCCGGGCGAGATGGCGGGGAAAGTTGTCTGTCATGGCGGTTATATAGGCGGCCACGCTAAGGTGTTAAAGCGGCAGGCGTCACACCGTGCGCAGGTACCAGGCGAAGTCGAGCGCCGTGGGCTCGGCGTAGAACCGGTCGGCCTCCACCTCCTTGATGGTGGCAAAGATGTCCACCAGCCGCTCGCCCAGGTATGCCTTCATCACGTCCGACTTGCGGAAGGCTTCGGCTGCGGCATACCAGTTGGTCGGCATCGGCGGCGCGGGCTGCTCATAACCGTTGCCGGTCACCGGTGCGCCGGGGTCGAGCTTGCCGGTGATGCCGTGATGCATGCCGGCCAAGACAGCCGCGAGCACGAGGTAGGGGTTGGCGTCGGCGCCGGCGGGGCGGTGCTCGATGTGCATGGTCTCGCCGGTGCTGGCCGGCACGCGCACCGAGACGGTGCGGTTGTTGACCGCCCAGTTGGGGGCAACCGGGGCATAGCTCGACTTGCGGAAGCGGCGGTACGAATTGGCGTTTGGGGCAAAGATCAGAATACCGTCTGCCATGGTCGCCATCATGCCGGCGATGGCCTGCAGCATCAGTGTCGACTCTTCGGCACGATCAGCGGTGAAGGCGTTGCTGCCGTCTGGCCGGGCCAGCGAGGTATGCACATGCATGCCGCAGCCGGTGAACTGGCTGTAGGGCTTGGCCATGAAGCTTGCCGCCAGGCCGTGCTTGTCGGCCACGGCGCGCACCAGCCGCTTCAGCATCACGGCCTCGTCAGCGGCCTGCAGCGCATTGGCGCGGTGTTTCAGCACAACTTCCATCTGGCCGGGCGCATATTCGGAAATCAGCGTGCGGGCCGGCAATCCTTGCGCATCGCAAGCAGCGTAAAGGTCCTCGAAGAACGGGGCGAAATCATCCAGATCGTTGAGCAGGTAGGCCTGGAAATGCTCCGGCCTTGCCTCGTTGACCAGCGCGCGTGGCGGGCGCGGGGTGCCGGCCAGCGCCGCTGCCCGGTCGAACAGGTAGAACTCCAGCTCGATGGCCGCAACCGGGGTCAGGTTCAGACCTGAAAACTGCTCGACGACACTCTGCAGCACATTGCGCGGTTCGGCGATGGAGCGGCTGCCATCCATCTCGCGCATGGTGGTGATGAACTGGGCCGAAGTGCCGCCGTCGATCCACGGAACGGTCTTCAGAGTGCCGGGCACCGGCCAGACGATGCGGTCGGCATCGCCGTCTTCCCAAACGAGGCCGGTTTCCTCGATGTCCCGGCCCGTCATGTCCAGGCTGAGGATGGAGCCCGGCATGAAGCGGCCGTCGCGGTAGGCGGCCATCAGTTCCTCACGTCGCAGGTGCTTGCCGCGCTGGGCGCCGCACAGGTCGGTGAAGATCAGCTGGAAGGACTGCGCCTGCGGATTGGCGGCGAGAAAGGCTTCTGCCTCTGCAATGGCTTCGGGAAACGGGTTGGCCGGCATGGTGTGGTTTTCTCCGGGCTCAGGCGGGGCTGCCGAGTTCTGTGAGGCAACTGTCGAGGCCTTCGAGCAGTGCGTTGACGTCCGCCGGCGTGGTGGCCGGGCAGATCAGCATCATGTTGTGAAACGGCGTGATCAGCACGCCGCGATTGAGCAGGTAATGATGCACGGCGACGTCTACGGGCTTGTGGATCATCTCGTAGGCTTCGCCGCCGTTGCGGGGCCGATCGGGGGTGCACATGAACTCCACCCGCGCGCCAACGCGCACGACGTGCCAGGGCGCTGCATGCTTCGCGATCTGTCTGGCGATGCCGGCTTCAAGCTGACTGGCAAGTTCGACAAGCGGCGCAAAGGAGGTCTCGGTAAAATAGTTCTCCAGTACCGCCCGCATGGCGGCCATCTGCAGGGCGGAACCGGACAGCGTGGTGCCGATGCCGCTGTAGCCCTGCTGCCCGCGTCGACCGAGGTAATCTCGTATGCGCTGTCCGAAGTGTTCGGACACGCCATAGACCCCGGCTGGTACGCCGCCGGCGACCGGCTTGCCCAGCACGATGGCGTCGGGTTCCAGCCCCTCGGCGCGGGTGTATCCGCCGGGGCCGGATGACAGGCAGTGTGTTTCATCAATCACCAGCAGCGTGCCGGTTCGCCGGGTCAGCTCGCGCAGCGCATCATGGTAGCCCGGGTCAGGCAGCACCATGCCAACATTGGTCATCACCGGTTCGGCCAGCACACAGGCAACGGTTTCATCGGCAAGCGCCTGCTCAAGCGCGGCAAGGTCGTTGAACTCGACCATGCGGGTGTGCAGCGGCAGGTCGCGGACCTCGCCCACCAGCGACGGGCTGGTGATGACCTTGCCGTCCTTGATCGTGACGAAGGTATCCTCGACGGCGCCATGATAGCAGCGGTTGAACACCAGCACCCTTGAGCGTCCGGTCACCGCCCGGCACCAGCGCAGGATGGCCCGGTTCGCGTCGGACGCGGTGGCGGTCACCTGCCACAAGGGCAGGCCGAAGCGGTCCGCCAGCAATTCACCCACGATGGCGGCGTCGGTTGACGGCAGCATGGTCGTGGTGCCGCGCGCAACCTGGGTGGCAATGGCCTTTACAACGGGCTCAGGCGTATGGCCGAACATGGCGCCGGTATCGCCGAGGCAGAAGTCGGCATAGGTGTTGCCGTCGATGTCGGTAAGCGTTGCGCCTTCGGCTCTTTTCATGATCAGCGGGAAGGGCGTGCCCCAATCGCTCATCCACAACATCGGAACGCCGTTGAGCCAGTGGCGGCCGCCGGCTTCGGCGCGGGCGGCTGAGTTCGGGTTGCGCTGGCGGAAGAGGGCATCCTCGCGGGCCAGCATGTCACTGACGGCGGTATCGGTGATCAATTCTGGTGCTCCCCAGGACAGTGGAACGGTTGAGATAGCATGCGATGCGGGGGGCTCGACAAGCGCAATCGTGAAGGCTGATGGCTGGTGATAACGCTTGCCGGTTTCTGGTTACTTGTGGCACATCGCCCGGCAATGCCAGAAGCATAAGCATCCGCAATTCCCAGATGAGGCGCCAGACCATGAGCCGTACTGTTTTTGTCAATGGTGAGTACCTGCCGGAAGGCGAGGCCAAGGTGTCGATCTTCGACCGTGGCTTCGTGTTCGGCGACGGCATTTACGAAGTGGTGCCGGTGATCGGCGGCAAGATGGTGGACAAGGCGCCGTTCCTGGAGCGGCTCAAGCGTTCGCTGGGCGAACTGCGCATCGAGATGCCGATGAGCGAGGACGAGTTCGTCGCCATGCATGAAAAGCTGATCGAGCTGAACGGCATCGAGGAAGGCGGCGTCTATTCGCAGATCACCCGTGGCGTGGCCGACCGGGACTTCGCGTTTCCCGCACCCGGCACAAAGCCATCCGTGGCTGCCTTCACCATGAAGAAGCCGCTGATCGACAACGCCAATGCCCGGACAGGCGTGAAGGTTGTCACGGTTGAGGACATCCGCTGGAAGCGGCGCGACATCAAGTCGATCGCGCTGCTCGGCCAGGTAATGGCCAAGCAGGCGGCGGTGGAGAAGGGCGCCTTCGAGGGCTGGATGGTCGAGGACGGGTACGTCACCGAGGGCACCTCGTCGACGGCCTATATCGTCAAGGATGGCGCCATCATAACCCGCCCCCTGTCCAACGAGATCCTGCCGGGCATCCGCCGCAAGGTGATCAAGCAGCTGTGCGCCGACAAGGGCGTGAAGCTGGAAGAACGGCTGTTCACGATGGAAGAGGCGCTCAACGCCGACGAGGCGTTCCTGTCATCTGCCACCACGCTGGTGATGCCGATCGTGGAGATCGACGGCAAGCAGATCGGCGGCGGCCAGCCCGGCCCGGTGGCGCGTCAGATGCGCGAGTACTACATCGCCGCCATCAAGGAAGAAGCGGGTCTGGTCTGAGGCCTGTCTTGCCAGACCATAACCGGTTTTAGTCCATCAGGTTGGGCAGCCAGGTGATGATGCCGGGAAACACCAGCAGCCCGATGACCGTCACCACGTCGGCCACGAAGAACGGGCCGATGCCGCGGAACACGTCCTGCAGCGGTATGGCCAGCGACTTGCCGTCTTCATCGGTGAGGTCGCGGCTCACGCCTGCCACCACGAAGCAGTTCAACCCGATGGGCGGGGTGATCAGGCATATCTCGGCCATCTTGACCACGATGATGCCGAACCAGATCGGGTCGTAACCCAGCGCGATCACTGCAGGGTAGACCACCGGCAGGGTGAGGATCAGCATGCCGATGGCGTCCATGAACATGCCGAGGACGGCATAGGCCAGCAGGATGCAGATCATGATGACGATGGGTGGTACGTCGAGGTGGACGACCCAGTCGGCAAAGGCTTCCGGCAGGCCGGCAAAGCCGAGGAAGCGGACGAACAGGAACACGCCCCAGATGAGCGTGAAGATCATCGCCGTCAGCTTGGCGGTCTCGATCAGAGCCTCCTTGAGACGGCCCGACATCTTGTTGAGTTCGTTCTCGCGCCATGCCCTCCAGCAATAATATAGGAACACCACGAACGCGCCGAGCGCGCCGGCCTCGGTGGGCGTGGCGGAACCGGTGTACATGGCGGAGAAGATGATGCCGACCACGATGAAGATCGGGAAGGTGCCGGGTACGCTTTCGAAGCGCTGCTTCCAGGTGAAGCCGGTAATCGGCTTGCCAAGCTCCGGCTTCCACCAGCACATGCCGACGATCAGCACCAGGTAGACAAAGGCCGAGTAGATGCCGGGCAGGAAACCCGCCAGCAGCAGCTTGCCGACCGATTGTTCGACGATAATGGCGTAGATGACGAGAATGGCCGAGGGGGGGATCAGCGAGGCCAGCGTGCCGCCTGCTGCAACGACGCCGGCCGCCAGCTTCTTGTCATAGCCGTTCTTCAGCATGTCCGGTATGGCAACCCGGCTGAACACCGCAGCCGTCGCCGTTGAGGCACCCGATACGGCCGCAAAGCCCGCCGTTGCCAGCACGGTGGCCACGGCAAGCCCGCCCGGCACCCAGCCCATCCAGCGTCTTGCTGCCTCGAAGAGGCGCCGCGTCAGGCCCGCATAGAAGGCCAGGAAGCCGATGAGAATGAACAATGGCAGGACGGAAAGCGGGTAGGTTACCGTCTTTGAGTGCGGGATGGTGCCGGCAATGGAGGCGGCCACATGCCAGCCCCTGAGTTCAAGCAGGCCGAGAAAGCCGGTGATAGCGGCGGCAACGAACACGCGCACGCCCAGCATTACCATGATGATGAGCAGGATGACGCCGGCTATGCCGGTGGTGAAGGGGTCGAGACCGAGATACATGGGACTAGCGCGCTCCCTCGATCTCTTCTTCGGCCTGTTGCTCGACCGATTTCATGACGGGAACGGCGACTGGTGGCAGCTCAGGGTCAAGCGACAGGCGCAGATAGCCGATGAGCTGGATGATCAGCCGCACCAGCAGGACCGAAAGCATCATCGGCACCACCAGCTTGGCGGGCCACGTGGGCAGTTCGATGTCGATGGTGGAGTCGCCGAAGCTCCAGGCGCGATGGAAGTAGGTCCACGAATAGGGGATGAGGATGGCGGTGATGATGAAGGCGACGGCGGCGCCGATGAATTCCGCAATCCACAAGGCGCGGCCCTTCAGGAACCCGACCAGCAGTTCCATTCGCACGTGCCCGCCCTCGCGCATGACGTAGGATATCGAGAACAGTGCGAAGGCGATCATGCCGACTTCAACGATGTCGATGTAACCGTAGATCGGGTTGCGGAACAGCGTGCGCAGCACGATCTGCAACATCCCCATCAGCATAAGGGCGAAGATCAGCAGCCCCGACAGGAAGTTGAGGAAATTCTCCAATGGCGACCATAGCCGGTCGGCACGCTCAAGCAGACGGCCCAGACCGTCGTCGGATGCAGTATCAGCCACCCTGCCATACCCCTGTCGTATGCATCATCATCGGAGGTCCGGACCGCCTGCCCTTGATGCAAGGCGGCCCGGAAGCTTGTCAGGCGTTGATCCGGCTTATTCGTAGGTCTTGCCGGCGGTGGTGTAGATCAGCTCGACGAGGCCGCGGGCGTCGAACTTGCCCTCGTTTTCCTTGATCCACTCGTCGATGACCGGCTTGCCGGCCATCTTGCGGAACTCGTCAAGCTGCTCGTCGGTGTAGACGACTTCCTTCAGCTTTTCCTTGAGCATCGGGATGTTCTTCTTGTCGATGTCGATATAGGCCTGGATCTGGGCCTTGGCGGCTTCGTCACGCACGTCCATCAGCAGCTTCTTGTACTGGTCCGGCAGGGCGTCGTAGGCGGTTTGCGAGAACAGCAGCGGGCAGTCGGAGGTTCCCGGCGACAGGTTGGCGGTGAACCAGTCCGACACCTCGTGGATCTTGTAGGCCACGTGGCTGTAAGTGAACGGGAACGAGGCTGCGTCCATGGTGCCCTGCTGCATGCCGGTGTAGACCTCGGTCGCAGTGGAGCTTGTCGGCGTGGCGCCAATCACGGCCATGGCCTTGCCGAGGCCGCCGCCTGCACGCACAGCCTTGCCCTTCCAGTCTGCCAGCTTCATCGGCGGTTCGCCCTTGCCGAGAAACTCGTACTGCGGCAGGTAGGACGACATGTAGAGCATGGCATTCCACTGCGCGTGCTCCTTGACGATATCCGGGTGCTGGTACAGCGCGTCACGGATCTTGCGGTTGGCGTCCCAGTCGCCCATCGGCAGGAACGGCATGGTGGTGACCATCAATGCCGGGTTCTTCTGCGGGTGGTAGAAGTTGCACGTCATTGCGGCTTCGAACGCGCCGACGGAGAGACCGTCGAGGTTTTCGCGCGACTTGGACAGTGCCTCGCCATAATGCAGCGTCATGGTGAACTTGCCGTCGGTTTTGGCATTGACGAGTTCGGCCAGCTTCTCGAAGCCGGCGGTGAAGGCGCGCTTGTTGCCCCACAGCGAGACATTCCACTTCACTTCCGGGCCTTCCACTTCGGCGGCCTGGGCAATGGCGAAGGTGGAGGTGGTGGCGAGCGCCACGAGTGCAGTCGTTGCGAACAGTTTCTTGAGCGTCATTGTCGGTGGTTAACTCCCTGTTGTGGTGTGGTCCGGTTGGTCCGGATCCTGGCTCTGCGTGCCATGTCGATCTGGCACCATGGCAGGCATGATGCTGCCTTAGGCTGCTCAACGCAACCGCTTAGCGTCTCACCGTGCGGATAAGCTGGAGGCAGCAAAAAGCACCGCCGCCGCCCAGGCCCAGGCCCACAGCGTGAAGCCGGTGTTCCACTTCCACGACAAGGTTGTGCCGGGGATGCCGGTGATGCGCGACAGGATGAGCGCCGTGGCGCCGAAGGGCGAGGCGGTAAGGTTCAGCGCCCAGCCGAGCGCCATGCTCGCAGCGAGCAGGGTTGGCTCGAGATGGCTGTCCGGCAGGGCGGAATAGAGCGAGCCAAGGAACGTTACGGTCAGCATCGGCGGGATGGCGAGGTTTGAAAGCAGCGGCACCAGCGTCATCACGCCGATATAGGCGGCAACGGCAGGCAGGCTGGCGATGTCTGTCCATTCGGCCAGCGCCGGGGCGTTGGCAAGTCCCGCCGCCACGATGCCGATATATCCGGCAGATGAAAGCGTGACCGCCTCCGGCGATCCGGCTGGCACAGACACGGTTGCTATGTCTCGCAAGCGGCCTGCCACGGTCTGGCTGGTGGACTGGCCATTGCGAAACTGCAGCCACACCCAGGCTCCGGTGACGAGCGGGCTGGCGAGCATCAGCGCCGGTATGACGCGAGCGCTGGAGAATACGATCAGCACCAGGCTGATCACGGCCAGTGCGCCGCATACCAGCACGAAGCGCGTGAATGAACTCCACGGAAACGGACGGGCGCTGAGGTCGGGTCTCGGCAGGGCGTCATGCGCTGCCAGGCTGGTGCGCGCCTGTTTGCCGGTCACACGGTCCGCCGCCCAGCCGATGACAAACACCCCGGTGGCTGTGACGAGGCCGATGGCGCCGACCAGCAGTGGTTTCGACCCGGCGACCACGCTGGCGACCAGCGCCTGGGTGACGGCGGTGGGCGACCACGCAATGATCCACGAGAAACCTCGGGCCAGGGCCGACATCTGGCGGCGCAGGCGCCACTGCGCGAGTTCGGGGTTGTCCCTGGCATCCACCTCCACGCCGCGCTGAATGAGGGGGCCAAGCAGGCTCAACGCGCCGAAGTTCAGCACCATGCCCAGGGCGTGGCCGCCGGCATGGATTGCGATGTAGCGTTGGCCGGGCGGGCGGCGCGTCAGGTACTCACCGAGCGCCAGTACCGACGGAGACGTGACCGCGCCATCGCGCAGCAATGACAGCAGCAGCATGAAGGCCGCGAGGTAAGTGGCCTGGCCAAGACCGCGGCGGATCAGTTCCAGCGGGTCTGGCGACCAGGCGACAGCGGCGATGGTGGCGGCCAGCGCCAGCGCCAGCAGGTAGCGTTCGCGCAGGCCCAGCCGGGATTGGCCGAGCACCAGGAAGGCAGCGAACAGGGCCGCTGCAGCCAGTCCCGCCCAGCCCAGATGCAGGTGAAGTTCGGCCAGTTCAAATACCGCAATGCCGATCAGGCAGGCGGCAACAGCCATGTCGACAGGCCGTCGCGGCCGCCGGCTGGGTCCGGTATGTGCGGATGCAGCGTCAATCGTCATGACTGGTTGTATAAACCAGCCGGGTTCGCTCAGCGTTGCGAAATCCGCCAGTCAGGATTGATCCAGGGTTGCAGGTTCGACGCCGGCAACGGGTCCTTGCCCAGAATTATGTCGGAGGCCTTTTCCGCCACCATCAGCGCCGGGCCGTTCAGGTTGCCGTTGGTGATCGAGGGAAACACCGAGGTGTCAGCCACGCGGATGCCGTCCAGCCCGATCACCCGCAATTGCGGGTCGACAACCGCTTGCGGGTCGTTGGCCGCGCCCATGCGGCACGTCCCGCAGGGGTGGTAGGCACTTTCGGCGTGCTGGCGGATGAATTCGTCGATGGCTTCATCGCTGGTGGCGTCGTTGCCGGGCTGGATCTCGTGGCCGGCGAACGGCTGCAGGGCGGGCTGGCCGATGATCTCGCGAGTGAGACGGATGCAGGCGCGGAACTCCTTCCAGTCGTCTTCATGCGACATGTAGTTGAAGTTGAGTTTGGGCGCGGCGGCCGGGTCGGCGCTCACCGGGGTAACGGTGCCGCGGGACTTAGACCGCATCGGGCCGACATGCACCTGGAAGCCATGCTCCGTGGTGGCGGGCTTGCCGTTGTAGGCAATGGCGCCGGGCAGGAAGTGGTACTGGATGTCGGGGTACTCTATGCCGGCACGCGAACGGATGAAGCCGGCGCTTTCGAAATGGTTGGTGGCGCCGAGGCCGGACTTGAACAGCAGCCACTGCAGCCCGATCAGCCCCTTGGACAGCCAGCCCAGCTTGTCGTTCAGCGTTACCGGTTGCTTGCACAGCACCTGGAAGTAAACCTCCAGATGGTCCATCAGGTTCTTGCCGACGCCGGGCAGGTTATGAACGGGCGAGATGCCGGCGGCTTTCAGGTCATTTGGATCGCCGATGCCGGACAGCTGCAGCAGGTGCGGCGAGTTGAAGGCGCTGGCGGCCATGATGACTTCGCGGTTGGCCTTGACCTGGTGCAGCTTGCCGCCGCGCTCGTACTCGACACCGGTGACCCGGCGGCCATCCATCAGCAGGCGCCGGGCGCGGGCGCGGGTGATCAGGCGCAGGTTCGGCCGGTTGAGCGCCGGTTTCAGGTAGGCATTGGCGGCAGACCAGCGCCGGCCCTGCCAGACCGTCATCTCCATGGCGCCAAAGCCTTCCTGCTGGCTGCCGTTGTAGTCTTCGGTTCGAGGGTAGCCTGCCTGCGCTGCCGCCTCGACGAAGGCTTGATAGAGCGGGTTGGCGCGACGGCCCCTGGTCACGTGCATCGGCCCATCGGTGCCGCGCCATCCGGCCTCGCCGCCGTGGGAGGTTTCCATGCGCCTGAAGTAGGGCAGCACGTCGGCAAACGACCAACCGGACGCGCCCATATCGGCCCAGGTATCGAAATCGCGGGCGTGACCACGTACGTAGACCATGCCGTTGATCGACGACGAGCCGCCGACCACCTTGCCGCGCGGTGCGGTGATGCGTCGGTTGTTGAGGTTGGGCTCGGGTTCGGACAGGTATCCCCAGCTGTACATTTTCGTATTGAGCGGAATCGACAGCGCCGATGGCATCTGGATCAGGGGGCCGGCATCGCTGCCGCCATATTCCAGCACGAGCACGGTATTCTTGCCGTCCTGCGACAAGCGGCTGGCCAGTACCGAACCGGCCGAGCCGGAGCCGATCACCACGAAGTCATAGGCCTCGCCGGGCATCAGGTGGGTGGCGGGCATGGGCTCAGGCCTCCACCGGTTGACTGTCAATATAGCTTTCAACAAGGGCGATGGCGGCCGCGCGGTTGCCGGTGTCGTCGGTAAGCGCGGCGCGCAGCCAGACGCCGTCGATCAGGGCCGCGACGCCGATGGCCAGCTTCTCTGCCTCAGCCGGACTGTGCAGCAGGTTCAGCGCCTGCTTCAGGTTGGAATGCAGGCGGCAATGGTAGATGCGCAGCAGCCGGTTGAGTTCCGCCGAGTGGCGGGCCGCGCCATACAGCGCCAGCCAGGCGGTCATCACCTGGCCGGAATACTGGATCGGAGCGAAATTCGCTTGCACGATGGCGCTGAGCCGGGCGCGCGGGGTTTCGGCGGCGGACAGGCCGGCGACGGTTTCGGTCCGCAGTTCGCTGAGCAGGTGCCGCATGGTGGCGAACAGCAGGTCATCCTTGCCCTTGAAGTAATGGTGGACGATGCCGGGAGAAACGCCGGCGCGCGTGGCAATGCGCGCCACCGTGGTTTCGGCCAGCCCGTGATCGTGCAGCGAGGCGATGGCCGCCTCGATCAACTGGTTTCGCCGTACCGGTCCCATGCCCAGCTTTGGCATCTGCAATCTCCCAATTCGAATTCTGGCGGACAGGATATTTTTTTTGATTGGTCAGTCAATTAAAAACGTCTAACTTGTGTTCCGGTTGACTTGGCGCGGCAAGCCGCCGCACATTGCCGGGAAAGCCGCGAGTTTCAGGCAGGCTGCAAGGAAAGGCCTGTCTCAGCCAAAAAGGGAGTAGAGACATGAAGAAGACGATTATCAGCGCTTTCACCGGTGCTGCGCTGGCTGCGATGCTGTCGGTGCCGGCCATGGCTGCCGACCCAGAGTCCTGCAAGACCGTCCGGTTCTCCGACGTGGGCTGGACCGACATCACGGCCACCACCGCCGTGACCACGTTCCTGCTGAAGTCGCTCGGTTACGAGACCGACATCAAGGTGCTCTCGGTGCCGGTGACCTACCAGTCGCTCGCCAACAAGGACATCGACGTGTTCCTCGGCAACTGGATGCCGACCATGGAAGCCGACATCCGGCCCTTTCTTGAGGCCAAGACGGTCGAGTCCACCGGCATGAACCTGGAAGGCGCCAAGTATACGCTGGCCACCAATGCCAAGGGCGCCGAACTGGGCATCGGCACCTTTGCCGATATCGCCAAGCAGAAGGACGCACTGGGCGGCAAGATCTACGGCATCGAGCCAGGCAATGACGGCAACCGGCTGATCCTCGACATGATCGAGAAGGATGCCTTCAGCCTGAAGGGCTTCGAAGTGGTGGAATTGTCCGAGGCCGGCATGCTGGCCCAGGTGGCGCGCGCCGAGAAGGCCGGAGAGCCGATCGTCTTCCTCGGCTGGGAACCTCACCCGATGAACGCCAACTTCAAGCTGACCTACCTTGAAGGGGGCGATGATTTCTTCGGCCCCAACCTTGGCGGCGCGACCGTGCACACCAATACCCGGGCCGGCTACACCACCGACTGCCCGAATGCCGGCAAGCTGGTCACCAACATGAAGTTCACGCTCGCCATGGAAAACGAGATCATGGGCGCCATCCTCGATGGCGGCAAGGAGCCCGAAGCGGCTGCGGTGGAATGGCTCAAGGCCAATCCTGATGCCATCGGCCCTTGGCTTGACGGCGTGACCACCATGGACGGCGGCGACGCGACGGCTGCGGTGAAGTCTGCGCTGGGCATGTAAGGCAGGCTTCGAAACGAATCCGGGGAGCTGCGGCAACAGTGGCTCCCCGGTCTAGAGCAACAGCCGTGCACCTTGAACGGCTAAAGTTGCTCCAGCACCATGGAATTGAGCATCTTTTTCTGATGAGATATTTCAATCTGATCGGATGATGCTCCAGAGGGGCGGGCCTTCGTAGATGGATTGGCTTACTGACCAGAAACTGCCGATCGGCGCGTGGGCAAAATCCGCTGTCGACTGGCTGATCGACAATGCCGGCTTCCTTTTCGACTGGCTGTCGGTGATCCTGAAGTCGATGATCGACGGGCTGCTGTGGCTGCTGGAGTTGCCGCATCCGCTGTTGTTCACCGCACTGGTGGTGGCGCTGGCGTGGTGGCTGAAGCGGTCCTTGCCGCTGGTTGCTTTTGTTGCCTTGTCACTGCTGTTCATCGTCAACCAGGGCTACTGGGACGACATGATCAAGACGCTGGCGCTTGTTCTTGCCTCAGCAGTGGTGTGCATGGTGCTGGGCGTGCCACTGGGCATCGCGGCGGCTCATAACCCGCGGTTTTCCGCCTTTCTTCGCCCGGTGCTCGACCTGATGCAGACCATCCCCACCTTCGTCTACCTGATCCCGGCGTTGATCCTGTTCGGCCTCGGCATGGTGCCCGGGCTTGTGGCAACGGTGATCTTTGCCATTCCCGCGCCCATCCGGTTGACCGAGTTGGGCGTTAAGTCCACCCCGAAACAGCTCATCGAGGCGGGCGAGGCGTTCGGCGCCACGCCGCGGCAGCTGTTGTGGAAGGTGGAACTGCCGTGGGCGCTGCCGCAGATCATGGCAGGGCTGACGCAGACCATCATGCTGTCGCTGTCGATGGTGGTGATCGCGGCGCTGGTCGGTGCGCCGGGGCTTGGCGTGCCGGTGGTGCGGGCGCTCAACACGGTCAACATCGCCAAGGGCTTTGAAGCCGGCCTGATCATCGTTCTCGTCGCCATTGTGCTGGACCGGCTGTGCCGGGTCAGCGAACCGGGCAAGGGAGGGCGCTGATCATGGCCAACCCGCCCGCAGTCCGGTTCAAGGACGTGGATATCATCTTCGGAGACCGCCAGCGCGAGGCGCTGGAACTGCTGGACGGTGGCGGCACCCGCGCCGAGATCAGCGAGAGGTGCGGCGCCGTGCTCGGCGTGGCCGGGGCCACGCTTGACGTGGCCGAGGGCGAGATTTTCGTGCTGATGGGGCTTTCGGGGTCCGGCAAGTCGACCTTGCTGCGCGCCGTCAACGGCCTCAACAAGGTGGCGCGGGGCAAGGTGGAGGTAACGGTCAGCGGGCGCACCACCGATGTGGCCTCGTGCAGCGCCTCCGCCCTGCGCCGATTGCGTCAGGGCGACGTGGCCATGGTGTTCCAGCAGTTCGCGCTGCTGCCGTGGCGCACGGTCGAGGAGAACGTGGGCTTTGGGCTGGAGCTGGCAGGCATGTCCGATGCCGAAAGACAGGACCGTGTCCGGCAACAGCTTGAACTGGTCGGGCTGGACAAGTGGGCCGATCGATATGCCCACGAGCTTTCCGGCGGCATGCAGCAGCGCGTCGGGCTGGCTCGCGCCTTCGCCACGCAAGCCCCGATCCTCCTGATGGACGAGCCGTTCTCGGCGCTGGATCCGCTGATCCGCACCCACCTGCAGGACGAGTTGCTGAAGCTGCAGTCGGAACTCAAGCGCACCATCATCTTCGTAAGCCACGATCTCGACGAGGCGTTGAAGATCGGCAACCGCATTGCCATCATGCAGGATGGCCGCATCGTGCAGGCCGGGACGCCGCAGGATATCGTGCTCAAGCCCGCCAATGCCTACGTGGCCGAGTTCGTCCAGCACATGAACCCGCTCAACGTGATGACCGGCGAGACCATCATGCGCAAACTCAAGCGCGGCGAAAAGGTGAAGACCGGCAAGGGCGGGTCAACGTTGATGCCGCTGGATGCCACGATGCGCGAGATCGTTGCGGAGTGCTGGAAGTCCGGCAAGGACGTTTTGATCGGGACGAACGGCAAGGTGGCGGGCGTCGTCGGCGAGGCAGAGATCTACGCCGCGCTGGTCAATCCGGCGCGCGGGTAGTCAGGCGGGCAACTTACCCTCAAGCTGGTCCAGCACCCAAAGGCCGATCGCCTGCACCTGGTCGTCGCGCCACGACAGCGGCCCCGGCCTGTAGGCGACGGAGCCCAGCGCCTTCTGCTGTTTCTCAAGAATGCCGACGTCTTCCCGGCCCACCAGTTCCCATCGGTCATAATAGGGCTTCGCCTTGGCCGCGAAGTCCGGGTCGTCCAGCGCCTGTTTCGGGAAGCAGCCGCCGATTTCCAGCAGGGAGCGGTCGTGCGCCAGCGGCGTGACGTTCAGCCACCACATGCAGTCCTGCGCCACGGCGAATTGCAGCGCCGGGTGCAGGACGGTGAAGTAGGTGCCTTGCCTTGCATCTTCATCCAGCCCGGTGATGGCGGGGAAGGGTGGCTGGGTGCCGGGCAGGGTGGCGATGGAGCGGCCGGAGATGACCTGGATGCACAGCCAGTCGCCCTGGGTGGGCAGGGTGCGCGATTGCTGGGCGCCGACCGAGTCCTTGTGCACCACGCCGGTGTGGTAGGTCTCCATGGCATTCTCGAGGATCAGTTTCCAGTTGCAGTTGGGCTGCAGCGTGATGCGCCAGGTGCAGGCCATGCCGTCAAGCTTGTGCGAGGCCATGCGCTCAGGCAGGTCGCCCAGGCAGTCGATGAGCGCGGGCGCGTCCCTGTTGTAGGTGGCGAAGATGAAGCCGGCCCAGCTTTCCATGCGCAGCGGCACGAGGCCGTTTTCGGTGCGGTCGAAGCCTTCGGCGTCCTTCATGTCCGGGCAGCCGTAGAGCGTGCCGTCACTGAGATAGCTCCAGGCGTGATAGGGGCACACGATGCGCGAACAGTTGCCTTGGCCTTCCAGCAGGATGGAGCCGCGATGGCGGCAATAGTTGGCGAACACGCGTGCCTTTCGGTCCTGGCCGCGAATGAGGATCACCGGTCCGCCGGCGGTGTCGAAGGTCAGGTAGTCGCCCGGGCTTGGCACCTGTTCCTCGCGGGCGAGAAAAAACCAGCGCTTGAGCAGGATGTGTTCGCGTTCAGCCGCAAAGATGGCCGGGTCGGTGTAGAAGCCCGCGGGCATGGAGCGGGCGCGGTTGATTGGTGCGGCGGCGGCGTGGAGTTCGTCTTGGTTGAGCATGGGCGGCATCCGGATTGTGGCTGGCGGATGCTATGCCCGGGGCGCACCGGTTTCAATGGAAGTCTCGGCTTTTCGGGATGACGCGAACATTGCGCGGGTGGCGGGCAGGCGGACCGCGCCGGTCATGGGCAGGCCGGGCGATCTCGTCGGCGCGGGCCAGCGGGTTCTTCAGTTCGGCCTCGTCCGACAGGTCAGCCAGCCAGTGGGTGCAGTCATCAAGCCTGTCCGCCACCACGTGGATGATGTCGCCGCTGCGCTGCACGCGGCC
Source organism: uncultured Alphaproteobacteria bacterium (assembly GCA_963700935.1). GTDB lineage: Bacteria > Pseudomonadota > Alphaproteobacteria > Rhizobiales > Aestuariivirgaceae > Anderseniella. Next base: position 79,821 of record CAVOZK010000011.1, on the reverse strand, counting down.
TGTCACCAGCATCAGCCGTGCACCCATCACCGTGGCGCGGTGCGCTTCCAGCACCTTGGGCCAGATCACCAGGTTGCATACGCCAAACTCGTCCTCCAGCGTGATGAACACCACCCCCTTGGCCGAACCGGGGCGCTGGCGCACCAGCACCACGCCGGCCACCTTCACCTTGCGCGCATCCTTGAGCGCTTTCAGCGCTTCGTTGTCCGTCACCTCCAGTTCTTCGCAGCGGGGCCGCAGGAAGCTCACCGGGTGCGCCTTCAGGGACAGTTTCAGCGTCTGGTAATCGTTCACCACGTGCTCGCCCAGGGCCATCTCCGGCAGGGCGACGGGCGTGTCCTCACCGGTGTCTTCGGCACCGGCATGGGCAAACAGCGGCAGCGGCTTTGCCTTCGCCAGCGCGCGCGCCTGCCACAGGGCCTGGCGGCGGTCGATGCCGATGGAGCGGAAGGCATCGGCTTCGGCGAGTTTGATGATGGCAGCGGCGGGGATGCCTGTCCGGTGCAGGTGGGTGAGGGATATATAAGGGTGATGGTCTGGAAGCATCCTCCCATCCGCTTCCTTCAGCCCGTCTACCAGCCTCAAGCCCAGCCGCACCTGTGGGGGACGGGCGGGATCGCCTTCCAGCGTGCAGTGCCAGGCGGAGAAGTTCACGTCCGGCGCCTGCACCGTGACGCCGTGTTCGCGGGCGTCGCGCACCAACTGGGCGGGTGCATAGAAGCCCATCGGCTGCGAGTTGAGGATGGCGGCGCAGAAGGCTGCCGGGTAGTGGCACTTCAGCCAGCTGGACACATAGACAAGGTGGGCAAAGCTGGCGGCGTGGCTTTCCGGGAAGCCGTATTCGCCGAAGCCCTTGATCTGGTTGAAGCAGCGCTCGGCAAAGTCGCGCTGGTAGCCGCGTGTCGTCATGCGGTCGATCATCTTGCGCTCCAGCCGGCCGATGGTACCGCGGCTGCGGAAGGTGGCCATGGCCTTGCGCAACTCGTTCAGCTCGCCGGGCGTGAAGTCTGCCGCCACCATGGCCAGCTTCATGGCCTGCTCCTGGAACAGCGGCACGCCCTTCGTCCGGCCCAGCACTTCGCGCAGTTCGTCCTTGTGACCATGCTCCGGCGCAGGAGCGGGGTATTCCTCCGGCTCCAGCCCGTCGCGGCGCCTGAGATAGGGGTGCACCATGTCGCCCTGGATCGGGCCGGGGCGCACGATGGCCACCTCGATGACGAGGTCATAGAAACAGCGCGGTTTCAGCCTCGGCAGCATGTTCATCTGGGCGCGGCTTTCCACCTGGAACACGCCGACCAAGTTCGGCCCGGCACAGCATGTCGTAAACGGCAGGGTCCTCGCGCGGCACCGTGGCCAGGCAATACTTCACGCCGTACCAGGCCTCGATCAGGTCGAAGCACTTGCGGATGCAGGTCAGCATGCCCAACGCCAGCACATCCACCTTCAGGATGCCGAGGGTGTCGATGTCGTCCTTGTCCCACTCGATGAGGGTGCGATCCTCCATCGCCGCGTTGCCGATGGGCACCGTCTCGTCAAGCCGTCCGCGCGTCAGCACGAAGCCGCCCACGTGCTGCGACAGGTGGCGCGGGAAACCGGCCAGCTCGTCGCAAATGTCCAGCACCTGCGCGATCACCGGGTCGGCGGCGTCGAGGCCAGCCTCCTTCAGCCGTTCATCCGACATCTCCTCCGACATGCGGCCCCAGACGATGCCGGCCAGCGCCGAGGTCACGTCTTCCGACAGGCCCATGACCTTGCCCACCTCGCGCACGGCTGATCTGCCGCGATACGTTATGACGGTGGCGGCAAGGCCTGCCCGCTCGCGGCCATAGCGCCGGTAGATGTACTGGATCACCTCCTCGCGCCGCTCGTGCTCGAAGTCCACGTCGATGTCGGGCGGTTCCTTGCGCTCTTCGGAAATGAAGCGCTCGAACAGGAGGTCGATGGCCGCCGGGTCCACCGCGGTGATGCCGATGCAATAGCACACGGCGGAGTTGGCGGCCGAGCCGCGGCCCTGGCACAGGATCGGTTCGGGCCGCGTGCGGGCGAAGTTGACGATGTCGTGCACGGTGAGGAAGTAGGGCGCGTAGCCGAGCTTCTCGATCAGCGCCAGCTCCTTCACCAGGTTGGCGTGCACCTTGTCCGGCAGGCCTTGCGGATAGCGCTCACGCGCACCGGCCCAGGTCAGCGCCTCAAGGTGCTTCTGCGGCGACGTTCCCTTCGGCACCGGCTCGTCCGGATATTCGTATTTCAGTTCGTCAAGCGAGAAGGTGCAGGTCTCGGTCACGGCTTGCGTGCGGGTGATGGCCTGCGGGTGGTCGCGGAACAGCCGGGCCATTTCCTGTGGTGGCTTAAGGTGGCTCTCGGCGTGGGGTGCCAGCAGGTACCCTGCTTCGGCTGCGGTCACGCCTTCGCGGATGCAGGCCATCACGTCGGCAAGACGCTTGCGCGCCGGGTGATGGAAGTGCACGTCGTTGGTGGCAAGCATCGGCGTGCGGTAGCGCGCTTCCAGCCCGGCCAGCCGGTTGAGGCGCGCCTTGTCGCGCCCGTCGTGGCGGAAGGTGGCGGCGAGATATGGCTTCACGTCGAGGCGGTCGAGAATGGCCCGGAGCGTGGTTTCAAAAGCCTCGTCCGGCCAGCCAGGCGGCGGCACCACGCAGAAGATCAGCCCCTGCTGGAATTCAGCCACATCATCGAGCGTGATCAGGCACTTGCCCTTGCCCGCCCGGCGCTGGCCGAGGCTGATGAGGCGGGTGAGCCGGCCGTAAGCGGTGCGGTCCGGAGCCCAGGCGAGAAGCGAGCCGGCAGGTGCAGGGGGCAATACGACGTGCAGGCCTTCAGGCGTTTCACCTTGCGCTGACGCCGTTATATCCAGCCGTGCGCCGATGATGCACTTCAGGTCTGCTTCCTTCGCGGCCGCATGCAGGCGCACCGCGCCCGCCAGCGAGTTGCGGTCGGTAACCGCCAGCCCTGCAAGGCCCAGGTGCATCGCCTGCGCCACCAGTTCCTCTGCGTGCGAAGCCCCGCGCAGGAACGAGAACGGCGTGGTGACCTGCAGTTCGGTGTATTTGGACATTTACTCGCTCACGCCAGTTTCGTTTCGCTCAACGGCTCCGCGGGGGGCGGCCTGACCGGCCGGCGCGCAGTCGCGCTTGCCTCGGCCTTGTGGCCCCGGATGAGGTGTTCCGCCGCTTTATTCAAACAACCCGTGCACGAACCAGTCCGGCGATGGCTGGTCCTGCTCCTCGTACAGGCCTTCGCGGTAAATCCAGTAGCGGTGGCCGGTTTCATCCTCGACGGTGTAGTAATCGCGGGTGCGCGGGGGGCGCGGCGCATGGCCGGACCGCCACCAGTCGGACGCGATGCGCTCAGGCCCGGATGCCTTCAGTACGCGGCGGGCCACGTGGCGCCAGGTGAAGCGCACCGGCGGGCCGTCCGGCACCGAGGCGATGACCTGTATCTCCTCCGGCCGGTCGAGCAATGTGACCGGTCGTGGAGGGATCTGTGGGGGAGGGGGCGAGAACTGCGCGCCGGCCTCGCCAAAACCCTTCAGCTCTTCGGCCCGCTCCGGCTGGTGACTGGCAACCGGCACGGTGACGCTCAGTGGCGCGCCGTCCTCGCGCGTGGCGATGCGGTCGGCCAGTTCCGCCAGTTCCGTTCCCGCACCGGCCTCGCGGCTCAGGGCTTCCTGCACCACGGCGAGGCCTTGCGTCTCGCGGGCTTTCAGGCTGGCGGCGTCCACGCCAAAGCCGAGGTCGACCTTTTCCAGCCGGGGCGCCAGTAGCCGGTTGAGATGCTCTGCCCGGGCGGACGGACGCGACAGGCCCGCCTGCACCACAGCGCGAGATCCATCAGCGCGATAAAGCGCGAGTTCAAGATATAACGCCCCTTCACCGGCCCGGACGAGCTTCAGGCAAAGCGCCGCGCTCAGGTGCTCCAGCATGGCGAGCACGCCGTCATGGCTCATCAGCGGCTCCATCACCGCATGGCGCACGGCAAACTCCACCGGCGGCGACAGGGGCGACAGCGGCGTGCGGACGAGACCAAGGCTTGCGTCGAGCCGCTCCATCAGCCGGGCGTGGCGGTCCTTCGCCCTGAACCGGCGGGCAAGGCTGGCGCGGGGCAGGTCATAAAGCTGGCCGATGCGTTTCAACCCGGCGCGGCGCAGCGTGGTCACCGTGTCGGCATCGAGGTCAAGCGCCTCCACCGGCAGGGTGGCCAGTGCGGTGCGTTCTGCCCCTTCGGCCACTAGCGGGCTGCCAAGCTGGCCATAACGGGCAATGGCGCGGGCTGCCGGGGCGGTGCCGGCAAGGCCAGCGCGGGCTGTCATGCTGAGCCTGCCGAAGCGGCCGGTCATGTCGGCCAGCAGCATCGCCTCCCCGCCGAACAGGTGCGCTACCCCGGTCACGTCGAGCAACAACCCGTCAGGCGGGTCCATCGCCACCCAGGGGCTCCAGCGTTCGGCCCAGCGCGCCATGCGCAACAGGCTGGCGGCGTCCTCGGCCGGCTCGTGCACGGCGGAGGCGAGGTCCGGCACCCTGGCGCGGGCATCGGCCAGCCGTTCGCCGGGCTGGAGGCCGCGGGCGCGCGCCTCGTCGTTGCAGGCGGCAAGCCTAAGCCCCCTCGCGCCCGGCGTGACCAGCACGAACGGCACGTGCGCCGACAACAGCGGGCTCGACAGGCCCTTCGCTGTCAATGCCCGTTTCAGCCGTTCGATGGGCAGATGGGGAAACCAGAGAGAAACGATGCGTTGCATGATGCCAGTCCACGGTCCAGGCGCCGGGCCTGCTGCCCCGGCTGCGGGTGAGCTCGAGGCGCCAGGCGGGATTGCCGGGCGCGGTTGCGTCATAGGGCGGCGGGATGGAGGGTGCCGGGGCAACCTGCCAGCGGGTGCGCGCTGCGGTGGCACCGTCACGCGGCTCGGTGAACACCATCAGGCAGGGTGTTTCGCCTTCCTGCGCCGCCAGCATGGCGCGCCGCGTGGCGGTCAGGTCGAAGCGGTCATGGTCGCCGTCACACACCACCATCGACACCGCGCGCGATCTGAGCGCCTCCTCGATGGTCCACAGCACGGCGGCGGGCTTCCTGAGCGATACGGTGAGCAACCGGTCATGGGTAAGCCCGAAGCGGGCGAGCCCATGCCCGTACAGCCGGCCGTACTCAGAGACTTCGCCCAGCGCGCGCACCCACAATACCGGGCGGTGGTCTTCCGGTTGCAGGCCACTGAGACGGCACGCCGCAAGGGCGGCGGCAAAGCCCAGCGCGGCCGGCGCATCGCCATAGGAGCGCGCCACCACCTCGTGGGCGCCATGCGGGTGCAGCCCGCCTGCAGGCAGGTGCGCATCGATCTCGGCAAGGCCGGTGATCCAACCCGCGGCTGTTCTGCCGGATGCCACGCCACCGCCAACATCAACAGGCGCGTCGAGCGACGGACCATCCCCGGCGAGGCGGTCAATATGGCCTTTCAGCCTGCCGATCAGCCGGGCGCGCGCGTCTGCGTCCAGCCGGTTGCGAAGCTGGTCGGCGCTTGTGCGCAGCTGATATGCCTGGCCGTGACGGATCATTTGCAGGTGTCCGGAGTTCGATATTGTTCCTGTTTTGTTCTAAATCGGAGTCCGGGATGGAGTCAAGCAACCAAGGAGTTAATTCATAAGCCAGATGGTGAAATTCAATGCCGCAGCAAAGCTGACCCAAGCCAAGTAAGGCACGAACAGCAGCCCGGCGATGCGATCGATTTTCCAGAACAGCCAGCCTGTCACGGCAATGGACAGCCAGAACGGCACCACTTCGATCAGCCCGAGCAGGGGTGAGCGGGCGGCGAAGAAAGCGAACGACCAGCCGGCATTGAAGGCAAGCTGGATGAAGAACCAGACGAGTGGCGTGCACGCCGGCCCGGTCCAGCCACCGCCGGCCTGCCACACCCGGCCGGCAGCCAGTCCCATGGCGATGTAGAGCACGGTCCAGGCCGGGCCGAACGCCCAGTCGGGCGGAGTCCAGTCCGGCTTGGCGATCGCGCGGTACCAGTCATCGACGGCGCCCGCAGTGGCCCATGCAGCGAGGCTGCCCACCGTCATGCACAGCGCAATGAATGCGACCGGAACGAGCCATTGCCGGCCAACGGTGAAGGCTGCTGTCTGTTTCATCTGCAAGTTGGCCTCACGAGTATCCCACGCCATTGTGATTTGCCTGTGCGGCGTGAGCCGTCAGCATGACAGGAAAGCATCCCAAGCTTGCAAGCCGCAATGCGCCAACAACCGGAGAGGACTCCATCATGCTGAAACAAGCCGCAGCCACCATGGCCATTATTGTCACGCTCGCCATGCCAGCTGCTGCGCAGGATGCCGGCACAATCAGGATGCAGAGCGCTCATGATGCCGCCACGACGCTCGACCGGCTGGAAAAGATATTCGCCGAAAAAGGCATCACGGTGTTTGCCCGTATCGACCATGCAAAAGGAGCCATGAAAGCTGGCGAGACCCTGCGGCCCACGCAGCTGATGCTGTTCGGCAATCCCAAACTTGGCACGCCACTGATGCAGGTCAACCAGGAAGCCGGCATTGCCCTGCCGATGAAGGCGCTGGCGTGGACGGATGCAGACGGCAAGACATGGCTCGCGGTTACGGATCCGGCTGCATTGCAAAAGCAGTTTGCGCTGGACGGGGTGGACGAAGTGATTACCAAGATGACCGGCGCGGTCACTGCTATGGGCAAGGCTGCCACGGCGGGGCAATAGACATTCCGATGTTGCCCTAGTCAGCGACAGTTGCGCCAACCGTGTTGCGCAACCGGCCGACGCCCTCCACCATCACGTCGACGACATCACCTTCGTTGAGCGGCTGGGTAACGCCCGGCGTGCCGGTATAGATCACGTCGCCGGGTTCAAGCGTGATGTACTTCGAAACGGTGGCGATGATCTTCGCCGCCGAATGGATCATCTGCTTCGTCGAGCCCTGTTGCACGGTCTTGCCGTTGACCTGCGTCTCCAGTTTCAGATTGTCGACGGTAAGGCCCGGCACGATCCACGGACCCAGTGGTGCGAAGGTGTCGGAACCCTTGGCCCTGAGCACGTCGAAGCCGCCGGAGCCGAAGCTGCGCTCGGTCACGTCGTTTCCGGCGGTGACGCCGAACACGTACTCCAGTGCCTGCGCCTCCGGCACCTTGCTGGCGCGTGCGCCCATGACGATCACGACCTCGCCTTCATAGTGCAGGTTCTTCGAGCCCTTCGGCGGCACGATGGTGGCCTCGTGGGCGATGACCGATGAGGGCAGCTTGGCGAAGAACTGCGGCTCGTCCGTCTGCTCGCCGCCATGGCTCTTGTAGTTGAGCGCGATGCCGATGACCTTGCCGGGCAGCACAGGTGCGAGAACCTTCACCTCTTCCAGCGGGATGACCCGGCCGGTCCGCACGGTCGTCGCGTCAAAGAAACTGCCAGACAATTCGTGGATGCCGCCAGCCGACAGGAAACCGTGCACCACGTTGCCTTGGTGTTCGAAGCGGCCGAAGCGCAATGGCGCATCGTCGCCTTCGGTAACCTGGGCCTGGGCCGGCAGGCTCAAGAGCGCAAACGCCACGAGGGCGAGGCCGCCAAGGGCGGATTTCAAAACGGACAACATCGGCAGGGACTCCGTCTCAGATAAGCGGCTGGGTATTGGTCACCGTCGCCCAGAACAGTAGACCGCCGACGCAGGCAATGAAAAGCCCGCCTGCCAGCTTCAGCCCGAAGGCGGTACGGTCGAGCCAGACCGAGTCGCGTCCGGCGAATTTCAGCGCCAGATCGCGCGATGTTACCGCCAGCACTGCAATTGCCGACACAGTGATCGCTGTGCCGAGCGCCATGACCAGCGTTGCCGCCACCCCGGCCCAGTAAAGCCCTACCGCGGAAGAAAACAGCAGAACGAGAATACCGCCGGTGCAGGGACGGATGCCGACGGCGAAGGCTATGCTTGCCGCCTTCCACAACGATACCGGTTCGTTCAGTTCGGCTGCAGAGGGCATGTGGGCATGACCGCAGCCGCAGTCATCGCCATGCTCATGATCGTGATGGTGATCATGATGGTGATCGTGATGGCTGTGGCCATGGCCATGATGATCGCCGTGATCATGCCCATGGTCATGATGATGGTGGTGGTCATGCACGCCATGTCCGGCCAGAGCTGGTGCTGGTACTGGTGCAAGCCGGGGCCGGACTGCCTGCCAGACCAGCCACAGCCCGGTCAGCCCGATCAGGGCGAAGCTTGCGGCTTCAAGCCCGAGCGCCATGGATTTCGCCGTCCTGGCGGCGGCGTTCACCGTCAGCAGCAGGGCGGAGACCAGCACGATCGCGGTCAGGGCCTGAACGCCTGCCGCCATGAACGAGATCAGCACGCCGCGCCTGAGCTGGCGTTCATTGGCCAGCAGCCAGGCTGATACGACCGCCTTGCCATGACCCGGGCCGGCGGCATGCAGCACGCCGTAGATGAAGCTGAGCAGCATCAGCGTCCAGGCGGCGGTCCAGGCAGAGCCGCGCTTCATGGCGGTCAGCGATGCTGACATCTTGCCGTAGAAGTCGCGCTGGCGGGCCTGGATCCAGCCCATCGGATCGGCGGTGAAGGATTGCCCCACGTCTGCAGCGCCTTCGCTGGCGGCCTTGCGCCGCTGCAACAGCAACTGGCCGGGCTTGACCTGGCCGGTTTCAGCCTGTTCCGCCTGTTGCTGCTGGGCATGGGCAGGGCTGCCGACCGGTGAAAGACCGGTCAGCATGAGTACGCCGAGGCAGGCACAGATGATGAGGGTTCGAAGCAGCAGCACGGGACCGGGCTCAACTCGCCTGCGGCTTGCAGGACACGTTCACCGGCTGGGCGAACAGGGAGCCGAAATCGGTCGGCTGCTCAGGCTGCCAGTCCGGTGGCTTGTCGGCGAGCATTTCCTTGGTCTGCTGCACCTGTTCGTCAAATGCCACCGCGCCGATCGAGATGGTGCAGTTCTGCGGCAGGGGGCCGATGGCGGCCACCGCATTTTCCTTTACGAACTCGTAGGCGATGAAGAAGTCCGGGTCATAGATGCTGTACGTGAAATCCCCGGCGGTGAGGTCGACCGGCTCGGCGAACGGCACCACGAAGATCATGTGCAGGCGGCCTTCGTCGTTGATGCGGTGGCCATACTCTGTGACGTCGGCGTAGGCGATGTCCTTGCCGCCCGTCTTGGCCTGTACGAAATAGCGGAATTCCTTCAGCGCGTTGATGTTCTCGGTGGCAACCGGGTGCAGTTCGGCAGGGGTATAGATGCCGTCGCCATCGGCATCCATGCCTTCGGTGGCGGCTTCGGTGTAACCGGCATCGAAGATCCACTCGACGTTGATGGCAACCGCCCGGCCCTGTTCGTCGAGCACCAGGTCGGAGCGCATGTCGGACCACACGTGAGGGTGTGCCGCCACCGGCGCAGCTGCAAACTGGCTTGCGGCGACAATGGCCAGCGGCATGGCGATGAGCCTGTTCAAGTGTCTCGTCATCTGACCCGTTGGTGAATCCCGGTTGAAGAGCAACTGAATCACTAGAAACGAAATCAAGCAATATCATGGAATCGCATTGAATCTGGCTTAAGAATTGGTCAGGGTCAAAGCGGCGTCTGCTGACAAGCATGTGACACCATGTGAACCGCCAGCGGCTTGCCATCGCGCCCGCGAAGCGCCACTTTCCGGATGCAACGCGCCAGCAGTATCCAGGGCTTATTGATCTAATGGGTCTCGACGTTTCCATATGGGCGGCCTTCACCGCCGGATTGCTCAGTTTCCTGAGCCCGTGCGTGCTGCCGCTGGTGCCTCCCTACCTGTGCTTCATTGCCGGCACCTCGCTTGAGGAACTGACGGAGAAGCACGGCGTCAACCCGGCCATCCAGCGCAAGGCGGTGATTTCGTCACTGTTGTTCGTGGCAGGCTTTTCCACGGTGTTCATCGCGCTCGGCGCCTCGGCCAGCCTGATCGGCCAGTGGATGCGCGAGGCCACCGCCTGGGAGGTGACCATCGGCGGCATGAGCTTCCCGGTGCTGACCTCGATCGCCGGCATCATCATCATCATCATGGGACTGCACTTCCTCGGCGCGTTCCGCATCGGCCTGCTGTCAAAGGAAGTACGCTACCACCAGGAAAGCAGGCCTGTCGGGTTCGTCGGCGCCTATGCCATCGGGCTTGCCTTCGCGCTCGGCTGGACACCATGCATCGGACCGGTGCTGGCGGCGATCCTGTCGGTCGCTTCGCTGGAGGACAGCGTACAGAAGGGAGCCGGCCTGCTGGCGGTCTATTCGGCAGGTCTCGGCGTGCCGTTCCTGCTGGCGGCCGTGGCGATGCCGCAATTCCTCAAGTTCATGTCCGGGTTCCGCAAGCATCTGGGCACGGTGGAAAAGGTGATGGGCGGCCTGTTGGTGGTGACCGGGGTGATGTTCCTGTCGGGCACGTTTACCACCTTGTCCTACTGGATGCTGGAAACCTTTCCGGGGCTCGCCACACTGGGGTAAGGTGTCCATCTACGGAGAGGACCAGCCCCCATGAAAGTCAAGATCAACATCGACTGCACCCCTGAAGAGGCCCGGACCTTCTTTGGTCTGCCCGACGTTCAACCCATGCAGCGCGCCATGATGGAGCGGATGCAGGCGCAGATGGAAAAGCAGATGGAACAGTTCGACCCCGCCGAACTGATGAAGATGTGGCTCACACCCGGCATGGAAGGCTTCAGCCACTTCCAGAAGGCCATGTGGAACGCGGCTACGGGCAGTGGCGGCAGTTCCGGCGGCAAGACCGAATGAGCGGACTTACTCCGCCGCGATGACCTGACGCGCAAGTCTGAAGCTTGCACCATCCAGACTGAGTGCGTGGCCTGTCGCTGTCCGTTCGGTTTGCGGCAGAATGTCCAGCGACGGCCACAGGCCGGTCTCCAGCCCGTCCGCATAACCGGTGGGCAAGCCGTCGCGGCGGATGGCTGCGGCAGCGGTGTGCACATCGGGCTCCAGCGCATGGTGGCTGATCGTGATGCCCGATGAAGCCGGCGACAGGACCGATACCCACACTCGCCGCGTACCGTCATTGGCCGGCATGCCGAGCGAGCCGGAATTGTGCCAGCAACGCCTGCCAACGAAGCGGGTGAAGGCAATGCCGGTATGGCCTGCGATCACCAGGTCTGCGGCGGATGCGTCCAGTTCACTCGCGAAATCCGCCTTCGGCAGTGATGCCCACATGAACCGGTTGGTCTGGTTGACCGAGCCGTGCACCACCCGGGCGCGAAGGCCTGACATCTGGAAGGTGAGGTGAGACGGCAAGGCGGCCATCCAGGCCTTGCTGGCCGGCGACAGGGTTGAGACGGCATGGGCATACCAGCGCGCCGAGGCGACGTCGCAGGCAGAGCCTTCCTCGAACCCGCAGCCGCAGTCCTGCGCGCCGGCTGCGATTTGTTCTTCGACATTGCCCTTGATCGAATGCCAGCCGCGCGTGGCGATGAACTGCGTGGCGGCTTCGGTCTCCGCACAATAGGCAACCGCGTCGCCGGTGTGGATGACATGGCTGCCGGGGATGCCGGTTTCCGACTGGTACGCAGCCAGAGCCTCAAGCGCCTGCAGGTTGCCATAGGCGCCGCCGCAGACCAGAACAGGCGTGTCGAAGGTGCCGAGGTCAACGGTGGTCAATGGGGTTGCCCCTTCAGTTCGGCACCCAGTTCGATCGGCTGGCCGTGCGGGGTGGCATTGGCGGCGCGCTCCCAGGCATCCTTGCGCTCCAGTCGTTCGTCACGGCTCAGCGCGCCCTTGGCCTCGACGATCTTCTCCAGCGCTGCCAGCCAGTGGCTGTAATAGTTTTCCGCCGAATCGCCAGGTCCGGCGGCGGCAATTTCGGCGCCGAACACTTCGGCCCACTCGGTCCAGGTGAACAGGCCCTGCTCGTTGAGCTTCACCGTCATGGCGAAGGCTTGCGCCTGCCAGGGTTCGGCAAACACCGGCTCTTCCGCGTTGTCGACCGTCAGCCCCGGCAACCGTTTGAGATCGTCAGGCAGCGGCAAGGTAGCTCTCCCACAGGTCGGCGTGAACGAAGTCGCGGGGGTTGGCGTGTTCTCCCCAGACATCGCGGGCGGCGAAGCGCACGGTGTAGAGGTGCTGGGGGTTTTCACCAAGCCCGTGGGCGTTGGTATCCGGAAACACGTGGCCGCCATGGTGCAGCACGATCTCGCCGGGGCAGCCACGCAGATAGCGGGGCAGGCGGGTGTGATGGGTGGGGTTCATGCGGATGGCGGCAACGCGGTCGCCTATGGCGAACTTCGGTGCATCCGTGATTTCCCGGCTGGACGGGCCGCCCCTGGAGAGAATGGCGGCAACCTCGTGCGCACGGACAGGTTCACGATGCAGGTCGCGCGGGGTGACCTCCTTGTGGCCGACATGCACTTCGCCCGGCACCACCAGGCCTGCATCGAGCATCAGCTTGATCAAACCTTCGGTCCAGATCTGGAAATAGCTGGACGCCAGGTACTTCGCCGGCGGCAGGCTCTCGCGGGCATGGCGCGACTTGTCGATGTTCCACTGGCCGAGGAAACCCATCGCCAGCGTCATGGCGAAGGCACGCTTCTCCCACTCGTGATGGAACACCTGCTCGTGGTCTTCATCATGTTCGATGGGGCCGAAGCCGTGCTGGCCGCCAAGGTCCTGTGCGCCGTTCATGACTTTGCCCTCGCCGGGTCGAGCGCCAGGCCGGTCCCTATCATGGAGTTACGGGTGACCAGGGTTGCAAGCTGTTCCTCAGACCAGCCCTCGGTGCCTGCGGGGCGCTGCGGGATGACGAGATAGCGCACTTCGGCGGTGGAATCCCACACCCGGACCGACACGGTTTCAGGAAGGTAGACGCCGAATTCCTCCAGCACGCCACGCGGGTCGGCTACGGCGCGTGAGCGGTAAGGCGGCGACTTGTACCATACAGGCGGCAGGCCCAGCACCGGCCACGGGTAACAGGAGCACAGCGTGCAGACGACAAGGTTGTGGGTATCCGGCGTATTCTCCAGCGCCACCATGTGCTCGCCCTGGCGGCCGATGAAGCCGAGGTCCGCAATGGCTGCCGTCGCGTCTTTTCTCAGCCAGTCCATGTAGCCGGGGTTGGCCCAGGCTTTCGCCACCACCTGCGCGCCATTTCTCGGTCCGACGCGAGTTTCGTAGGTCTCGATCAGTTCATCAAGGGCTACAGGGTCAACATAACCCTTCTCGACCAGCAGGCTTTCCAGCGCCCGCACCCTGAGCGCGATTTCGGAAAGCTCGGAGTGTTCATGATCATGATCATGATCGTGATCATGGTGGTGGTGGTGGTGGCTGGTGCCGTGATCGTGATGGTCGTGGCCCATGAAGCGGGTTTTCTCCTGTGCTGCGTTGCGGGCATAGTGCCGGTAGAGACTTGCGCAAACAACTCACAATCTCACGAGGTTTCACAACATGAGCGGCAAAATGAACGGGGTGCGCGCCTGCGTGTTCGATGCCTATGGCACGCTGTTCAACGTGCATGCGCCGGTGGCCGCCATGGCCGGGCGCATCGGTCCACAGGCGGACCAGGTGTCGAAGCTGTGGCGGACAAAGCAGCTGGAGTATACTTGGCTGCGGTCGCTGATGCAGGCGCACGCGCCGTTCTGGCAGGTGACGGGCGAGGCGCTCGATTATGCGCTGACTGCCCACGGCATCACCGATGAGGGTTTGTGCGACGAGCTGATGCAGCTCTATTTGCACCTGGAGGCGTATCCGGATGCGGTTGCCTGCCTGAAGGCGTTGAAGGCTGCGGGATTTGCCACCGCCATCCTGTCCAACGGTTCACCGGACATGCTGTCAGCCGCAGTGACTTCGGCCGGGCTGGAAGCACATCTGGACCACGTGCTGTCGATCGAGGACGTGGGCATCTACAAGCCGGACCCCAAGGTCTACCAGCTGGCTGTGGACCGCACCGGCGTGGGCGATGCGTCGGAAATCTGCTTTGTTTCAGCCAATACCTGGGATGCGCAGGCCGCCAAGTCGTTCGGCTTCCAGGTGGCGCGGATCAACCGTTTCGGGCTGCCCGACGACAACATTCCAGGCCGGCCGGACATGCTGCTGGACAGCCTGGAACAGCTGCCGGCAGCAGTCAGCTAAACCGAACGCCGCCTGTTTACTTGATGGATGCCTTGCCGCCGGAGATCTCGACGGTTTCGCCGCCAGACAGGGTTTCCCGGTCGCCATTGGGCATGGTGACGAAGCAGCCGCCGGCGCATACGCTGACGCTCTGGCCGGGGCCGATGCCGACCTCCGATTGCTGGCCGCCTTCGGTGATGGTGACCATGATGGCCGCACCGTCGTTGTTGGTGATGGTGGCGGCGTGGGCAAGACCTGCGCTGAGGGCGAGGGCGGCGATTGCATATACAACGGACTTCATCTGCTTGTTTTCCCTGCAGGGCGGCAACCGGCCGCCCGATGCGTGTTATCTGATGACATGTTTTCGCAGATTCAAGCTGAATGGCACATGAACGGCGAAAGTTCAGGTTTTTGCAGCTGGCCGGGCGCGGCCCTTGCGGGTTCTCGCGGCCTCGATGGCGTCTGCCAGTTTCTCGATGTCCTCGATCTTCAGGTTGACGTCTCGCTGCGGGAACGGGATCGGGATGTTCTCGCGCTCGAATGCCTCGACGATCTCGTAGCGCAGGTTGGTCGCGACCTCCAGCCCGTCCAGCACTTCGGGCACATGGCAGCGCAGTTCAAAGTCCAGCGCACTGTCGCCGAAACCGCGGAACACCACCGTCGGCGGTGGCGACTTGAGTACGCGCGGTTCCTTGCTGGCGACGTCCAGCAGCAACTCGTGCACCCGGCGCGGCTTGACGCCGTAGGCGACGCCGACGGGTATCTCGATGCGGCCACGATGGTTGCGGTGATGCCAGTTGCCGACGGCGGAGTTGATCAGTTCCGAGTTGGGCAGGATGACGGTCTGGCTCTGGAAGGTTTCGATCTCGGTGGCGCGCACCGAAATCTTGCGCACGAAGCCCGCCGTGTTGCCGGCGACGATCCAGTCGCCCACCTTGAACGGCCGCTCTGCCAGCAGGATCAGGCCCGAGACGAAGTTCGACACGATGTTCTGCAGGCCGAAACCGATGCCGAGGGAAAGCGCGCCGGCGATGATGGCGAGGCTGGAAAGGTCGAAGCCCGCTGCCGACAGCGCGATGACGGCGGCCAGCGCGATGCCGGTGTAGCCGACGATGGTGCGGATCGAGTTGCGCACGCCGGCATCGACACGGCTTCTGGCCATGACCGTGCCGTCGAGCCAGCGCTGGAAGCGGCGGGTGGCCAGGAAGCCGACCACGAACACCACCATGCCGAACAGGATGCCGATCAGCGAAATCGAGATGTTGCCGATGCGGATGTCGGTCAGGATGCGATAGAGCCAGCTCTGGATATCGAGCTGGTTGAAGCCCCATTGCAGCAGGATCAGCGGCAGGCCGATGATGAACACCAGCGCATAGACCAGGAAGCTGAGCACCAGTCCCAACTGGTCCAGCGCGGTGTCTGACAGCGAGAACTTCTGCTTGATGCGCGAGCCGATGGCCGAATGCGGAAAGGCACCTTCGCCTGCCAGCACCTGGCCGGACTGCACGCCGATGAACATGGTGGCGAGGATGGCACCGGTGACCACGACCTGGGCTGCGGCAAAGCGGGCAAGGCCGATATACCCCGACATTGCCGAGGCGATGATGAAGATGGCGATCAGCAGCAGCGGCAGCCTTATCCATACCGGCCAGCCATAGGCGCGGCCACTGGCGGCGTCATCGAACGGTTTCACCAGCGCGATCATCACCAGCACTACGGAGATCAGCAGGGACGAGATCAGGCTCTTGGCGACGGTGACATTGAGCGGTGCGGAGAAGACGTCGTTGCTGCGACCGATGAAATAGTCGACGACGTGGATCACCGCCAGCGCAATGAGGAAGCTCACCAGCACTCGTGCCGCCCGGTTTCGACACCATGATGAGCCGGCGGTCCGGGTGCTGCGGGCTCAGCAGGGCGTTGACGAGGCGCTGGATGAAGAAGATCGCCGCAATGGAGACCAGCAGGGCTTCGGTAAGTTCCGCGGTCTGCGGGGTGAAGATGCCGAAATAATCGAACAGCGCGTAGGCGACCGCCAGCGCTGCGGCCATGGCGAGCGATGGCACGGTGGTGGACCAGAACGCCAGCGACAGACGGTTGATATATGACTGTTCCGGGGCGTCGGGGGTTTCGCGTCCGATGGCGCCGAACATGCGCCGCACGCCGAACCAGCAGGCCAGTCCGACCAGCAGCGACAGCGCCAGTGCGGAGAGCAGTTCCGTGGTGCGGAACGAATACATGAATTGCAGCCGCGATGAGAGTTGCTGCCGGGCGCGGTCCAGTTCGCGCCCGAAGGTGGCCAGTACGTCGTAACTGATCGCCCCTTCCACGTCGGTGCGCTTCAGCAGCGTGTTGGTGAACAGGTCGCGGCGCAACTCTCCGATTCGGTCGATGGCCTGGCTGGCGCGGATCGACAGGGTCTCGGCCTCGCCGAGGAGGGCGTTGTTCTGTGCCTTTTCGTCCTGCAGCGATTTGCGTTCAGCGGTAAGCGCGGCAGGTTCGGCCGGTGCGCCTTCCTTGGGCGGATCGCCGATCTCGGCAAGCCGGGCGTTGATTTCGTTCAGCCGGGGACGCAGGGACACGCCGAAATCGATCAGCGATTTCGAGAAGGCGTCGAGTTCGATGCGCAGCTTGAGCAGGCCGGTATCGTCGGCGGCCTTGTCGGTGATCGAGGTCTCGATCGCCGCAATACGCCCTGCGAGGCCTTCAAGCTGCGCCTGCTGCTTGCTGACGTCGGCCGCGAGGACCGACAGGTTCATCAGCAGCAGCGCGAGAAAGGCAATGACAATCCGCATGATCCGATATCCGGCGCGAGAACCCGGCGCAGCAGCATCTTGCCCGCCGTGCAGGCTTGATAGCCGATCCGCCAGCTGATTGGAATCGATCAGTGCGCCGGCCTGATGAAGGTGCCGTTGTTGAGCTCGTTGATCGCCTGGATCAGCTCTTCGCGGGTGTTCATGACAATCGGGCCATGCCAGGCGACCGGCTCGCGGATCGGCTTGCCGGTGACCAGCAGGAAGCGCACGCCTTCGGGGCCTGCCTGCACGAACACCTCGTCGCCGGTGTCGAAGCGGATCAGCGTGCGGTTTCCGGACAGGTCGCGGATGTTCAATTCCTCGCCCTGGTATTCCTTCTCGACCCGCACGCCTTCGGGCGCCGACGCATACTCGAACTTGCCGGCCCCCTGGAAAACGTAGGCAAAGGCCGAAGCGTAGGTATCGACTGGCAGGCGCTTCGATTTCAGCGGTGGCACGGTGACGTCAAGATAAACCGGGTTGGCGGCGATGCCGTCCACGGGGCCGCGCCTACCCCAGAACTCTCCGACAATGACGCGCACCCTTGTGCCGTCATCATCCATGATCTCGGGGATGTCGGCGCCCTGAATGTCCTGGTAGCGGGGCGCTGTCATCTTCAGGCTTGAGGGCAGGTTGGCCCAGAGCTGGAAGCCGTGCATCTGGCCGTTGGCGTTTCCGCGCGGCATTTCCTGGTGGAGGATGCCTGAGCCGGCGGTCATCCATTGCACCGAACCGGGACCAAGCACGCCGCGGTTGCCAAGGCTGTCGGCATGCTCGACTTCGCCGTCGAGTACATAGGTGATGGTCTCTATGCCCCGATGCGGATGCCAGGGAAAGCCCTTCTGGTAGTGCGCGGGCATGTCGTTGCGGAAGTCGTCCAGCATCAGGAACGGATCGCACATGGTGGGATCGGTGAAGCCGAAGGCGCGGTGGAGGTGAACGCCCGCACCTTCCATTGCGGGTTGGGCGAGCGAGGTGGTTTTCACGGGACGAAACGACATGGGAAGCCTTTTCCTGTGGTTCTGGCGTGGCGGGCCGGGCATTGGATGCCGGTGGGTGGCTGAAAAACGCAAGCGGTGGCCTTGCGGTTGCACCGGTTTGCAGGTCAGGTCTGCTGCCGGGTGAAGCTATCCTTGGATTCACTGGTCAAACACAGATATTCTTCCGTTGTCGGAGGTTCAACTTGGAACGCAAGCTCACAGCCATACTCGCTGCTGACGTCGTTGGCTATTCGAGCCTGATGGCCAAGGACGAGACCGGCACCATGCTGGCGCTCAAGGCGCACCGCGCAGAGGTGTTCGACCCCGTGGTGGCAGGCCATGGGGGGCGCATCGTGAAACTGATGGGTGACGGTGCGCTGGTCGAGTTTTCCTCGCCTGTGAAGGCAGTTCAGGCGGCCATTGCAATCCAGTCTGCCCTCAGGAATGCAGCGGGTCCCATCAGGCTCAGGATCGGCATAAACCTTGGCGACGTCATCATCGAAGGCGACGATCTGTACGGCGATGGGGTCAATATCGCCGCGCGGCTGGAGCAGATGGCGGAACCGGGTGGCATCCTGGTGTCGGACGACATCCGCCGCTACGCCGCGGGCAAGGCCGATGGCGTGTTCGACGACATTGGCGAGCAGCGGTTCAAGAACATCGACAAGCCGGTGCGGGTGTGGCGGTGGCGGGCGGGACAGACTGGGAATGCAACCGTCAAGACCACGTCCACCCAGCGCGAAGCCTTGAGCCTGCCGGACAAGCCGTCGGTCGCAGTGCTGCCCTTTGACAACATGTCCGGAGACCCGGAACAGGAGTACTTCGCCGATGGCGTGGTCGAGGCGTTGACGGCTGCGTTGAGCCACATCAAGTCGTTTTTCGTGATCGCCCGCAACTCGGCATTTGCCTACAAGGGCAAGCCAACCAATGTCCGCGACATTGGTCGTGAACTGGGCGTTGGATACGTGCTTGAAGGCAGTGTGCAGCGCGCCGGCGGACGGGTGCGGATCACCGTGCAGCTGATAGAGACCGAGACGGGCGCGCATATCTGGGCCGAGAAATACGACGGTTCACTGGATGACATATTCGACCTGCAGGACAGTATCACCGAACAGGTCGCCGGCGCGCTTCAGCCTTCCATCAGGCTGGCCGAGATCGACAGGGTCGGACGCAAGCGGCCGCAGGACTTCGGCGCCTACGATTACGCGATGCGGGCGTTCAAGCATGTCTGGGCGCTGGAAAAGCACGAAGCTGCAAGGGGGTTGGAGCTGCTCGACAAGGCGCTTGAGGTGGAGCCGGATTATCCGCTGGCGCTGGCGCTTGCCGCCTGGTGCCATGCGCAAGCATCGGTCTACAACTGGGCGAGGGACATCGATGCCAGCAAGGCCGAGGCGTTGCGGCTTGCCGAGCGGGCAGTGGACCTGTCGTCCGATGATCCGCTCATACTCACCGTGCTTGGCACGGTTCATACGTTCGTGCGCAACTATGGCGCGGCGAGGGTGCTGCTGCAGCGGGCGGTGGCGCTGGACCCCAACTCGGCGTGGGCATGGAGCCGGCTCGGCTGGCTGGCGGCCTATACCGACCGCCCGAAGGAAGCGCAGGAGCACTTCGAGAAGGCGCTGAGGCTCAGCCCGCTCGACCCGATGAACTTCAACAATTATGTCGGTCTTGCCTCGGCCTTCCAGGTGGCAGGCAATGACAATGGCGCGGCAGACATGTTTCTGCGGGCGCTTGACGAGCGGCCGAACGCTTTCTGGATCCACCGCAATCTGGCCCCGGCGCTGCTGGGCGCCGGACGCATCGAAGAGGCAAACAGGTCACGGGATGCGCTGATGAAGGCGTATCCTGAGATGACCGTCAAGCGGTTCAAGGAGGCCATGGTGTTCTCGCCGGCTGTGCTTGAGCGGATCGGCAGACAGCTGGTCGAGCTCGGCGTGCCGGATGCCTGAGGCTGTCGGCGCCCGGCGAAACTTAAGCGTCCGCGACAAAAGAAAAGGGGCCGCCCATTGGGCAGCCCCTTGAGATAGACGGTGTGCAGTTCCGACGCTCAGCGTTTCGAGAACTGGAAGGACCGGCGGGCCTTGGCCTTGCCGTACTTCTTGCGCTCGACGACGCGCGAGTTGCGGGTCAGGAAGCCACCCTTCTTCAGAACCGGGCGAAGGGCCGGTTCGAAGTAGGTCAGCGCCTTGGAGATGCCGTGACGAACCGCGCCGGCCTGGCCGGACAGGCCGCCGCCGACAACGGTGCATTCCACGTCGAACTCGTCCTTGCGTTCAGCGGTTTCCAGCGGCTGCTGGATGATCATCCGCAGGGTCGGGCGGGCGAAGTAGGTTTCGATTTCGCGGCCGTTGACGGTGATCTTGCCGTTGCCGCGCTTGATCCAGACGCGTGCAACCGCGTCCTTGCGCTTGCCGGTCGCGTAGGAGCGGCCAAGGCTGTCGATCTTCGGCTCGGCCGGCGCCGGTGCGGCTTCGGCAACCGTGCCCATTGCAGCGCCGAGGTTTTCCAGGGTGGTGGTTTCTTCAGCCATGTCCATCAACCTCTCAGGGAGTTCTTGGCGTTCATGCCCTTCACGTCGACGACGGTGGGCTGCTGGGCTTCATGCGGATGTTCGCTGCCGCCATAGATGCGAAGGTTCGACATCTGGGTGCGGGTCAGCGGGCCGCCGGGCATCATGCGCTTGACGGCTGCCTCGAGCACGCGCTCGGGGAAGCGGCCGTCGAGGATCTTGTCCGCCTTGGCTTCCTTGATGCCGCCGGGGTGGCCGGTGTGGCGGTAATAGGTCTTCTGGGTGCGCTTGTTGCCCGTCAGCACCACCTTGCCGGCGTTGATGACGATGACATTGTCGCCCATGTCCATGTGCGGGGTGTAGGAAGGCTTGTGCTTGCCGCGCAGGCGGGTGGCGATGAGAGCGGCCAGACGGCCCACAACCAGCCCGTCGGCATCAATCAGCACCCACTTTTTCTCGATCTCGGCGGGCCGAGCGGAATAGGTTTTCATGACCGTTGTCCTGAAGTGATTTGATCTCGATGAAGGGCGATCGCGACCGAAGCCGGCATGTGCCATCCATTGGCGGCAGGTTCTAGCGGCGGCCGCGGCAATGGTCAAGCTAAAAGAAGTGGCTGGAATTTCTCTAAATCAAGCAAAATCAATAACTTGCATAATGTGGTAATATTTTACCTCACGCACCACCCATGAAATAGGTCGCTTCCGAGCTGGCCACCAGCCGGCCGTCGGTCTCCGAGACGATGTCGGTGCGGGCGACCGACAGGGTGCGGCCGTGCTTGATCAGCCTCACCTTCGCCAAAAGCGGGCCTGGTTTCGGCTTGCGCAGGAAGGAAATGGCCAGATTGGTGGTGACCGCCAGCCTGGCCTCTTCCTGGTGGTGAGCCAGCAGCAGCACGTATATGGCGCAATCGACCAGTTCCATCATGGTCGGACCGGAAATGGTGCCGCCGGGGCGCAGGTGACTGTCATCGACGCGCAGCCGGATATCGAGGGCTTCAGGCTGCAGCGAGACGATCTCGTAGTTCATGCCGCGGCCAAGCGCGGTGGGAAACTCGCGTTCCAGAAAGGCGAAGACCTCCTCGCCTGTCCATTTCAGGGTCATTGCTGGCGCTCCGCGCTGTTGCCGTCAGTCAGACCTCTCTTAAGGGCCCAGCGCCATGCGTCAATGGCCCTTTCTATGCTCAATGCGCTGGAATAGTATGCACGGCAGAATGAGAGCAATTGCCCGCATAGCGACCGTCTCGTCGGTGATGGCCGGCAGCATAATGCTGCATGCCGTCGATGCATCGGCCTTTGCCGTCAAGGACCAGAGCCGCCTGCCGGGGATTGACGCGGCCGAAGAACCCGGCAGCGGGAGCGGCAGCACGCCGCTGGGGCCGCTGGGGCCGCTGGTGCCGAAGTCCGGGGAAGACGGAAGCGGGGAGCCAAGGTCCGCACCGGACGACGAGCAACCTTCGGTGACGGTCGAGGAGATTCCGGCCCAGCAGCAGGTGCCGCTTACCGAAGACACCGCCAAGCGCGCGGTTGATGCCTTCATCAAGCTCAAGGCCAGTTATCAGGACACCGACATCGCCGAATATGAAACGCTCGAAGAGTTCGTGGCAGAGGCCAAGGAGGGGGCGGCACTGGAAGCCGATATCAAGAGCTTCGGGTTTGCTTCCGTGGGCGAGTGGAACAACACCATCATGTCGGTCAGCTTTGCGTATGCTGCGGTGGCCAGCAATCAGGAGCAGGAAATCCGGCAGGAATTGGAGAACATCCGCGACGATGCTTCACTTGACGCCGACCTTAAGAAATCGCTTATCGAAAGCCTGAAGTCGATGCTGCCGTCCGACGAGAACAAGAACGTCGTACGCAAGCTCAACGAGGACAAGGCTTGGGCCGAGAAGCTCAAGGCGTTGTCGGAAGATGACTTTGGAGTGAGCGAACATTGAACAGTTCCACGCAATCCTCCGCCGCCGCGGCTGAAGCCGCAGCCCCAGAAACCGAGGCACCACTGGTGCTCAGCGAGTTGCATGACGGCGGCATCCTGCGCATGACGCTTAACCGCGGCGCCAAGCGCAATCCACTGTCGATGGCGATGCTGGATGCCATCATCGCCGATCTCGAACTGGCCGCCGAAGAACCGGAGGTGCGGGTGATCGTGATTGCGGCCTCGGCGCCGGGCTTCTGCGCCGGACATGACCTCAAGGAAATGACGGCGCACCGCAGTGATCCGGACGGCGGGCGGGCGTTCTACGAGGCGCTGTTCGCGCGCTGTTCGGAAATGATGCAGATGATCGTCAATCATCCGAGGGTGATCATTGCAGAAGTCAACGGCATTGCCACGGCGGCGGGCTGCCAGCTGGTGGCTGCCTGCGACATGGCCATGGCCGGCACCAATGCGAACTTCGGGGTGAACGGTATCAATTCCGGCCTGTTCTGCTCAACCCCCATGGTGGCCCTGTCGCGCAATATCGGGCGCAAGCGGGCGATAGAACTGTTGACCACCGGCGGCATGCTGAACGCCCATGAGGCGATGACGGCGGGCCTGCTCAACCGGATCGTGTTCGACAAGGACCTGACCAAGGAAACCATGAAGCTGGCGGCCAAGGTGGCAGCACGCTCCCAGGCCGTGCTGGCGCTGGGCAAGCGGGCTTTCTACCAGCAGATCGACAAGCCGCTGGACGAGGCATACACGCTCACGTCTAAGGCCATCGTCGACAACATGATGATGAAGGATGCCAGGGAAGGCATCAGCGCGTTCCTTGAAAAACGGACGCCGAAGTGGAGCGACGAGTGAGCGGGTTCAACCACGACAGTTATGACCCGGCCTACATCCGAGACATTCTGGACAGCGTCAAGACGGTCGCCATCGTAGGGGCGTCGGCCAACGAGGTGCGGCCGTCCTTCTTCGTCACCAAGTACATGATCGACAAGGGGTACACCGTCTACCCGATAAATCCTGGGCTGGCGGGCAAGGAGATACTCGGCAGGCCGGTGTTCGGGTCGCTGGCCGAGGTTCCCGAGTCCATCGACATGGTCGACATCTTCCGCAACTCCGAAGCTGCGGCGGGCGTGGTGGCTGAGGCGCTCATGCTCGAGCCGCTGCCGAAGGTGATCTGGATGCAGTTGACGGTTCGCCATGACGAGGCGGCCGCCAGGGCAGAGGCCCACGGTATCAAGGTGGTGATGAACCGCTGCCCCAAGATCGAGTACGGCAAGCTGTCGGGCGAGTGGAACTGGGTTGGCGGCAATTCCGGTGTGCTGTCGTCGAAGAAGCAGTCGCTGCATGGTTCCGGCAAGATGCAGTCGCTGGGTATCCGTAAAAGTTGACGCAACTGCCCGCCGCCGGTTGAGGCCTCAAGTGCGCCTGCGCCGGGCGCGGGCCAGGGTTTCGGACGGGTTCTCACCGTACATTCGCCGATAACTCGCCGCGAAGCGGCCGAGGTGAAGCACGCCGTTGTCCATTGCCACGCCGGTTACGCTGTGGTTGGCCGGAGCTTTCAGCAGAGCCTGCCGGACGCAGTCAAGGCGGCGGCGCTCGATCGCCTGGCGCGGGGTGCAGTTGCGGTGGCGCTGGAAGGCAAGTTGCAGGGTGCGAACGTTGATGCCCAATGCCTGCGCGAGGCCGGATACGGAGAAAGTGTCTCCCATGTGGGCGTCCATCCAGCATTCAGCAGCGGTGACATGCCGAACCAGCGAGGCTGCATTGGCCGCCTGTTGAAGATCTGATGCCTGCTCGGCCCATGATTGATCGACCAGTTCGCTGATGAAACCGGCCACCGACTTGTGGGTCGCCTGGTTGTCAACAAGGTACTGGCTGCTGTCGAAGGCCTCGGCGAGGTACTGAAGGAAGCCCCGCAACTGGGGGCTGGGGCGCAGCAACGGCGCCGAATGGTGCTGTTGCGGCTTGTCAATGACGCAGACCAGGCCGAGATATTGCGGTCCGACCCCGGTGTTGCGCTTGCCGGGCATGGCGATGATCCCCTGTCCCGGGCTGGCCTCAAGTTCGGTGTCGCCGGAACTGACCCTTATGGATCCGCGAAGCGGCAGCAACACGGCGCATGAATCGGTTTCGCGCAGGGCGATGCGATGGCCGGAAGAGTGTACCGATGACAGCCTGAAACCGGACGTTCTGACCGATGCGGAATTGAGAAATGCCCCGTCGCCAGACTCGTCGAAGCTGAAATCCTCAAACCCGCGGAACAGTGTGGCGCAAAGCTGACGCGCTGCGCCAAGCGAACTCAGCGACTTGAAATCATGGGACGAAAATGGTTGTGCAGTTTGCTGCGCCATTGGTGCGGCCTTCAATTCGAAACAGCCTCCATTGCGATCATAAACCACCACACCGGTGCAATCGATATCGGGATTCGCATTTTGGATGGACGATTCGTAAAGCGGATTGCAGCAGCAAATACTATCGCATACTGATCAACAAGGGCGATTGATTCACTGTTCCGTTACCTGATCGGGCGTGCCGGGGGGCTCGATACAGGATCAACGGAGTTCAACCGCTCACCTTTTTGCGACGCTCGCGCGTCATCTGGCAAAGAGCAAGGTCCAGCCCAGAACCGGGGGAATGGCGACGGGCTGGACCTTGGCGGCCATGTATTGGCGGTATGCCGCCGGATTTTTCTAGATGTGCAATTGGTGCCGCGCAACATTGCTGTTTGCGCGATCGTCTTCCTGTTTCGCATGGTGCCACTGGACGTGGCGCATGGCAGGGCCGGCCATTGATCACGCTCAATACCCGCGCTGGCGGTGAAGCCTAGACTGGTTTTCGCATTGAAGCGACAACCGGAAGAGGCTGGCAGCATGCAACTTGAACATGAGCACACGAGTGAGGCAATCCGTCTCCGGCTTGCCGCCGACAATCATCCCAACTATCTGCGAGACTGGGTTTATGGCGGCATCGACGGAGCGATCACCACTTTTGCCGTCGTCGCAGGCGTGGTTGGCGCGGGTCTTCCGGCCAAGGTGATCCTGATCCTTGGCGTGGCCAACCTGCTGGCGGACGGACTGTCCATGGCCGCAAGCAACTATTCCGGCACCAAGACCGAAGTGGATGAACTGGCGCGCTACCGGGAAATCGAGGAGCGCCATGTCGACATCGACCCGGATGGCGAGCGGGCCGAGGTGCGGCAGATCCTCGAACTGAAGGGATTGTCTGGCGCGGCCCTGGACCAAGCGGTGACTGCCATTACCTCGGACAGGGAAACCTGGATCAACACCATGCTGGTTGATGAGTACGGGCTGTCGACCAATCTCCGATCGCCGCTGAAGTCGGGGGTGTCCACCTTCGCCTCGTTCATGCTGTTCGGCCTTATTCCGCTGTTGCCCTACATGCTGGGCTTCGTGCAGGCGTTTGAAGTGGCGTTGGTGACGACTTTCATCGCCTTCTTTGCCATCGGCAGCATCAAGAGCAAGTGGTCGCTGGCGTCATGGTGGCGGTCGGGACTGGAAACGCTGGTGATCGGTGCATCGGCGTGTTCACTGGCCTACGGCGTCGGCTGGGTGGCCGAGCGCGTGATTGCCTAGTTGACGGCACTACCCGTGGCGCGCCGGGTCATCCAGTCCGCCAGCATCGACACCAGCGCGTGGACCGCGATGGTGAATACCGCCAGCACGAACAGGGCGGCGAACATCAGGTCGATCTTCATGCGTCCGTTTGCCAGCAACATCAGATAACCGAGGCCGTTGGACGCGCCCACCCATTCGCCGATGACGGCACCTATGGGGGCGTATACGGCGGCAAGCTTGAGGCCTGAACCGAAGGCGGGCAGGGCAGCCGGTACGCGGATGCGCCACAGCATCTGGCGGGGGCTTGCCTGCATGGTGCGGGCAAGGTCGAGGTAGCCGGGCTCGGTGCGGCGCAAGCCATCGAGGAAGTTCGAGGTGACGGGGAAGTAGATGATCAGGATGGTCATGACGATCTTCGACCAGATGCCGTAACCCAGCCAGAGCGTGAGCACGGGCGCGAGCGCGAACACCGGGACGGCTTGCGAGAATACCATCACCGGCATCAGCAGCCGCCGCGCGGCGGGCGATGACATCAGGTGCAGGGCGGTGGCGAAGCCGAGCGCGGAGCCTGCGATGAGGCCGAGCACCACTTCGGTCATGGTGACAAGGGCATGCTGGGCGATCAGCTCGCGTGAGCTGATCAGCGTGTTCAGCACGGTCAGCGGTGCGGGCAGGATGAAGTGCGGCACGCCTGTCAGCGTCACGATGGACTGCCAAAGGCCGATGGCGAAGGCGGCAGACGCGGCGATCCACAAGGTGCGGTTCATGCTGCGTGCGCCCTTCGCAGGTCCTTGAGCAGCCGGGCCTGGAGATCCAGGGTGGCGCGGGCATCTGCCGGCCTTGGAGGTTTCGACTTGCCGGCCGGAAATTCCCGCAGGCCGGTTTCGTCGAGAATGGCGATGCGTTCGCCCAGCCGCGCGGCCTCTGCCGGGTCGTGGGTGACCAGCAACACGGTGCGCCCCGCAAGCAAGCCGAAGGCGAGTTCCTGCATCTCGGCCCGGGTGCGGGCATCGAGCGCCGAGAAGGGTTCATCGAGAAACACGAACGGCTTGTCTTCCATCAGCGTGCGGGCAAGGGCGGCGCGCTGGCGCATGCCGCCAGACAGGGCGCGGGGATACTTGTGGCGGTGCGGTTCAAGGCCCACCGCGGCGATCAGGTCTCGCGCCCGGGCCATGTCCGGCAGCTGCCCGCGCAGCCTCGCGCCCAGCGTCACGTTGCCGGTGACGTCCAGCCAGGGCATCAGCAAGTCTGACTGGGCCATATAGGCGACGCGGCCCGTCAGCGCGTCACCGTCACCGGCCTCGATGCGTCCATCGAAGGTTCCGTGCGTTTCGAGCCCCGCCAGCAACCGCAGCAGCGTCGACTTGCCGACGCCTGATGGCCCGAGCAGGCAGGTCCAGGCGCCTGGTTCAAGGGTGAAATCAATCCCCTCGAACAGGCGCTGGCCGTCATAGCTGAAACTGCCGGTGACGCGGACCACGGTGGTTCCTATTCCCCGACCGTGACGTCGATGGCCATCTTGCTGACCGGGTTGATGGACGGGATCAGTCCGGCTTCGTTCAGGAAGGCTTCCATCCGTTTGTAGCGGCCGGCATCGAAGGCGGCAGGGCGCAGTGCGAAGCGCGGCAGCGTGTCGGCCCAGGCGCGCTTGTTCAGTTCATCCTGCAGTTCCTTCGAGGTGCCGGAGAAGATTTCCCAGCTCTCCTGAGGATGATTGACGATGTACTGGGTGGCGAGCTCCGTGGCGGCCAGGAAGCGGGCGATCATGTCCTTGTTCATGGTGTTGGTGTTGGCCACGTAGATCAGCTCGTCATAGGCCGGCAAGCCCTCTTCCTCGATGTAGAAGCAGCGGCCCTTGGCGCCGTTGATGTCCATCTGGTTGAGTTCGAAGTTGCGAAAGGCGCCGATCACGGCATCCACCTGCCCCGCCATCAGCGATGGCGACAGGGACCAGTTGACGTTGACCAGTTCGACGTCGGCAGGGGTCAGGCCATGGGGCTTGAGAATGGCTGTCAGGATCGCTTCCTCGACGCCGGCTACCGAGAAGCCCACCTTCTTGCCCTTGAGGTCGGCGATGGACTTGATGGGGCCGTCGGCCATCACCAGCAAGCAATTCAGCGGCGTGGCCACCAGCGTTCCGACGCGGGTGAGCGGCAGGCCTTCATGGATCTGCAGGTGAAGCTGCGGCTGGTAGGACACGGCGAGATCTGCCTTGCCGGCGGCGACCATCTTGGGCGGGTCCGCCGGGTCTGCCGGCGCGATGATTTCAACCTCGAGGTTCTGCTCTTTGAAGTAGCCCTTCTCCTGGGCGATGATGATGGGCCCGTGGTCCGGGTTGATGAACCAGTCGAGGATCAGCGTCATCCTGTCGGTGGCGTTGGCAGAGATGCTGGTCATGACCAGCAGCACGAGAGAAAAGATCAGGCGCATGATTGCGGGCTCCCTTGAGTCAGCATGGCGTTTTGACGGGAAAGGCCGCGCTGCCCGGAAAGCGGGCTGAACACAAGCAAGCATAAACCGGCTGCTGTCATTCCCGTTCCCTTCGCCGGCATTACCCGTATCAGGTTCGATGGGTCGGCTTTGAAAAGCGCCTCTCAGCCCTTCATGCGGGCTCCCCAACGGATGAAGGATGAATATAGCGAATGCGTCTTCACCTGCAAGCTGTTCCTTTAAAAGAACGATTGTTTGGAATGCCGTCCTTTGCTAGAAGCCTGTCCCGAAGGTTCATTGCCGCAATCCGGACGGAAAACCGGCAACCACATTTTCTGCAATTGCTTCAGCGCGGGAGGAATTTCAACATGAGCGACAAGAAGCCCGGTTTCGACACCCTTGCCATTCACGCCGGCGCCAAGCCGGACCCGGCCACCGGGGCGCGGGCCACGCCGATCTATCAGACCACCTCATTCGTGTTCGACGATGCCCAGCATGCAGCCGACCTGTTTGCGCTGCGCGCTTTCGGCAACATCTACACCCGCATCATGAATCCGACCCAGGCGGTGCTGGAAGAGAAGGTAGCGGCACTTGAAGGCGGTACGGCGGCGTTGGCGGTGGCTTCCGGCCACTCCGCCCAGCTGATCATCTGCCACACACTGATGCGGCCGGGCGACGAGATCGTCTGTGCCCGCCAGCTTTATGGTGGGTCGATCAACGCCTTCAACCACTCGTTCAAGTCGTTTGGCTGGAACGTGGTGTGGGCCGATATCGACGACATCAAGTCGTTCGAGAAGGCGGTCAGCAAGAACACCAAGGCGATCTTCATCGAATCCATCGCCAATCCCGGCGGCCGCGTGACCGACATCGAGGCCATCGCCAAGGTGGCGAAGAAGGCGCACGTGCCGCTGATCGTCGACAATACGCTGGCCTCGCCCTACCTGTGCCGGCCAATCGAACATGGCGCCAACATTGTCGTTCAGTCAGCCACCAAGTTCCTGGGCGGTCACGGCAACTCCATGGGCGGCGTCATCGTCGACGGCGGCAACTTCGACTGGGGCAAGAACAAGGGCCAGTTCCCGATGCTGAGCGAGCCCAACGCCTCCTACAACGGCATGGTGCTGTGGGAGACGTTTGGCAACATCGCCTTTGCCATCGCCTGCCGGGTGCTGGGCCTGCGCGACCTCGGCCCCGCCATTTCGCCGTTCAATGCGTTCATGATCCTGACCGGCATGGAGACGTTGTCGCTTCGCATGCAGAAGCATTGCGACAACGCGCTGAAGGTTGCCAAGTGGCTGGCCAAGGACAAGCGCGTGGCGTGGGTCAGCTATGCGGCGCTGAAGGGCGACAAGGACTTCGAACGCCACCAGAAGTATTGCCCGAAGGGTGCCGGCGCGGTGTTCACCTTCGGCCTCAAGGGCGGCTATGACGCGGGCGTGTCCACGGTGTCGAAGGTGGAACTGCTGTCTCACCTGGCCAATGTGGGTGATACCCGCTCGCTGATCATTCACCCGGCCTCGACCACCCACTCGCAGCTCAGCGCAGAACAGCTCGTCAAGGCTGGCGCCGGGCCGGACGTGGTGCGCCTGTCCATCGGCATCGAGGATGCCGCCGACATCATCGCCGACCTTGACCAGGCCATGAGCTGATCATCCGGCAGGCTGAGCGAAGACCTGAAAGGCCCGCCGGAGCGATCCGGCGGGCCGTCTTGTACTGGTACAGCAGTCAGATGCCGTCATACGGCGAGTTGCACCGCTTGCGGGGGCCGTTATAGGGCTGGAAGGTATTGGTCTCGAAGTCGTAGCTTCGATAGCGGTCATCGCACCACCTGTAGTGTTCCGGCGGAAGATTGCCCGCATGGGCCAGCGCCCCGCCCAGCGTGAGCGCACCAAATGCTGCCAATGGATACCACCAGCCATCAGAGTGGCGGCGATAGCCCGGCCGGTGCCTCCGGTAACCGCGGTGGCCGCGCCAGCGCTTATGCCGGTTCCAGCGCTTATGCCGGTTCATGCGCTTGTGCCGGTTCATGCGGCGCTTCTTGCGATATTGCACCTCGGTAACCCGCACGGCTGGCGCCATGCCGGCGGTCGCGCTGCTGAGCATTGAGACGCCTGTCAGTGGTGTCGCCGATGCCATATTCACTGGGGCTGCGAGTACAGCCGTGGCAAGCGCCGTTGCCGCGAGAATTGGGGACTTGAAGGTCATTTCGTGTCTCCTTTCCTTTTGGATGTATTGCTGAGTCAATGGCTCCTGGACAGCATGGTTCCGGCTTGATGCAACCAAGGCAGCAAAAATCACCAAGTCGTCACAATTGGTTAGCTGGATTTCAAGGCTCTGCGGATGATCGGACGCAGGGGAAAAGCCGTCTC
Source organism: uncultured Alphaproteobacteria bacterium (assembly GCA_963700935.1). Taxonomy (GTDB): domain Bacteria; phylum Pseudomonadota; class Alphaproteobacteria; order Rhizobiales; family Aestuariivirgaceae; genus Anderseniella. The sequence continues at coordinate 49,152 of CAVOZK010000011.1, read as the reverse complement.
GACGGGTTGTGAACCATCAACTAATCTGACGCTGGCAGGGCAGCCCATCTGAAGCGGAAGCGGACCATCATGACAGCCACGGTTGCAGCGGGGTCTGCAAATCTCGTCGACAGCGGATATGCCTGGCGCAGGCTGTCGATATCGCTGCTGCTGGCCACGCTGGGTGGCATCGGCCTTTGGTCCAGCGTGGTGGTGTTGCCCACCATCCAGGCCGAGTTCGGCGTCAGCCGTGGCAGTGCATCGCTGCCCTATACGCTGACCCTGGTGGGCTTTGCCATTGGCGGCATCTTCATGGGGCGGCTGGCCGACCGGTTCGGCATCATGGTGCCGCTTGTCCTTGGCGCCGTCATGCTGGGGCTTGGCTATGCGATAGCGGCGATCACCCAGGACTACTGGCAGTTCCTGGCCGTGCAGGCATTGCTGATCGGCATGGCGGGAAGCTCGGCGACGTTCGGGCCGCTGGTGGCCGACGTGTCGCACTGGTTCCTGCGGCGGCGCGGCATTGCGGTGGCCATCGTCGCCAGCGGCAATTACCTCGCCGGCACCATCTGGCCGCCGTTGCTGCAGTACGGAATCGACACGATTGGCTGGCGCCAGTCGTTCGGCATCATCGCGGTGGTGTGCGTGGTGACCATGGTGCCACTGGCTTTCATGCTGCGGCTCAGGCCCGACGTAAGCGGCAGTTCGAAGCCGGTGAGCGCGCGGCCTGCGCATTACCTGCCGGCGCCAAAACCGGTGCTGCAGGCGCTGCTGGTGCTGGCCGGCGTCGCCTGCTGCGTGGCGATGTCGATGCCGCAGGTGCACATGGTGGCCTATTGCGGCGACCTCGGCTACGGCTCGACGCACGGCGCGCAACTGCTTTCCGTGATGCTCGGCCTCGGCGTCGTCAGCCGGCTTGCCTCCGGGCTCATCGCCGACCGCATCGGCGGGGTGGCGACCATGCTGCTGGGCTCGACGCTGCAGTGCCTGGCGCTGTTGCTCTATGTACCGTTCGACGGGCTGATGTCGCTCTACGTCGTGTCGGCGCTGTTCGGCCTGGCGCAAGGCGGCATCGTGCCCAGCTATGCGCTGATCGTGCGCGACTACTTTCCGGCCCGCGAGGCGGGCACGCGGGTGTCTGCGGTGCTGATGGCGACAGTGATCGGCATGGCGCTGGGCGGCTGGGTGTCGGGCTTCATCTATGACATCACCGGCTCCTACCAGATGGCGTTCCTAAACGGCATCGCCTGGAACCTGATCAACATGATGATCGGCGCATGGCTGCTGTTCACCCGGATGAGCCTGTCACCGCGCCCGGCCTGAGCAGGGTTCACACGGCGCGTGAGTAGCGTGCGCCGGATTCGTTCAGCCAAGCGTCGAAGCGTGCCGCCACGATGCGGGCGAAGGGTCTGGCGTCTGCAGGTATCGAGAAGCTGGCGTCATCGCTTTCACACAGGCCTTCGGTATCGCCGGTGGCGACGTGCCTTGCTTCGTCGATATAGGGTTGAGCGGCAGGGCCGAATTCTTGCAGCAGCGCCGGGAAGTGGATTTCAAAGTTGCACATCAGCCGTTCGATCATCCAGGCGCGGATGCGGTCGTCGGCGCTCAGGGCAAAGCCCTTGGCGGCAGGAAGATGCCCGTTGGCCACGGCGGTCTGATACTGGCCGGTGGCGACGATGTTCTGGACATAGCCGCCATCGAACCTGCCGATGGACGACGCGCCCAGCCCGATCAGCGTACTGCAACGGTCGGTGACGTAACCCTGGAAATTGCGGCGCAGATGCCCCGTGCGGGCCGCGATGGCCAGCGTGTCATCGGGCCTTGCAAAGTGGTCAATGCCAATCTTCACGTAGCCCGCATCGCACAGCATGGCAGCTGCGAGTTCCGCCTGCTCGAAGCGTTCAAGTGCGCCAGGCAGGTCCTCGTCGCGGATCATCTGCTGGTGTTTCTTCATCCACGGCACGTGGGCATAACCAAACAGGGCGACACGGTCCGGAGAGATGGAGATGACCTTCTCGATGGTGCGGGCAAGCCTGCCGGTGGTTTGCAACGGCAGGCCATAGAGCGCATCGATGTTAAGCGAACTGATGCCGGCTTCGCGCAGCGCAGCCGCGACATCGCGGGTGATCTCGTAGGATTGCGGGCGGTTGATGGCCTGCTGCACCTCCTCGTCGAAGTCCTGAACGCCGATGCTGGCCCGCGTCAGCCCGATGACCTTCATCGCCCTGAGCGTGTCCGGCGTCACGTCGGACGGGTCGATCTCGACGCTGATCTCGCTGTCCGGGGTGAACACGAAGGCGCCCTCCAGCGCGATGCGCAGCCGCTGGCAGTCCTCAGGCGTGAGCAGGCTGGGCGAGCCACCGCCGAGGTGCAACTGGCCGATCGGCGGCATTGCATCGGTACGTTCGCTGATCAGGGCGATTTCCTGCTCCAGCGAGCCGATGTAGCTGGTGATCGGGGCATGTCTGGTGGTGTGCTTGGTATGACAGCCGCAGAACCAGCACAGCTTGTCGCAGAACGGGATGTGCGCATAGACAGAGACCGGCGTTTCGTCGTCGAGGCCTGCGATCAGCTGGCGCATCAGGGTGGCGCCGGCATCGGCCTTGAAGTGCGGTGCGGTGGGGTAGCTCGTGTAGCGCGGCACGGCCTGCGGAAACTTTTCCAGGATGTGGGTGGCGTCAGGCATGAGGCAAATCCCCCGTCACGAGGCTGACACCACATGTGTCAACTTCGCGTGACGTTAGTGCATTGCCTAAGCGGGGCCTTGATGCAGATCAAGCGCGGGCAGGCGTTGCATGTGCGGGGACGGCATGGCGGGCAGTGCTGAGCAGGTGCAGGTGCCAGATACAGACACTGAGCAGGACAAGCGCGCCACCCTGATGCATGAGACCGAGGGAAATCGGCACCTGTGCCAGCAGCGTCCAGATGCCAAGCGCCACCTGTCCGGCCGTCGCCGCGATGATGGCCAGGCCGCTCATGCGCACTGCGGGAGGGCTGGTCTCGGCCATGGCCCGCAGGCCATGCCACAGCGCGAAGCCGGCAATTACATAGGCCATGAGGCGGTGCTGGAACTGCACGGTCAGGGCGTTTTCGAAGAAGTTGCGCCAGGCCGGGTCTATCACCAGCAGGCCTGAAGGGACAAGGCTGCCGTCCATCAACGGCCAGGTGTTGTAAGCCATGCCGGCATCAAGACCCGCCACGAAGCCGCCAAGCGCGGTCTGCAGCAGGATCAGGCCGATCAGCGCCAGGGCGCCGGCGCCCAGCGGCACGGTCCACGCGGCAGGCCGGCGGGCGTTGCCATAGCCGAAAGCGGTCCACACCAGCGCGGCGAAGATGACGGTGGCGAGGGTCAGATGGGCGGACAGCCGGTACTGGCTGACATCGGTGCGGTCAACGAGGCCGGACTTGACCATGTACCAGCCCAGCGCGCCCTGCAGTCCGCCAAGGATGAACAGACCAGCAAGCCGGGGGACTTGCGTGCGCTGAAGCCGGCCGGTCAGCCAGAAGAACATGAACGGCACGAAGAACGCCAAACCTATGGTACGGCCGAGGAAGCGGTGTCCCCACTCCCACCAGTAGATGAACTTGAAGTCCTCAAGGCTCATGCCCCTGTTGATCAGCTGGTATTCCGGGATCTGCCGGTACTTCTCCAGCGCTTCGAGCCAGTCTGCCTCGTTGAGCGGCGGAATGGCGCCAAGCAGCGGTTGCCATTCGGTGATGGACAGGCCGGAATCGGTCAGCCGGGTGGCCCCGCCCACGATCACCATGCAGAACACCATGAACGCCACGAAGGCCAGCCATGCCCGCACGGCGGGGATGGCGGCAAGCTGTTTTTCAGAGGCGGGGACTGCGCTGTTCATGACCATTCAACTATGGCCACAGGGCTTCGGTTTGAAGGCGTTACAGCGCCGCACCCTAATGCCCTACTGGGCGGCGGCGCGGCTGGCCTGCGCATCGCAGATCAAGGCCATCGCGTGGCGCACGAGTGCGGCGCCAGAGCCTTCCTGGCGAGCGTCCTCGGACAGCATCCGCCGCCAGTGCCGGCCGCCGTGGCAGCCATGATAAAGCCCCAGCATGTGGCGGGTGATGCGGGTCAGGTAATCGCCCTGCGCCAGCCGCTCTTCGATATAGGGCAGCAGCGCCTCGACGGCCGCCTCGCGGATGACAACCGGGTTGGCGGCTTCACCGAAGATCCGCCGGTCAACGTCCGCCAGCAACCATGGCCGCTGGTAGGCGGCCCGGCCCAGCATGACGCCGTCAACGTGCTGCAGATGGCGTTCGCACTGGTCAAGGTCCTCGATGCCGCCATTGATGACGATGGTGAGGTCCGGCCGCGCCTGCTTGAGCCGGTAGACGCGGTCATAATCGAGCGGCGGGATATCCCGGTTTTCCTTCGGGCTCAGGCCCTGCAGCCACGCCTTGCGGGCGTGCACGACAAAGGTCTCGCAACCGGCATCGGCCACGGTGGTGATGAACCGGTTGAAGTCTGCCTCGGCGTCCTGGTCGTCGATGCCGATGCGGCACTTGACCGTCACCGGTACGCTGACGGCCTTGAGCATGGCCTCGACGCCACGGGCGACGGTGGCGGGTTCAGCCATGAGGCAGGCACCGAAGCGGCCTGACTGCACCCGGTCGGAGGGGCAGCCGCAATTGAGGTTGATCTCGGCATAGCCGACGTCCTCGCCGATGCGCGCGGCCGCGGCCAGTTCTGCCGGATCGGAGCCTCCAAGCTGCAAGGCGACGGGATGCTCGGCGTCGCTGAAGCCCATCAGGTGCGCGCGGTCCCCGTGGATGACGGCGCCGGTAGTGAGCATTTCAGTATAGAGCAAGGCGCGAGCCGTCAGCTGCCGGTGAAACATCCGGCAGTGGCGGTCGGTCCAGTCCATCATTGGCGCGACGGAAAACCGGCGGGCCATGTCTGCTGTGGCGGTCTTGCTCATGGCGGGTGTCATACAGGGCAATGGCCCGGTCTGCCAAGGCGTTGAGATCAACGCTTGTAGCGCAGCGAGACGGTGAACGAGAAACCGCCGCCGCCGGGCGGGGCGGGATAGGGCGAGGCGGCGCGGGCTGTGGCGACGGCGGCGCGGTCGAGCGCTGCGTGGCCTGAACTGCCGCGCACGCTGGCCGAACGGATGGCGCCGGAGCCGGAGATGCTGACGGCAAGGCGCACCACGCCGCTGGCGGCCGTGCCGGATGGATAGCGCTTGAAGCGCTGGATGTGGGACAGCACGCTGCGGGCATAGGCGCGCTTGTCGCCGGACGATGCACCGCCCTGGCGCCCGGCGCTGCCCTGCCGGCTGGCGCTGCTGGCGGCCTGCTTCGGGGTCTTGGCGGCCTTGCGCGCGGCAGCCTTTTCGGCGGCTTTCTCTGCCTGCTGCTTGCGGCGTTCGGCTGTCCTTGCCTCGCGTTCCTTCGCCTTGCGGGTGGCTTCAGCCTTGCGGCGCTCTTCTGCCCCGGCGGCTTCCGCCTTTTCCCGCTCGATCTGCTCGCTCACGTGATCGGGCAGGGGCGGCTTGACGCGTGGCACCGGTGCGGCTGCAGCATCCGGCACGGTTGCAGTCTCGATCGGGTCCGCTGCGGCGTTCACCGCAGGGGCCGGTTCCGGCTCCACCACTGGTTCGGCGGCCGGCTCGGGTTCGGCCGGTGTGGCAGGTTCCGGCTGCGTTACGGCCACGTCTTCGGGCGGATCGGCCAGCGGCGGCTGCGGCGCATCAGCCGGAACGGCTGCACCGTTGGCGGGTGTGGCGTCATCGTCGCTGCCGCTGGCGGCGCTGACTGCAGGGGCCGGCGGTGTGTCGAAGACGATGACGGTGCTGGTCAGCTGCGTCTCGCTGCCCGGTTGGCTGCTGGTGCCGGGTGCAACGACGGCCAGCACCGCGCCATGCACGGCCAGCGACGCGAGGATTGCGGGAACCAGCCAGCGCATCATGGCTTACGCTCCGCCTGAAGCTGGACCTGCGCGACACCGGTGAACCGCAGCGCCTCCACCAGCTTCACGATGCGTGCGGCGGGTACGCCCGCGTCAGCGCGGAGGGTAAGGGTTGCAAGCTCGCCAGCCGCCGCCAGCCGGGCGATTTCGACGACTGCAGCCGCTTCGCCGGTTGCATCGCGAAAGCGGATTTCGCCGGACCGGGATACATAGAGCGTTGCGTCCGGATCGGCGGCGTCCGGCTGCTCGCCTTCTGCGGCTTCCGGCGGGGTAAGGGTGAACGGATCCGGCGAGCGGATCACCCCGGCCAGCACGATGAACATCAGCAGCAGGAACACCACGTTGATCAGCGGCAGGATGGCAGCGCCGCGGGCGCGGCGTTCAGGCCGGGGCAGGGTGAAGTGCGCGCTCATTGGCTCACCTCGCGTTCAGTCTGCACCCTCACATCGGCCAGGCCTGCCGCCTGCGCGGCATCAAGCGCATCGACCAGCAATTGGTAAGGCGCACCGTCGCCGGCCACGATGACCAGCGGGCGGCCGCCAAGGCCGGCGAGGCTCGCTGACAGGCCTGCCGACTCCAGCGGCTGACGGTTGAGCGACATGCCCTGTGCGGTGAGTTTCAGCTCAGCCACACCGGCCGGGCTTTGCGCCGGTGCGCCGGAAGCCGGCAGTGTGACCTGCATCGGCTTGACCAGCGTTTCGGAGAAGGTCGACACCACCAGGAAGAACACCACGAGGATGAACACCACGTCCATGACCGGCGTCAGGTCTGGCGCGCGTCTTGTGCGTCTGGGCGCTGTCATCCGTAGGCGCGTCATGTCAGTCACCTGCCGCAAGGATGGCGTTGACGGCTTGCTCGGTCCGGGCAGAGGCCCGGTCGGCGAGGCTCTCCAGGATGGACAGGCAAGTGAGCGCCACCAGCGCCACCACCATGCCGGCTGCCGTGGTCAGCAGCGCCTCCCAGATGCCGCCGGCCAGCAATGACGGATTGACCCTCGTGCCTGCCGCCTCGAGCTGGCGGAAGGCCTCGATCATGCCCAGCACCGTGCCGAGCAGGCCAAGCAGCGGTGCGGCGGTGACGGCAAGGTCCATGAAGCGGAAGCCGGCGCGCAGGCGCGACGCCTCGGCGGCGGCGGCGGTTTCAAGCGAGGCGCGGGCCGGGCCGTCCGGTTGTCCGGCGGCGGTGCGGGCGGCGGCGGCAAGGGCGGGGCTCATCGCGCCGGACAGGGCGAGCGCCAGGGCGCGGGCAATGAACACGGCCACCACGGCCACGGACAGGATGCCGAGCGCGATCATGGTGGGGCCACCCTTGTCGATCAGGATCTGCAGGGTTGCGGAAGTGTCGGTCAGAAAGCCAGTCATCGCGTTTCGTCTCCCTGGGTCAGTCCAAGCGGCGCCAGCCACATGCCGCATGCATCGTGGCCGATCTCGGCGTTGATGCCATAGACCTCGCGCAGCATGGCTTGCGTCATCACGTCTGCCGGTTCACCGCTTCCGGCAATGCGGCCTTCGCGCATGATCACCAGCCGGTCGCACCAGCGCGCCGCCAGCGACAGGTCGTGCAGCGACACCAGCACCGTGCGGCCGCTGGCGGCCAGTTGGCGAAGGGCTGCCATCATCGAAATCTGGTGGGCCGGATCAAGACCCGCGCCCGGCTCGTCCGCCAGCAGCACGGGGGTGTCCTGCGCCACCGCACGCGCCATCAGCACCCGCGCCAGTTCGCCGCCGGACAACTCATCGGCAGGCCGGCCGGCCAGCCCGGATACGTCCATCAGCTGCATGGCCCTGGCGCAAAGCTGCCGGTCGGCGGCAGACCGGGTCCGCCGCCAGCCGTGCCAGGGCAGCCGGCCCAGTGCGACGAGGTTTTCAACGCTCAGCGGCCAGCTGACCTCGCGGCCTTGCGGCAGCCAGGCTATATGCCGGGCGCGGTGGGCTTCGCTCATGGCGGCGACGGGCGGCGCCATTGAGGGTGATGGCGCCGTCATGCACCAGCTGCCCGGCCATGGCGCGCATCAAGGTGGACTTGCCCGCGCCGTTGGGGCCAAGCAGACCGGTGACCGTACCCGGTTGCAGGCTCATCGAGACATTGCGCACCACCGGGGTGCGGCCAAGGTTTACCGAGACGTTGCTGGCCAAAAGGCTCATCAGAACACCTCCCGGCGCGCGCGCATTACCAGCCACAGGAAGAACGGCGCGCCGATCAGCGCGGTGACCACGCCGACATTGAGCTCTCGCTCGACGATGGCCGAGCGCGCGACGATGTCGGCTGCGACCAGCAAGGCTGCGCCGCCAAGGCCCGACGGCAGCAACAGGTTGCCCGGCAGCCGGTCGGTGAGGGGGCGGATGAGGTGGGGCACGATGAGGCCGATGAAGCCGATGGCGCCGGTCACTGCGGTGGCCGCGCCAACGCTGAGCGCCACGCCGCCAATGATCAGCAGCCGCGCCCGCGCAAGGTTGACACCAAGGCCCACCGCGCCTTCCTCGCCCAGCGACAGGGCGTCCAGGGTTCGCGCCGATGCCCACAAGCCCACCCAGCCCAGCGCCATCAGCGGCAGCGCCAGCCAGACATGATCCATGGTGCGGTCCTTCAGCGAGCCGAGCAGCCAGAAGATGATTTCGTAGGCGGCGAACGGGTTGGGCGACAGGTTGAGCACCAGCGAGGTCAGCGCCGCTGCGAGGCTCGACAGGGCGACGCCGGCGAGGATCAGCGTGATGGTGGAGGCCCGTGCCGAGGCAATGGCGATAAGTGCGAACACGCACACGGCCGCACCCGCCAGCGCGCCTGCAGGCAATGCCAGCAGCGAGGCGCCGGCCACGCCGGTATAGAACATCAACACCGCGCCAAGAGCGGCCGATGCGGAGACGCCAATGATGCCGGGTTCGGCCAGCGGGTTGCGCAGGAAGCCTTGCAGTGCCGCACCCGATACGCCGAGGCTGAAGCCGACCAGCGCGGCCAGCAGGGCGCGCGGCAGGCGGATCTCGCGCATGATCAGCACGGCGGCTTCGTCGCCCCCGGCAATGAGCGCGCGGATGCTGTCAGCCGGTCCCATGTGGGCGGGGCCGGTGAGCAGCGACAGCAGCATGAGCGCCAGGGTGAGCGCGGCCAGTGCGCCTATGAGGAGGGCGCGGTTCATGACCCTGTCTCCGGCTGGCAGGGTTTCAGGCGGCTGGCCAGGGCGCGCAGTTCCTTCAGCGCATCCAGCGTGAACGGCCCGCCGCACGACCACAGGGCGGCGCGGGAGAAACTGGCGGTTACGGTGCCGGGCAGGTGCTTGAGCACCGGGTGGCTGAGCGCCTCGTCCGCCAGCGCCGGTGCGCCCGGCGTTGCGCCGGGCAAGATGATCAGATCGGGAGGATTGGTGACCAGCAGTTCCAGCGGAAACGGCGACATGCCGTCAAGCCCGGCGGTTGCGGCAAGGTTCTCGAAGCCCGCCGCCTCGATGACGGTGTGGGCGAGCGTGCCCGGCCCAAGTGCAATACCGCGCTGGCCATAGGCGATGGCCACGGGCTTTCGGCGGCAGTCAAGCGGCTTGAGGCTTGCGAGTTCTGCCTCGAAGTCCGAGGCGATCTGCTCGGCCTGAACCGTGCGTTGCATCAGTTCACCCATGCGGCGGATGTCGGCAGGGATGGTGGCAAGCGACTGGGAATAGTCGAACTCCTCGACGCGGAAGCCGAGGCGCTTCAGCAGTCCCGTGGTGTTGTGCAGGGAGAACGTGCCGGTGACGATCAGGTCAGGCTTGAGGGTGAACACCTCTTCTGCAAGGCCGCGATTGACCGGATAGGCCTTTGCCTCGTCCGGCATGGCAGACAGCATCGGGTCGCGCGCCAGCGCCGAGACCGACTTCAGCTGGCCGGGTGCGGCGAGCGCCATGGCCAGCTGGTCGGTGCACACATTAAGCGAGGCGACCGTGGGAAGGCGGTCCTGCGCCAAGCCGGGGGCGGCCAGCAGCCACGCCGCCGTTACCCCCGCCATCGCGCTTTTGACCGCCCGTTTCATCACCACTGCATCGTGAAGCCGCCATAGACCGACGCGCCCGGCGTGCCGTAGCCGCGCACCACCTGGTATTTCTCGTCCAGCAGATTTTCGCCGCGCACATAGATTTCCAGTCCGTCGATGGGTTCGTAGCCCACCTTGGCGTTGACCAGCACGTAGTCGTCGAGGGGGACGAGCACCGCCGGATTCGGGAAGGGTTGAGCGGCTGCATCGACGGTGTCAGAGACAAACTGAACCGTAGTCGCAGTATTCCAGCGCTCGGCTGGCTTGGTGAAGATGCCCAGCACCAAGTCATGCTTGGGGACGCGCGGGCGACGGTCGCCATCGGCCTCGGCTGTCTTGGTATAGGTGTAACCAGCCATCAAATCGATCCAGTCGTTCACCGCCCACCTGAGCGATGTCTCGACGCCGTTCCGGCGAGTGGTGCCAGGGGTCTGGAAATAGCTGTCTGATACAAGGTCGAAATCGATGAGGTTTTCCGTGTCGAGTTCGAAATAGGTCGCGGACAAAGTCAACCGTCCGTCCAGCAACGTCTGATCAAATCCGGCATCCCAGGAGAAGCTTTCTTCAGGCTGAAGGCTGGAATTGGGCGGCATGAATCCCAATGGCAGGTAAGTCAGTTCGAATGGACTTGGCGCTCGGAAGCCTGTGCCGGCAGAACCGCGCAATTTGGTTCCGGTGTTCTCGAACATGTAGGCTGCCGTGGTACGCCATGTTGTGAACCCGCCGAACTGGCTGTGTTCGTCATGTCGTACGGCACCGGTCAGCGTCAGGGCCTCAACTGGTCTCCATATCAGTTGCGTCCAACCACCTGCAATCCAGGCCTCACCCTGATTTGTGCTGTTGAATGCCGGGAATGGAGGATAGATGAACTCGGTCGTGTACTTTTGCCGCTCGTAGTCGGCACCTGCCTGCACAGTGAAGTTATCAGTCGCCCGGTATTCGGACACCCAGTCACCCTTTTGACGGATGCCGGTCAAGTTGGTGATGGAGTCGCCAAACCGGTCGTCAAAGATCCGCTTCGAGATATCGTTGATCTGCACGGCGAAGGTATTGTCCCAGCGCCCGTCCGTTGAGGTTACTGTCAATCCCGCGCGGCCTGCGAGCTGTCGGCGTTCCGAAACGTTGGCAGTGCTGTCGGAAGGCAAAATCCCCAGTGCGTCTAGATCGCCGCCCGAGTAGTCGAAGTCCGACGTGGCATCGACATAGAGAAGCGCTCCAAACATGGTGATAGTCTCATCCAGCACTTTCTCGCCCGCCAGCGACACGGTGACGTTGTCATAGCCGTCACGCTCGGTATTGCCGTTGCGGGCGTCCGCGGCAGAGATACCTTCCGTCGTCAGGCCTGTCACGCCGGCGGCGAAGCGGCTGCCGTCAGCAGTGGCGGCCTGCGTGCCAAGGTGGCCGCGGAAGGTACCGAACGATCCGGCTTCACCGGAAACGATGTAGCGGATGCCCTCCTCGAAGTCGCCGAGCGTGGAGATGCCGATAACGCCGGCCACCGCGTCTGCGCCGTACAACGTAGACTGGGAGCCCTTGAGGATTTCGATGTTGTTGACCCCGCCGATGATCAGGTGTTCGGGAGAGACCTGAACCTGCGGTGCGGAGGTATCAGACAGGTCGATGCCGTTCCACAGCGTCTTGACGTACTTCTTGTCCGCGCCGCGCACGATCAGGGTGGTCTCCTGGCCAACGCCGCCCTGGCTGGAAATGCTGACCCCCGGCTCCTGCGCCAGGTAGTCCTGCACGGTCGGCAGCGACTGCTGCCTGATGTCCTGCTGGCTCACGGTGTCCACGGTGGAGCCGACCTTGGCCTTGTCGGTCTTTGTGCGGTTGGGCGTGACCAGGATCTCGCCGATGTCGACGGATTGCGCCAGTGCCGGCGCGGCAAGCGTCAGCGCCGCGAGCGGCAGCACCGCCCGCGTGAATGCGGATTTCAGGTGTGTTTTCATCCTCTGTCCCCTCGGCAGGCGGATTTCCGCTGCCGTATCGAGCCTCTCCTGGTGCTTTGGGGGATGTGGTGGCCTTGTTGCCGGCCATACCTTGCAAACCCCGCAAGCGGTGACGGAAACGAACCACCACTGCGGAAATCACAGCTCCCGGCGCTTCCCCGCACCAGGATAAGGCAGTCGGTCCAAGGCAGGTTTCCTGGCTCACGCGTCAACGGCGTCTTCGACCTTCCCGGAGCGCAATCGCTCCAGTGGCCTTTTGGAAGGCACCTCAACGTTCACAGTTGCGGGGGCAGCTCCGGCCGGGGCTCACATACTTGAGCCCTTCCGTATTCCCTCTTAGCCCTTGCCCGGCAGCAAGACAGTCCACCAGACAGGGCACCTTGAACGCCCTAATCGCTATCACCGGGCCGGCGCAGGAGTCAATCAGACTTGCGACGGATGGCGGTCCGGCGGCGACGTTGCGGGGCAAAGACGTATGCGCACCAACAAATTGCAATTACCCGGGTTTGCTGACAGACTTTGCGATCATGGGCGGGTCAGAAGCACAGGGTGACAGGGTGGAAAATGCCTCGGCGGGATACCGGCTCGACGAGCAGGTCGGCTACCTTTTGCGCCGCGCCCAGCAGCGCCACCTGGCGATCTTCTCCGCACTGTTGCCGGATCTTACGCCAACCCAGTTCGCCACGCTGGCCAAGCTGCACGAAACCGGCCCGCTGTCGCAGAACGAGCTTGGCCGGCAAGCCTCGATGGATGCCGCCACCATCAAGGGCGTCGTTGACCGGCTGCGCAAGCGGGGGCTGATCATCACCCGGCGCGATGATCGCGACCAGCGCCGCATCTACCTGTCGCTGAGCGCCGAAGGTGAGCGCCAGTACGCCGCCGCCGCTGCAAGGGCGGCCGAAATCACCCGCCGCACCGTGGCTGATCTGAGCGATGCCGAGCATGCCCAGCTGATCAGCCTGTTGAAGAAACTTGCCTGACACGCCCAAGGAACAGCACCCATGGCCACAAACTCGAAACTGGTGATCCGCAATATCGGCATGATCCTGACCGGCAGGATGGAAGAGCCCATCCTTGATGCCGATTGCCTGGTCGCTGTCGACGGCAAGATCTCCGCGATCGGCCATGAGAAGGACCTCGACATCTCCGGCGCCTCGACCGAAGTTGATGCCCACGGCACCACGCTGTCGCCGGGCCTGATCGACAGTCACGTGCACCCGGTGGTGGGCGATTACACGCCGCGCCAGCAGCAGCTCAACTGGATCGACTCGACCTTGCACGGCGGCGTGACCTGCATGATCTCGGCAGGCGAAGTGCACATGCCGGGCAGGCCGCGTGACATCATTGGCCTCAAGGCGATGTCGATTGCCGCGCAGCGCTGGTACGAGAATTTCCGTCCCTCCGGCGTCAAGGTGCTGGCGGGCGCACCGGTGATCGAGCACGGCATGGAGGAACACGACTTCAAGGAGCTTGCCGAGGCGGGTGTGAAGTTTCTCGGCGAAGTGGGGCTCGGCACGGTGAAGGACGGCAAGACGGCCAACCAGATGGTGTCGTGGGCGCGCAAGTACGGCATCCAGTCGACCATCCATACCGGCGGGCCATCCATTCCGGGTTCGGGGCTGATCGATGCCGACATGGTGCTGGAGACCGGCACCGACGTGGTGGGCCATATCAACGGCGGTCACTCGGCGCTGCCGGATGACCAGATCAAGTGCCTGTGCGAGAACTGCAAGGCGGCGCTGGAGATCGTGCACAACGGCAACGAGCGGGCCGCCCTGCTGACGCTCAACACCGCGCGCGAACTGGGCAAGCTTGACCAGATCATTCTCGGCACCGACGGGCCGGCAGGTTCGGGCGTGCAGCCGCTTGGCATCTTGCGGATGATCGCCATGCTGTCATCGCTGGGCAACGTTAACGCCGAGACCGCCTGGTGCTTCGGCACCGGCAACACGGCGCGGCGGCGGACACTTGACTGCGGCATCATCGAAGTGGGGCGCAGCGCCGACTTCGTGTTCGTCGACCAGGCGCAACACGCGCCGGGCAAGAACATGCTTGAGTCGATCCAACTGGGCAACCTGCCGGGCGTCGGCATGACGGTGATCGATGGCATTGTGCGGACGGGGCGGTCACGCAACACGCCGCCGGCCCAAAAGGTGCCGGAACTTACCAAGGCGCCGCCCGTTAGCCTGGGCGGCGGGCACTAGAGCGTCATCCGGTCAGATTGAATCATCTGATCGGATAAAGATGCTCGATTCCAAAGTGCTAGAGCAACTTTAGCCGTTCAAGGTGAACGGCTGTTGCTCCAGGGCATCGGACAAACTTCACCGGACGGCCTTGTCGAACCTGTGCCGGCTTACCACCACCGCTCGGGCAGCAGCAGGTTGCTGCGCGACAGGTCATTGACGTCGCGCAGGCCGCACAGGGCCATGGTGATGTCGAGTTCCTTCTGGATGATCTCCAGCGTCTTGGTGACACCTTCCTCGCCCATGGCGCCAAGACCATACAGGAAGGCGCGGCCGATATAGGTGCCCTGCGCGCCCAGCGCTTTCGCCTTGAGCACGTCCTGGCCGGAGCGGATGCCGCCATCCATGTGGATCTCGACCTTGTCGCCAACCGCATCGACGACCGGCGCCAGTGCGGCAATGGACGAGATGCGCGCCGTCAAGCTGGCGGCCGCCATGGTTGGAGACAACGATGGCATCCGCGCCGACGCTGAGGGCCATCTTCGCGTCCTCGGGATCGATGATGCCCTTGAGGATCAGCTTGCCGCCCCACTGGTTCTTGATCCACTCAAGGTCTTTCCAGTTCAGCTGCGGATCAAACTGTTCGGTGGTCCAGCTGGCCAGCGAGGACATGTCGCCGACGCCCTTGGCGTGGCCGACGATATTGCGGAAGGTGCGGCGCTGGGTGCCCAGCATGCCCAGGCACCAGCGCGGCTTGGTGGCCAGGTTGATCATGTTTGCGATGGTGGGCTTGGGCGGGGCGCTGAGGCCGTTCTTCACGTCCTTGTGGCGCTGGCCGAGGATCTGCAGGTCAACCGTCAGCACCAGCGCCGAGCAACCGGCCGCCCGGGCGCGCTCGATCAGGTTCTTCGAAAACTCCCGGTCGCGCATCACGTAGAGCTGGAACCAGAACGGCTTGCTGGTGTGCTCGGCGACGTCCTCGATCGAGCAGATCGACATGGTGGACAAGGTGAAGGGAACGCCGAACTTCTCGCATGCCTTCGCCGCCAGGATTTCGCCGTCAGCGTGCTGCATGCCGGTCAGGCCGGTGGGGGCAAGCGCCACCGGCATCGCCACCGGCTCGCCGATCATGGTGGTCTTCGTGGTGCGGTTGTCCATGTCCACGGCAACCCGCTGCCTGAGCTTGATCTTCGAAAAATCGCTCTCGTTCGACCGGTAGGTGCCCTCTGTGTAGGAGCCCGAGTCGGCATAGTCGTAGAACATCCGCGGCACCCGCCGCTGGGCCAGCTTGCGAAGGTCCTCGATGCAGGTGATGGTGGTCATGGGGCTGCCTTTGCTCGATGTTTTGCCCGATTGGTAAAATGAATTTACCATCGTGTCCATTAGACGTGTTTATAAAACTTGCTGCGAGGTCCGCCGTCTGGCGGGGGCCGTGGGCGGGTGCAATTCCTGCTCGCGGGCGGTAATGGCGTCAAGCGCAACGCGCCAGGTAAAGGCGAAGTACTGGAAGCCCTGACCGTCGATCTTGTCCTTGTCGAGATCGTGGACAACGCGGTCGAGCATCTCGAAAAGATCAACCCTCAGCTTCGCCAGCGCCGCGGCCGAGGTTGCGCTGCGTGCTTCGGCGGTCATCCTCAACAAGTCGAGGTTGTAAACGTCTATGCGGCCCTTCTGGCCTTCCTCCCAGCGTCGCTTGGCCCATAGCAGCAGTGACATCAGGATTGCCGCAACCGACACGGTGACACCGATGGGCTCGGCATTTTCCTGGAAGAAGCTGGGCTGGTCGCGATTGTAGAAGGCGGTGGCGCCGGGATGCACCGGCAGCAAGGTGGCGCCGCCTGTTGCAGGCTGGCTGACGAAGCCGGCAAGCCTTGAGGACAGCGACAGCTCGCGCTGGTTTTCAAACAAGGTGGCGGTCACACGGCGCACCACATCGTCCGGTACCGTGGTGCGGGTTACCAGGATGCGGTCCGCGGCAACGGTGGTGATGGTGCGGTCGGGAATGGCGGGGGTGCCGGAATAGACGCCCTTTGCCAGCGTGACCTGCTTGAGCGCCGGCCTCTTGACCTGCATGGCGGCCGCCTGGTCGATCTCGATGATGTCGATCTGGGCCGCATCGGCGAGCCACTTCAGGCGGCGGTTGCCGGGCGCGCGCATCACGAACATCGCATCGATTTCCCGGTTGCGAAGGGCGATGATGGCGTCGTCCTGGTCGTAGGGCCTTGCGGTGAAGCGCTCCGGCTGCACGGTATACTGGTCGATGATGTACCAGAACGAGCGGTACTCGGATGAGGTGATCGGCGGCAGGCCGACGCGCTTGCCAACCAGGTCCCGCACCGAGGCAATACCGGCATCGCGCCGGGCGATCAGGTGATATGTGTCGGGGTAGAGGTTTGCCACCATGGCAAGGTCGGGCCGGGAGATGGCGTCGGCGGGGATGGCGGCAAAATCGATGATGCCGTCTTCCAGCAGTTTGAGGCTTTCGCTCGATCCGGCGGTCTGGAACACGGCCAGCCTGATGCCGTCGGCGGGGCTCGCGGCCTTCTCGGCAAGCGCCTGCAGCAGTTCGTAGTTGTCCGATCCCCGCCGTTCTGCGCCGATCTTCCAGGTTGTCCCGGCCGTGTTGTCGTGGCTGGCGTAGAGCCAGCCTGCGAGCGCCAGCACCGATAGCAGCAGCGGGATCAGCGCGAGCAGCAGCCCGCGGCGGTTCACCGTGTCACGGCTACGCGAGTGAGGATCAGCTGCCTGCATTCCGCCCGGTCTCTGCATAGTCGCGGACGGCATTGCCGAAGGCTTCGAACAGACGCACCGAATCCGGGTTCTCGGTTGCGCGAAATTCAGGGTGCCATTGTACTGCTAGCGCAAAGCCGCGGGCATCCTTGACGGTAACGGCCTCAATGGTGCCGTCGGGTGCCCGGGCCATCACTTCCAGCCCGGCCCCCAACTGGCCAATGCCCTGGCGGTGGACGGTGTTCACCATGGTGCCGCTCTTCTTGAGGATGCGGTGGAGCAGGCTGCCTGGTTCAATGGCTATGGGGTGGGCCGGACCATAGCGGACGGCGACGTCGTCGCTCTCGGGGGCACGATGGTCAAGCCGGCCCGGCAGGTCCTGGATCTCGGTGGCCAGCGTGCCGCCGAACACCACGTTCAGTTCCTGAAAGCCGCGGCAGATGCAGAACAGCGGCATGCCGCGCTCCAGCACCGCACGGATCAACGGCAGGGTCAGGCTGTCGCGGTCATGATCATAGGGTTCATGACGCGTCGACGGCTTGTCGCCATAGTGGGGCGGATGAACGTTCGAGGTTGCGCCGGTGACCAGAATGCCGTCCATCCGGTCAAGCATGTGATCGATGCCGTAGGCGTCGCCCATTGCCGGAATAATGACGGGCAGTACGTGCGCGCAATCGGTCAGGGCGCGCAAATACTTGTCGCCTGCCGAATGGAAATGCAGGCCGTCCTTCACCGCAACGTCGGCTGGCACTCCTACGAGGTATGGTTTTGGCATGGCTGAGGGTCCGGGCACGGCGGTGTTCGGTTGTGAAGATTACCTAGCCCCTGCATTTTACGCCTGTCCACCAGTTTTTGCGCCGCATTCCCGTCCATGCAGGTGGAATCAGCTGAGGCGCATGCCGGCGGGTATTGTATCTGTGGCGGGATTCGGCTTTAGTCCATTCTCGCAGTCCCTGCATGGGCTGCTGGTTTCACGCGACCCGCGATGGCGTAACAGGCTCCTGCCGGCAGAAGCAGACAAGAATGAGGGAGCGCATC
Organism: uncultured Alphaproteobacteria bacterium; assembly: GCA_963700935.1. Taxonomy (GTDB): domain Bacteria; phylum Pseudomonadota; class Alphaproteobacteria; order Rhizobiales; family Aestuariivirgaceae; genus Anderseniella. The sequence goes on along the minus strand of CAVOZK010000011.1, from coordinate 31,348 downwards.
TGATGGCCTGGTGTCTGGCTTGTCGGGGGTAGATCAGGGAGAAAACAATGGATCGTCGCAAGTTTATCAAGTCTGCCGGTGTTGCCACCGGTGCAGCTGCTGCCGCCACCACGCTGGCCACTCCGGCCATCGCGCAGGCCACCAAGGACATGGTCATCGTGTCCACCTGGCCGCGGGACTTTCCGGGTCTCGGCACCGGCGCACAGCGGGCTGCTGCACGCATTACCGAACTGACCGAAGGCCGTATCAACGTTCAGTACTTCGCCGCCGGTGAGCGCGTGGGCGCGTTCGACGTGTTCGACGAAGTGGCTGCAGGCAACAGCCAGGCCTATCACGCTGCCGACTACTACTGGAAAGGCAAGCACCCGGCCTGGGCCTACTTCACCTCGGTGCCATTCGGCCTCACCCACGTCGAGCAGGACGCATGGGTCAACTACATGGGCGGCCAGCAACTGTGGGACGAACTCGCGTCGAGCTTCGGCCTGAAGTGCATGATGTGCGGCTGCACCGGCGTGCAGATGGGCGGCTGGTTCAACAAGGAGATCAACTCCGCCGACGACCTGAAGGGCCTGAAGATGCGCATTCCGGGCCTGGGTGGTGACGTCATGGCCAAGCTGGGCGCCTCGCCGGTGTCGCTGCCGGGCGGCCAGATCTATGAAAACCTGGTCTCCGGCGCGATCGACGCCACCGAGTGGGTGGGTCCGTGGAACGACTACTTCATGAAGTTCTACGAAGCTGCCAAGTACTACTACTATCCGGGCATGCACGAAGCCGGCTCCACGCTGGCGCTCGGCATCAATGAGAAGTGGTGGGCCGACCTGTCGAAGACCGACCAGGAGATCATCAAGGCTGCCTGTGGCGAAGAGCACATGAAGTCGATCTCCGAGTACAACGCGTTGAACGGTACGTACCTCACCAAGCTGGTCAAGGAAAACGGCGTCGAACTGCGCGAGTTCAATGACGACGTGTATGACAGCTTCGGCAAGGCTGCCGAGGAAGTGTTCGCCGAGACGGTGGCACACTCCGACCTTGCCAAGCGTACCCACGAAAGCTTCCTTGCTGCCCGCGCCGATGTCGGCGGCTGGATGAAGCTGTCCGACGTGGCCTACCTGAACCAGCGCAACCGCGTGCTGGGCAAGTAATACGCAATGATCCCGCAGCCGGTGGCGTCCCTTGATGGATTGCCGCCGGCTGCGGCGACTCGTCCCGGCGCGCGTGGCTGCCGGTTGGGTTTTGCTGTCGAATGCCTTAGCGCGTCCGGCAAAGGAAGCTAGCTAATCCGGGTAAGCTCCCGGCGGGGAATACAGGGCGGAACTTATTGTGAGCACTCAGGCGATCGACCCAACGGCGGGTACACTGGGCTGGCGGATGTTTTCCTGGTCAGTCACGTTTGCAACATTCGCATTTGTCTTCAACAATTACCTGACTTACTGGCAGGGTCTGCCCGGTGCATCCGCGGCGCTGTCGGGCGGCGGTGCGCTCGCCTGGGTCCAGCTTGCCTTGTACCCGTTGTCGATCGCGCTGGCGGCGACGATGGTCATGCGGTCGCCCACCTTGGCGCTGCGCGCCGACGCCGCACGATTTTATGCCATAACTGCCTTCATCATCCGCTGGGCCTTCTTTTCGGTGCTGCTGGTGGGGCTCGCCGACGCGGTCATTTCGTTCCTGCGAGTCGAGGGCATGCTTGAAAGCGTTGTTGGCACCCATCTGACGAGCGAACTTGGCCGGCCGATCTATCGTGGCACCTGGGTGCACATTCCGTTGTGCATCCTGTCACTGGTGGTCGCGGCAGTGTACCGCAAGACCCTCGGTTTCATATGGCTGTCCCTGCTGGTGGTGATCGCAGAACTGCTGATCGTTTTCACCCGCTTCATTTTCTCCTACGAACAGGCCTACATGGGCGACCTGGTGCGCTTCTGGTATGCGGCGCTGTTCCTGTTCGCCTCCGCCTACACGCTGATCGAGGAAGGCCATGTGCGCGTCGACGTGCTCTATGCAGGCTTTACCGACAGGCGAAAGGGCGTGGTGAACCACTGGGGCTCGCTGCTGCTCGGCATGTCGCTGTGCGCCGTCATCCTGTGGTTCGGCATGGAGGGCAAGGCGAGCATCATCAATTCGGCGCTGCTGAACTTCGAGGTCTCGCAGTCCGGCTTCGGCATGTACACCAAATACATGATGGCCGGCTTCCTTGGCGTGTTCGCCGTATCGATGATGATCCAGTTTGCCGGGTACCTGCTGGAAGGCATTGCCGACCAGCGCAATGAACCGGGCAAGCGCGAAGTCGCCAATCCTGGCGGCCACTGACCAGCCAAACGTTTCTGGGGCGAAAGAACATGGAACTTTTCTTTCTTGTAATGCTGGTCGCGCTGATGGCGTTCGCTCTCGGCTCCGGCTATCCGGTGGCGTTTGCCTTGCCGGGTTCAGCCATTCTCACCATCGGGATCGCTGCGGGCGCGGGCTATGTGTTCGCCGGCGATCCGGCGGCCTTCTTCGCGCATGGCTCGCCATCGCAATGGATCAGCGCCGGCGTTACCAACTTCCGAGGCGTCTACTGGGAGGTTGAGCGGGATACGCTGATCGCCATTCCGCTGTTCGTGTTCATGGGCATCATGCTGCAGCGGTCGAAGATCGCCGAAGACCTGCTGGTCACCATGGCCCAGCTGTTCGGCCCGATCCCCGGCGGTCTCGGCATCTCGGTGGTGTTCGTGGGCGCGCTGCTGGCGGCGACCACCGGTATCCTGGGCGCCACCGTGGTCGCCATGGGCCTGATCTCGCTGCCGGTGATGATGCGCAACAACTATTCCCACCCGCTGGCGGCCGGCACGATCGCCGCGTCCGGCACGCTGGGCCAGATCATCCCGCCGTCGATCGTGCTGATCATCCTCGCCGACCAGCTGGCCAGCGCCGTTGACCAGGCCGATACGGCCCGCAAGGCGCTGCACAAGGCAGCGACCGGCGAGCTGACCATGCCGTCGGAATTCGCAGTTACCTCGACCAGTGCCGGCGACATGTTCCTTGGCGCCTTCATCCCCGGTCTCGTGCTGGTTGGCCTGTACATGCTGTACATCCTGGTGCTGGCCCTGCTGCGGCCAAAGATGGCGCCTGCCGTGCCGGTGGAGGGTGGCCTCAACAAGGAGCTGCTGTTCAAGGCGTCGGTTGCGCTGGTGCCGCCGCTGGTGCTGATTTTCATCGTGCTTGGCTCGATCATCGGCGGGGTGGCGACGGTAAACCAGGCCGGCGCCATTGGTGCTGCCGGTGCGATGATCATGGCTGGCTACCGGCTCAAGGAAGGGCAGGCGCGTGCATTCTGGCCGGCGCTGCTGGCGCTTGGCTCGGTCGTCGCCATCTTCGTGCTGGGCTCGATGTTCTCGATGAACATCAAGAATATCCAGGACTCCACGGATGCGCTCGGCATCGGACTTGGCCTCGTGGCCTTGTCGGGGCTCATCATTGCGCTGATCTGGAGCGGTCTGCGCACCCTGCGCATCGACCGCACGCTGCATGGCGTGATGATCGAGACTGCAAAGACCACCTCGCTGGTGTTCATCATTCTGCTCGGCGCAGCGATGCTGACGTCGGCGTTCCGGGCGTTCGGCGGCGAAGAGCTGGTGAAGGAATTCCTGACCGGGCTGCCGGGCGGGTTCTGGGTCCAGTTCATCATTGTCATGGCGGTGATCTTCCTTCTCGGCTTCTTCCTCGACTTCATCGAGATCGCCGTAGTGGTGGTGCCGATCGTGTCGCCGATCCTGTTGGCAGACCCTGCCGCCAACATCACTGCCGTGTGGCTTGGCGTGATGATCGGTCTCAACATCCAGACCTCATTCCTGACGCCACCGTTCGGGTTCGCGCTGTTCTACCTGCGCGGTGTGGCGCCATCGAGCGTGCTGACCACGTCCATCTACAAGGGCGTGGTGCCGTTCATCATGCTGCAGCTGGTGGCGCTGGGGATCGTCGGCTACCTGCCAAGCCTGGTTAACTACCTGCCGACCAGGTTGTCGTTGCTTGGCGAGCAATCGCCTCCACCCATCAACCCCAAGCTTCAGACCTGCATCGAGGAAACCGTGTTTACCCGGTTCCAGAACGAGGGCGACCGGATCAGGTCGGCAATCACTGCGGCCCGCGGGCTCGACATGTCGGTGGTGCCAGAAAAACTGGCCACGTCATTCACTGAGAAGTCTCGACAAGGCCGAGGAGACCTTCAAGCTGCTGGAGGACATCAAGACGGCCGAGCAGGAGATGCAGGTGGCCATTCCTGCCTATGCGCCGCTACACTATGAGGTTCGCACCATCGAGCGCGACATCCGCCGGGCCGAAGAGGACCTGAAAGCGGTCGAAACGCTGTTGCGCCGGGTGCGGGGCGATGATGAGAAGGCCCAGCAGTTGCGTGTGCGCTACGAGGCCCGCATCGCCAGGGACAAGGCCGAGGTTGAACGGCTGAAGGCGCTTGTTCCTGCCGAGTGGAAAGAAAAGCACGAAACCTTCAAGAAACTCCTGAATGCGGATCAGCGGGCGCGGCTTGCCTACCGCCGCAATGTCGACCAGGCCTACAAGCCGGTTGCCGAACTCAGAGGGTTGCTGGAAGGCGCGGAGCAGTTGCTGGCGCTCAAGCCTGCGCTTGACAACGCCGTTTCGCTGGCTGACGGCAGCGATGCTGCCGCCACGGCCGACGCCATCAAGTCGCTGGTTTCGGATCTCGGCAAGGTGGACGGCACAAGCGACCTGACCAAGCCCCTGCGCGATGCATCCCGGGCGCTCGAGCGCAATCCGGATGACAAGCCGGAGGTCAAGCGGTTGCTTGGCGAGGCCTTGCAGATATTCAATGCCAAGGTTGACTGGAGGCAGAAGGCCGTCGAGAGCATCGGTCCCGGTCTGAAGACCTACGATCAGGCGATCTTCGACACCATAGGCTTGCGGTCGCAGCGGCGCCTGCCGGAAGACACGGCGCTCAACGTGGCGGCTTGCCTGTCACATCACCGCGACGTGTCGCTGAGCTTCTAGGGTGCGGGTGCCGAACCGATGAAGCCTGCCGAGCTTTTCGACCTGACTGGCGAGGTTGCCCTGATTACGGGCGCCTCGTCCGGACTGGGCGAGCGTTTCGCCCAGGTGCTGGCCGCCAACGGCGCGAAGGTGGTGCTGGCGGCGCGCCGGGTGGACCGGCTGGAGGCGCTGGTCAGCAAAATCCGCGAGCACGGCGGCGAGGCGATTGCCGTGGAGCTTGACGTTGCTGACCAGGCCGCGATTGCACCGGCGTTCGATGCGGCCGAGGCCGCATTCGGTACAGTGACCATCCTCGTGAACAATGCCGGCATAGATGGTTCGTCTGCGCCGCTCGACATGACGCCGGAGCAGTGGCGCAAGGTCATGGCGGTCAACGTGGACGGTGTCTGGTTCTGCGCGCAGGAGGCAGCCCGGCGGCTGGTGGCGGCGGGCAAGCCCGGCACCATCATCAACATCGCCTCGGTCCTGTCGTTCCGGGCGGCGCGCACCTTGTCTGCCTATGCGACGTCGAAGGGCGCGGTGCGGCAGATGACCCACAACCTGGCGCTCGAACTGGCGCGTCACAATATTCGCGTCAATGCCATCGCACCGGGCTACATCCTGACCGAAATCAACCGCGACCTGTTCGCATCGCCGGCCGGCGAGAAACTGATCAGGCGCATTCCGCAGCGCCGCATTGCAGATGCGTCAGAGCTGGATGGTACGCTGTTGCTGCTGGCGTCTTCACGCGCCTCGGGCTACATGACGGGCTCGACCGTGGTGGTGGATGGTGGGCACATGCTGCCTGCCGACTGACGACTGCCCGTCGCGCCACCTGCGCATCCGAAAGCAAGAAGGACGATCAGCCATGGACTTCACGATCTCGCCCGAGATGGAAAAGTTGCGCCGCCGCCTGCGGGACTTCATCGCCGAAGAGGTTCTGCCGCTGGAGGACGACAAGGACAATTACAACGAGTTCGAGAACATCCGGCTGTCGCTGCTCAAGCCGATGCGTGAGAAGGCTCGGAAGGAAGGCCTGTGGGCGCCGCAGATGCCGAAAGAGCGCGGCGGACTTGGCCTCAAGGTGGCCGAATGGGCGGTGTTCTACGAAGAGGCGGCGCGCTCGATTTTCGGCCCGGTTATCGTCAACTGCCAGGCGCCTGACGACGGCAACATGTCGATCCTCAACAAGACGCTGCCAAGCGAGGAGATGAAGGACAAGTGGCTGCAGCCGATCATCGATGGCGACGTGCGCTCGTCGTTCGTGATGACCGAGCCCCACCCCGGCTCCGGGTCCGACCCGGGCGGCATGATGCGGACGCAAGCCGAGCGCAAGAATGACCGCTACGTGATCTCGGGCCGCAAGTGGTTCATCTCCGGCGCCGCCGTCGCCTCGCATTTCATCCTGATGGCGCGCACCTCGGACGATCCGCGCCGCGGCCTGTCGGCGTTCCTGTTCCACAAGGATGATCCGGGCTGGCGCATCGTGCGGCGCATCCCCAACATGGGGCCGGACGAGCATGGCGGGGTTTGCGAGCTCGAGTTCGACGGGCTGGAAATCCCGATGGCCAACCGGCTGATGGAGGAAGGCGATGGCCTGCGCATCACCCAGATGCGGCTGGGGCCGGCCCGGCTTACCCACTGCATGCGCTGGCTGGGCATGGCCAAGCGCTGCATGGAAGAGGCGAACGACTATATCGGCAAGCGCGAGGCGTTCGGGCAGAAGCTGGCCGAGCGTGAGAGCGTCCAGATGATGATGGGCGACGTGGCGCGCGATATCCACACCGGCAAGCTTTTGACCATGTACGCCGCGTGGATGATCGACCAGGGCGACAAGGCCCAGAAGGAGGTCTCGACCGCCAAGATTCACGTGGCCGATACGCTGCACCGCGCCGCCGATACGGCGTTGCAGCTGCAGGGCGCACGCGGCTACTCGGAAGATTCCATTGTCGAGTGGATCTACCGCTATGCCCGCTGTGCGCGGCTGGTGGACGGTGCCTCGGAAGTGCACAAGATGGTGCTGTCACGCCATTACCAGAAACTGGGCAATGGTTACTGGGACTGGCGGGTGCCTGGCGATGCCTGACAGCCGCCAGTTCCGTTAAAGTTTTAGCGTTCCGGTTAAACGCCATTTTTCCTCATTCCGCTAAGATTCCGGCTTGTTCACTCAACCGGTGAGGAAAGGGCGTTGATCATGGTTCTCGGCCGTTTCATCGACATCATCCTGGCAGTCGCTGCCGCGACATGGCTCGCCATGGCAGGGGTCACCGGCGAGGTGAGGGCTGCTGCCTACGATACCTCGCGGCTGGACCGGATGCCGGATTTCTCGCAAACCGACACGCGCCTCGGCCTGCCCGGCGGCGGGTCGCACTATTGCGTGCCGGTTGCCACCGCCAACGTGCTGGTTTGGCTTGCCGAGCATCGCGGGTACAAGAACCTGCTGCCGGTTCAGGGGCTGAGCACCATCGAGAAGGTTGCTTCGGTTGCCGGCCGGCTGGGCAGCGACGAGTTGATGTCAACCGCGCCGAAGGGCGGCACCAACCTGCAGAAGTTCGTTGATGGCCTTGCGGCCTATGTGCGCGAGGCGGGCTACAGTGGCGAGATCAGCACCTATGGCGCAGGCGCCTTCAACAACGTGTCGCGCGCCCACACCGGGGCGCCGGACTGGCATTCCATCCGCTCCGAATTTGCCCGCGGTGCGGGCGTATGGGTGTCGGTGAGCTTCTTCGAGGAAACCCGCAAGAGCGGCGAATGGCGGCGCATCGGCGGGCACATGACCACCATGGCGGGCTTTGGCGTCGACCAGCGCGGCAGCACGGATCGCGACGTCATCATCCTGCACGACCCGGACGACGGGCAAAGCGCGTCCGTTCAGCGGCGTTACCTGAACACCGAACCGCTGCGCAATGTGCGGGCGGTCGACGGGTCGGGCCGGGTGGCGTTCGAGCTTGATGACTATCTCGACGTCAGCAAGGACTTCAACATGCGCGATGGCTATCGCGCTGTCATCACCAACGTGTTCCTGCTCGACATGTAAGGCGCAGGCGGTCTTGTCAGACCAGCCCGGCAATGCCCAGCAGCAGGCCGATCAACGCGCACGCACCCAGCGTGCGGGCAAGGCCGGCGTGAAACTTCAGCAGCATCAAGGCTGACAAGGCAAACAGCCCGGCGGCCGGCCAGCTTATCGAAGCCCAGTCCGGCCATGTCATGCTGACCGGCCCCCATTCGAGACGGCCTACCCCGGCAAACAACACGTGCAACGAAAACCATAGCGCCAGGTTGGCGATGACGCCCACAACGGCGGCGGTGATGGCGGCCAGCGCACCGGACAGCCTTGGCATCGACGCCAGCCGTTCGACATAAGGCGCACCGGCAAAGATCCACAGGAAGCAGGGGGCAAAGGTCACCCACAGTGCCATGGCGGCCGCTGCCAGCCCCATCGGCACCGAACCCAGCAGACCGGCCGAGCGGAAACCCGCCATGTAGCCGACGAACTCGGTGACCAGGATCAGCGGGCCGGGCGTGGTTTCTGCCAGGCCCAGGCCGTCGATCATCTGTTCCGGGGTCAGCCAGTTATGGGTCTCCACCGCCTGTTGCGCCATGTAGGCCAGCACCGCGTAGGCGCCGCCGAAGGTGACGACGGCGAGCTTGGAGAAGAACAGCCCCACCTTGACCAGCAGGTGATCCGGCCAGGTCAGCGCCGACACGATGGCAATGGGGGCAAACCAGATCACCAGCCACAGCGCGATGGTGGCGAGGGTGCGGGCAGTGCTGACGGGCGCAGGCGCTGGCGAGGTGTCCGGCGAGGTGGCCGTCGTGGTCATCATCCAGCCAGCAAGGCCAGCCAGGCCAATCACCGCCGGAAACGGCACGGCGAACACGAACAACGCCAGGAAGGCCAGCGCTGCGATGACCCAATGTGCGGGCAGCTTCAAGGCGCGCTTCGACACCCGCAGCAGTGCCTCAAGCACGATGGCCAGCACGGCGGCCTTGATGCCGAAGAAGGTTGCCTCGATCAGCGGCAACCTGCCGTACAGCGAGTAGAGCACCGAGATTGCCAATACGATCGCGGCGCCCGGCAGCACGAACAACAGCCCAGCCATGAGCCCGCCCTTGACGCCGTGCAGCCGCCAGCCGGCATAGGTTGCCAGCTGCATGGCCTCGGGGCCGGGCAGCAACATGCAGAAGTTGAGCGCGCGCAAGTATTGCTGTTCTGTGAGCCAGGGCCGCTGCTCGACCAGTTCGCGGTGCATCAGCGCGATCTGCCCGGCCGGTCCGCCAAACGACAACAGGCCGATGCGGGCGAAAACGCGGAATGCGCCGGTGAACGAAACGGTCTGTGTCATGCGCCGCACTCCTCATGTGCCGTCCCGTACCGGCTTGATCATGTCAGTCTATCTGCAACGAAAACTGATTCCACGACGTGGCGATGGCAATTGTGAAACGGCGTGATCCGGGCCACCTTGTTACCAAATGTTGATTTGACGATCAGACCCTGAATATGTCAGCATTGCTGACATACTTTGGTTCAACGGAGTTTGAGTGATGACGCTCAAGTCGGTAAAGCTCGACGACAAGTTTGACCTTTCGAAGTCCCAGGCCTTCATGACCGGCACGCAGGCCATTGTGCGCCTGACGCTGATGCAGCATGCCCGGGACAAGGCGGCAGGTCTCAACACAGCCGGTTATGTCACCGGTTATCGCGGTTCGCCCGTGGGCGGCCTCGACCAGCAATTTGCGAAGTCGGTGCGCTATACGCAGGCCGCCAACGTGAAGTTCGAGCCTGGCATCAACGAGGACATGGCGGCGACCGCCGTGTGGGGCTCGCAGCAGGCCGAAATGCGCGGCGAGGGCGCCTATGACGGCGTGTTCGCCATCTGGTACGGCAAGGGACCGGGCGTGGACCGTACGGGCGACGTGTTCCGCCACGCCAATTCGGCCGGCACCTCCAAGCATGGCGGCGTGCTGGCACTGATGGGCGACGACCACGGTGCGGAAAGTTCGACCGTGCCGCACCAGTCCGAATTCGCCATGATGGACGCGATGATCCCGATCCTGCATCCGGCAGGCCTGCAGGAAATCCTCGACTACGGCATCTATGGCTGGGCGCTGTCGCGGTATTCGGGCTGCTGGGTCGGGCTCAAGTGCGTGCACGACAACATCGAATCGGCCGGCATCGTCGATGCTGCCGTCGACCGGGTGAAGATCAACTATCCCGCCGATTTCAAGATGCCGGAGGATGGCCTCAACATCCGCCCGCGTGACGACCGTTTTGACCAGGAAAAGCGGCTGCACCTGCACAAGCGGTTTGCCGCCGTCGCGTTCGCGCGCGCCAACAAGCTTGACCGCATTGTGCTGTCGGGCGGCAAGACGCCGAAGATCGGCATCGTGTCCACCGGCAAGAGCTATCTCGACGTGCGCCAGGCGCTGGAAGACCTGGGAATTGACGAAGTGGCCTCCTCGAAGCTTGGCCTGCGGTTGCTCAAGATCGGAATGGTCTGGCCGCTCGACCCGAACATCGTGAACGAGTTTTCCAGGGGGCTGGACCTGGTCATCGTGGTGGAGGAGAAACGCTCCCTGCTTGAGACCCAGATCCGCGAACAGCTCTGCAACGATGCCAAGGCGCCGATCGTCATCGGCAAGCGCGACGAGAAGAACGACATCCTGTTCCCGGCCTGGGGTACGCTGGAGCCGAACCAGATTGCCGTGGCCATTGCCGAGCGGCTGTTGAAGAAGCGCAAGTCGAAGCCGGTAGAGGAACGCCTCGGCGCCATCAAGGCGGCGATGGGCATGGTGTCGCAACTCACCGAGCCTGGCCGAGCGCATCCCGTATTTCTGCGCCGGTTGCCCGCACAACTCTTCGACGGTGATCCCGGAGGGCGGACGCGGCTATGCCGGCATTGGCTGCCACTGGATGGTGCAGTACATCCCCGCGCGCAACACCGAAGGTGCGACCCACATGGGCGGCGAGGGGGCGAACTGGATCGGCGAGGCGCCGTTCTCGACGCGCAAGCACGTGTTCCAGAATCTCGGCGACGGCACCTACAATCATTCCGGTCTGATGGCCATCCGCGCGGCGGTCGCCTCCGGCGTGAACATCACCTACAAGATACTGTTCAATGATGCTGTCGCCATGACCGGTGGACAAACCCATGACGGCGGGCTGACGGTGCCGAAGATAGCGCAGCAGGTGCGGGCTGAAGGCGTCGACCGGATCGCTATCGTCACCGATGAGCCGTTCAAGTATCCGGCCAATGCCGGTTTCCCGGAGCATGTCACTGTTCATCACCGTTCCGAACTGCAGACCGTGCAGAAGGAAATCATGGATGTGCCGGGCGTGTCGTGCATCATCTACGACCAGACCTGCGCGGCCGAGAAGCGCCGCCGCCGCAAGCGCGGCACCTTCCCCGACCCGAACCGGCGGGTGATGATCAACGAACTGGTCTGCGAAGGCTGCGGCGATTGCGGCGTGCAGTCCAACTGCGTGGCGATCGCGCCGAAGGAAACCGAGTTCGGCCGCAAGCGGCAGATCGACCAGTCGGCCTGCAACAAGGATTTCTCCTGCCTCAAGGGCTTCTGCCCGAGCTTCGTCACCATCGAGGGCGGCGAACTGATCAAGGGTGTCACCAGCACGGTCAACGCCGATGCAACGCCGTTCCCGGTGTTGCCCGAGCCGCAGCAGGTATCGCTGGATGACCGGCCCTGGACGATGATGATTACCGGCATCGGCGGCACCGGCGTGGTGACCATCGGCCACCTGATCGGCATGGCCGCAAACCTTGACGGCAAGGGCGCGGCGATGATCGACATGGCCGGCCTGTCGCAGAAGAACGGGGCAGTTGTTACCCACCTCAAGCTCGCGCCATCGCAGGACGACATCGCCTCCATCCGCATCGCCGCCGGCGGGGCGGACGTGATCCTGGGCTGTGACATCGTCACCAGCGCATCGGAGCGCATCCTGTCCACCGCCTCGCGCGAGCGCACCCGCGCCATCGTCAACAACCACGAGACGATGCCGGCGCAGTTCACCCGGGATGCCGACTTCCAGCTGCCCGGCAAGGAGATGCAGGTGCAGATCGAGGCGCGCACCATGCCGGGCGGGACAGCCTTCGTTGACGCCACCCGCATTGCCACAGCCCTGCTGGGCGACTCGATTGCATCGAACCTGTTCACGCTGGGCTTTGCCTGGCAGAAGGGACTGGTGCCGGTCTCCGGGGAAGCCATCAACCGTGCAATCGAACTGAATGGCGTGGCGGTCAAGATGAACCAGCAGGCGTTCCTGTGGGGGCGCCGGGCGGCGCATGACCTGAAGGCCGTCGAGGCGGTGATTGCCTCCGCCACCCGCAGCGAAGCGGCAAGGCCCGAGACGCTGGACGAGATGATTGCACGGCGGGCGGCGTTTCTGACCAGCTATCAGAACGCGGCCTATGCGGACGGATACAAAGGCTTTGTCGCGCAAGTGCGGGCGAAGGAGCACTCGGTGAAGCCGGGCTCCGAGGCGCTGAGCAAGGCGGTTGCCCGCTACCTGTTCAAGCTGATGGCCTACAAGGACGAGTACGAGGTAGCGCGGCTCTACACCGATGGCAGTTTCGAACGGCAGGTGGCGGCAAAGTTCAAGGGCCAGTTCGAGATCCGTCATCACCTGGCGCCGCCGCTGTTTGCCCGGCGCGACCCCGAGACCGGCCACCTCCAGAAGCAGGAGTTCGGACCGTGGATCCGTCAGGTCATGGGCGTGCTGGCGAAGTTCCGGTTCCTGCGCGGCAGTGCGCTTGATCCGTTCGGGCGCACCGAAGAACGCCGGACCGAGCGCCGCCTGATCGAGGACTACAAGGCTACCGTGTTGTCGCTGCTGGGCAGCCTGTCCGCCTCCAACCTGGCGCTGGCCACCGAGATCGCCGAGGTGCCCGAACACATTCGCGGCTATGGGCACGTCAAGGAGCGGCACCTGAAGGAAGCCAGAGCGCGCGAGGCGATGCTGGTCGAGGCCTACAAGGCGGGCAAGTTGCGCGCGCCGGTGTTCCTGGCTGCAGAATGACGGCGGATGAACTGGCGCGGATCGCGGTCTGGTCGGGGTCGATCACGCCTGCGGAACTGCGTCATGTGGCGCCTGCCGCAAGGTTCAGGCAACTGACCCGCGGCGAGCATCTGCTGCACCTCGACGACAAGGTTGATGCCTGGCATGGCGCGATAGAGGGTGTGCTGCGCGTGGGGCTGGTGTCGGACGACGGGCAGGTGGCGGGGTTCTCGGCGGTCATAGGCGGGGCGTGGTTCGGTGAAGGCTCGATCCTGAAGAACGAGCCGCGCCGTTATCACGTGGTGGCCGTCACCGATGCTAGGGTTGCTGTTTTGCCGGGTGACATGTTCCGCTGGCTTACCCGTCATTCGGTCGGATTCAACCAGTATCTTGTTGGTCTGCTCAATGAGCGGTTGGGCCACTTCATCGCCACCGTTGTCAGCGACAGGACCGGCAATGCCAGCGCCCGCCTCGCCTATACCATTGCCTCGCTGTACAATCCGGTGCTGTTTCCCCGCACGCCAGACATTCTCGTCATGCCGCAGGAAGACCTCGGCATCTTTGCCGGCCTGTCGCGGCAGATGACCAACCGCTGCCTGCGTGAACTGGCAGATCAGGGGTTGCTGCGGATTACTGCCGATGGCGTGAAAGTGCTTGATGTGAAAGGCCTGGTTGCCTTTGGTGACTCGAACAGTTTCCGATCGAGCGCACGAATACTCAAATAGAACACAAGCTGGGGGTTTGTCTGTCAATAGACCTCTGGTGCTGAAGATATTTTTTCTGCAGACTAATTCCATCATCCGGCGTCAGACCGGACTTTAGAACAAGATCCGGGCGGCCCGGTTGCCGCCTGTTCAGGGTGGAAACATATGTCTGGTGAAGCTTCACAAGCTTCGGCTCACGATACCTTTCCGAAACTGCTCCTGCGCAATGCAAAGGTGTTCGCGGCCCGTGCAGCGATGCGTGAGAAGGACCTCGGCATCTGGCAGACCTGGACCTGGCCGCAGGTGCTTGACGAGGTCAGGGCGCTGGCCATCGGGCTGAAGCAGCTTGGCCTGAAGCGGGGCGACCGCATGGCCATCGTTGGCGACAACCGTCCACGGCTGTACTGGGCCATCTGTGCGGCGCAGTCGCTCGGCGCCATTCCGGTGCCCGTTTACCAGGATTCGGTGGCCGAAGAGATGGCCTACGTGCTCGAGCACGCCGGCGCCACGGTTGCGGTCGTGGAGAACCAGGAGCAGGTCGACAAGCTGCTGGAGATCCGGGAGACCTATAGCGGGATCGGGCACATCATCCATGATGAGGAGCGCGGACTGCAGCACTATGACCAGCCGGGCCTGCAGTCCTATGCGTCGGTGCAGGCGCTTGGCCGCAAGCTGATGCAGCAGAACGGTGAAGCCGGGACTGCCTGGCTGGCCGATGTCGCCAGCGGGTCCGGGAAGGACACTGCCATCATTCTCTACACCTCCGGCACCACCGGCCAGCCGAAGGGCGTTGTGCTGTCGCAGGAGGCCTGCATGTGGGCGGCCGATACCGCCAACCGCTTCGACAACCTCACCGAGGCGGAAGAGACAATTGCCTACCTGCCCATGGCCTGGGTGGGCGATCACGTGTTCTCCTACGCCCAGTCCTATGCATCGGGATATTGCGTCAACTGTCCCGAGAGCCCCGAGACCGTGATTGCCGACCGGCGCGAGATCGGCACCACCTATGCTTTCGCGCCGCCGCGCATCTACGAAAACCTGATCACCATGACGATGGTGTCGATGGAAGACGCCAGCGCCATCAAGAAGAAGATGTTCCACTATTTCATGGAGCATGCGCGCAGGGCCGGCGGTGATATCCTCGATGGCAAGAAGGTGGGTCTGCTGGACCGGCTCAAGTATGCGCTGGGAGAATTTATTGTCTACGGGCCGCTGAAGAACCGCTATGGCCTGTCACGGGTTCGCGTGGCCTATACGGCAGGCGAGGCGATAGGCCCGGAAATCTTCCGCTTCTACCGTTCGCTCGGCATCAACCTGAAACAGCTTTACGGGCAGACCGAGGCAGCTGTTTACATTACCGCCCAGCCGGACGGCGAGATCTCGGCCGAGACGGTGGGCAAGCCGATGGACGGCGTGGAGATCAGGATCGCCGACAATGGCGAGGTGATGTACCGCTCGCCCGGCGTGTTCACCGAGTACTACAAGAACCCGGAATCGACCAAGGACACCAAGACCAAGGACGGCTGGGTGCATTCGGGAGACGCCGGCTTCTTCGACGAGCATGGCCACCTGAAGATCATCGACCGGGCCAAGGACGTCGGCAAGCTCAACGACGGCACGATGTTCCCGCCCAAGTACATCGAGAACAAGCTGAAGTTCTATCCGAATATCAAGGAGGCGGTCGCCTTCGGGCATGGACGCGACTTCGTGACGGCCTTCATCAATATCGACCTCACCTCGGTGGGCTCGTGGGCCGAGCGCAACAACATCGTCTATGCCAGCTACCAGGAACTGGCGGCTCATCCCGAGGTCTACAGGATGATAGAAGGGCACGTGGACGAGGTGAACCGCGAGCTCGCGGGCGAAGAGCGGGTCGCCGGTGCACAGATTGCGCGGTTTCTGATCCTGCACAAGGAACTGGACCCGGATGACGGGGAGATCACCCGCACCGCCAAGGTGCGCCGCTCGCTGGTCAACGAGCGTTACGCCGTGCTTATCGATGCGCTCTATGACCCATCGGTGAAGCGCCGGAAAATCAGGACCGAAGTGACGTTTGAGGATGGCCGGCGCGGCGCCATCGAAGGCAACGTGGAGATACGCGACATGCAGCGCCACGGCGCTGGTGACTCAGCCTTGAGGGAGGCGGCGGAATGAACGTGGCAGTTGCTCCAGCCGAAGCCGGCAAGGGCGCCTCGCCAGCGCCTGCAGTGCTTCTGGACGTGAAGAACGTGTCGCTGTCGTTCGGCGGCGTGCAGGCGATCAAGGATGTCAGCTTCAACATCCACAAGGGTGAGATACGCGCCATCATCGGTCCGAACGGCGCCGGCAAGACGTCGATGCTGAACGTCATCAACGGTTTCTATCAGCCGCAGGTTGGCGAGATCACCTTCAAGGGGCGCACCCGCAACAATGTCAGGCCCTACGAGGCAGCCTCGCAGGGCATCGCCCGCACCTTCCAGAACATCGCGCTGTTCAAGGGAATGTCGACGCTGGACAACATCATGTCGGGCCGCATCCTCAAGATGCACCGGAACTTCTTCTGGCAGCTGCTGCATTACGGCCCGGCCCGCAACGAGGAAATCGAGCACCGCGAGAAGGTCGAGCACATCATCGACTTCCTCGAGATCCAGCACATCCGCAAGACACCGGTGGGGCGGCTGCCCTACGGCCTGCAGAAGCGGGTGGAGCTTGCCCGCGCGCTGGCGGCGGAGCCTGACCTGTTGCTGCTCGACGAGCCGATGGCAGGTATGAACCTCGAGGAGAAAGAAGACATGTCGCGCTTCATCCTCGATGTGAACGACCAGTTCGGCACCACCATCGCCCTGATCGAGCATGACATGGGCGTGGTGATGGACCTGTCGACGCGGGTGGTGGTGCTGGATCACGGGGAGAAGATTGCGGACGGGACTCCGGAAGAGGTGAGTTCGAACCAGAACGTGATCGATGCCTATCTCGGCGTGGCGCACTAGGAGGCGGTGATGGACCTGCTGTACGACATCTTCATCAACCCCTTCATGATGATGGCCGACCGTCCGGTGTTCCTGCTCAAGGTCATCTGGGAGGGCCTGGCCGCGGGCGTCCTGTACGCGCTGATCGCGCTTGGCTTCGTGCTTATCTTCAAGGCCTCGGGCGTGTTCAACTTTGCCCAGGGCATCATGGTGGTTTTCGCGGCGCTGACGCTGGTCGGCCTGTATGCGCTGGGCATGCCGGCCTACGTGGCGCTGCTGTTCACCATCGGCGTGATGTACCTGCTGGCGGTGAGCGTCGAGCGGGTGGTGCTGCGGCCGCTGGTGAACCAGCCCGACATCATCCTGTTCATGGCGACCATCGGTCTAACCTATTTCCTTATCGGCTTCGGCGAGTTCGTATTCGGCGGCGAGCCGAAGGTGATGATCACCGAGGAACTGGGATTGCCGCGCGGCATCTACCGGTTTGAGATCGCCGGCCAGCCGCTGATCCTGCAGAAGCTCGACGTGGCCGCCACCATCATCGCGGTGATCATGGTGGCTGCGCTGGCCGTGTTCTTCAACAAGACGCGCATCGGACGGGCGCTGAGGGCGGTGGCGGACGACCACCAGGCAGCACTTTCGGTGGGGATATCGCTCAACCAGATCTGGGTGATCGTGTGGTTTGCCGCCGGTATCGTGGCGCTGGTGACCGGCATCATGTGGTCGGCCAAGTCGGACGTTTCGTTCGCGCTGGAAATCATCGCGCTCAGGGCGTTGCCGGTGTTGATCCTCGGGGGGTTCACCTCGATCCCCGGCGCCATCATCGGCGGCCTCATCATCGGTGTGGGCGAGAAGATCGGCGAGCTTTACTGGGGCCATCTGCTGGGCGGCGGCATCGACTCGTGGCTGGCCTATTTCATCGCGCTGGCGTTCCTGCTGTTCCGGCCGCAGGGGCTGTTCGGCGAAAAGATAATCGAGCGGGTCTGAGGAAAGCGCATCATGTTCTATCGCGAGACAGGCCAGTTCAAGACCACCTATGCGGCTGACCAGGCGATCTTCCCGATCCTGCAGGACCGGGTCGGCATAGCCGTCATCCTGTTTGCGGCATTCGTGCTTGTGCCATGGCTGGGGTCCGACTTCTTCCTGACGTCGATCATGATCCCGGTGATCATCTTTGCGCTTGCTGCCGTGGGCCTCAACATCCTGACCGGGTATGCCGGCCAGCTGTCGCTGGGCACCGGCGGGTTCATGGGCGTTGGCGCCTATGCCTGCTACAAGCTGACCACCATCTTTCCCGACGCCAACATCATCCTGCTGATGGTGTTGTCGGGGTTCTTCTCGGCCGGAATCGGCGTGATCTTCGGTCTGCCCAGCCTGCGTATCAAGGGCTTCTACCTGGCCATCGCCACGCTGGCGGCGCAGTTCTTCCTGGAGTGGTGCTTCATCCGCATCGGCTGGCTGTACAACTACAACCCCTCGGGCGCCATCGAGGTCCCGCAGCGCGAGGCGTTCGGCATGATCGTGACCGGGCCGTCCGCAACGCCCGAGGTCCGCTACCTGGTTGCGCTGACCATCGTGGTGGCGTTGACGTGGCTCGCTTCCAACCTCATACGCGGCCGCATCGGACGGCAGTGGATGATGGTCCGCGACATGGATATCGCGGCGGAGTTGATGGGCATCAGGATGCTCAGGACGAAGCTTCTCGCCTTTGCGGTGTCGAGCTTCTACTGCGGCGTCGCCGGGGCGTTGCTGGTATTCCTGTGGTACGGGGCAGCCGAGCCGTCCGCCTTCGCCATCCGGGTCTCGTTCCTGGTGCTGTTCATGATCATCATCGGCGGACTGGGGAGCCTGATGGGCTGCTTCCTGGGCGCGGCCTTCATCTGGGGCCTGCCGGTGGTGCTGCGCTATATCCCCGAGGCGATGGGGCTTGGCCTTTCTGCCACGGCAGTAGAGCATATTGCGCAGATGATCATCGGTGCGCTTATCATCTTCTTCCTGATCGTCGAGCCGCACGGACTGGCGCGGCTCTGGCGGATCGCGAAGCAGAAGCTGCTGGTCTGGCCATTCCCGTACTGATGCGGGTATCGTTCAGGCAAGATGGCGGCGCATGACTACAGGCTTTGCACGGCAACAAGTGCAAATGAGTATCCTCCGGAGATCCGGAGGCCAACAAAGGGAGGACTAGCCATGAGATTGAAGTCCATGCTTCTCGGCACGGCGCTGGCCGCTGCCATTGCGGTTCCGGCCATCGGCGAGGCGTATGCCGAGTTGCTTTACGTTCCACTCCTTACCTACCGGACCGGACCGTTCGCCGGTTCCGGCGTGCCGATCGGCAACGGCATGGCCGATTACCTGACCATGCTCAACGAGCGCGATGGCGGCATTGGCGGCGTGAAGATCGAGATCGAGGAATGCGAGACCGGCTACAACGCCGAAAAGGGCGTGGAGTGCTACGAGAAGACCAAGGGCAAGGGTGCCCTTGTCTACAATCCGTACTCGACCGGCATCACCTTGCAGCTGATCCCCAAGGCCTCGGTTGACAAGATACCAGTGCTGTCGATGGCATACGGCCTGTCGGCTGCCGCTGTGGGCACCAAGTTCCCGTGGATATTCAACCCGCCGGCTACCTACTGGGACGGCGCCTCGGCGATCGTCAAGCACATTGCCGAGCAGGAAGGCGGGCTGGAGAATCTTAAAGGCAAGAAGATCGGCTACATCTATCTCGATGCCGGCTATGGCAAGGAGCCGATTCCGCTGCTTGAGCAGTTCAAGGAGAAATATGGCTTCGAACTCTTCCTGTACGCGGTGCCCGGCAAGGAAATGCAGAACCAGGGATCGATCTGGCTCAACGTGCAGCGCGACAACCCGGACTACATGGTGATGTGGGGCTGGGGCGCGATGAACCCGACGGCGGTGAAGGAAGCAGCCAATATCGGCTTCGACATGAAGAAATTCATTGGTGTCTGGTGGTCCGGCGGCGATGACGACGCCCGGCCGGCCGGCGACGGGGCGATCGGTTTCCGGACGCTCAATTTCCATGGCACCGGCACCGGCTATCCGGCGATCCAGGATATCATGGAAAAGGTGGTGAAAGCCGGCAAGAGCCAGGTCAGCGATGAGTTCAAGGTAGGCGAGAACCTGTACAACCGGGGCGTCTACAACTCGGTGCTGGTCGCCGAGGCCATTCGCACGGCGCAGGAGAAGACCGGCAAGAAGGTCATCAATGCCGAGGATATGCGGATCGGTCTCGAGAACCTCAACATCACCGCCGAGCGGATCAAGGAGATCGGCCTTGAAGGCTTCATGGCGCCGCTCAAGGTCACCTGCGAAGACCATAGCGGTCACCATCAGGTGTACGTCCAGGAGTGGGACGGCAAGCAGTGGCAGAAGGTTTCGGACTGGTTCAGCCCGATGCAGGATGTGGTCCGCCCGCTGCTCGAACAGGCTGCGGACGAGTACATCAAGGACAAGCCGGGCTGGGAAACCCAGACCTGCGGCTGATGCCGGCGTTTACCGCCTGATGTGACGACGAGGTCCTGCCTGCATCGAAGATCATGCAGGCAGGGCATTTTCCCGACACGTTTGCAACTGAAGGTCCGCGACGACATGGCCAATACAGCTCATGCCGAAGATGCTCCGAACCAGACGCCGGTTCTGTCGATCAGCAACATCGAGGTGATCTACGACCATGTGATCCTGGTGCTGAAGGGGGTGTCGCTGGATGTGCCGCAAGGTGGCATCACTGCGCTGCTGGGCGCAAATGGTGCGGGCAAGACCACCACGCTCAAGGCAGTTTCCAACCTTCTCAAGGCCGAGCGCGGGCAGGTAACGAAGGGCACCATCACCTTCAAGGGCGAACGCGTCGATACGCTCAATCCGAATGACCTGGTGCGGCGCGGTTGCATACAGGTGATGGAGGGCCGGCACTGCTTCGGTCATCTGAGCGTGGAGGAAAACCTGCTGACAGGCGCCTTCACCCGCAAGGATGGCCGTGCCGCAATCGCTCGTGACCTGGAGATGGTCTACAACTATTTTCCGCGCCTGCGTGAGCGGCGCGACAGCCAGGCCGGCTATACGTCCGGCGGAGAGCAGCAGATGTGTGCCATCGGCCGGGCGCTGATGTCGCGGCCGACGACCATCCTGCTGGACGAACCGTCGATGGGGCTGGCGCCGCAACTGGTGGAAGAAATCTTCGAGATCGTGAAGGCGCTCAACGAGCAGGAGGGGGTGTCCTTCCTGCTGGCGGAGCAGAACACCAACATCGCGCTGCGCTATGCCAAGTATGGCTACATTCTCGAGAACGGCCGCGTGGTGATGGACGGCGAAGCCAAGGCGCTGCGTGACAACGAGGACGTCAAGGAGTTCTACCTTGGTGTTTCCGGCGAGAACCGGCGCTCGTTCCGCAATGTGAAGGCGTACAAGCGGCGCAAGCGGTGGCTCGCCTGAGCCAGGCGCCGGGTGCTCATTCCCTGATGTAGTGAAGATGCAGGAACACTGCCTGGATTTGCCCGGCAGCCTTGCCTTGCTGGCGCAGGGTGGCGGCATGGGCATGTAGCATGTTCTTGCGAAAAGGTCCGCTCAGCGCCGGCTGGGCAAGGTCCGGACTGCCGCGGGTGATGCCGTCTGCTTCCACCATGGTGTTGCTGCCGTTACCGCTGGCGCTGGCAAGCTGGGCTTCGCTCAGGCTTGTACCCTCGTAGATGAATGAGAAGATGATCCCTCCTTGCGGGGCGGTTGTGCAGCGAAGGTCCATCCATGCGCCCGGCATGATTGCCGGCACGATGGCGGCGGCCAGCAGGTTCAGCAATCTCGACAACCTGGGCAGGTCTGCAAGGATGATCGCACCGTTCCCGCTGCCGTCATGGGTCAACCCGATCGAGTGCCGCTGCAGCAAGCGCTTCATTCCCGGCAACGTGCGCGCGACAATGTCACCAGCCTGCCATCGCTGAGGCTCAAGCCTCAGACAGCCATGCTCTGCCTGGGCGTAGTCCCGCAGCAAGTCAGCCGATTCTATCAGTTCCTGCACAGTGGCGCGGACGTCTGATACATAATCTCCGCGGCGACAGCCGGCATTGCCATGCGCCGGCGGGGACTGTTCGCCCAGCAGGTCGCAAATGCTGGAGATCAGGTGGGCCTGCTGCCGCATCGACGTGGCCATGCTGCTGCTCAGCAGTTCGTTGCGGGCGACGTGTCCCGGTGTCAGCACCGTGGCCTGGGCAATCGTATCGATGAATGCGCGGGCATGGCTGACATCACGGACAAGCCCGGCAATGACGGGTAGCTGATCACGGGACGGCTGCTGCCGCATGGTGCTTACCAGCCAGGTTCGCGGCTCACCGCCGTCATCCTGCCAGGATAGTTCGAGATTGCGGACGTCGCCGCCGCCACTGATGGCGCGATGCAACAAGGCAGCAGGGGATGCCAGGGGCAGGGAGCCATTGGCGAGCAAAATCAGCCTGTGGGCCAGCGCTGCCGTGTCCAGCGCCCGTTGCCGCTGCGGGTCGGGGTGCCAGATGGTCAGTTCGATGGGCTCGACCGGCCGTGCGGTGAACAGGAAGTCACCAGGTGCAGCATCATCGCCATCAAGCGAAAGCAGCAGGCTGCTGTGAAGCAGGTCCGCCGTCATGTCTGTGCCGGGCGGTGGTGACGATACGCCGAAGCGCCTCTGGCCGCTTTCGCCTGTTGATGGGCCGGCCAGCAGGCTTCTGGCCGACAAGAGTGCTGTGGTCAGTGCGGTAGCAACCATGTATTGATCACGAGCGAGGGGTCGCACGGCTCCTTTGCCTGACCGCAGCTGGCATTTGATTCTGCGGTCATTGGTCGAAGGGTTTCAGCGTGCTATTAAAACCTGTCCGGGTTTGAATTACGTTAAGTCAAATCTAAAAAATTGGACCTTTAACCTTATGGCAGATTATTTCGATAGTCTTGAAGCACGCGATCCCGCGGTCCGGGAGCGCGATCTGATGGCCCGGCTGCCTGGCCAGGTTGCTCATGCCGTGTCGTCGGCGCCAGGCTGGGCGCGCCATCTGGCGGGAATTGATGCGGGAGCCGTTTCCAGCCGCAAGGCGCTGGCGGCCTTGCCGGTATTGCGCAAGCCTGATCTCAAGACGTTTCAGGAGGCTGAGCCGCCGTTTGGCGGCTTTGCCGCGGGCGGGCCGGAAAACTGGGGCCGGCTGTTCATGTCGCCGGGGCCGATATTCGAACCGATGGGGCTGGCGGCAGATCCCTGGCGCGCGGCGCGGGCACTTCATGCGGCCGGCTTTCGCAAGGGTGACATCGTGCACAACTGTTTCGCCTATCACCTGACGCCGGGCGGCTTCATTCTTGACGAGGGCGCACGCGCCATGGGGTGCGCCGTCATCCCGGCCGGTATCGGCAACACCGAACTGCAACTCGATACCATCGAGAAACTCAAGCCGGTCGCCTATACGGGTACGCCGGACTTCCTCAAGATCCTGCAGGACAAGGCCGCAGAGGCGGGCCGGGACACCAGCTCAATCGAGCGTGCGCTGGTGTCCGGGGGAGCCTTGTTCCCGTCCTTGCGAGCGGAGTACAAGTCGCGGGGGGTGCGTGTGCAGCAATGCTATGCGACGGCGGATGTCGGCGTTATCGCCTACGAGTCCGAAGCGGTGGAGGGGATGATCGTCAACGAGGACATGATCGTCGAGATTGTCAGGCCGGGAACCGGTGACGTGCTGCCGGACGGCGAGGTGGGGGAGGTGGTCGTGACCAATTTCCATGAAGTCTATCCGATGATACGTCTGGCCACGGGAGACCTGTCCGCCGTACTGCCGGGGCCAAGCCCATGCGGGCGCACCAACGTGCGGATCAAGGGCTGGATGGGCAGGGCGGACCAGACCACCAAAATCAAGGGCATGTTCGTGCATCCTTCTCAGGCCGCAGACGTTATGAAGTCTCATGGCGAACTTGGCCGCATCCGGCTGGTGGTTGGCCGGGCCAACGAACAGGACACGCTGGTGGTGATGGCGGAGTGCGCCAACCCCCAGGCCGAAGGTCTTGCAGAAGCGGTTGCCCGCACCGTGCAGCAGGTCTGCAAGGTTCGCGGCAATGTCGAACTGGTGAGCCCGGGCAGCCTTCCGAACGATGGTCTGGTGATCGCCGACGAACGGCCGGCCACGTCATGACGCGCACATCAGCACGCAAGGACATGGCAGGCCAGCCTGAACGGACCGAGACGGGAAACAGCAAGACCATGCTCGACAAGACGGATACCCGCGCCTACCGGCTGCCCGCAGACCACCCCCGGGTGATCGGCGGCAA
This sequence comes from uncultured Alphaproteobacteria bacterium, assembly GCA_963700935.1. Lineage (GTDB taxonomy): Bacteria > Pseudomonadota > Alphaproteobacteria > Rhizobiales > Aestuariivirgaceae > Anderseniella. The sequence goes on along the minus strand of CAVOZK010000011.1, from coordinate 7,424 downwards.
GATCGGTGTGCTGATCATGAACCTGGGAACGCCGGAAGCCACCAGCTACTGGCCGATGCGGCGTTACCTCAAGGAGTTCCTGTCCGACCCCCGCGTCATCGAGACGAACAAGGCGCTTTGGTGGGTCATCCTGAACGGCATCGTGCTGACCACCCGGCCGAAGAAGTCCGGTCACGCCTATGAGCAGATCTGGAACAACGAACTCAACGAAAGCCCGCTGAAGACCACGACCCGGTCACAGGCGGAGCAATTGGCTGGGCTGTTCGGCAAGAACCCCAACATCGTGGTGGACTGGGCCATGCGCTACGGGCTGCCGCCGGTCAAGGAGCGCATTGAGCACCTGAAGGCGCAGGGTTGTGACCGTATCGTGCTGTTCCCGCTGTATCCGCAGTACTCTGCGACCACCACGGCAACGGCGCTGGACAAGGCCTATGAGGCGCTGATGACCATGCGCTGGCAGCCGGCCATCCGCACGGTGCCGCCTTATCACGATGACCCGGTGTATATCGAAGCCTTGGCAGACAGCGTGAAGGCGCACCTCAAGACCATCGACTACAAGCCGGAAGTGATCGTGGCGTCGTTCCACGGCCTGCCCAAGGACTACCTGATGAAGGGTGATCCCTATCACTGCCAGTGCCACAAGACGGCGCGGTTGCTGCGCGAGCGGCTTGGCATGAGCGAGAAGGAACTGATCATCACCTTCCAGTCGCGCTTTGGCCCTTCAGAATGGCTCAAGCCCTATACCGACGAGACTGTCGAAAGCCTCGCCAAGGATGGCGTGAAGAACATGGTCATCATCACCCCGGGCTTTTCGGCAGACTGTGTCGAAACGCTGGAGGAAATCGCCATTGGCGTGCGCGAGACCTTCGAGGAACACGGCGGCGAGAATTTCTCCGTGGTGCCCTGCCTGAATGATAGCAAGTCATCGGTGAAAATGCTCAAGCACCTCATCGACCGGGAGCTGCAGGGCTGGGTCTGACAGAGACCTGCCGCATGGCGGGTTTTCCGGTCGTATTCACATCGAATCAGGATAATTTTCTGCCCTGTCACGTAAACGTAGCGGGGTAGCCCGGCATTTCGCCAGTTCCCCTTGCGATGAGGAGCCAACGCCATGTTGGAAGGCTTTGGAGTTTTCTTGCTGGTGTTGCTGGTGCTGGTGGTCATCGGCATCTTCAAGGCCATCACCACAGTTCCGCAAGGGTTCGAATTCACGGTCGAGCGGTTTGGCCGCTACATCAAGACCCTGGGCCCGGGCCTCGGCATCATCGTGCCATTCATCGACCGCATCGGGTCGAAGATGAACATGATGGAACAGGTGCTGGAAGTGCCGAGCCAGGAGGTCATCACCCGCGACAACGCCATGGTGCAGGTCGACGGCGTGGCGTTCTACCAGGTGCTCGATGCGGCCCGCGCCAGCTATGAAGTAAACCAGATCGAGAATGCCATCCTCAACCTTACCATGACCAATATCCGCACGGTGATGGGATCGATGGACCTCGACAGCCTACTGTCGCAGCGTGACGAGATCAACCACGCCATCCTCGGCGTGGTGGACCAGGCAACGACGCCGTGGGGCGTGAAGATGACCCGCATCGAGATCAAGGACATCAACCCGCCGCGCGACCTGGTGGACTCGATGGCCCGGCAGATGAAGGCCGAACGCGACAAGCGCGCCGCCATCCTCGAGGCGCAGGGCGCGCGCGAAAGCGCCATCCTCAAGGCGGAAGGCGAAAAGCAGGCAATCATGCTGGATGCGGAGGGGCGGCGAGAAGCGGCCTTCCGCGATGCAGAAGCACGCGAGCGCAGCGCCGAGGCGGAAGCCAATGCGACCCGCATGGTGTCGGAAGCGATTGCCGCCGGCGACGTGCAGGCGATCAACTATTTCGTCGCCAACAACTACATCAAGGCGCTTGAGAGCCTGGCCAAGTCGCCCAACCAGAAAGTGCTGATGCTGCCGGTCGAGGCAGCCAACGTGATCGGCTCCATCGGCGGCATCGCCGAGATTGCGCGCGAGGCATTTGGCGGCGACAATGACGGCGCTGCAAGGCGGGGCGGTTCCGGCGTTCCGCGGGTCAAGACCTGACAGGCCGCACCGGAGCTGGAGGCAGGGAGCACAGCATGGAACAGTTGCTCGATATTTTCGGGGTGTGGACCTGGTGGATCATCGCCGCCATCCTGCTAGTTGCCGAATTGCTGGTCATGAGTGTCTTCCTGGTGTGGTTCGGCATTGCCGCGCTCAGCGTTGGCCTGCTGGCGCTGTTCCTGCAAACCGGATGGCAGGTGGAACTGCTGCTGTTCGTCGTGCTCAGCACGCTCTACGTGTTCCTCGGCCGGACCTACATGAAGACCCGGTCGGCATCGGAGACCGACCAGCCCTTCCTGAACCAGCGCGCGCAGGCCTATGTGGGCCAGACGGCGGTCCTGTTCGAGGCAATCAGCAACGGCCGTGGCAAGGTCAGGCTCGACGATTCAGTCTGGCTGGTCACAGGAAGCGACGCGCCTGCCGGATCGAAAGTCCGGATTACCGGGGTCTCCGGCATGGTGTTGCAGTCTGAACCTGCATGACGTGCTGGCAGGGCTGCTACAACCTTTTGACGAGCTGTTAACCATAATCCTCCATTGTCGCGATCGACGGGACGGAAAAGCGACCGGCCATGCGCACTGACCTCCTGCGTGGCCCGGAGCAGACCTGCCCGCCGAACTTGCCGCGAGGGGACGGATAAAGGTGATGCGTGGATTTGTTGCTTCGGCCAGCCTGGCCGCAATGGTGCTTTGTGTGCCTGTACTGGCAGTGGCACAGGAGGCATCGGGCTTGCGCCAGACGGTGACCATCGAAGACCCCTTCGCCGATGCCCGCGTGCCGGTGGCGCCGCCGGCCTTCGTCCAGCAGCCTGCTCCCCGGACTGCCGAAGCCGAACAGCGCCGGGCTGATGAGGCGGCCGGAATTGGCGTCAACAGTGCTGAAACCACGACGCAATCCAGCCGCAGCGTTTTCGACCAGGGTGCCGACCTGGATGTTCGCGACGAGTTGGTGCTGGCCTATAGCGGCTATGATTCCATCAACCGCGAGGCCGAGGATCGGCGCAGGCTGTCGCTGCTGGCCGCAACCGGACAATTGCCACCCGCCGAAGACGATCAGCCGGTGCGCCGGGCTGCTGCGGATACAGATCCGTTTGCGCCGCTTGGCATCCGCCGTGGCGCCTTCATCCTGTTTCCCGAACTTGAGGTGGGCAGCGTCTACAGTTCCAACGTGACCTCGTCGGCCGCCAATACCCGTGATGATTTCGGCTTGCGGCTGGCGCCCAGGATCGCGCTGCGCAGTGACTGGGAGCGCCATGCGCTGGCGTTCGAAGGCCAGGGTGAACTGGTGTTCTGGGACGAGTTCAACGAGCAGAACATCAACAACGGTTCCGTTGCTGCCTCTGGCCGGCTGGACATCCGCTCGACGACCACGCTCGACTGGTCGGCAGGCCTTGGCTGGTCGCAGGCCACGGCGACCGACTTCGAAGTGCCGGACACGGCGATTGGTCCACGCAATGACACCGCGTACAATGTGCTGGCGCGCCTCACCCACGTGATGGGCCGCATCGTGACGCAGACGACGGCGGCTGCAACCTGGTTCAATTTCGGCAACCTTGATCTCGGTGCGCTTGGTGAAGAACTGAACGACGACCGTGACTATGTGGCGCCGGCAGTGGGATTGCGGGTCGGCTACCAGATGTCGGAGGCCGTGCAGCCCTTCGTCGAGGTGACCTACTCTCCGCGCCTGCACGACCAGAACGTTGATCGCAATGGCCTCAAGCGCGACTCGCAGGGTGTCGTGATCCGCTCCGGCATTACCTTCAACGACGGCTCGATCTGGTCAGGCGAAGTGGCGGCGCGCTATGAATTCCGCGATTACGAGGATGCGACGCTGCGCAGCCAGTCGGCGCTGGGCATGGATGCCAATGTGAGCTGGGCCCCGACCGGGCTGACCACCGTGCAGGTCACCGCGGCCTCGCAGATCGAGGAAAGTTCCGATCCGCTGGTGTCTGGCGCGACCAACTGGACGGCCGGCGTGCTGGTCACCCACCAGATGCTGGACAACCTGGCGCTCGAGGCCGGTGCGTCGATGGGCTATACCGACTATGACGACATCTCCAGCGAGACCGGCTTCGGCGCCACGCTGGGCGCCGCCTATGCCATTCACCGGGACGTGGAGCTCACAGCTGGCTACGAGTTCAGCATGACCCAGCCTGATGCGGGAGACAGCACCACCGAGCACCGGGTCAGTTCAGGCCTTCGCTTCCGGCTGTAACGGTGGCGGGGCTAAACCCCGCCGTTGCCATCAAGGATTGCCTTCAGCGTTGCCCGGAACTTCGGCGCAATGTCCGGCCGCGACAGGCCGAGCGCCACGTTGGCAGCGAGGAATCCGACCTTGTCGCCGCAGTCATAGGTGGTTCCGGAGAACTTCAGGCCGAAGAAATCCTGCTGGCCGAGCAGCGTCAGCATCGAGTTGGTCAGCTGGATCTCGCCACCGGCGCCTGCGGTCTGCTTGTCGAGCAGGCCGAAGATTTCCGGCTGCAGGATATAGCGTCCGGAGATGATCAGGTTGGAGGGTGCGTCTTCCACCTTGGGCTTTTCCACCATCGAGGTGATGCGGAAACCGGGGCCGGCCGCCTCTCCCTTGCCGACCACGCCGTACTTGAACACCTGGTCCTGCGGCACTTCCTCGACGGCGATGACGTTGCCGCCATGATCGTCGTAGACCTGCATCATCTGGCTCAGGCAGCCGGGGCTGGAATGGATGAACATGTCAGGCAGGAGCAGCGCGAAGGGCTCGTTGCCCACCAGTTCGCGGGCGCACCAGACGGCGTGGCCCAGGCCCAGCGGCTCCTGCTGGCGGGTGAAACTGGCCTGGCCGGCGCCGGGCAGGTCTGCTTCCAGCAACTGCAGCTCGGCCAGCTTGTTGCGGCGGCGCAGGGTGTCTTCCAGCTCGTACTGCTTGTCGAAGTGATCCTCGATGACGCCCTTGTTGCGGCCGGTCACAAAGATCAGGTGTTCGATGCCGGCTTCGCGGGCTTCGTCAACGGCAAGCTGGATGACCGGGCGATCCACGATGGTCAGCATTTCCTTTGGTACCGCCTTGGTGGCGGGAAGGAAGCGGGTTCCAAGTCCGGCGACGGGGAATACGGCTTTCTTGATCTTGCGGGTCATGTGGCTGTGGCCTCGGTTGGTTTGCTCGATGGCAATGCATCTTTCAGGTTGCAGGTACCTATCGGGTAAAACTTTCTAAACGGTTTGTTTGGGTTTCATAATCAGAATGATCCCTGAAACAGGCGGAGTCCGTTCTTGCGCGGACAGACAAACCATTCCGGGTGATTGAACGATGAGTGTACTGGTTACGGGGGGCGCGGGCTATATCGGCTCGCACATGGTGCTGGCGCTGACCGATGCCGGCCACGATGTGGTGGTGCTCGACAACCTGTCGACCGGGGTGGCCTGGGCGGTATCGCCCAAGGCGAAGCTGGTTGAAGGCGACATTGCCGACCAGGCGCTGGTGGCCAGGATCATCAAGCATCATGACGTTGACGCGATTGTGCATTTTGCCGGTTCCATCGTGGTTCCGGACAGCGTCTCTGATCCGCTGGGTTATTATGACAACAACACCTGCAAGTCGCGTTCGCTGATCGAGTTGGCTGTAAAGGGCGGCGTTGCGCATTTCATCTTCTCGTCGACCGCAGCAGTCTATGGCAACCCGAAGAGCGTGCCGGTGCGTGAAAGCGATGACCTGCTGCCGATCTCGCCCTATGGCACCTCGAAACTGATGACCGAGTTGATGCTGCGCGATACGTCCGCCGCGCATGATCTGACTTATGTGGCGTTGCGCTATTTCAACGTCGCCGGCGCAGACCCGAAAGGCCGCAGCGGCCAGTCGACGCCGCGCGCCACGCACCTGATCAAGGTGGCCTGCGAGACGGCACTGGGCAGCCGCGATCACATGTCGGTTTTCGGTACCGACTATGACACGCCAGATGGCACGTGCCTTCGCGATTATATCCACGTGTCCGACCTGGTGGCGGCGCACCTGGACGCGCTGACCTATCTGAAGCAGGGCGGTGAAAGCCAGGTTTTCAACTGCGGCTATGGCAAGGGCTACTCGGTGCTCGAGGTGATCGGCGCCGTGGAGAAGGCGTGCGGTCGCAAGATGGACGTTCGCCTTTCGCCGCGCCGGCCCGGCGACCCGGCCGAAATCGTGGCCAACGCCGACAAGGCGCGGGCCACCCTGCACTGGCAACCGAAGCATGCAGACCTCGACCTGATCGTGAATACGGCGCTTGCCTGGGAGAAACACCTGCAAAGCCGCAACGCCTGATGACTGTGCCATGGGCGCCCCGGGGATGGGGAGCCGGCGGCGTGAAAAACTGAACCCTTGACGTTTATTGAGCCTGGTGGGGGCATGATGGACCGTCTGAAATCAGACCTTGTATCGATTGGCGCGCTGGCCGGTGCGCTTGGCATTGCCGTTCTGGCGTGGAAGACGCCGGCACGCGCCATGGACGTGAGTGCGCTGGAACAGCTGTCGCGCAATGCCGCGTTCGAGCAGTTCGTGGCTGACCTGTGGCCGGAGGCGCGGCGAGACGGCATTTCGAAATCGCTGTTCGATGCCGCGTTCCGGGGCGTTACGCCGGACCCGAAGATCTTCGAGCGGCAGTCGTCGCAGGCCGAGTTCGTGACCCCGGTGTGGGAGTACATCGAGAAACGGGTGACGCCGGCACGGATCTCGCGCGGCCGCGAGGTGCTGGGCGAGCACGCCCGGGCCATGGCGGCAATCGAAAAGCGCTTCGGCGTTGACCGGCATGTGTTCACCGCCATCTGGGGCATGGAAACCAACTATGGCGGCTATACCGGCAACATGAGCATCATCCGCTCGCTGGCCACCATGGCGTTCACCGGCGAGCGGCGCGACTATGGCCGCAAGCAGCTGCTGGCGGCGCTGGACATCCTGCAGTCGGGCGATATCAGCCTCGACCAGTTCAAGGGCTCGTGGGCCGGCGCCATGGGTCATACCCAGTTCATTCCCATGACCTACAACGCCTACGCAGTGGACATGACCGGTGACGGCAAGCGCGACATCTGGAACTCGGTACCCGATGCCCTGGGTTCCACCGCGCATTACCTGAAGAAGCGCGGCTGGCAGCAAGGCCAGCCATGGGGTTGGGAAGTGGCGCTGCCGGGCACCTTCAATTATCGCATGGCCGGCGCAGATGGCGCGAGGTCTATCGCCGACTGGACCAAGCTGGGCGTGAGACCGGCGGCCGGCGGCAACTTCGGCAATGCAGGGGTGCGGGCGCGGCTGTTGTTGCCGGTAGGACGGCATGGCCCTGCTTTCCTGGTGACCCAGAACTTCGATGCGATCCTGGCCTATAACCGGTCCAATGCCT
>CAVOZK010000010.1:0-68143 GCA_963700935.1 uncultured Alphaproteobacteria bacterium | reverse complement strand
CTGGCACCAGTTGGTAAGGCGCTAAGCCTTGATCGTGTGCGGGCCTTGCGCCAGGCGAAGCAAGAAAATCTCAGTGCTCAAATACCAGTGTTTACTAGCCGTTGGGCATTTGCATGCCGTCGCCTGATGCAGCTGCAGATGGCGGTGCTGTTCTTTTTCAGCGCAGCGCACAAGCTTGGCGAGCAGGAATGGTGGCAGGGTGACGCGATCTGGTACGTATTCTCTCTGACTGAGTATTATAGTGGTAATTTGCTGGATTTGTTTGCAGCACACTTCTGGATTGTCAATATCGCGACCTACGGCACCGTTCTAATCGAAATCGCATTTCCATTCCTTATCTGGCAGCGAACCACGCGTGCCTGGCTCTTGGCCGGCGCAGTGTTGCTGCATCTATTGTTCTTTTTCTTCCTCGGCCTCTACTATTTTTCTTGGGTGATGATTATGGGTCACGTCAGTTTCTTGCGAACGCAGTGGATTGACAGTTTCGGAGCGTGGTGGAAGAAGCGGATGGGCCCTATGGAGATGATTTACGATGGGCGGTGCAAGTTCTGTGTGCGGTCGATGGCGTGGTTTCTGGCATTCGATAATCTCGGCCAGATCAATATCAGAAATTTTCGTATTCACCCGTCGTCGGTGGTTAGTGACGAGGAGATGAACAAGGCGTTGCATATGGTGCTTGCGGACGGAACTGCACTGTCTGGCTTCGAAGCCTATCGGTATGCAGTATTACGGGTACCCGGCCTGTGGTGGCTGGTGCCGTTTTTCTATATTCCTGGTCTGAGCAGGCTTGTTGGAACTCCGATCTACAACTGGATTGCCGCAAACCGCAGCAAACTCTAGCAGCAAGATGCGTTCAAGGCGGTGCGGGGCTACTCCGACATGGTCTGGATTGCGCTGCATTTTGCCTTAGCCCAGGATGTGCCAAGCGTGAGTAACTGGCGGGTAGTGAGTGGCATTATCTGCGCGATGCGGAACTGTTTGCAATAGAAGGATGCTCCAACGGGCTATTGGCGCACAAGACACTGCACAACCGTTTGTCCAATGGTCGCGCCTTGGGTGTGTTCAGCCGTTTTTCCTGAGCCTGGTCATTATGATAACCCGGGTATCCCAGATAAACAATGATATCGCGCACCCCGGATGGGTGATAGTCTATAATCATCAATATCTTAGCGATGATGGGGCGGGGATATGGCGAGGGACGCGGCGGGTGAAACTGAACGGGGCCTCTTCGACTGGAATTCGACCGCTCGGTGAAGGTGGAATTCCGGGGTTCGGCGATCAGTTCGGATGGCGGGTTGCTGCTGCACCGGGAACTGGACGACGCTCTTGGCCTCTCGGAGATGGCGGCGGGTCTGCTTTCCGATATGCGCACAGGTCTGAACGGAAGGCACCGCTTGCCAGGCTTCCTGCGACAGTTGGTCTTTTCCCGCCTTGCAGGATATGAGGATGTCAATGACGCAGACCGGCTGTGCCGCGATCCGGTGATGCGCCAGCTTGTCGGTAGTCGAGCAATCAAGGACGGTGCGGCCTCGGCCAGCGCCATGGGTCGGTTCGAGACCGAGATGCTGACCCAGCCAGAGAACCTCGCGGCGCTTGTCGATCTGCCGGGTCGGTGGATTCCGGTGAGTTGTCCCGACGATCGGCTTCATCGTCACCAACCGCAGCATGCCGAATGAGCGAGTGCTGGCTTTCTACAATGGTCGGGGCACGGTCGAGCAGCACATCAAGGAGGGCAAGTATGCGCTCAAATGGACACGGCTCTCCTGTATGCGGTTCGCCGCAAATGCTGTGCGGCTCCAGCTTCACGCTCTGGCCTACAATCTGGCGAACTTCCTGCGGACAACGGCGACGCCCGAACTGATCGAGCGCTGGTCTCTGCCATCCCTGCGCGAACGCCTGATCAAGACCAGGGCGCGCCTGATGCGCCATGGCCGCTACGCTATCTTCCAGATGGCCGAGGTCGCCATCCCGCGCGATGTCTTCGCGGCCATCCTAAACATGATCAACACCCTGCGAGGGCCACCACCAGGAGTAACGTGCGCATGACCGGAACCACAGCCAAATCCACGATATTAAACACCAGCGACGGGAAAACTGTGTTCGGCGCATGGCCAAATCACGACTTCGGCCGCCAAGACGACCGACTTGGCGGCGTCACGCACCAATTGTGGAACTGCCAGAGCGAACCAACGTCGAAAAAGACTTGGCAATCCACCTTGGATGACTTTTACTGTGTCAGAAGGCGATCCAAATGGGGAATGCCGGGATAACTATGTTGCCAAGAGTAGCGAGAATGGCCATTGGCCTCGACTCGACCAAACACGAAGAAGAAACCCAGGACACCCGTACCAATCCGGAGCGTGGCTATTTCAAATGGGCCGTAACGCTGGGGTTCCTGGTCAACCCCGATCAGAAGGAGACGAATCCAATCGAGGTGCTGCGCAGCATGAAGCGCAATTAACCCTGTGGGACAAGATTATGACACTGCTGGCATGAGTTGCAAACATTTACCGCCTGAAGAATGGTAATTATCAGACTGAGGGTGACAGGATCCGGGACCAGCCCACATCGGAGATGCATAAACTCAAATTGAAGTATTGGTAATTATGACAAGTGGAGACTTTGATGAGACAGAAAAGAATTTTTTTTGGCAGCCTTCTGGCTGGCGTGAGCATGCTTTTTATCACTTTGACCCCCGGGGCAGCCGGCGCGGTGCCGCTCACCAGCGGGACAGCTCTTAATTTTGACAGATTGGCGACTTCGACCAACGGTATCTTCACTCTTGTACAAAGGCGACGCGGCGGTGTTGGACGCCGGGGCGGTGCCGGACGAAGAGGCGGTGTTGGACGCCGGGGTGGTGTTGGCCGAAGAGGCGGTGTTGGACGCCGGGGTGGTGGTGTTGGCCGAAGGGCTGGTCACGGTCTAAGGGGTGGTTACGGCCGACGGGGTGGTTACGGCCGTCGCGGTGGTTATGGTGTAGCACCCTGGATCGGACTTGGTCTCGGTACTGCTGCTATATTAAGTGGCCGTTGTGCCAATGTAAGTCAGCGGTGCACAGCCCGTTGGGGTTACAATACTGGTGACTACTGGGGATGCATGAGGTATGAGAATTGCAACTGACCTGACTGTTCAATCTTGAGCCGGGTTCAAATCAGCAACGAAAATCTCAATGCAGAACAAGTTTGAAAGGGCATCACACAATGAGTGTGGTGCCCTTTGGTATATTAACCGGGGGCTTGACGTCCATGGTGGTTAACCCACCGGATTGGCTGCATTCGAACTCGGCCGTTCAGAAGAGGCATTCGCGACAGCGATACGAAGGGCAGACCGGTACAGAGAGATCGCCCGGGCCGTTCAGGCTCGGGGTGTGGACGGGCTCGGTGCGCGCGGTATCGGCCCGGGCGTCCGAAGCCTATAAACGCATACTCTTGGGTGGGGAAACCGGGACGCTGGAAAGGCAAAATGAAGTCGTTTGTGCTGGCCTTCAGAGAGGCCTACAACCATTTCAGCGCGTCAGATGGCTGGGCGATGGCCAGCCACCTGGCCTTGTCGCTGGTTTTTGCCTTGTTCCCGTTCCTGATCTTTACCACGGCGCTGACTGCTTTGCTTGTTCCTGAAACCCAGACCCAGGCGCTGACCGATCTGGTGCTTGGTACTTGGCCCAACAAGGTGGCCGTACCGATCGTACGGGAAATCAATGCAGTCCTGGATCAGCCGAGACCCGGCTTGCTAACGCTGGCAGGCGCACTCGCGCTTTTCTTCTCCAGCGCAGGCGCACTCGCGCTTTTCTTCTCCAGCAACGGTGTTGAGGCTTTTCGCACTGCGCTCAATCGTGCCTATCAGACAACAGAGACCCGATCGATGATCCTTTGTCGGTTGCAGAGCCTGGCGTTCGTCCTCATTGGTGCCGTCACGTTGATGATTGTGTCCTTGCTGATCGTGGTGTTGCCAAATGTACCTTTACCGGTTGGAAAACTGGATTTGCTTGGATTGGAGGAAGTCTCCTCGAGCGCCGTGGCTCGATGGCTTGCGGCGACAGGTGCGTTGGTTGTTGCTCTGTTTCTGGCCCATTTTCTTCTGCCAGCCGGCCATAGGCCTGTATCCGAGATCTGGCCTGGTATTGGCCTGACAGTCATAGCAGGGCTGCTCGGGGCCGCCGGCTTCTCCGTCTATATCGAAAACTTCTCACATTACGGCGCCACGTATGCCGGCCTTTCCGGGATCATGACCGCACTCTTCTATCTCTACCTGATGTCGGTGATCGTGATTTTCGGTGGAGAGCTGAATGCGGCGCTTTACAAGCATCGCAGGAGCCGGTGATAGCCGCTTCAAGGCCGGGGCCGCTTCCGGGTGTTGCCTTGGCAAATTGGCAGAATGACTTTCTAGAGCACCCGCCGATCATGTTGGATCATATCTGCAGCCGACGGCCAAGCATGCGGCCATCGACCGGTTCTGGAAGCCGGAGGAATTCAAGGCACTGGAAATGAGTGCCTAGAGCATCATCCGATCAGATCGAATTATCTGATCGGATAAAGATACCCGGTTCCAAAGTGCTAGAGCAACTTTAGCCGTTCAAGCTGAACGGCTGTTGCTCTAAGTGGTCCGCTTTCGGAGCAACAGCAGACGCTCTCAGTGCCAATCAAAACTGACCGCTCCTGACCCACAACGGAAATTTCGGTGCAGTTCAGTTCACTCCGTAGCAGAGCCGTATATTCTGCACCTTCAGCAAAACTGTCTTGTGCAATTCCCGGTGCAACCGCAATGTCTCTGGGGAGGCGTGGTACCCCCCAAATGTCTGTCAAAGATGACCAAGTTGGCAGTTTGGCATGACGGCCGCGCCCCTGACGGGAATGAAGGGCGTCATTGCGCGTTCTGATTTTGAATCCAGCTTTTCGCTTCTTCAATTGTCTGGAACATTCCTACCAGCTTACCCTGATTGCTCAAGGGCTCGAAGATATTGTTCAGTCTTGCGTGCCATTGGACCGGGCAGACAATTGCAATCTTGCTGACATAGCGATTGATTTCCAGGGCAACAAACTCATTAAAGGAGTGGGCTCTCTGGTCTGAAATCGGATCCTCGTAATCAAGAACAATCAACCAACGACTAATCTGAGCAGCGTCGATCTCCCTGAGAGCATCAGGAAAGCTGGTTTCGTAGTCTTCCATTGTCGGCGGGGCACTAAAATGCAGGGTCACGACCCCGTCTTTGGTATCGATTTTATAGTCGATTGCCATACGCTCCTCCTTCATCACTGACTGGCGTGCCCAGATAACACATGACGGATTCCAGCCCCTGGTCTGTCTGGTTCACCTGTCGTTCCGCACCAGTTCTACGCCCTCGAGATCGACGGCCGTCATCACGTTGGTGCTTTCGGCACCAGGGCCGAAACCGCTCCCGAACACTGTTGTCACCTACAGCCCCAGATGGGCGTCAAATGGCCCATGGTTCTGCGCAACGGATGTGAAGGCAAACGTCGTAGCCAGCATCATCCCGACAATGGTGAAGCACAGTTTTTTCACTATCATGAGGCTAAAATCGACTGTTTTGAACGTCAAGGACCAAACTAAGCCACTTTTTCTCTACCGATGAAAATCAACTACAGCTACACTGAGCGATACGTCATTTCTTTTGTTTCGGCTCTTCAGTCGGTGACTGTACCGCCTCATGTGGTGACGGCTCATCCGTTTGTTCGCTAACGTCCTCAACTGGTTCAGCTGACAGCTGCTCTCCGCCCTCACTGAGCTCTTCCTCTGTTGCCAGGAAATCGGGGGAGCCGCGTGGTGGATAATGCAATGTATCGCGCAATTTCTCCAGCTTGGCTGCTGCAAACTTGGGGAACGGATACTCCCGCCGCCTGCGCCATCCCTTCACCTCTTCCTCGGCCTTTGCCCCAAGCTCTTCGTCGAGGCCGCTGTCCTTGCTGACATAGACCGTTCGAGACGGGAACGCGAAGCCTGTACCGGCTGACTTCACAATTTCGGCAATCCGTAGCAGCACATCTTCCTTGATGGCATAGAAGTCATTCCATTCGCGGGTCTTGGCATAGACGCGCAATTCGATGTCCAGCGATGAGGCGCCATAGCCGGCAAAGCGTACCCGGATTGTGTCCGGATCTATACGTGGATGCGAATGGAACATTTCACGGGTTTTGGCCAGGACATACCGCAGCTGATCCGGCTCCGTTTCGTACCTTAACCCCAGCGTATGGTTGATCATCATCTGATCACAGCGTGCCCAGTTGATGAGTTGCATATCAACGAACTGCGAATTCGGAATGGAAATCAGCGTGCGATCGAGTGCCCGAACCTGCGTGGATCGTACGCCGATCTTTTCGACCGTGCCCTGCTTGTCGCCGAACGAGCAGTAATCGCCAACCCGAACCGGCTTATCGACAAACAGAACAAATCCGCCGATGAGATTTTCGAGCGTGGGCCGAATGGCGAGGGCAATGGCGAGTCCCCCGATGCCAAGACCTGCGACAAGACTCAGGACGGGAACGCCTAGCGACTGCAAGCCGTATGCGAGAATAAGCAGCCCCCCGACAATTGCCAGACTCCTAGCAATGAGTCTGAACATGTTGGCGTCCAGACTTTGGTCCTGGAATCGGGGGTCAACCAACAGAGCTTCAAAAACAGTCAGCACGAGATACCAGAAGGCCCAGGCCAACGTGGCGTAGAAAACCAGCGTAAAGCTTAGGTCCAGAAACCGCTGCGCGCGGCCTGTCATCAACAACTGTTCGACCAGGAAATAGTCCATTAACGAAAGCGCTGCGAGCAGGGCTATCGGCGTCACCAGGTCAAGAACCAGACGCGTTGTTCTGTCTTCGGTCTGAATAGACCTTAGTCTGCGGTCGCCGTAGACAAGCAGCAGACCAGCAAGCCCCATCAGCATGCCCGCGGCCAAGAGCTTCCAAATCGGCGTGTCGAAAACCGTGACCTTCAAGCGGCTTGGGACCGATTGGGCGACGGATCTGGGAATGAGAGGTCCCGTCAGCTGGGGGATGGTGTCGCCCCAGCTCTCGATACTCGACCGTGTTCGGATTGGTGATGCTCTTAGGTCGTCGGACAGTCTCTTGGCGATATCGTAGGTTCGGCTACCGAACAGGTACTCGCCGCTGCGCTCGCCCGCATCAATGCGATGGATGCGCAGTGGCGTGCCCGGAATTCGATAGCTGGATAGGGACTTTTCCGGGTCAGCGGGCACATCCGGAACGTCTTGCAACTCCGGAAATTCAATGCGACTGAATATGTCGAGCAAGTACCCTATAGCGCCATTTCCGACGTATCTGCGCGAGGCAGAGGGAACAGAAGAGAGGTCTATGAGTGTCCGCAAGTCGTCCACCGCCCGGTGAACCCGAGCTGCCGCAGCAAAACTCCACTCAGCCTGATAGGATTGAAGTGCAGTCTCGAGTTCCCGTGCCAGCCGTCGAAAAGTCTCCAACGTTTGCCGGGGGCTATCTGTACGGTATCGTCCAATCTGCCGGCGTGCATCCGTTTGATCATCTTGCTGTATGGACGTCTGGGCTGACTGATCTTGAGCGCGAACCGGTGTGATCTGCCAGTTTAACAATAGGCAACTCGCGAAGAGCGACAGAACCATCACCAGAACTGGAACACTTCTGGCTGACCACCGGATGAGCCTACAAGACCCCGTCATTTCAAGCACTCCTCTGGATAACCCGGTGTCTTGGTGAGGTGCGGCTGGTGTAATCCGTACAATCGCCGGCTTGCCAAAGATTATCTTTTATCATTGCAACATGCTGCAAGATTTCGGTTCGCTCAAAAATGATCCAGATCAGCCATGAATCAGCTATGAAAAGGTATAGACGACCCTGTCGATGGTCCAATAAGCAGCCAGAGCTCCTAACAGATAGGCCGTCGCTGTTGAGCCAGGTAGGATCAGCCAGGGCCATGCCCGCTTGATCACGAATTCCCCCGTGACCTTCAAGGCGAGGTATTTTCACGAGTTTGAGGCCCGAAAAGCCTTTATGAGTCCGGCTACAGGGCGGTAAAGGGATGTCAGGAACTTGCCTCCGAACTATTCCTTGCCGTGGTGATCGTCCATTAGATGCACGTCCGCTTGTGATGCTGTGGACGGCTCCTCCGCCGGCATCGCGATGTGCCAAACTTGCGGTGTCATTCGAGGAACCGCCAAGGAGGAGCCATCCATGGAAAAGATTAGCACGATTGGTCTGGACATCGCGAAGAACGTGTTCCAGGTGCACGGCATCGATGAGGCCGGCAACGTTGTCGTCCAGCGCCAGTTGAGGCGGCGGCAAGTGCTGCCGTTTTTTGAGCGCCAATCGCCCTGTCTGGTCGGCATGGAAGCCTGCGCGACCGCGCATCACTGGGCACGCGAGGTCGGGGCGCTTGGCCATGAAGTTCGATTGATGCCGCCTCGATATGTGAAGCCCTACGTGAAGCGGAACAAGAACGATGCGGCTGACGCTGAAGCCATCTGTGAGGCGGTTCAGCGGCCAACGATGCGATTTGTGCCGGTGAAGACGCCTGAGCAGCAGTCGGTGTTGATGCTGCACCGGACCCGCCAGCTGTTCGTGCGCCAGCGTGTTACCTTGACCAATGCAATCCGTGCCCACCTGGCCGAGTTCGGCATCGTGGCCGGAACCGGGCGCAACGGTCTGGAAGCCTTGCTTGAGCTGATTGCAAAGGAGGGGGATGAACGTATCCCGGCTGCAGCGCATGAGTGCCTGATGGCGTTGGTCGTGCAGTTGCAGCTCGCCAAGCGCCAGATCCTGGAAGCTGACCGGCGCATCCTTGCCTGTCACAAGGCCAGCCCGGTCTCCCGGCAGCTGGAAGCGATCCCCGGTGTCGGTCCGCTGATTGCTACCGCCCTTGTGGCCAGCATTCCTGATCCCCAGGCGTTCCGATCCGGCCGGGACCTGAGTGCGTGGATCGGACTGGTGCCCAAACAGAACTCGACCGGCGGCAAGGAGAAGCTCGGTTCGATCTCCAAGGCGGGCAATCGATATTTGCGCCAGCTGCTGGTGGTCGGCGCCATGTCGCTGATCTTGCGCGCCAGGCAACTTGGGTATACGCGCCATCCCTGGCTGGCGCGTCTCATGGAGCGTCGATCAGCCAAGGTCGCTGCCGTAGCCCTGGCCAACAAGATTGCCCGAACCGCATGGGCCATGATGGCTCGTGGCGAGGCCTATCGGGCACCAGTGCAACAGGCTGCCTGACAGACATACACGATACACGCGGGCCACGCAGTCCGCGAAACGAGGTCGGAAAGGGCAATGATCCGATAACGCACCCGAGCCAGTCGGCCCACGAGGCGGGACAACCCATATGTGCCAGGGCGCTTCAAAGCGCGTGTTTTTGACCGGGACCCGCCCTCGCGGAGAGCATTATGGCCAGCGGCCATGAACAGTGCCGCATCAACAGGCCGAACACATGGCAGCTCCGACCAGCAGTGCGTCATCAATCAAGATCCCTTGACAGCAAGGAGCCGTCCACACATGGCACATTCCGGACTGTCTGCGCCAGCGTGAAGAGGGTCTGCTATCGAGACATCCGGACATTACGGCGAGGCCAAAGAACGAACCGCCAAAAGCAGTTTCAGCAACGACACTCACTGCCGACTTGCTTCAAGAATGTCCAAGGGAGCGCCTCGAAAGCACCTTTCCCAGATAAGATGAGCAATTTCGTAAGCGTCCACCTGTTGCACGTGAGTGCACTGAAGGTATCAGGCTGGCTTCCAGTTCCAGGGCAGCAGGTCATCGATGCGGTTCATCGGATGACCTTCAGACAGGCGGGTGAGGATATCGGTCAGCCAGGCTTCCGGCTCGACGCTGTTGAGCCTGGCGGTGGTGATGAGGGTGGCAATGGTGGCCCATCTTTCGGCACCGCCGTCTGACCCGGCGAACAGGTGGTTCTTCCGGCCGAGGGTGACGGGGCGGATGGCCCGTTCGACGGTATTGGTGTCGAGATCGATCCGGCCGTCATCCAGGAAGCGGCAGAGCGCAGGCCAGCGGCTGAGGGTGTAGCGGATGGCCTCTGCCAGGCCGCTGCGCCGCGGCAGCAGGGTCAGTTGCCGCTCGAGCCATGGCTTCAGCTCTGCCGCGATGACGCGCGAGCGCTGTGCCCGCACGGCCTGTCGCCGGGCTGCGGTCTGGCCCCGGATACCGGCCTCGATCGCATACAGGGCCGCAATCCGGCGCAGCATTTCCTGCGCGACCGGCGAGCCGGTGGCCTGGTGCACGTCGTAGAACTTCCGCCGGGTGTGTGCCCAGCACGCCGCGAGATCGATACCGCCACGAGACGCCAGAGCCTCGAAGCCCGCGTAACCATCGACCTGCAGGATGCCACTGAACTTGTCCAGATGCAGCGCCGGCCGCTCGGCCCGGCGATCCGGGCTGTAATGATACAGCACCGCCGGCGGGTCGGTTCCACCCGATGGCCGGTCATCCCGGGCATAGACCCACAGCCGCCCGGTCCGGGTCCGGCCACGCCCGGGATCGAGCACAGGCAGTACCGTGTCATCGGCGAAGAGGCGTTGCGCTGCCATGACATGGGTGGCGATCCGGTCCCGGATCGGGGCCAGCCACCATGTGCTGCCGGCCACCCAGTTCGCCAGTGTCGAGCGGTTGAGGGTAACGCCCTGGCGGGCGAAGATCTGCGACTGGCGGTACAGCGGCAGGTGATCACAGTACTTCGACACCAGGACATGGGACAGGAGCGCCGGGGTTGCCAGGCCCTTCGCGATCGGCCGTTCGGGCGCGGGCGCCTGGTGGATGCTGCCGCACGACCGGCAGCCGTACTTGGGCCGCCGGATGCGGATCACCCGCAGCCGGGCCGGCACGTAGTCCAGCATATCGCTCACGCTCTCGCCGACAAGGTGCAGGACCCCGCCACAGCAGGGACAGGCCTCTGCCTGTACCTCGATGGTGCGATCCTCGCGGGGAAGATGATCCGGCAGGACGGGACGCTGGTCGGCACCGGCAGCAGGTTCGTCCTGCGCCTGCTGCCTGCGGCAGCTGGCTTCCTCCATCGCCGCCAGGTCGGTGCCCACGTCTTCGAGCCCGAGCTCCAGCTGGTCCGGATCGAGCTGCTCCGAGCGCCGCCCGAACTGCAGGCGTTGCAGCGACCTGAGGATCTGCTTCAGCCGGGCGATCTCGGCTTCCGCCTCGGCCCGGACACTGTCGCGTTCCTGTACCAGCGCACCGATCATCCGGTGCAGCGTCTCGACGTCGTGCGGCAGGGCGGCAAGATCGACTGGCATGGGTCAATACTACCATGCAAACCACGTTGTCCCGCCGCGCAAAGACCGCGCCGAGTTCAATCTGCCGCGGGGGTTCAGCCGGCCACGGCCGGCTGCCAGCGCCGCTCCGGGGCGCGCCAGTCAATCCCCTCCAGCAGCATCGACAGCTGTGCCGGGCTGAGCGTGACCGTGCTGCCGGCGCCGCTGTCCAGCGGCCACGGGAAGCCCCTGTCGTCCAGCCGCTTGCTGAACAGGCACAGCCCGCTGCCATCCCACCACAGGATCTTCACCAGGTTGGCCTTGCGGCCCCGGAAGGCAAACAGGTGGCCCGAGAACGGGTCGCTGTCCAGTACGCCCTGCACCAGCATCGCCAGCCCGTCCATTCCCTTCCTCATGTCGGTATACCCCAGTGCCAGGTGTACCTTCATGCCGGACGCCGCCGGCATCATTGCCCCACGCCCTCCAGCATCTCCACCAGCGTCCGGATCGTACCGGGATCGGTCTCCCGGTCGAACCGCACCCGCCGGCCACCCTTCAGCTCGACCTCGATCCCCGGTGCCTGCCGTTCGACCACGACGGGTGCAGCAGTCGCCGGCGAGGGCATGTCACGCTGGTTCGGCTCCACGTCGCCAAGCCTTACCTCGGCCAGCACCGGTGCCGGTTGCGGGCCGATGGCAAGATCCTTCTTCCACTGGAACAACAGCCGGCGGGCGATCCCGTACTTTCTTGCAACCCCCGATACCGTGGCCCCGGGGCGAGCGGCCTCCTCGACCATCCGGCGCTTGTCAGACATGGCAAAGTCCCGGCGCCGGCAGAGTTCGCCGGATCGACCGGAAGGAATGTAAGGAGATTCCACGTGATCAAGCCTATGCTCAAGCACAGGCTTGGCACCGCCACCGCGCCGGTAGAGCAGTTTTTCCGCCCGACGTGGCTCCACCTGCCGCAGCTTCGCCCGCCAGTTGCCAAACCGCTTCAGCGGCAGGCCATGCAGCTCGCAATATTCCCGCTGGTTCAGCTCACTCGCAGCCCAGCCCTCAAGGTGGGCCCGCCAGAAAGCCTCGAGTTCATTGCGCCTTGCCTCGTTCAGCCGCGGCATCAGGACCTCCTACATCACAGACCTCGCCGTGAAAAGAAGATCAGAACCGCCAGACCATCAACAAGTGTGCATTCCCTGTACGCTTACACAATTTCCCTGATAGCGCGCGGAAATTCCCTGTTTGGTCGAAAAAATTCCCTGTTCGCCTGGTAGGGAATTTGCCAGCTAAGGTTCTGATATGCAGTCGCTTATTCTCGATCAGGTTTGCCCAATTTAGGTCGAAAACACGAAAATTCCCTGTAAATTCCCGTGTATCAGGGAATTTGACACCTGAGACCCGTTCGCCAGGGACTTCGCACACAGCCAGCCACTACACGCAAACCTCCCCTGACACTTTGACCTCGGATTTCGTCGGCCATTTCCGGCGGTTGGCGACTTGCGGTCGCCACCGGAACCATTGGCGCCAGGACAGCGGCTGGACGAGGCTCACTTGGTGATTATCGAGCCCGTCGCCACCAGTTCCTTGAGCAGTGACATGGTCGCCGTGCCCGAACAACTGAACGGGTCCAGCCGGGGCTTTTCGGAGTACTTGAGCAGCAACGACCGGTTGATGCGGTCAAGATCGACCTGCCCCATCTTCCAGTTGCCGAACATGCGCTCGGAAATTTCCTCGAAGATGAGGATGCGCACATGGGTGTGGCGGTCGTCCTTCACGATGGCGTTATAGAGTTCGCAGACCTCGTCCCGCCCGCCTTCGAGCACCTGGATGAAGACGTCCTCGCCGTAGCACAACAGCCCGGTAACGCCGAGGCCGGGGTTGTTCTCACGGGACTGTTCGAGAATCGACTGGATCCTTTTGGCATCCAGCCCTGCCGCTGCGCGGCTCGCATACAGGCAACGCACAAGCATGACGACCTCAATCCTTCAGGTTTAGCAGAGACAGGAACTCGCGCCGCAAGGCGGCATCCTTGAGGAACGATCCGCGCATCACGCTATTGATCATCTTGGCGCCGGTGTCCTTGACGCCTCGCCAATGCATGCAGAAATGATCGGCTTCCATGACCACGGCCAGGCCATCCGGCGCCACCTTTTCCATCAGCAGGTCAGACAGCTGGGTAATCGCCTCCTCCTGGATCTGCGGCCGGCTCATCACCCATTCGGCAAGGCGCGCATACTTGGACAGACCAATGAGGTTCGAGTTCTCGTTTGGCATCAGTCCTACCCACAACCTTCCCATGATCGGGCACAGGTGGTGGCTGCAGGCGCTGCGGACCCTGATCGGTCCGACGATCATCAGTTCGTTGAGATACTCGGCATTGGGAAACTCGGTGACCGGCGGGGCCGGCATGTAGCGTCCCCTGAACACCTCGGTGAGGTACATTTTCGCAACGCGGCGCGCTGTATCGCGGGTGTTGTGATCACTTGTGATGTCAATCACCAAGCTTTGCAGAACAGCTTCCATCTTCTGGGCGACCTCGTCCAGAAGCCCGTCCAGTTCGCCCGGTTCGATGAAGTCGGCAATATTGTCGTTGGCATGAAAGCGCCGTTTCTCGCGCATGATGCGCGCCCGTATCCTCTCCGATACGACTGGTGCTTCTGTGTCTGTTGGATCGTCTGTCGCGTTGCTCATGGGCGACCATACCACTATGGCGAAGTGTGAGTTGCAAGAGTTTATCTTGAGCAAAAACAAATCGCTTCGCGTGCATGTGACAACCGGCAAGGCCTGCAGGGTTTTGGGACCAGCGAGCAGTTGGGCTAAGCTGGTGCCCATTCAACTGGTTGACGATGACAGGCGCCTTGGCAATGTCTGCAACACCCATCAATCTGCTGGCCGCAGCCATTCTCTTCGCCATGATGACCGTGGTGGGGATGGAATTGACGCTTGCCGATTTCCAACGGGTGATCAGGCGGCCCCGCGCCCTGGTGGCAGGCACGCTGGCCCAGTTGACGCTGCTGCCGGCGGCCACTGCCCTGTTGCTTTCCGTCTATGCCCTTCCCGGCAACATGGCTGCCGGCGTTGTGCTGATTGCGGCAGCGCCGGGAGGCGGCATTTCAAACGTGTTCTGTTTCCTGGCCGGATCAAACGTTGCCTTGTCCATCGCACTCACCGGCGTCTCGTCGGTTGTCTCGGCCATCAGCTTTCCGGTTCTTGCGGGCCTTGGCCTGACGTATTTTGCCGGCGAGACGACCGCTGTCAGCCTGCCAATTCCGGCGCTGACCGGCCAGATGCTTTTCCTGGTCCTGTTGCCCGTTTGCCTTGGCATGTTCATTCGCCAGCGCTCGCCGGGCCTTGCCCTGCGATACAGCGGACCACTGCGGCGGGTGACGTTCCTGGCCATCATCGGGCTGATCATTGCCGCCTTGTCCTCCGACACGACAGGACTGGCCGGGCAGATCGTGGATGGGCTGCTCGCCGCGCTGCTGTGGACGATGATGGCCATGGCACTGGGCTGGCTGGTGGCGCGCGCATGCGGACTTGAAATCAACGACGCCTTCACCGTCGTCATCGAGTTCTCCGTAAGGAATGTCGGACTGGCGGCCATTGTGGCGCTGGCGGTTCTTGAACGTCCTGACCTTGCCGTATTCTTCGGGGCCTATGTGCTCGTGGGATATCCGCTGGCTGGTCTTGTGTCGCTTGCATATCGCAGGATCAACCAAGCCGGTCCCCGGGAATGACCACCATCCCGTTTTCGATGAGGCGGATCGTTTTCGCTGTCAGCAACTGCTTGCCCCATCCCCTGCGCGGCAGCTCATGGGCCAGCGACGGCCGGATCAGCAAGAGGAGCGCTGTCATGAGAAGCGGAATTGCGCTCAGCTTGTCATATCGCCATGGCGTCAGCTCCTCATGGCTGCCAGCATAGTCCCCTGCCCGGCGCAGCAGGCGCCAGCATTCAGCCGCCAGGGCAACGCGCGAGCCGGTTCGCTGGCCGCATCCCAGCAAGGCCTGCAGCGACAGGTGCGTGCGCACACCGGACTTGCCGCGGATGATGTCACGGGGCTCGTGGCCCAGAGAAACCCTGACCAGCAGGTCAGCCAGATCGGCGCCGGCAAACCAGGCGCTCATCGGTTCAACCAGCCGAGGATTGCAGTCGATGTAATGGGGCAGCCCGTCTGCGTCGCCCAGGATGTAATCCACCGACAGTGCGCCATGCCAGTCAAGCGTCCTGCCGATCTCCCCGACGTGTTCTTCCACGTTGTGCCTGTGCAGGCTTTGCTTCCGCGCAGGGCCACCTCCCGCCCCGCGCGCGAGCTGGCGATACATGTGAATGCCGACGAGCCGGCCATGGCAGAAGACCGCCTGCGCATGCTCGACATCGCCGGCGATGAAGGTCTGGACCAGCACCTCGTCATTGAAGGCGCCCGCCGCATCAAGCGCGCTCACCGCAGCTTCCAGTTCAGCTGCATCATGGACAAGCCAAGTGCCCCGGCTGGCAGTACCGATGGGCAGTTTGAGAACACACGGCAGCCGCGCGCTTTCGCGCAGTTGCCTTGCCGAACTGACGTAAAGCGTTTGAGGCCGCGGCAGTCCGAGTTGCTGAAGCAGCTTGTCGAACCCGGTCTTGCCGAGTGCCCGGCGATAACTGTCAAAGGAGGGCAAGGCCACCGCAACGCCGGGTGGAAGCATGGCCTGATATCTTGCAAACAACAGGCCCTGTTCATGGATCGGCAGCAGGACGTCGACCCTTCCGGCCGACAATTTCCCGACGATGAAATCAAGGTAGGCAAGCGGCGCTTCGCCGATCCCGGGGCAAACATGAAAGCGCTTCACGAAGCGGGAGAACCGGGACGGGCACCATTGCCCCGGATCGCAAACCTCGATCTCGTAGCCGCGCAAGCCCAGCGCCGTTATGGCTTCACGCGCTGATGTGCTCGCTCCCTCAGACACCAGGATGCGGCATTTGCCGGCGTCATGTTGTGCGTGGCTGTTCATGCGAAGATTGTGGGTATGTCGAGGCTCCATGGCTATAGCGGACATTGCCCGGCATCTCCGGCAGCAATGTTCACAAACCTGCCGAACCGGTCACGACTGCGGAATGTTGGCCTCGTAGGACCGTCCTTTCCAGACGTTTCCGCGGCCGTACCGGTATTGCAGCGCAGACTTGACAGTCATCAACGTGTACAGCCCGGCAGCAACCGGAAGCGCAAGCGCCGACAACGGATGCTTGTCGTAAACGGACAAGGTGGGCCAGTAGGCGATCGCAGACGCCGCCCAGGCGCCCGCACCCAGCATTGCAACATCGGGTGCCTGATGGATCGGAGCCGCAATGACCGCAAGCGGGGCTGCAAGATAAAGCACCACCATGCCCATGACCGTGCCAAGCAGCCGCCACCACGAATGGCCCAGTTGCGAGAATGCGGTTCGCGTGACCATGCCAGAGATTGAGTTCAAGTCCCGGTTGTCCCGAAGGCTGACAACTTCCCCGCAGCTGATGCCAAGCCAGATCTTTCTGGAGTCCGGGACAGTCTTGAGGCGGTGCGCCAGGGCACAATCATCGATCAACCTGTCATGAATGGCTTGCAGCCCTCCGGCTTCGCGAAGACTGAACCTGTCAACGAGCACGCAACCGCCTGCAGCCGCGGCGATGGAAGATCTTTGATCGTTTACGGCGCGAAACGGATAGAGCTTCTGAAAGAAGAACACGAACGCCGGGATCAACAGACCGCCCCACCAGCCCCGGCTGTCAAGCCGCGCCATCAGGGAAACCAGGGCAAGCCGGTCCTGTTCAGCCTTGCTCACCAGCCGCGACAGCGTATCGGGGGCATGGACGATATCTGCATCGGTGAGGAGAACATAATGCGCTTCGGGTGCCTGGACCTCGGCGACCCGCAAACCGTGCTGAAGGGCTGACAGCTTGCCGGTCCATCCGGGCTCCAACGGCGGCGCGTTTGTTATGGTGATCGGCCGGCTCGAGTCTGCAGCGATTGCTTCCGCCACCTGTGCCGTCCCGTCGGCAGAGTGGTCGTCGACCAGAATTACCGAAAACCTGCCCCGGTAATCGCTTGCCGCGTGAGAACGCAAGGCAGAGCCAATGCAGTTGGCCTCGTCGCGGGCCGGAATGATCGCCACGACTTGCGGCCACTCCTTGACGTTTGCAGGCTCAGCGTCCAACCGCTGATCGGCTCGCCAGAAAAACCAGTGAAGGAATATCAGGTATGCCCATCCCAGCGAGGCGACCACAACTACCGCCAACGAGAGTTGCTCCATCTCAGACCCAGCTCACATGCACCCCAGGTTTGCCCGTCTGCATTCCAGTCTATCCGATCTGCCCGGACAACCCCATGGGTGAACAATCAAATGGTAAAGCGCGATGAGTCTCCGGCAACCAGGTTGCTGAATATCCTTCCCCGGCGCACCAGTCGGCGCGAACAGGCCCACGCCGGGATGGTTCAGGAGACCACGCAAAGACCGTCGCGGATCATGCCCAGGCCTTCACAACCAGAGCAGCGCGAACCCGGCGGCAGCGCAAAGCGCGTGAACGGCGAGCACCCGGAATCCTGCCGCCGTCCCTGCTATGGCAAAGACGATACCGGACTTGACGGCCAGGTTGACGCAAGCAGCCAGCAGAACGACGGCTGCGGCCATTAGTGGTCCGGCTGCATCTGCATCGAGCCTCGCCATGGAGATGGTGATTGCATCGACATCGGTGAGGCCGGACAGGGCTCCAATGACATAAAGGCCTGCGTCTCCGAACCATAGTCTCGCAAAGTGCACCGCCAACATCACCACGGCAAGAAAAGCCGCAAACTTCAAAGCCATGGGCAATTCAAGAGGGTTGCGGATCTTCAACTCCTGTCCGGTAGAGGCGACCTGGCCAGCCGACAGCTGAAGCACGAGCACTGCCCCCAGAACCGCAATGGTCGCCATCGCCAACATGGGGCCGGCGAGCAGCCAGGCGAGCCCGGCATTCAATATCCCCGCAAGCAGCAGGATGCGAACGAAGGTGACTGCGCTGGCCAGCAGGATGCCGGTCGCGCATACCGGGGCGGTCTGTGTTGCGTCACGCGCCATGCGCGACAATGCCAGCGTGGCGGCCGTGGAAGACGCCAGCCCGCCAAGCGCCCCGGTGATCAGAAGACCTCGCGCCGTCCCGGCCAGCCGCATGGCCGCATACCCGAAGAACGACAGCCCCGCCACCAGCACCACAGCCCACCACAACTTGTACGGATTGAGAACCTCGCCCGGCCCATAACCCTGGTCCGGCAACAACGGCAGCAGCACCACCGAGATGATGGCCAGCTCGATGCCGGCCACCAGTTCGTATCTGCGTAACCTGCGCAGCCAGTGATGCATGGCTGTCTTGCTGGCCAGCAGTGCCGTGGCGACGACAGCAGCGGCTGCGACCGGCGCCATCTCGCCCAGCACGGCTGCAGCGCCAAGTACGAATGTCAGCATGGCCGCGATCTCGGTGGTGATGCCGACATCGCCATCCTCGGCAACTGTGGCGCGGTAGCTGATCAGCAGCAGCGCAGCCACGCCCACGAAGCCGAGACCGAGCATCAGGTAACTCGACAGGCTGCCCAGCCATCCCGACAGCCCGCCCAGCAAGCCGACGAGTGCGAACGTCCTGAAGCCGGCCACCCTCGTTTCGGTGTGCTTGCCACGCTGATGCCAGCCGCGCTCCATGCCGAACAGGAGGCCAATCGCAAGGGCAAGACCTAGCCGCTGGAACAGTTCAAACTCGTTCATGTGTCACAACTCATCCGGCATCCGAGCGCCATGATGGAGGCTGCAACGGCGCACTGCCATGACAGACATCAAGTCATGCTCTTGTTCTGGCCGCTCAAAGCCGAACGACAAAAGGGGGCTGGAAGCCTGATCCCGCCAGATAGTTCAATCTGACCGGATGGTGCTCTAGTGCTTAGGCTGGAAGAACTCTTGAACCACCATGTAGGCGCCGCGCTGGCGGCCCGGTGCAAGCGTGATGATGCCCTTCTCAATCAGCTTGATGATGTACCGGTACATGGTCGGATCCGACATGTACCCGACAATCGGGTTGGCTCGAAGCGCGTTGGTCGTGACCACGCTGCCAGCATCGGCGCTCTCGGACACAAGCGCATACAACAAGTCGCGTTCGGATGACGAAAGCCTGCTCAGCCCGAGCTCGGATTCGATTTCAGCCAGCAGCATGCGCAGCTTAGAGACCGGTTTGAGCCTGTCCACCATGATCCTGGTCTTCCAATCACTGCCAGCACAGGGCCAGCGCAAACGGTTGCTCCAAACCACTCCCCTGGTTGAAATTTACCTATCATCGTGACATCAATCAAATTAGGATATTTCAATCTGGTGATAAATTGAATGATACCTAATCGACCCGCCAACCTTGCCTGGGTCCGCAGTTTCGAAGCGGCCGCCAGACATGCGAGTTTTACCAAGGCAGCGCAGGAACTGGGGCTGACGCAGGCGGCGGTCAGCCAACATATCAATGCGCTGGAACGGGAATGCCGGACAAGGCTGTTTGCCAGGGGCCGGCGTGGCGTAACCCTGACGCCGCAAGGCCTTGATTACCTGGCGCTTGTGGAAGGCCCGCTATTGTCCATCACAAGCTCCACCGAATCGATGTTCTCCGGCCGCTCGACGAACAACGTGACGATCGCCCTGCAGCCCGGCATTGCCATTTACTGGCTGTTGCCGCGCCTTGACCGCCTGACGGAACAGGTGCCGGAAGCAGGCATAACTCTTTACAGCAAGGGCATCGACTATCCCGAAGCAACGCTGGAACCGGATTTCGTCATCGAATTCGGCAATGGCAGCCAGCTGGGTTCTGAAGCCCACTGCCTGTTCATGGATCGCGTCACGCCAGTCTGCAGCCCGGACATGGCCTGTAACGACTGGGAGAACTTGCCGCTGATCAGCGTTCGGGATGGTTCAGCCCCCTGGGAAGACTGGTTCAGGCTTGCCGGCAGCCGCGCCAAGCCCGACCGGCGGCTTACGTTCGACCTGTTTCCCTATGCCTGTGAGGCAGCGAAGCTGGGATATGGCGTCCTGCTCGGGCCGACGGTGCTCTTGAACCCGGCCATCGAGCGAGGTGAACTGAGGCGGCTGTCACCGCTGGAATTGCAGACAAACAGCGGCTACTTCCTCACCCGTCCTGGTGGCAGACCTGTAACCGATACCCAGAACAAGGTTGCCGAATGGCTGATCAGGGAAGCAGCGGCAAGCCAGCCGGGCTGACGTTTGCGGGCCATCTACCGGTTGACCGGAAAGGGTGACAATCCTGCGCCTACACCACATCGGCTTTCAGCAGGTCTTTCAGGAGCGGATTGGGAAACCGTCTGAGCTGGGTGACCGCATAGAACGTTTCCTGCAGGCCGGGCAGCTTGCTGGCTTCCGCCAGCACGCCGCTTGCGAGTTCGTCATTGACGACAATGGGCGGCACCACGGCAAGGCCCACATCCTCGCGTGCCATCAGGCGCAGCATGGCCATGTCATCGACCTCGGCGGCAATCCGGGGCCGCACGCCCAGCCGGCCGGCCAGCGCGTCGAACGCCGTCCTGATGCCGCTTTCCAGGCTCGGCAGGATGATCGGGTGATCCGCCAGCAATGACTTCAGACCCGATGTTGACCCGATCCGCTGCGGCGTGCCGACGAGGCTCACCTGCTGGTCGCCCAGCTTGTGCGAGATCCACGGCGTGGCTGCATCGCGCGGCGGCACCTGGTTCACCAGCGCCACGTCAAGCCGCAGCGCCTCAAGCTCGCGCAACAGGTCTGCAAGGCCGCCTGACCGCAGGATGACTTCAACGTCCGGCCGCAACAGGACCGGCCGCAGGAAGCCAAGCTGGAAGTTGCGCGACAAGGTGGCCAGCGCGCCAACACGGATCACCCTGCGCACTGCCCCGGACCGGTCCGACAACGTGCCAAGCAGTTCATCGCCGGTGGCGAAAATGGTATCGGCATGGTCGAGCGCCACCCGCCCCGCCTCGGTGAGCAGCAGTTGTTTGCCGCGGCGTTCGAACAGGTCGTGACCCAGCTGCTGCTCCAGCTTGCGAATCTGGATGGATAGCGCCGATTGCGAGACGTTCAGGTTCTCCGCCGCGCGCGTCAGGTTGCCTTCGTGGGCCACCGCCCAGAAATAGCGCAAATGATTGTAATTCAGTTGAGCCATGCAATCGTTCCTTTTTGTAGAACGATACATCACAAACAATGAATTTAGTAAATCCTGATTCCGCTGCTATCTGCCTGTCCATCAACCGCCGACGTGGAGACAGAACATGCACAACACCCTCCCCCTTCTTGGTATTGCCGGCCCGGCAGCCCTGCTGCTGGCGTTCGCCGTAAGCCGGGCTGATCCCGGTTTGCGCCCGGCTGCGGCGAAGCTTGCCGCCACGCTGGCCAGTCTGCTTGGACTGGTTGCCGCAGTGGCTGCCAGCGCCGGGCTTGCCATCCATGGCGCCCAGTCGTGGACTGCCGGTAGCGGCGCCCTGCAGGTGCTGAGTGTCCGGCTCGACATGGTATCGGCCACCATGCTGCTGCTGGTCTCGTTCATCGGCGCGGTGGTGATCCGCTATTCCGCCACCTATCTCGACGGCGAGGCCCGGCAAGGCAACTTCACCGGCTGGCTTTGCCTGACGCTGGCGGCGGTGATGGTGCTGGTGGTGGCGGGCAACCTGCTGCTGTTGACGGCGGCGTGGATCGCCATGAGCCTGTGCCTGCACAAGCTGCTTCTGTTCTACCCTGACCGGGTGCAGGCGGTGCGGGCGGCGCGCAAGAAGTTCATCGTGGCGAGAGCCGGCGATGCAGCACTCGCCGCTGCGGCTATCGTGCTGTTCGCCGGGTACGGCACCGGCGACATCGCCACCATCCTGGAGGCGGCGCGCAGCGGACAGGCCCCGGCCGGCGCCGGTCTTGCGGCCGGCCTGATCGCGCTGGCTGCCATTCTCAAGTCGGCGCAGTTTCCTGACCCACGGCTGGCTGACCGAGGTCATGGAAGCGCCGACGCCGGTATCGGCGCTGCTGCATGCCGGCGTCATCAATGCCGGCGGCTTCCTGCTGATCCGGTTCGCCGACGTGATGCTGCTGGCGCCGGGGGTGCTGGCAGTGCTGGTGATGCTGGGCGGGTTCACCGCGCTGCTGGGCGGGCTTGCCATGCTGGCCCAACCAGCCGTCAAGACATCCCTTGCCTGGTCCACCATCGCACAGATGGGCTTCATGATCCTGCAGTGCGGGCTGGCGCTGTTCCCTCTGGCGCTGCTGCACATCGTGGCGCACTCGCTGTACAAGGCTCACGCCTTCCTTGCCTCCGGTACGGCGGTCGAGACGGTTGCGGCGATGCGCCGGCCCGGCCCCATCGCCATTCCCGGCGGCTGGGCGGTGACGCGGGCCTTCGCGCTGGCCATCGCCATCTATGCAGGCATCGGCCTTGCCTTCGGCTTCGACCAGAAGTCGCCGCAGGCCATCGCGCTGGGCGCCATGCTGATCTTCGGCGTCGCCTACCTGCTGGCGCAGGGCCTGGCCGATGCAGCGCCGCGCGCCCTCACCCGGCGCACCGCCATCTACGCCTTGGCCGCCTCGGTGAGCTACTTCGCGCTGCACCGGCTGGCGGAATGGATGACGGCGGGTACGCTGCCGGCAACGCCAGCGCCCGGCCCGCTCGAATGGGCGCTGATGGTGCTGTCGGTGCTGAGCTTCGGCCTGGTGGCCATTGCCCAGGCCATGTTCCCGCTGTGGGCCTATCACCCGGCTGCGGCCGGCCTGCGCGTCCACCTGTCCAACGGCCTATACGCCAACGCCGTGTTCGACCGGCTCGCCGGCAACTGGTCAACCCGCACCCCTTCGTGAAGCAGTCAGAGAGGAGCCTTTCCCATGAGCAACGACCTGAACGACATCGCCGACACTCTCCTGGCTCGAACAGGCGGCTGACAAGGCTGCCCGGCAAATCCCGCCGCTGTGGCCGCTGGCCTCGCACGTGGCGGTGAACCCTTACCTCGGCCAGACCGGATCAACCCTTGCTGAAACCTCGGCCCTGCTGGCCCGGATCAGCGCCTCGCCGGTCACCATGCCCCGGCAATGGTACCTGGACCGGGTCGCCCGCGGCGAAATCGGCCGCGAGGACCTGTCCGACGCGCTGGCTGCAAACGCGCCCGGAGACTGCCCGGCAACCGTTGATGCACTGCTGGGCGCGGCATCGGCCCCGCGGCCTGAACTTGCCGCACTGCCCACCGTTGCCCATCTTGCGGCAGACGCCAGCGGCGCCGACTGGCCGGGCCTGATCGCGGAACGGACCGGGGCCTGGGCTGCCGGTTACTTCGATCAGGGGCAGGCGCTGTGGGCCGCCCCGCGCGACCGGTCAGCCTGGGCAGCGTTCCGGGCTCATGCCACGCATGACCTGACGCCCGAGATTGCCGGGCTCAAGGGCTTTGGCCGTTTTGTCGCCGATGCGCCTGACACCGCGGCGCTGGCGATCGCCCGGGCCGTGCAGACCCTGAACATGGGTGAGACAGCGATTGCAACCTACTTCCACCAGCTGTTGTTCTCGCTGGGCGGCTGGGCGCAGTATGCCCGCTACCAGTTGTGGCAGGCGGAACTGACCGGCGGCGGCGACAACACCATCACCGATCTGCTGGCCGTCCGGCTGATCTGGGAAGAAGCACTTTACCTGCAGCACAGGCACGCGATTGGCGAGGAGTGGGCCACAGTGGCTGGCGCCCATGCCGCACCGGTCAAGGCAACGCAGGCCGACATGATCGACGCCATCCTCCAGGAGGCGGCCGAGCGCGCCGCCCAGCGCCGGCTTGCCGCAAGGCTGTGCGAGCCGGCCACCGCCAAGGGCGATGAACGCCCGGCGCTGCAGGCAGCCTTCTGCATCGACGTGCGCTCGGAAGTGTTCCGGCGGGCGCTGGAGCAGGTAAACCCCTCCATCCGCACGCTGGGCTTTGCCGGGTTCTTCGGCGTGTTCGCCTCGCACCAGCGGTTTGCCTCGGACGTGCATGAGCATCGCCTGCCGGTGCTGCTGAACCCGGGCGTGACGTCCTGCTCGGGTGGCCATACCCACGAAGCACAGGACCTTGCCGCCCGCTACAAGGCCAGGGCCAAGCGCGCCTGGGGCCGGTTCAAGCTGGCAGCCGTGTCTTCCTTCGCCTTCGTTGAGGCGATGGGCCCGGTCTATGCGGGCAAGCTGGTGCGCGACGGCCTTGGGCTTCGCCACAACAAGGCCCCGAACGACCCTGCGCCAAGGTTTGTGCCCGAGCTGGACCTGGAAACCCGGATCAACTCGGCTGAAACGGTGCTGCGGGCGATGTCACTGAACGGCGGCTTTGCGCGGCTTGTGCTGCTGGCCGGGCATGGCGCCAACGTGGTCAACAACCCGCATGCCAGCGGCCTGCACTGCGGCGCTTGCGGCGGTTATTCGGGCGAGGTGAATGCACGGCTGCTGGCTGGGCTGCTCAACGACCCGCAGGTGCGTGAAGGCCTTGCGGGGCGCGGTATCACGATCCCAGGTGACACGCTTTTCGTGGCGGCGCTGCACGACACCACGACCGATGCCGTCACCCTGTATGAACAGGACGCAGATACGCAAGGCCACCGGCAAGACCTCATTCAGCTGCGCGGCTGGCTGACGGCTGCCGGCAAGCTGGCGCGCGGTGAACGCGCATTGCGGCTGCCGCGTGCGGGCAGCAACGGGCAAGGCATCGAGCGGCGGGCGCGCGATTGGGCGGAGGTGCGGCCCGAATGGGCGCTGGCCGGCTGCAAGGCCTTCATCGCCGCCCCGCGCACCCGCACTCGCGGACGCAGCCTGGAAGGCCGCGCATTCCTGCATGACTATGACTGGCATCAGGACAGCGGCAACGGCTTCAAGGTGCTTGAACTCATCATGACCGCGCCGGTGGTGGTCGCCAGCTGGATCAGCCTGCAGTACTACGGCTCGACGGTGGCGCCCGCAGCCTTCGGCGGCGGCAACAAGCTGTTGCACAACGTGGTGGGTGGCATCGGCGTGCTGGAAGGCAATGGCGGGGTGATGCGCGGCGGCCTGCCGTGGCAGTCGGTGCACGACGGCGAGGCGTTCATTCATGAACCGCTGCGGTTGTCGGTGTGCATCGAGGCACCGCGTGAGGCGATGACCGACATCCTCAAGCGGCATCCTGGCGTGCGAGACCTGTTTGACAACAAGTGGCTGCACCTGTTCGCCATGGACGAGGCAGGCGGGCTTGCCTGGCGCTATGACGGCAACCTCGGCTGGAACCGCTTCGAACAAGGCGAGCAGGCGGGCAGCGCCGGGCGCAAGGAGGCTGCGTGATCCATCATGCAGCTTACGCACCTCGACCGGCTTGAAGCCGAGGCCATCCACATCCTGCGCGACGGGGTGGCCGAGGCCCGCAACCCGGTGATCCTGTTTTCCGGCGGCAAGGACTCGACGGTGCTGGCGCATCTGGCGGTCCGGGCGTTTCATCCTGGCCGCTGCCCGGCGCCGCTGTTGCACATCAACTCTACCTGGGAGTTCCGGGATGTGCTGGCCTTTCGCGACAGCTTTGCCAGCCAGCATGGCTTCAGGCTGGCCGTCTACCGGAATGAAGCCGGCTTTGCCCAAGGCATCAATCCGTTCGAGCACGGCGAGATGTACACCACCATGATGCGCACGGAGGCGTTGAAGCAGGCGCTCGATGCAGGCGGACATGACGTGATCTTCGGCGGGGCGCGACGCGACGAGGAAGCCTCGCGCGCCAAGGAGCGGGTGGTGTCGGTGCGCAGCGCCTCGCATGGCTGGGATCCCAAAAACCAGCGGCCCGAGCCCTGGAAAGCGTGGAACTGGCGGCTCAACCAGGGCCAGTCGATCCGCGCCTTTCCGCTGTCCAACTGGAGCGAACACGACCTGTGGACCTATATCGTTAAGCACCAGATCAAGCTCGCCGCGCCCTACTATGCGTCGCCCCGCCAGGTAGTGGAGCGCGAGGGCAAGCTGATCGTGGTGGACGAGCCAGACCGCATGCACTGGTTGCCGGACGACCGGCCTCGAGAGGTGACGGTCCGGTTCCGGACGCTTGGCTGCTGGCCGGTGACGGCGGCCACGCCCTCTTCGGCTACGACGCTGGAGGAGATTGCAATGGACACGTTTTCCGCCCGCACATCTGAGCGGCAGGGGCGAATCAGCGACAATGGCTCTCTCGAACAGCAGAAGCGATCTGGCTATTTCTGAATGGCAATTCATCACCCCTATCGAGGCAGAACTGCCGTGCTGGCGACCATGCATGGGAAGCAACAGGCCATCGCGCCGGCCTTGCGCGAGCAGCCGGGCCTGGAAGTCACTCTACCGGAAGGTCTGGACACCGACCGGCTGGGCACGTTTTCCGGTGAGGTAGAGCGGCAGGGCAACATGCTGGACACCGCCATCGCCAAGGCGCGCATGGGCATGGAGCTGACAGGACTCAAGCTTGGCATTGCCAGCGAAGGCAGCTTCGGCCCGCATCCGCAGGTGCCATTCGTGGCGGCGGGCGTGGAACTGCTGGTACTGGTCGATGATGAGCTTGGTCTCGTCATCACGGAACAGCAGGTGTTCGCCGACACCAATTACGCCCACGCCACAGGCCGGAGCGCGACGGACCTGTCCGCATTTGCCGAAACCGCAGGCTTTCCGGATCATGCTCTGATCGTGCGGCCCAATCAGCCGGCTGATGGGTGCGGCCTGATCCACAAGGGCATCCGGCGCCATGACGAGCTCGAAAAGGCGGTGTCAGGGTGTGCCGCGGCATCGGCAGACGGGCTGGCGCTGGTGCAAACCGACATGCGCGCCCACGTGAACCCGGGCCGCATGACTGCGATCGCCATACTGGCAAGCCGGTTCGCGTCACGCATCGCAACGCTGTGTCCGGCCTGCACATCGCCCGGTTATGGCCCGTCGGACAGCATTTCCGGGCTTCCGTGCGAGTGGTGCGGTGAACCCAGCACGCTGGTGCGATGGATCATTCACCGCTGCCCGGCCTGCCGGCACGAGGCCCGCCTGCCCCGCCCGGACGGCTTGCTGAAGTCAGACCCGATGCACTGCCTGTCGTGTAATCCCTGAATTCTGAGCCTAGTTGGGAGCTGGCGCTTGGCAGCCAGCTGCCGGTGCGCCAAGCCCGCCTTGCCGGGCCAGCGTTTCCACGACCGCGGTCAGTCCCTCGACGCTCTTCAGGTCAGTGAAATAGACCGGCAGCCCCTTGCGCATGCGCGCCGCGTCTGACGCCATGACCTCAAGGTCCGCTCCCACGTGCGGGGCAAGGTCGGTCTTGTTGATGACCAGCAGATCGGAGCGGGTGATGCCCGGCCCGCCCTTTCGCGGTATCTCCTCGCCCTGGCAGACGCTGATGACGTAAATGGTCAGGTCAGCCAGCTCCGGCGAGAAGGTGGCAGCAAGGTTGTCGCCACCGGATTCGATGAACACCACGTCGAGGTCCGGATGCCTCGCCGTCAGATCGGCAATGGCGGCGAGGTTGATCGAGGCGTCCTCGCGGATCGCGGTATGCGGGCAGCCGCCGGTTTCCACGCCGACGATGCGGTCTTCCGGCAGCACCTGCCAGCGCGCCAGCATCATGGCGTCCTCGCGGGTGTAGATGTCGTTGGTCACCACGCCGATGGAATAGTGCTGGCGCATGGCTTCGCACAGGCGGCGGGTGAGGGTGGTCTTGCCGGAGCCGACAGGCCCGCCGATGCCGACACGCAAGGGTCCGTTTGCCTGGGTCATGATCTGAACAGCCTCGTATGCTGGGTTTCGTGGTTCATCGAGCAGATGTCGGCCATCAGGCAATTTGTGGACAGGCGCGACAGCGGCGTCAGCAGGGCTGCGTCGCGCGCCTCGTCCACCAGCACCTCAGCACCGGCAAGCAGGCGCTGGCCCTGGTTCTGGCCCAGCGGCACCAGCCGGATGGCAGCCGAAACCTGGTTGGCGATCGCGGCATGAAGCCAGGCGTGCAAGGCTGAGCGTTCATCAATGCCGTGACCTGCAGCCGCCACGGCCACCGCAACCGGATACGCCACGTCCATACCCACCGCCTGACGCAACGTCTCCAGCGCAGCGCACGGCCATGACTGCAAGGCGGCGGACATGAAGGCCTGGCCCTGCGCCAGCGTTTCCATGCGTAGTTCCGCCGAGGGCTGGAATGCGGTTGCGAATGTTGCAACGTCCAGCACGTTGAAGTGCCGGTTGGACCGGCCCGCGTCATGGGCGCGGGCAAAGATCACCGCATCCGACCACAACGGCCCGCCGGCAAGGCTGTCTTGCAGCCAGCCGGCCATGCTGCGCTCGCACGCCACCAGCCCGGCGGCAATGGCTGCCTCCAGCCCCTGGCTGTAGCTGTAGGCGCCAACCGGAAACGACGGCGACAGCCATGTCATCAGGCGGTAAAGGCCAGCGTCCGAAACCGCCGTCATGCTGCGTCCTCTCCGCCATGATGGTGGTGGTGGTGGCCGTGGTGGTGGCCGTGATCGCCATGGTCATGGTGGTGATGATGGCTGGCATGGGCATCGCCATAGGCGCCGCCTTGGGGGGTGAACGGCTCGATCACCAGCTGCGTTTGTGCGCCCAGCCCCTTGAGCATGTCCTCGATGACGTGGTCGCGGCGCACCAGAATGCGGTCATCCTCGATCTGCGCTTCCAGGTGCCGGTTGCCGAGGTGCCAGGCCAGCACCAGCAGATGGTGTGCATCCCTCGCCCGCACCGCCATGAGCGGTTCAGGTTCTGCCGCCACCAGGATGATCTGGCCGTCTTCAAGCTGCAGGCCGTCACCATGGGCCAGTTGGACCGCGCGCGGCAGGTCGAGCAGGAACTCCAGCCCGTTGTCGGTGGTCAGGCTGATGCGGCGGCGGTGGCGCTGGTCCTTGGTGAGGGTAATCACGGCCAGCGGTTGAGAGACAATTTCGGCGGCGGGAATGTGGGCAATGGCGCGCATTGCGTTGCTCCTTCGAGGCTCAGTACAGGAAATAGCGCTGCGCCATGGGCAGCACGTCTGCCGGTTCACAGGTCAGCAGTTCTCCGTCGGCGCGCACCTCATAGGTTTCCGGATGGACATCGATCTTCGGCTTCAGGTTGTTGAGCACCATGTCCTTCTTGCCGATAGTGCGGGTATTCCTCACCGGCAGGACCAGGCTTTCAAGGCCATAGCTGTCAGCGATGCCCGCCTCAAGGCTGGCCTGCGAGACGAAGGTCACGCGGCTTTGCGTCAGCGAGCGGCCCAGGCTTGCAAACATTGGCCGGTAGTGCACCGGCTGCGGCGTCGGGATGGAGGCGTTCGGATCACCCATGGGGGCGGCCACGATGGAGCCGAGCTTGATGACGAGATCAGGCTTCACGCCGAAAAACGCCGGCGACCACAGCACCAGATCGGCCAGCTTGCCCACCTCCACCGAGCCAATGTGCTCGGACACCCCATGCGCGATAGCCGGGTTGATGGTGTACTTGGCGATATAGCGGCGCACCCGGAAATTGTCGTTCTCGCCCTGCTCTTCCGGCAGCCGGCCGCGCTGGCGCTTCATCTTGTCCGCCGTCTGCCAGGTACGGATCAGCACCTCGCCGACGCGGCCCATGGCCTGGCTGTCCGACGCAATGATCGAAAACGCTCCCATGTCGTGCAGGATGTCTTCCGCGGCGATGGTCTCCTTGCGGATGCGGCTTTCGGCAAAGGCTATATCTTCAGGGATCGACGCATCGAGGTGGTGGCACACCATCAGCATGTCGAGGTGCTCGTCCACGGTGTTGACCGTGTAGGGCCGCGTCGGGTTGGTGGACGAGGGCAGCACATTGTCCTCGCCGCACACCTTGATGATGTCGGGCGCGTGGCCGCCGCCTGCCCCCTCGGTGTGGAAGGCGTGGATGGTGCGGCCCTTGATGGCGGCAACCGTGTCCTCGACGAAGCCTGAACTCGTTCAGCGTGTCGGTGTGGATCATCACCTGCACGTCCATGTCGTCGGCCACCGACAGGCAGCAGTCGATTGCCGCAGGCGTGGTGCCCCAGTCCTCGTGCAGCTTCATGGCGCACGCACCAGCTTCCACCATCTCTACCAGCGCCTCGGGCAGCGAGGCGTTGCCCTTGCCCGAAAAGCCGAGATTGACGGGAAGCGCTTCGGCTGCCTCCATCATGCGCCGCAGATGCCAGGCGCCGGGGGTGCAGGTGGTGGCGTTGGTGCCGGTGGAGGGACCGGTGCCGCCGCCCAGCATGGTGGTGACGCCCGAGTAGAGCGCGTCATCCACCTGTTGCGGGCAGATGAAGTGGATATGCGCGTCAAAGCCGCCTGCGGTGAGGATCTTGCCTTCGCCCGCAATGGCGTCGGTCGACGGGCCGACGATGATGTTGACGCCCGGCTGGGTATCCGGATTGCCGGCCTTGCCGATGGCGTGAATGCGTCCGTCACGCAGGCCCACGTCGGCCTTGTAGATGCCGGTATGATCGACGATCAGGGCATTGGTGATGACGGTGTCGACCGCGCCGTTTGCGCGCGTCACCTGGGACTGGCCCATGCCGTCGCGGATCACCTTGCCGCCGCCGAACTTCACCTCCTCGCCGTAGGTGGTGAAGTCCTTCTCCACCTCGACGAACAGTTCGGTGTCGGCAAGGCGCACCCTGTCGCCGGTGGTCGGCCCGAACATGGCGGCATAGTCGGCGCGTGAAATGCGTGCCGGCATCAGTCGAGCCCTCCCATGACTTTCTGGTTGAAGCCGTAGACCTTGCGCGCGCCGCTCAGCGGCACCAGCGTGACGTCGCGGGTCTGGCCCGGCTCGAAGCGCACGGCCGTTCCCGCGGCGATGTCGAGGCGCATGCCCCTCGCCTTGTCGCGGTCGAAATAAAGCGCCGGGTTGGTTTCGGCAAAGTGGTAATGCGAGCCCACCTGCACCGGCCGGTCGCCGGTGTTGGCAACGCCCAGCGTCACGGTTGGCGCGCCTTCGTTGAGCATCAGGTCGCCGTCAGCGGTGATGATCTCGCCGGGGATCACTGGCCTCGGCCCTTCAACAGCCAGACTGCAAAAGCGGCGACGAGACCCATCGCAAGCAGCGACCAGGCAAGCTCGGTGCCATGCGGGTGCAGGTGCGGGCCATCGTGAGCAAGGGCGGGCGTTGCGGCGACAATGGCGGCTGCAGCAAGTGCGAGGCGGGTCATGACAATGTCCTTTCAGCGAATGGGTTCATGAACGGTGACGAGCTTGGTGCCGTCGGGAAACGTGGCTTCCACCTGAACGTCGTGGATCATCTCGGCGACGCCTTCCATGACCTGCTCGCGGGTGATGACCTTCGCCCCATCGGCCATGAGCTGGGCCACGCTTGTGCCATCGCGGGCGCCTTCCACCACGAAGTCCGATATGAGCGCGATCGCCTCCGGGTAGTTGAGCTTGACGCCGCGCTCCAGCCGGCGGCGCGCCACCATGGCCGCAACGGAGATGAGCAGCTTGTCCTTTTCTCGGGGTGTCAGGTTCACGTTTCGGCTTCCTCCGGTTCAACTAGATGCGCCAGACGCGCGGCAGCGGCGCGTCGCCCAGCGCCTCCAGCAGGGGCAGCAGCACGGCGCGCAGTTCATGGCTGTTGGGGGCGAGCAGCCGGGCCAGCATGACAGTGCCAAGGTTGCTGGCGCCGCCGGGAAGGCCGCTTGCAGCGATCAGTTGCCTTGCCGTCTCGCACTGGCGGGCGACGCCGGGTCCTGCTGCCATCACGCAGGCATAGCAGCGCGCGCCATTGCCGACGCCTGCCCTGTTCAGTTCGGCGGAGAGGTCGCCATCAAGCCCCAGCCGGTCGATGAACACCGGTCTGCCATTCATGCTGATGATCCATTCATCGGTCAGCCTGGCGCAATGAACGTATTCGCCCATTGCGGGGCGGCCAAGAATGACGGACTCGCAGGCCAGCAGGTTCGCGCCTTCCTCAACGTCGGCATGCATGCGCCTCGACAGGCTGGCGCCCTCGAAGATGATCGTTTCCTGCGGCAGCCAGCGAGCGCGGGCATCCTTTGCAACCGTCAGGCGCGAGGTCACCTGGGCGGAGCCCGCCGATGCCCTGTAGATGCGCTCGCAGGCCTGCGTCGTGATGACGGCGTTTGTGCCGGCAGCAAAGTTTGCACACACGCGAATCTCGTCGCCGCCCGTCAGTCCACCAGCCGTATTGATCAGCACCGCTTCATGCGTTTCATCGAGCTGGCGTGGCAGGCGCGCCTTCATGCAGCCTTGCTGATAGAAGTCATCCAGCGCTGTGCGGCCGTTCACGCCTTGCTTGAAGCCCAGCCTGATCTCGCCCTGGGACCGTTGCAGGCGCGGCTGGTCAGGGCCGGACCGGGACGCCCGAACCAGTTTCAGCGAAGCCGCCTTGTTGCGGTTGTCAGCGGTGGCGCTCAACGTTTCCCCGTCCGTCTTGTTGCTTGCCGCCAGCTCGCAGGGTTGCAGGGCCAGCCAGTGCAGGGTTTTGGACTAGCTGTGCGTTTCAAGCCTCATGCCAATCCTTAACGAGAGCAGAAACAAGGGTAAAACATTGCAAACGCTATGTATTTCAACCGGAGAGAATGCGCGCCATCAAATCGCTCCCAGTCAATTCGCCCAATTATCAGGCAAAACTCGGATTTTGCTGAAACTTTAGCCTAGAGTGCAATCCTGCGTGAATCCCGCGTTCGCCATCAGCGTTGACGCCTCGACCATGTGGCGGTGCCTGATGGACGCGACGGCCAACAGTCATCATGC
The DNA here is from genome assembly GCA_963700935.1 of uncultured Alphaproteobacteria bacterium. Classification (GTDB taxonomy): domain Bacteria; phylum Pseudomonadota; class Alphaproteobacteria; order Rhizobiales; family Aestuariivirgaceae; genus Anderseniella. Next base: position 35,266 of record CAVOZK010000010.1, on the reverse strand, counting down.
AATGGCGAGCAGTATGATGCCTGCAGCCACGACCGCAGCGGAGGCGAGGCGCAATTTCCATGGCCGTTCGCCGAACCAGACGATGCCGATCAGCGCGGCCATGACCACGCTCGTCTCGCGGATGGCCGACACGCTGCCCAGCGTCGTCAGGCTCTTGGCGTAGATGGCGAGTCCATAGGCCAGCGACGACAACAGCCCACCGGTCACGCCGATTACCCAGCTCTTCACCGGCAGCGTTCGCAGCCGCGCCCGGCCCAGCCAGAAAAGCGCGACGATGGAAAACCCTTCCAGCAGAAACAGCCAGCCAATATACCCCAGAGGGCTGCCGGAGGCGCGCACGCCCAAGCCGTCCGCCACCGAGTAGGCAGCGATGGTGAGCCCCGTCAGCAACGCCGCCATGACCGCGCCCGACTGCAGGTCGACACGCCGGCGCCCGAACGCCTGCGCCGCAATGGCCGCCGAGATGATCAGGATTGCCACCCACGCCAGTGGCGGCAGCACCTCGCCGGCAAATACCCAGGCCCCCATCGCCACCAGCACCGGCGCCACGCCGCGCGCGATCGGGTAGACCTGGCTGAAGTCACCCAGCCGGTAAGCCATCAACAGGAACGCATAGTAGAAGAAATGGATGACCGTGGACGCGGCAATGAAGCCCCAGGCCTCGCGCGCCGGCGGGGCATAGAGCGCGACCAGCACCACACCGACCATGATGTGACCAAGGTTGACCATGGCCAGCGCCAGCAGCCGGTCCGCCGAGCCCTTGACGATGGCATTCCACGTGGCGTGCAGCATTGCCGCCGTCAGCACCAGCGCAATGACGAACAGCGATGGAGCGCTCATTCAGTGTTGCCCGGGAAACGAACACCGGAAAGCTGCGATGTCAGCCGCGGGTCGCCGGATTTCACCAGCACCGGCCTGCCTTCCAACGCCTCGAAGCAGCGATCAAGCGTGTCGCGCTCCAGCCGCAGCATGGCCTCGTCGGTAAAGAACGTCAGATGCGGCGACAGGATCACGTTGTTCATTTCATACAGATCGCGCAGCGGATGCGTAGCGCGATCCAGCGGCTCCTGTGAAAACACGTCAAGCCCGGCGCCGGCGATCCGGCCAGCCTTCAGCGCCGCCAGCAAGGCCAACTCATCCACCAGCGCGCCGCGTGAGACGTTGATCAGAAAGGCTGACCGCTTCATGGCGGCGAGTTCGCCTGTCCCGATGATGCGGCGGGTTTCATCATTCAGCGCCATATGCAGGGACACGAAGTCCGACCGGCCCAGCAGGTCATGCAGGTCATCGCACTTTTCGATGCCGTGCGCCTGCATGGTGGCGGCATCAACGTAGGGGTCATAACCCAGCACCCGGGCGCGGAAACCCGCTCCCGCCATGCGCGCCATGGAACGGCCAATGCGGCCTGTGCCCACAAGGCCGACGGTCTTGCCGGCAATGTCCGATGACCGCCACTGGCTGACTGGCCACACCCAGCCCTCACGCTGCATGGCCATATGGATCGGCACCAGCCGCCTGGCCAGCGCGATCATCAGCGCAAATGCGCCTTCGGCTACCGTCTCTTCTGCATATTCCGGCACGTTGACGACGGGGATGCCGCGCGCCTTCGCTGTTTTGATGTCAATGGCGTCAATGCCGACACCGTACTTGACGATGGCTTTGAGGCGTTCAGCGCCGTTGATGACCTTGGCCGTAATGGGCGTGTAGCACATCAGCAGCAGGTCAGCATCCCGGACTTGCCGGGACAGGTCGTCCTCGCTGACGCCGTCCGGCAGCAACACCAGTTCGCAGCCTTGCTCGCGCAACACCCGGTCGATCTCGGGGCATTCCAGTTCGCTGTCGGTCCTGACGACCTTTGCCCCCCGCATGGCGTTAGTGAACCCCGGCAATGGCCGTTTCGACGATGGTCAGCGCCCGGTCAAGGTCCGCGCGCGAGATCACCAGCGGCGGCGACAGGGTCAGCGTGCAGCCGCCCGAAATCTTGAAGCTCAGGCCCTCGTCGAGGCACTTGTAGTAGATGCGCTCGGCCAGTTCCGGCGCCGGGGTGCGCGCTGCCTTGTCCGAGACGATTTCGACACCCAGCATCAACCCCCTGCCCCGCACGTCGCCGACGATGGGGCTCTTCTGACCAAAGTCGCGCAACCGGTCCATTGCATAGGTGCCCAGTTCGGCGGCGCGCTCCACCAGCCCCTCATCCTCGATAATGTCCAGGGTGGTCAACGCGGCCCGCGCCGTCACCGGGTTTTTCTCATGTGTATAGTGGCCGATGGCGAACTCGCCGCAGACGTTCAACTCTTCGCGCGCCACTACCGCTGCAAGCGGCAGGATGCCGCCGCCCAGCGCCTTGCCCAGCACCACGATGTCGGGCACCACCTCGTCATGCTCGAACGAGAAGAACCTGCCGGTCTTGCCGAGGCCGGTGGGAATTTCATCGAGGATCAGCAGCGCGCCATGCCGGTTGCAGGCTTCGCGCACCTTTTTCCAGAAACCTGGCGGCGGTACTTGCGGCACCGCCCGCATCGGCTCGCCGATGACGGCGGCCACGTCGCCCTCGCGCTCCAGCACGTACTCAACCATGTTGGCGCAGGCGAGGCCGCAATTGTCGGGTCCCGGATGGCCATAGGGACAGCGATAGCAGGCAAACGGCGCAACATGCTCTGCCCCCGGCGTCAGCGGTCCGGCAATATGCGAGCGGAACGTCGCCTCGCCGCCCACTGACGACGCGCCGAAGCCCGCGCCGTGAAACGCATCCCAGAACGACAGCGTCTTGAACCGGCCCGTGGCGGCGCGGGCGATCTTGAGCGCCACCTCGACCGCGTCTGACCCGCCGGTGGTGAACAGCACGCGGCTGAGGTCTTCCGGCGCCAGCCTGCCCAGCCGCTCGGCCAGTTCCACCGACACCTCGTTGGTGAAGCGGCGCGGCGAGAAGCTCAAGTCGTCCAGCTGCTGCTTGATGGCGGCGACGAGGCGCGGGTGGGCATAGCCGATGTGGTGCACCGAGTTGCCGTGGAAGTCCATGTAGCGGCGGCCGTCGAGGTCCTCGATCCAGATGCCTTCGGCCTTCGCGATGGTGTTGACGCACGGGCTCGACAGCGACTGGTGCATGAACGCACCGGCATCGCGCTTCAGCAGGGGCGCGGAGCGTTCACCCGTGTTGCGGGCAATCCAGTCCGCTCGCGCCGACGAGGTGTTGGATTCGCCCTCGGTATGCTGCACCGGCTTGTTCGCCCTGCTTCCTTCCATGTCAGCGCGGCCAGGGCAGCGAGTAGGTCTTCACGTTGGTGAAGAACTTCATGGCCTCCAGCACGCCTTCCTTGACGCCGTTGCCCGAGTCCTTGATGCCACCGAACGGGCTCATCTCGATGCGGTAGCCGGGCTGTTCCCAGATGTTGACGGTGCCGACGTCCAGTCCTTCGATGAAGGCATGCATGCGGCGGAAGTCGTTGGTGCACACGCCCGACGACAACCCGAACGGGGTGGAGTTGGAGATCGCCATCACCTCGGCGTCGTTGTCCGGCACGCGCACGATGGGAACGATGGGGCCGAAGGTTTCCTCGTACACCAGTTCGCTGTCATGCGGCACGTGATCCACCACGATCGGCGGCAGCAGCGCGCCCTTGCGTTCGGGGTGGTAGAGGATCTTCGCACCCTGCTTCTCAGCCGCCAGCACGCGATTTTCGAAGGTCTCTGCGGCCTTGGAGTGGATGACGCAGCCAAGCTGGGTGTCCGGGTCCATCGGGTCGCCGAAGCGGATCTTCCTGGCCTTCTCCAGCACCAGCGGCACGAACCGGTCAGCAACGGACTCCTGCACCAGGATGCGCTTGATGGCGGTGCAGCGCTGGCCCGAGTTGCCGGTCGCCCCTGCCACGGCAATGGTTGCCGCCTTCTCCAGGTCGGCGTCGTCGAGGTCGTTGAGGATGATCAGCGGATCGTTGCCGCCAAGCTCCAGCGCGGTGCGCTTGTAGCCGGCCTTCTGCGCGATCATCTTGCCCACCGGCACCCCGCCGGTGAAGGTGATGATGTCGATGTGTTCGTTGGTGATCATCTCGTCGCCGATGTCCTTCGGCCAGCCGGTGACGATCTGGAACATCTCGTGCGGCAGGCCCGCCTCGTACAGGATGTCGGCCAGCGTGATGGCGGTCAGCGGCGTCAGCTCGGTCGGCTTGCACACCATGCAGTTGTTGGTGGCAATTGCCGGGGCAATCTTGTGCGCCACCATGTTGAGCGGGTGGTTGAACGGCGTGATCGCCGAGATCGCGTTCACCGGCTCGCGCTTGGTGTAGATCTTGCGGTCCTTGCCCTGGGGCGTCAGGTCGCAGGAGAAGATCTGCCCGTCGTCGAGAATGGCCAACTGGCCCGCCAGCGTGAACACGTCATAGGACCGGCCGGTCTCGTACAGCGAGTGCTGCTTGCAGATGCCAAGTTCCAGCGTCAGCCAGTGGGCGATCTCCTCGCGCCGCTCGCGGATCAGTTCGGCGGCGCGGAACAGGATCTGCTGGCGCTCGTAGCGGGTCAGCTTCGGCTGGTAGTTGGCCGCAATCTCGAAGGCGCGCGCGGCATGTTCCGCCGTGCCCGCCGGCACCGTGCCGATCACCTGGTCGGTATAGGGATAGAGCACCTCGACCACGTCTTTCGTGGTCACCTTCTCGCCGCCGATGCGCATGGCCTCGTGGCGAACGGTATGTTTCTGCATCACGTTCATCGGGATAGGTCCTCAAGCCTTGACGGTCATCGCGGCAGCCCTGGCCGCATAGAAAAAAGCATCGAAGTTGCGAAGCACCGGCGCATCGGGCAGGTCCGGCATCACCCGGTTGACGATGAACGGCACCTCCTGCTCGGTCAGCCCGCCGTGGCTGCGCAGCGGCTCGTTGAGCGCGGCAAGATCATGCCTGTGGGCGCTTGTACCGATGGTCATGTTCTCGCCCGACACCAGCACGATGTCGCCGATGCGGTCTTCCGGCAGTTCGTAACGCTTGCAGGCTTCAGCCTTGTCTATCGCCACGATGATCTCCGGCAGCGCCTCCAGCCGCTTCAGCAGGCCGGCCACGTCCGTGCCTTTCGGCAGGTAGGCGGTGGCGAACGAGCCCAGCGCGCCGTGGTGCACCACGTACGGGTCGGTGATCGGCAGGATGACCCGGGCCGCATCCTTGCCCAGCCAGTCATCCAGCAGGTCCTGCACGTAGATCACCGCCGGCGAGCCATCAGCCAGGTGCTTCGGCTTCATGCCGTGGTCTGCCGTGACCACGATGGCCGCGCCCATTGCGTCGAGTTCGGTGAGGTACTTGTCGAACATCGCATAGAACGCCTTGGCCTCGGCGTCTTCCGGCGCATACTTGTGCTGCACGTAATCGGTCGTGGTCAGGTACATCACGTCCGGCTGGAACTCCTTCAGGAGCTTCACGCCGGCGGCAAACACGAACTCCGACAGCTCCGCCGAATAGACTTCCGGCACCTCGCGGCCGAGCCAGGCCGATGCATTGTCGATGCCGTTGGCGGCCTTCGTCGTGGTGTCGGAGCGCTCCGACGAGAAGCAGATCGCCCGGCCCTCGTCGAACTTCAGGCCATGACCCAGGAGCGCGCGCAGCTTGTCCTTGGCGGTCACGATGGCGACCTTGCTTGCCGGCGTTGTAGTAGCCGGAGAAGATGGTCGGGCGCGCGCAGGAACTTCGGATCGTTCATCATCACCTCTTCGCCCGTATCCGGGTCATAGAGGTAATTGCCGCAGATGCCGTGCACTGATGGCGGGCGGCCCGTGGCAATAGACATGTTGTTCGGGTTGGTGAAGCTCGGGATCACCGAGTGCGCCAGCCGGGCAGTGCCGGTCTTGCGGATGCGCTCAAGCGTGGGCATCAGCCCGTCGGCAATGGCCGCATCGAGGTAGGCCGGTTCGCAGCCGTCCAGGCAAATGGCAATGGCGCAAACCTTAGGCGCAGCATACTGCCTGCCATTCACCGTCACGCTTACAGGGGTCATGTCGTTCATGGGCTGGGAAACTTTCCTTCGTGTGTCAGGCCGCGAGGTTCTCGCGCTCGTTCAGGGCGGCTTGCGGGGGTGTGGCGCTGGCAACACCCATCTCTTGCAGGCACTGGCGGGCTGCGTCAACAACGCGGGCCATGACGTGATGGTCCATGCGCCCGATGCAGCCGACGCGGAAACTGTCCACCACGGTCAGCTTGCCAGGATAGATGATGAAGCCACGTGACTTCATCAGGTCGTAGAACCGGTTGAACTCGAAATTCGGGTCAGCCGGGTTGAAGAAGGTCACGATGATCGGCGACAGCCAGCGGTCGCGCAACAATGTTTCAAAGCCCAGCGCCCGCATGCCCTCCACCAGCACGTCGCGGTTTTGCGCATACCGCGCGCCACGACCCGTTACGCCGCCTTCGGCCTTGTGCAGCCTGAGCGCCTCGATGAAGGCGGCGACCACATGGGTCGGCGGGGTAAAGCGCCACTGGCCGGTCTTTTCCATGTAGGCCCACTGGTCATGCAGGTCGAGACTCAGCGAATGCGCATTGCCCTTCGACGCTTCCAGTTCGCTCCTGCGCGCCAGGATGAAGCCGAAACCCGGCACGCCCTCGATGCACTTGTTGGCCGAGGACACGATGGCCTCGAAGCGCACCTTGGCTGGATCGATGTCAACCGCCCCGAAGGCGCTCATCGAGTTCGATCAGCAGCTTGCGGCCGGCAGCGTAGGTGGCGCGCGAAATCTCCTCGACCGGGTTGAGGATGCCCGACGAGGTCTCGCAATGAACCAGCACCACGTGGGTGATGGCCGGGTCCGCCGCCAGCGCTGCCGTCACTTCATCGGCGCGCGGCGGCAGGTAATCGCCCTTGTCGATGTCCTTGTGGGCGCGGCCGATATAGTCGAGCGTCCTGGCGATGCGCTGGCCATAGGCGCCGTTCATCAGCACCAGCACCTTGCCGTTTCGCGGGATCAGCGATCCGAGCATGGCCTCCACGACGAACGTGCCGCTGCCCTGCATGGGCACGCATTCGTACTCGCTGCCGGCAGCCCCCAGCATGGCCAGCAGGTCGGCCCGCAGCGCGGCGGTCATGGCGCGGAAATCGCCGTCCCACGAACCCCAGTCGCGCAGCATCTGTTCCTTGACCGAATAGGCGGTGGTCAGCGGCCCCGGCGTCAGCAGGTAGGGCTCGCCCAGACGCGGCGCCTCAAGCGGTTGCCCGGCGTGAAAGTCAGAATTGACGGTCATTGGAGAATTCCTTGAATGCTATGTTGAATGACCATGAATTGCGAGAATTTAGGCAGTCGCATATCATTTGAAAAATCGATAATGATGATCCAATAATAAATTTTTCTGACAATCCTACGACGCCTTTTCCAGTCGGCTTTCGCGCAGCATGCCGTGCTTCTTCAGTGGCGGGTAGGCAAAGTAGACCAGCCGGGAATTGATGTCCTTGAGCGCCCGCAGCACATCCAGGTGAATGTTGCTGGTGGCGATGCTCTGGGCAGAAGACTGCGCCAGCCTTGCCAGGTGGCGGTCATGGCTTTCCTGTTCCATGCGCCGGATCTGCTCTTTCTCCTTCACCAGTTGCGCGGCGGAGTCGAGATCGTCGGCCACAAGAACGTTCAGCGCCAGCTGCATGTTGGCGAGCACCCGGGCATGCATGGCGGTAAGCTCATGCCAGCCTTCCTGTGAAAACGACAGCTGCCGGTCACGGGTCTGGGCAGCTAGGCGCATAAGGTCCTTGGTGATGATGTCGCCGATGCGCTCAAGACCGATGGCGACACTGGCCAGTTCCATCGACCGGCCCGCCTGCTCCGGGTTCAGCTTGCCCTGGTTCAACTCGGCGAGGTACAGCTTGATGCCGGTCTGCGCGGCATCGACTTCCCGTTCCATTTCCGCAATCTGCTCTGCCGGCACCTCACCTTCGGAAACGAAGTAGGTCATCACCGGGGTCAGCATGGCCTCCACCTGTTCACCCATGTGCAGCAATTCGCGCGTGACGCTGGCAAGCGCGAGCGCAGGAGACCCGAGCACGCTGCGATCCAGCGCCGGAACGCGGCGTGACAATGATGCGGGCGCCACGGTGTCCGGCAGCAACCGCTTGGTGAGGGAAGCCAACGGCACCACCAGCGGCAGCCAGATGATGACCAGCGCGGCATTGAACAGCAGATGGAATATCACCAGTTGCCGCGCCGGCGTTGCTCCCGGCAACTCCCACGGCATGCCGAACTTCAGCACCACCAGCAAGGCGGCCAGCGAACCGGCGAGGCGGATGACCAGGTTGCCCAGCGCCACGCGGCGCGCCTTCACATGCAGGTTGCGGGTCAGCCACAGGCCGATCAGCCCGCCGCCCGCATTGGCGCCGAGGACCAGCGGCAGGCCGGCTTCGAGCGGCAGCACGCCCTGGGCGCAGAAGGTGGCGAACATCAGCACCGCCGCCACGCTGGAATGAAAGGCGAAGGTGATGAGGGCGCCGCAGATGAAGGCGGTCAACGGGTCCGTCGCCAGATAGTCCACAACCGCCATCATGCCCTTGCTGTCGCGAAGCGGCCCGGTTGCCTCGCCGATCATGCGCAGCGAGATCAGGATGAAGGCAATGCCCAGCAGGATGCGGCCAACCTGCCGGGCAGTGCGTGCCTCGAACTTCAGGAACAGCACGCCACCCGCCACCAGCAGCAACCGGAACGAGCCAGGACAGGTCGAGCGACAGGAACTTGACGGCAAGTGCGGTGCCAAGGTCGGCGCCCAGCACCATGGCCAGGGAACCGGTAACGCCCATGACCCCTGCCGCGGTAAACCCCGACACCAGCAGCACGACGGCGGTCGAGCTTTGCAGCATGGCGGCGGACATGGTGCCGGCCAGTACATTGAGTACCGTGCTGCGCCGCGTCAGCATGAACACGTTGCGCAGGTTTGCCCCCAGCGCCCGCTCCACGCCGGTGCGCACCATCCGCGTCGAGTACAGCAGCAGCAGCACTGCCCCGGCCAGATTGAGCAGAAAGACGGTCAGTTCCATGGTGATCTCAATGCCAGCAGCCGGCGCCGCAGCGCCCGCTGGCAGCCAAGCCGGTTCGTATCGAGTCTCGACATTTGCCAAGCATAGATCAAAACGATAGTTTTTATCCAATCATCAGCATGATCGATCAACCCGAGGGGACAACTCTTGCGTTTCGTACAGCTCAGGGCCTTTCATCACGTGGCCATTCACGGCGGTTTTTCACGGGCGGCCGAGGCGCTGGGCCTTACCCAACCGGCCATTTCGGACCAGGTGCGAAAGCTGGAGGCCGAATACGATATCCGTCTTTTCGACCGGCAGAAGAAGCAGATACGCCTGACCCAGGCCGGGCGCGACCTGCTGGAGATCACCAACCGGTTGTTCGAGATCGAAGCGCGGGCGCTGGAATTCCTGTCCGAAGCCCAAACACTGCGCACCGGCAAGCTGAACATCGTGGCGGACTCCGCCCACCACATCCTGCATCTGCTGACGCTGTTCCGGCGCACCCATCCCGGCATTTCGGTGTCGGTGCGCAGCGGAAACACCGCCACCGTGCTCGAACGCCTGGCCAGCTACGAGGCGGACATCGGCGTCATCGGAGAGGTGCCGGACGGCCGCGAATTTGAAGTGGTCCGGCTCGACAGTTCACCGCTGATCGCCTTTGTGACGGCGTCCAACCCGTTGGCGAGGAAAACCTCGGTCACCTTGAAGCAGGTTTGCGAACAGCCCGTGGTGTTGCGGGAAAGCGGTTCCCACACCCGTGCGCTGCTTGAAGATGAACTGGCGCGGCGCAAGATCAGCATCAACACCAGCATCGAGGCCGAAGGGCGCGAGGCCGTCCAGGAAATCGTCGCAGCCGGGGGCGGCGTAGGCTTCGTGTCGAGGGCGGAGTTCGGCAATGACGACCGGCTGGTCGCGCTCGAACTGCAGGACACTGATTTGACGATGCACGAGGCGATCATCTGCCTGCGCGAACGCCGTCACAGCAAGGTCATCCGTTCCTTCATGGCGATCGCCCGCGGCAACGCCAAGCCCTGAGTTCAGCCTAGCGCGACCGCCAGCCCTGCGTGCGGGTCAGCACGTAGCGGGACACGCCCGCGTGCAGCAGTCGGGCAACCACATTGGTGTAGAAGATCATCATGCCCATGGCGGCGGCAGGCGCCACATCGCCGGCATCATCCATGTTGAGCACCGCAACCGAAGCCAGCGCCGTACTGGGTGGAATACAGGAACACCACCGCCGACACGGTCGTCATGGCATTGACGAACATGTAGATCGCGATGTCGAGTATGGCCGGCAGGCACACCGGCACCGTCACCCGGCCGAACAACCGCCAGAACGGCTGTTTCAGCGAGGCCGCAACAGACTCGAACTCACCATCGATCTGCTTCAGCGCCGTGACCGCCGTCAGATGCGACACCGTATAGAAGTGGGTGATGGTGCAGATCACCAGAATGGTCATGGTGCCATAGATCGCATTGAACGGATTTTCCGGATCGTTGAAGAAGAAGATGTAGGCAAGCCCCAGCACCATGCCGGGAATGGCCATCGGCAGCATGGCGAGAAACTGGAACAATGACCGCCCGGCCTGGAAGCCGCGCGACTTCTCCACCATGTAGGCGCCGGTGAAGATGATCGCGGTGCCGATCACTGCCGTCAGCAGTGCCATCCGGATGGAGTTGCGATAGGCATCCCATCCACCACCATCCATGCGGTCGAAGTCATAGTTCTTCAGGCTGAATGACAGATCATAAGGCCAGAACTTCACGATTGCCGCAAACTGGCAAATGCCAAGCATGGTAATGATGAACAGTGCCACCAGCGAGCAATAGCCAGACACCCCCAGTCAAACCGGGACGATGGTGAGGCTGATAGACCACCGAGCGCGCCGACAGCAGCGCAACCTGCTTCTTCTGCACCTGGCGGTCGACGATGTAGGCAATGAGGGCGGGCATCAGCAGCACGACCGACACCACTGCCCCCATCTGGAAGTTCTGCTGGCCGATCACCTGCTTGTAAATATCAACCGCCAGCATGTTGTACTGGCCGCCGATGACCTTGGGCAAACCGAAGTCGGTGATCACCAGGTTGAAGACCACGAAGGCTGCCGAGATCAGGCCATAGCGCGCGCCGGGTATGGTGACGGTCCAGAAGGTTCGCCACTTGCTGGCGCGCAGGGCCGTTGCCGCCTCATACAGTCGGGCATCGGAAATCGACAACGCAATCAGGATAATGATCATCGCGTGCGGGAAGGTGAAGAACACCGACCCGATGATTATGCCGATCGGCCCGTAGATGGATTCGCCCATCAGGAACTCCTTCAGGAAACCCTGATTGCCGAACAGATAAACCAGCGCAATGCCCGGCAACAGCGAAGGCACCAGGATTGGTGCCATGGCAATCATTCTAAAGACGCTCTTGAACGGCATGCAGCTTCGGCACAGCGCATAGGCAAATCCGAATGCCAGGCGTCACCGTGATCACCGTGGAGATGGCGGCGATAAACAGTGAATTCTGGATCGACTGAAATAGCGCCGGTGTGGAGAAATAGGTCTGGAAATTGGCAAACCCATAATCCTGCACCGGGCGCACCACCACCTTGCGGAATGTATTGGAATCAAACTCCGCTGCCTCGGTCCGGTAAAGCGTTCAGAGCCAACCAGGTAGACCGCAGTGTCATCAGCCGGAATCAGCCTGTACTTGACCGGCGAGCGAAAGCTGAAATCAGGGAAAAACTGTGTCAGCTCCAGCCTGCCATCAGAACTGGTCTCAAGATCAGACAGCGTTCAATTTTCCGAGTTCTGCATTCAGCTTGTCCAGCGACACAGGCGACGCATCGAACGCGCCTGCCTCATCGCTGGCCTGCACCTGAAATTGCGAAAGATCAAACCGGCTGGTCTCAAATGCCTTGGACAACATGGCGTAAAGCGGCAGGGCAAGCGCCACGATCAGGTAGATTGCGATGGCAATCATGTAACCGCGCATCACCCAGTCATCGCGTGACATGCGCGGCTTCAGGAACGGGCCGGTGGGAAAAGGTTTTGCCGTTTCGATGGCAGTACTCATACCTGATGCACCGGGCTTTTTGCTCCGCAAAAACCCGGACCCGGTCCGCTGGCAATTCAATGGTGATCTTCTTCACCAGCCGCCAGCGACAGCCGTCGCACTGCATTGATAGAGAATTGCGCCGTAAGCTCCACATCGCCCAGCGCCCCGCCGGTCAGCGTCGTAGCGCCAGAACGAGCCCAGAAACTCCATGTCGCCGATGATCACCGGCACGCTGTTGCCGCTTGGGCGACGCCACCGGCCGGCTTTCATGGGAATGACGTCTTCCGGCCTGAGCGCAATAATTGCCTTTGCGCCCTTTTCGCAGCCCATGCTCACGGCATTTCAGGGTCATGCTTGCCAAGCTTGCAGGTGTCCCTGCCTGCCGCCTCGCCTGGCAGCTTGTTCATTTCGCCGATGAAATCTGCAACGAACAACGATATCCGGCTCACGGTAAACCTCGGTGGGTTCACCCACCTGCTCGATGACACCATGGTTCATCACCACGATGCGATCTGCCATGGCGAGGGCTTCTTCCTGGTCATGGGTCACCATGACTGTAGTCACACCGAGCTTGCGCTGCAGGTCTTTCACCTCGTGGCGCAGATGTACCCGCACCTTGGCATCGAGCGCCGACAATGGTTCGTCCAGCAACAGCAGGCCGGGCGACATGGCGATGGCGCGGGCCAGCGCCACGCGCTGCTGCTGACCACCTGACAGTTGGGCGGGATATTTCTTCGCCTGCTCAGGCAGGCCAATCAGATCGAGCAATTCGCTCACACGTCCGTTGATTGCACTGCGCTCCATGCCGACATTTTCGAGACCGAACGCAATATTTTTCTCAACCGTCAGGTTGGGAAACAACGCGTAGGACTGAAACACAATGCCGAAGTCGCGCTCGGCAGGCGGCAGCACTGAAATATCACGACCATCCTGCGTCAACCGTGCCGGACGTCTGCAGGTCAAGTCCCGCTATTGCGCGCAGCAAGGTGGTCTTGCCACAGCCCGACGGTCCGAGAAAACAAACGAACTCACCCTGCTTGATGTCGAGTGAAATGTCCTTCAGCGCATAGAAATCCCCGAACACCTTGTAGAGATTCCGAACGCGAAGATAACCGCCGTCGTGTGCCGACTTAGCCCATGCCACCCCTCTTGCCGGTTAACCACGCCGCCAACTAGATTGCGATTGATTACGAAAGCAAAACGGGTGCCGCCAGTACCTGGCCAGCACCCGCAATAAGTGCAGTCGTTCAGCCTTTCGGTTCAGACTTCGAGTCGTAACGCTTCTGCCACTCGTCCAGAATGGCCTTGCGGTTGTTGGCCGCCTATTCGAAGTCGTTGTCGATCATCTTTTCCAAAAGATTGGGCGGAAAATGCTCAACGGGCTTTGCCACGCCGGGCATTGGCGACCACGGCGTAACCTGATTGTACATCTCGTTGGCCTTCTTGGTGATCGACCAATCGACGAGAGTCTTGGCGGCGTCCAGGTCGTCGGTGCCGGCCACGATTGCAGTGGCTTCCATGTCCCAACCCACGCCCTCTTCCGGCACGATGATGTCGATGGGCGCGCCTGCGGCCTTCTCCTTGGCGCCGCGGAAGGCGAACGACACGCCGACGACGGTTTCACCTGCGCCCGCCATCTTGCACGGCTTGGAGCCGGAGTGGGTATAGGCCGCGATGTTCTCATGCAGACGCGTCCATGTACTTCCAGCCTTCTTTCTCGCCGAACATCTGCAGCCAGCTCGACACATCGAGGAAGCCGGTGCCCGAGGAGTTCGGGTTCGGCATGACCACGTGACCCTTGTACTCGGGCTTGGTGAGGTCCTTCCACGAAGTGGGGGCCGGAATGTTCAGCTTGGCGGCCTCAACGGTGTTGAAGCAGATCGACGCCACCCAGGCGTCCATGCCGACCCAGGCGGGCGGGTTGGACTTGTCGACGAACTTCTTGTCGAGAAGTTCAACGCCCTTGGGCGCATACGGCTCGAGCATGCCTTCGGTCTTGAGCAGCAGCAGCGAGGTTGCCGCAAGGCCCCAGATGACGTCGGCCTGCGGGTTGTTCTTCTCGGCCAGCAGCTTGGCCGTCACCACCCCGGTGGAATCGCGCACCCAGTTGATCGTGATGTCCGGGTGATCGGCGTTGAACGCGTCGGCGTACTTCTTAAGATCTTCCGCTTCAACCGCGGTGTAGACGGTCAGTTCCGCGGCCATTGCGGTGCCGATGGATATAATGCCGACTGCTACTCCAGCCAAAAGACTCCCAACAAGCTTCTTCATTTTCGACGTCTCCCTTTGCCTGCACACGGTTTTCCAGGCTCTCGCCGCAATCACACCTGGTTTGAGGACGGCGAAGTTCCTGCGGACCGGATACATCGTTGCTTTGTGTGACAGATAGATGAAATCGATAATATCGATGAATGACAAGCCCTAGCTTATGTTTTGCCGGCCTGACGCCGGTTTTTGCCCTGATCGCGTGCATCTGCCTCAACTGTGTGCCGCGGCTGGCTAAGTATGCTAATGCAACACTCTCGAACAGGAGGCAGAACCGTTGAATTCCGACTACGCCATCATCGGGGGAGGAGTTGTCGGGCTATCCATTGCATGGGGCCTGCTGAAGCGCGGCCTGACTGTCACCGTGATCGATGGCGAGGATGGCAGCTTCCGAGCCAGCCGTGGCAACTTTGGCCTGGTGTGGGTGCAGTCTAAGGGCATCGACCAACCGCGCTATGCCCGCTGGTCGCAAACTTCCGCGGCCGCATGGCGCGGGTTTGCCGATGAACTTGCCGACAATACCGGGCATGAACTGGGCCTTGAACAGCGCGGCGGATTTGACCTGCACTTCTGCGAGGAGACGCTTGCGGAGACAGTTGCAAGCTATGAGCGGCTGAAGGCACAGCTGGACGGCGACTATCCCTACGAGGTGCTGGGGCACAATGCGCTGCGCAAGGAAGAGCCGCAGATCGGCCCGAAGGTTGTTGGCGCCATCCTGCATCACCAGGATGGACACGCCAATCCGCTCAAACTGCTCAAGGCGCTTGCAGATGATGTGCGCCGGCTGGGCGGGCGGGTGCTCAACGGCAAGCAGGTGACGTCGGTGACGCAGAATGGCAGCTTCCGCATTACCTGCAGCGACGGCACCGTGATCGAGGCGGCAAAGACCGTTCTCGCCGCCGGCCTTGGCGCGGCGAAGCTTGGGCCGCAACTGGGCTTCAAGGCGCCAGTGCGACCGCAGCGGGGCCAGGTGCTGATTACCGAGAAGATGCCGAAGATCATCAATCGACCGTCGCAGATCGCCCGGCAGGTGGACGAAGGCGGCATCCAGATCGGCGCCACCAACGAAGAGGTTGGCCACGATGATGGCGTCACCTCGCAGGCGCTGGCCAGGCTGGCCGCAGACGCCGTCGCCGCCTACCCGGTGCTGGGACGGGCGCAACTGGTGCGCAGCTGGGGTGCGCTTCGCGTCCTGTCGCCGGACGGGCTGCCGATCTACCAGCACAGCCGCGACATGCCCGGCGCCTACCTTGTGACCTGCCACAGCGGCATCACGCTGGCCGCGGCCCATGCCCGCTTCCTGCCGGACTGGCTGGAAGGGGCAACCAATGCCCCCGATCTCGAGGTGTTCAGTGAAGACCGTTTCCCCGTTTCGTGAGATTGGCCCCGCTGCTGATCGCGTCAGGATCGTCTGGCAGGGCGAGCCCTTGACCATTGCGACCGGCAACCTCGCGGCAGGCCTGATGGCGGCGGGCGTCATGCCGTTTCGCCACACACCCGTGTCGGGTGCACCACGCGGGCCCTTCTGCATGATGGGCGCCTGCTTCGACTGCCTGGTCGACATCGATGGCGTGACGCGCCAGGCCTGCATGGTTGAAGCGTCGGAAGGCCTCGACGTGCGGATGGCAAGGGAGGTCCGGGCTGATGCAGACAGCTGACCTAGTCATCGTCGGCGCCGGGCCTGCCGGCATGGCAGCGGCAGCAACGGCTGCGGAATGCGGCTTGTCAGTGTTGTTGCTGGACGAGCAGGCTGCGCCGGGCGGGCAGATATATCGGGGCGTGGAACAAGTGACGCCGGTGCGCGGGGCCATTCTCGGGCAGGATTGTACCGATGGCCTCCCTCTCGTTCAGGGCCTCTCCGGGAACGGCATCTCGCATCTGGGCGGCACCGTTGTCTGGGCCATCGAGGACGGTACGCGCGTCTGCTACTCGCGCAATGGCGAGGCAGCCACCATTGAAGCCGGCCGCATCCTGCTGGCCACCGGTGCGCTGGAGCGGCCAATGCCGGTGCCGGGGTGGACCTTGCCGGGCGTGATAACGGCGGGTGCAGCGCAGATCCTGATGAAGCAGTCCGGCATTGTGTGCGTCAACGCTGTGCTGGCCGGGTCAGGCCCCCTGCTCTACTTGCTGGCCGCCCAGATGGTACGGGCCGGCGCGCCGCCCAGGGCGCTGGTCGAAACGCAATCGCTCAAAGACATGATGACCGCCATGCCGCATCTGGCGGGCGCGCTCAAGGGTTGGCGCTACCTGGCCAAGGGTCTCGGCCTGCTGGGGGAATTGCGCAAGGCAGGCGTCCCGCGCCATACGGGCGCGCGAGCCATCGCAATCGAGGGTGAGACTTGCGCGACGGCCATCCGTTTTGAGGCGGGGGGCAGGCAACACCGGATCGACTGCGAGACCGTGCTGCTGCATCACGGTGTCGTGCCCAATGCGCAAGCCAGCCGCTCCATCGGCGCGGCCCACCGCTGGAACGGCCGGCAGCATTGTTTCGAGCCGGTCCTGGATGACTGGGGCCGCAGCAGTGTCGACAGCGTGTTCGTGGCCGGTGACGGGGCTGGCATCGGCGGGGCGAACGCGGCGGCGCTGGCGGGCCGGTTGGCTGCGCTGGCCATTGCCTGCGACCTCGGCAAACTGACCGGGGCGAGCCTTGATGCCAAGGCCCGGCCACTTCGCCGGGCACTGGCGCGGGAGCTTGCCGCACGGCCGTTCATCGATCTCGCCTACCCTCCCTGTCCGGCCGCTCTGCTGCCGCAGGACGGCACCATCGTCTGCCGGTGCGAGGAGGTGAC
Source organism: uncultured Alphaproteobacteria bacterium (assembly GCA_963700935.1). Classification (GTDB taxonomy): domain Bacteria; phylum Pseudomonadota; class Alphaproteobacteria; order Rhizobiales; family Aestuariivirgaceae; genus Anderseniella. Next base: position 18,202 of record CAVOZK010000010.1, on the reverse strand, counting down.
GGCAGGCGACATCCGCAACCATGCAAGGCTCGGCTGCCTCGGCCCGAACCAGGCGAAGGCCTATGGGCGGGCCGGCATGGGGCCATGCCAGGGCCGCTATTGCGGTCTCACCGTCACCAACCTGCTTGCCGAGGCCAACGGGGCGACGCCGGACCAGACCGGCTACTTCCGCATCCGCCCGCCCATCAAGCCGGTGACGCTTGGCGAACTGGCGGCGCTAAAGGTTGCCGGACGCGACGATAACCGGCCTGAATCCGGTTAGAATCTCCGTAAAATTCAACTGCGCAAATCAGCATCCCTGCGGGCGCTTCCCAGCGGCATCGCATTGGCGTGAGCGGACGTGAACAAAAACATCTTGTTCTTTTAAACGAACAAATCTATTAACGGTCCAATCGTTCTTTTTTCCGAACAACAGGTGGACCGAGTCATGCGCTACTATCCCGTGTTCCTCGACCTCGAAGGCCGCACCGTCGTCATCGTGGGCGGTGGTGCGGAGGCCGCCCAGAAGCTGCGGCTGATGGCCAAGACACCGGCCCGCGTGGTGGTAATCGCACCCTTTGCCGAGGAAGAACTTTGCACCGAACTCGACTCAACCGGCGCCATCTGGCTCGCCCGTGAGTTTGACACCGACGACCTGCACGGGGCGGCGCTGGTGTTTGCCTGCGGCCTGGACGAGGTGCAGGAGAACGCCGTCGTCGAAGCCGCCAAGGCGCGGAATATCCCGGTAAACGTGGTGGATGTACCGGAAAAGTGTGCCTTCATCACCCCGGCCATCGTAGAGCGCGGCGCGTTGACCGTAGCCATCGGCACCGAAGGCGCTGCCCCCGTGCTGGGTCAGGGCCTGAAGGCGCGCATCGAGGCCATGCTGCCCTCGTCGCTCGGCAGCCTGATAACCAAGGGCAAGGCGCTTCGGCCGCGTGTTGCGGCAGCGCTTGAGCCGGGCGCGGCGCGGCGAAACTTTTGGCGCGAGTTCTATTTCGGCACCGTTGCCGGGGCGCACGAGCGCGGCGACAAGGCTGGGTTCAAGCGGCAGATCGATTTCGTTCTTAATGACGAACAACATGTTCGGACCGGATCGGTGGCGCTGGTTGGCGCAGGGCCCGGCGATCCGGACCTGCTGACGCTCAAGGCGCAACGCGCCCTGCGCGAGGCCGACGTGATCGTCTTCGACCGGCTGGTGGGCGAGCCCGTTCTCGACCAGGCGCGGCGCGATGCCGAGCGCATTGACGTGGGCAAGGCGCCCGGCGGCAAGGCGGTCAAGCAGGGCCGCATCAACGAGATCCTCATCGAGCAGGCGAAGCTGGGCAAGCGGGTGGTGCGGCTCAAGGGCGGCGACCCGTACGTGTTCGGGCGCGGCGGCGAGGAACAGGAAGCACTGCTTGCGGAAGGCATCCCGGTCGAGGTGGTGCCGGGTGTGACGGCGGCTCATGCGTGTGCTGCCAGTGTGCGCCTGCCGCTGACCATGCGCGGCGAGACCCGTGCCTTGACCGTGCTCACCGGCACCGCAGGCGACGGCGCGGCCGAGCACGACTGGCGCGCGCTGGCGCAGCAGGGCCAGGCCTTCGCCGTCTACATGGGCGTACGTCAGGCAGGGCACATCCAGGCCAGGCTGCTGGAAGCGGGCATTGACCCTGAAACACCGGTGGTGCTGGTCGAGAAGGGCACCCTGCCGGAACAGCGCCATGCGGTGGGCACCATCGCCTCGCTGACCCGGACGCTGGCGCTGGCCGGCATCAAGGGGCCTGCCATCATCTATGTGGGCCTTAACCCGGCCCGGTCCGACGTGCTGGCGCCGCTGCTGACGGGCGCGGGTACCGATAGCAATGCCGAAAGGATAGCCTCATGAGCGCGCAGGCAAGAAAGCTGGCCAAGAACGGCCTGTACGTGGTCACGGCAAACGAACTGCTCTCCGGCGACGTGGTGTTCCGCAACGCCAATGGCGGCTGGTCGCCCGGCATCGACGCGGCAGCGGTACTCGACAGCCAGGACAAGGGGTTCGTGGCGCTGGCTGAGGCGCGTGAGGACGAGTCCGCCAATATCATCATCGCAGCGGCGCTGCTCGAGGTGACCGTGGAGGATGGCGCCATCCGCCCGGTGCACATCCGTGAGCGCATCCGCGCGCTGGGGCCAACGGTGCGGGCAGACCTTTCGCGCACGGCAAAGGGCTTTTCGGTTCAGGCAATCGAGGAACGGTCATGAACATTCACATCAATTATGCAGCGGCAGCCGAACCCAACATGTACCGCTATGACGAGTTCGACCGCAGTTTCGTCAATGCGCGCGTCGAGCAGTTTCGCGGCCAGGTGGCGCGGCGGCTTTCGGGCAAGCTGAGCGAGGACGAGTTCAAGCCGCTCAGGCTGATGAACGGCCTCTACCACCAGCTCCACGCCTACATGCTGCGCGTGGCCGTACCTTATGGCACGCTGTCAGCGAAGCAGATGCGCATGCTGGCGCACATCGCGGACAAGTATGATCGCGGCTACGGGCACTTCACCACCCGGCAGAACATCCAGTACAACTGGATCAGGCTGGAAGATGCCGCTGACGTCCTCGCCGACCTTGCATCGGTGGAGATGCACGCCATCCAGACCAGCGGCAACTGCATCCGCAATACCACCACCGACCAGTATGCGGGCGCGGCCGCCGATGAACTGGCCGACCCGCGCCCGGTATGCGAATTGATCCGGCAGTGGTCGACGCTGCACCCGGAATTCAGCTTCCTGCCGCGCAAGTTCAAGATTGCGGTGACCGGCGCGCCCAATGACAGGGCGGCGGTGAAAGTGCACGACATCGGGCTCAGGCTGCACCTCAACGAGGCGGGTGAGCGTGGCTGGGAGGTGATCGTTGGTGGTGGCCAGGGCCGCACGCCCATGGTGGGCGTGACGGTGCGCGAGTGGCTGCCGGAAGCAGACCTGCTGTCCTATCTCAGCGCCATCATGCGCGTCTACAACGCCAATGGCCGCCGGGACAACAAGTACAAGGCGCGCATCAAGATACTGGTGCACGAAACCGGCACAGACGCGTTCCGCGCGGCAGTGGAGGCCGAGTTCGCCGCCGCGCGCCGGGAGAGCGTGGACATCGATGCCCGCGAACTGGAGCGGATTGCGGCCTATTTCGCTGCGCCGGCGTTCGAGCGGCTGGAGGCGTTCGTGCCCGAGGTCGAGGAGAGGAAGCTCGCCAGCCGTGAATTCCGCCAGTGGGTGAAGGCCAACACCTTTGCCCACAAGCAGCCTGGCTACACCATCGTCAACGCCTCGCTGAAGCCTGCCGGCGGCATTCCGGGCGACGCGACGGCGGCGCAGATGTATGCCATTGCAGAGCTGGCCGAGCAGTATTCGTTTGGCGAGGTGCGCGTCACCCATGCCCAGAACCTGACCCTGCCGCACGTGCGCACCCGCGACCTGATAGCAGTGTGGGAAGCCTTGCAGGCGCACGGCATGGCGGAAGCGAACATCGGGCTTGTCGGCGACATCATCGCCTGCCCGGGGCTCGACTATTGCTCGCTGGCAACGGCGCGCTCGATCCCGGTAGCGCAGGAGATTTCGGCCCGCTTCTCCGACATCACCCGGCAGCACGAGGTGGGGCCGCTGAAGCTCAACATCTCCGGCTGCATCAATGCCTGCGGGCATCACCACGTTGGCCATATCGGCATTCTCGGCGTCGACAAGAAGGGACGCGAATTCTACCAGATCACGCTGGGCGGGTCGTCAGCCAATGAGACCTCGATCGGCGAGATCATCGGCCCCGGCTTTGGCGCGGGCGAGATCGCGGACGCCGTCGAGACAGTCATCGAGACCTACCTGAAGGTACGCCTCGACGCATCGGAAGAGTTTCTCAACACCTGGCGCCGCCTCGGTGCGGCCCCGTTCAAGGAGGCCTTGTACGCCAATGCCGATCATTGAAAACCATCGCCTTGTGAATGACCCCTGGCAGGTCCTAGACGACACCGCCGCTGTTGCGGGGCGCTCGATGGTGATCTTGCCGCTGGCGCGCCTTGAAGAGGCGCTGGCTGCGTGGCCAACAGGCCACCGCGGGCTGGGCGTGGACCTGCCCAACAATGCCCGCATCGACAGCATTGTGCCGCATCTGGCGCGGCTCGACATCGTGACGGTCAACCTGCCCGCCTTCAGTGATGGCCGCGCCTTCTCGCAGGCCCGGTCGCTGCGTCACACCCACCGCTTTACCGGCACCATCCGGGCGCGCGGCAATTTCATCCCCGACCAGTACCCGCTGCTGCTGCAGGCGGGGGTGGACAGCTTCGAGGTGTCCACGCGGTTCACGCTGGAGGAATGGGTGGCCGAGGCTCACGCCGTGCCGGCAACCTACCAGCGCGACTATGCGGCTGGCGCAGGCCTTGCCACCCGGCCCTTCGTGGAGGCGCAAAGCTGGTCTGAGCAGCCGCACTACGGCTGAGCGGGTCACGGGCACGGCAAGGGAGCGCAGCAGACAATGGGCGTCATCAATGTCATTGATCATGAAGGCAATCACCATGAGCTGGAGGCCGTCGAGGGCTGGCGGGTGATGGAGATCATCCGCGAGCACGGCCTGCCCATGCAGGGCCTGTGCGGTGGCGCCTGCGCCTGTGCCACGTGCCATGTCATCGTGGACGAGGCATGGGCGGACCGGCTTCACACCAGCCGCGACGACGAGGAGGCGATGCTGGACGAGGTTCCCACGCTGGAGCCGACGTCGCGGCTGTCGTGCCAGCTGATCTGGAGCGAGGCGCTGGACGGGCTGACCGTGCGGCTTGATGCGGCGTTGGCGCGCGCGGCGTGAGCCTATCACCTGTTGAATTCAGGTGATGACATTATTACCTTCAGGAAAAATCTGGAACGCACGCCCGGCGACGCCGGGGTGCCAAGGGAGGCTGCATGGCGGCTGCAATCCTGGAGCAGGACCCGCACCGGACGCGGGACGAGCGCGAGAACATTCTCGAAGTGGCGATTGGCCGTGAGGTGCGGGCGTTTCGCGCGCAGGCCGGAATGACGGTGGCCGACCTGTCGAAGCGGACGGGTCTGTCCATCGGCATGTTGTCGAAGATCGAGAACGGCAATACCTCGCCCTCGCTGACCACGCTGCAAAGCCTGTCGAACGCGCTGAACGTGCCGGTGACGGCGTTCTTCCGGCGGTTCGAGGACGTGCACAAGGCCGTGCATACCAAGTCGGGCGAAGGGGTGGAGACCGAGCGCCGGGGCACCCGCGCCGGCCACCAGTACAACCTGCTCGGCCATCTGGACCAGAACTCCAGCGGCATCGTGGTGGAACCCTACCTGATCACGCTGACGTCCGGTTCCGATGTGTTCCCGACCTTCCAGCACGAAGGCATCGAAACCATCTATATGCTGGAAGGCGAAGTGGACTACCGCCACGGGCGCGAGATTTACCGGCTTGAGCCGGGAGATACCCTGTTCTTCGACGCCGACGCGCCGCACGGGCCGGAGGAGCTGCGCAAGCTGCCCGCGCGCTATCTTTCCATCATCGCCTACAAGACGGCGCGCTGAGCCAGCGTTCCGCCTTCCTCATCCCTTGGTGGTGCTTTGGCAACCGGTGCCAAGCGCCTCGCCGCCTGCCCTGCGGCTTGCGCCTCATAATCCTGCTGTGAATATTATATTCTTGACAGTTTAACTTGTTTCATGGCTCAACTGATGCCGGCACGCGAAAACAGGGAGCTGAAGGCGCATGTGCGGGATTGTTGGTTTGTTCCTCAAGGACAAGGCGCTGGAGCCGAAACTGGGCCAGTTGCTGACGGACATGCTGATCACCATGACCGACCGGGGGCCGGACAGTGCCGGCATCGCCATCTATGGCACCGACGCCGATGACCGGTGGAAGCTGACGGTGCAGTCGGCCAATCCTGACACGGATTTTGACGGCCTCGACACCGCCCTTGGCGAGGCGGCGGGGACCACGGTGAAGATGACCCGCAAGAACACCCATGCGGTGCTGGAACTGCCGGCGGACAGGATCGAGGCTGCACGCGCGGCGTTGAAGACGCTGCGCCCCGGCGTGCGGATCATGAGCGCGGGCGACACCATCGAGATCTACAAGGAAGTCGGCCTGCCCAGGGACGTTGCCGCGCGCTTTGAGCTGTCGAAGATGACCGGCACGCACGGCATCGGGCACACCCGCATGGCGACCGAGTCGGCAGTCACCACGATGGGCGCGCACCCGTTCTCGACCGGTGCCGACCAGTGCCTGGTGCACAATGGCTCGCTGTCCAACCACAACAGCCTGCGCCGCCAGCTGGCGCACGAGGGCATCTTCACCGAAACCGAGAACGATACCGAGGTGGGCGCGGCCTACCTGACCTGGAAGATGCGCGAGGGCGCAACCCTGGGCGAGGCGCTGGAGTCGAGCCTGTCGGACCTCGACGGTTTCTTTACGTTCGTCGTCGGCACCAAGGACGGCTTCGGCGTGGTGCGCGATCCGATTGCCTGCAAGCCTGCGGTGATGGCCGAGACGGACCAGTACGTGGCGTTCGGCTCGGAATACCGGGCGCTTGTGAACCTGCCGGGCATCGAAACCGCGCGCATCTGGGAGCCCGAACCCGCCACCGTCTATTTCTGGAACCACTGAACCCATGCAGACCTTCGACCTTGCCGCCAACAGCCTGCGCGATCTCAACTCGGCGCTTCATGCGCTGAAGGGCCAGACCAACATGAGCGCCTGGGAAGTCGTGAACCCGCGCGGCGCGCATGCCATTGCCGCCGGGCTGGATGCCCCGGTGGAAGTGATCGTGAAGGGTTCGACCGGCTATTACTGCGCCGGCATGAACAAGCAGGCGACCGTGCACATCAAGGGCTCTGCCGGGCCGGGCGTGGCTGAAAACATGATGTCGGGCACAGTGATCGTCGAGGGTGACGCCAGCCAGTATGCAGGGGCCACCGGGCGCGGCGGGCTGCTGGTCATCAAGGGCAATGCCAGCTCGCGCTGCGGCATCTCGATGAAGGGCATCGACATCGTGGTGCACGGCAATATCGGCCACATGTCGGCGTTCATGGCGCAGTCGGGCAACCTGGTGGTGCTGGGCGATGCGGGCGAGGCGCTGGGCGACAGCCTGTACGAGGCGCGGCTGTTCGTGCGCGGCAAGGTGAAGAGCCTGGGTGCCGACTGCATCGCCAAGGAAATGCGGCCCGAGCACCTCGAACTGCTGGCAAAGCTGCTGAAGCAAGCTGGCGCGGACGGCAAGGCGAAACCTGAAGAGTTCACCCGCTATGGCTCGGCCCGCAAGCTCTACACCTTCAACATCGACAACGCAGACGCGTACTGAGGCTTTTCGATGAGCGACTTCCCCCACACCCCGCCGAAGCAGTCGTGGACCTTCTCCAACGAAACGAATGCCGAAATCCGGCGCGCGGCGGCCTCAGGCATCTATGACATTCGCGGTGGTGGCTCGAAGCGCCGCCTGCCCCACTTCGACGACCTGCTGTTCCTCGGTGCGTCGATCTCGCGCTATCCGCTGGAAGGCTACCGCGAAAAGTGTGCAACCGACGTGTGGCTGGGCACCCGCCATGCGAAGAAGCCGATCCATCTCGACATTCCCGTCACCATTGCGGGCATGAGCTTCGGCGCCCTGTCGGGCCCGGCCAAGGAAGCGCTGGGGCGCGGGGCAACGGCGGCGGGCACCTCAACCACCACCGGCGACGGCGGCATGACCGAAGAGGAGCGTGGCCATTCTAAGACGCTGGTCTACCAGTACCTGCCGTCGCGCTACGGCATGAACCCGGACGACCTGCGCCGTTGCGACGCCATCGAGGTGGTGGTCGGCCAGGGCGCCAAGCCGGGCGGCGGCGGCATGCTGCTGGGGCAGAAGATTTCCGACCGCGTCGCCGAAATGCGCAACCTGCCCAAGGGCATCGACCAGCGCTCGGCCTGCCGGCATCCCGACTGGACCGGACCGGACGACCTCGAGATCAAGATCCTCGAACTGCGCGAGATCACCGATTGGGAAAAGCCCATCTACGTGAAGATCGGCGGGGCACGGCCCTATTACGACACGGCTCTTGCGGTAAAGGCCGGGGCTGACGTGGTGGTGCTTGACGGCATGCAGGGCGGCACGGCCGCCACCCAGGATGTGTTCATCGAGCATGTCGGCATGCCGACGCTGGCCTGCATTCCGCAGGCCGTGAAGGCGTTGCAGGAACTGGGCATGCACCGCAAGGTGCAGCTGATCGTGTCGGGCGGCATCCGCAACGGCGCAGACGTTGCCAAGGCTATGGCGCTGGGCGCCGATGCGGTTGCCATCGGTACCGCGGCGCTGGTTGCGCTGGGCGACAATGACCCGAAGTTCGAGGAAGAATACCGCAAGCTCGGCACCACCGCCGGCGCGTATGACGACTGGCACGAGGGCAAGGACCCGGCCGGCATCACCACCCAGGACCCGGAACTGTACAAGCGCTTCGACCCGATCATGGGCGGGCGGCGGCTGTCCAACTATCTCAAGGTGATGACGCTGGAGGCACAGACCATCGCGCGCGCCTGCGGCAAGAACCACCTGCACAACCTGGAGCCGGAAGACCTGTGCGCGCTGACCCTGGAGGCAGCCGCCATGGCCAAGGTTCCCCTTGCCGGTACAGACTGGTACCCTGGCAAAAGCGGTTTGTGAGCGGCAACAACAAAGGGACACTGAAGAGGGAAACGGGGATGAGCAAAGACCTTGCAGCCTATGCCAAGAAGAACGGCATCAAGTACTTCATGATCTCGTACACCGACCTGTTCGGCGGCCAGCGCGCCAAGCTGGTGCCGGCACAGGCGATTGCCGGCATGCAGGCTGATGGGGCGGGCTTTGCGGGCTTTGCCACCTGGCTCGACCTGACCCCGGCGCATCCGGACATGCTGGCGGTGCCGGACCCTGACAGCGTCATCCAGCTGCCGTGGAAGAAGGACGTGGCCTGGCTTGCGAGCAATTGCGTGATGGAGGATCAACTGGTCGCCCAGGCACCGCGCAACGTGCTGAACCGGCTGATCGGCGAGGCGGCGGATGCGGGCCTTCGCGTCAAGACCGGGGTCGAGGCCGAGTTCTTCCTGCTGTCGCCCGACGGCTCGCAGATCTCCGACCCGTACGACACCGCCGAGAAGCCCTGCTACGACCAGCAGGCCGTCATGCGCCGCTATGACGTGATCGCCGAGATCTGCGATCACATGCTGGAGCTTGGCTGGGGGCCCTACCAGAACGACCATGAGGACGCCAACGGCCAGTTCGAGATGAACTGGGAGTTCGACGATGCGCTGGCGACCGCAGACAAGCACTCGTTCTTCAAGTTCATGGTCAAGTCGATCGCCGAGAAGCATGGCCTGCGCGCCACCTTCATGCCGAAGCCCATCGAGGGCCTGACCGGCAATGGCTGCCACGCCCATATCTCGGTGTGGGACAAGACCGGCAAGACCAACGTGTTCGCCGCAAAGGGCGGCAGCGGCCCGACCGGTGAAGTGGGCCTGTCGGAACAGGGCAAGCATTTCCTTGGCGGCATCATGAAGCACGCCTCGGCGCTGGCCGCCATCACCAACCCGACCGTCAACTCCTACAAGCGCATCAATGCCCCGCGCACCATGTCGGGTGCCACATGGGCCCCCAACTCCGTCACCTGGACCGGCAACAACCGCACCCACATGGTGCGCGTGCCCGGGCCGGGCCGGTTCGAACTGCGCCTGCCCGATGGGGCGGCCAACCCCTACCTGCTGCAGGCGGTCATCATCGCTGCAGGCCTCGATGGCATCCGCACCAAGGCAGACCCCGGCAAGCGCCATGACATCGACATGTATGCGGACGGCCACAAGGTGAAGGGCGCGCCGAAGCTGCCGCTCAACCTGCTTGATGCGCTGCGCGAGTACGACAAGGACAAGGGGCTCAAGGCCGCCATGGGCGAGGAATTCTCCGCCGCCTACCTGAAGCTCAAGCACCAGGAGTGGAACTCGTTCGTGTCGCACTTCTCCAAGTGGGAGCACGACAACACGCTGGACGTGTGAGCCTGCCAGGACCGGTTGTGGCTGAACATCAGTCGAACGGCAGGCCTACATAGTTTTCGGCAATGGCGCGGGAGGCTGCTTCAGAGCCGGCCACATAGTCAAACTCGGCGCGCTGCATCTTCTGCTCGAACGGCGAATGCGCCGGAAACTGGTGCATCATCATCGACATGTACCAGGAGAACCGCTCGACCTTCCATACCCGCGCAAGGCAGCGCTGCGAATAGCTGTCCAGCAGGTCCGTGTTGCCGGTCGTGTAGTTGCGCAGCAGCGCCTGGGACAGGTAGCGCACATCGGCGATGGCGAGGTTCAACCCCTTTGCTCCCGTGGGCGGCACGATGTGGGCGGCATCGCCTGCCAGAAACAGCCTGCCGTGGCGCATCGGCTCGCACACGAACGAGCGCAGCGGCGCGATGCTCTTCTCGATCGACGGGCCTGTCACCAGCCGCGAGGCGGCGTCACTGCCGATGCGTGCACTGAGCTCTTCCCAGAACCGGTCATCCGGCCAGTTTGCAATGTCCTCATCGGCACTGCACTGCACGTAGTAGCGGCTGCGGCTGGTGGAGCGCATGGAGCACAGGGCAAAGCCGCGCTGGTGGTTGGCGTAAATCAGTTCGTGGGACACCGGCGGTGTATCGCTGAGCACGCCAAGCCAGCCGAACGGGTAGACGCGCTCGAAGGTCTGTCTGACTGCATCGGGAATCGACTGGCGCGATACGCCATGAAAGCCGTCGCAGCCGGCGATGAAGTCACACTCGATCTCGTGCTGTTCGCCGTCCAGCGTGTAGCGGACCACCGGGTTGTCCGCCTCTATGTGCAGCGGCTGGACATCGCTGGCGCTGAAGACGATCTCGCCGCCCTGCGCCAACCGCCGCTCGATCAGGTCCCGGGTCACTTCAGTCTGGCCGTAGACCAGCACGGACTTGCCCGTCAGACCGCGCAGGTCGATCCGATGGCGGTCGCCGTCGAAGTACAGGCTGAAGCCGTCATGGGGCAGGCCCTCACGCAGCATCCGCTCGCCGATGCCCGCTTCAACCAGCGTCTCGACGCTGCCCCATTCCAGCACGCCTGCCCGGATGCGTGCCTCGATGTGGGCACGCGACTGGCGGTCGATGACAATGGCCGCAATGTTCTCCTGATGCAGAAGCTGCGACAGCAGCAGGCCTGCCGGGCCGGAACCGATGATGCAAACCTGTGTCTTGCGGCGTTTGGGCATGGGCGATCCCGGCAGATGATCGGGGGCGGAAGATGGCGCAGGCACGCAGACGGCTCGCCTGCTTCCTTGAGGCTTATCACACGCAGTCGCCACCGGGCAAAGCTGGTTCACGGCCCTCATGAGTGCGCATGCGCCAGTCATGCGCCACCCGGGCGATGTCGGCAGATATCTGCGCAAGCTGGCCGGCCAGCGGGCTGGTCCGGCGCCAGACCATGCCGATGGTGCGCGAGGGCTGAGGCTCCGGGAAGCGCGCCAGCGACACGTTCGCCGACAGGGTTTCGACCGGCACCGCCATTTCCGGGATCAATGTCACGCCGATGCCGGCGCCGACCATCTGCACCAGCGTGGACAGGGAACTGCCATCCAGCAATTCACGCGGCATGGCCGAATTGACGTTGCAGAACGACAGCGCCTGGTCGCGGAAGCAATGCCCCTCTTCCAGCAGCAAGAGCCGCATCACCTTGAGCGCCTCCCGGTCCGGCACCGGCTTGTCCGCATCCTCGGCAGGTCTGACCAGCACGAAACTCTCGTCGAACAGCGCCATCTCGGTCAGCGACGGTTCCGACACCGGCAGCGCCACCAGCGCCGCATCGATGCGGCCTTCGCCAAGTTCCTCGATCAGCTTCGGCGTCACCGTCTCGCGAACATGCAGTTCAAGCTCGGGGTGGCTGCGGTTGAGGCTGGAAATGATCGACGGCAGCAGGTAGGGCGCAACGGTTGGAATGATGCCGATCCGCAAGCGCCCGGTCAGCCTGTCGCCGGATGCGCGGGCAATATCACCCAGTTCGTCCACCGCGCGCAGGATGCCGCTGACCCTACCCGCGAACTCCTCGCCAAAGGCCGTCAACCGGACCTGCCGGGCGCCGCGTTCGAACAGCACCGCGCCGAGCTCGCGCTCAAGGTCCCTGATCTGCACCGACAGGGCTGGCTGGGAAATGCCGCAAGCGGTTGCCGCATGGCCGAAGTGGCCGTGACGCGCCAGCTGTTCGAAATAGCGAAACTGCTTGAGCGTGGCATTTCTCATAACATTTATTTATCGCAGCAATCAGAAGATTCAACTTAAATATATCGCAGTGTTCTGATAACACCTGCCGTGTCAGCAGTCGTTTTGAGCCGCGCGCCGGATGCAGGCGGCATTATGGCGCGCTCGCAAAAGCGTCATGCAGGCTCTATATTTGATGTCCGGCCCGCACTGACCCGAACAATTCCCGCTCTCCGTTTCACGGGGATCGACAAGGTTTGCCAGATACGCAACAGGACCCGACAACCAAGGAGAACCCCATGAACGTCATGAAAGATGTTTCGAAATGCCCCGTGATGCACGGCGGCCTGACCAGCACCGGCACCAGCGTGGTCAGCTGGTGGCCGAAATCGCTGAACCTCGACATCCTGCATCAGCACGATACCAAGACCAACCCGCTGAAGGGCTTCAACTACCGCGAGGAAGTCAAGAAGCTGGACTTTGAAGGCGTGAAGCGCGACGTGCGCGCCCTGCTCAAGGACAGCCAGGACTGGTGGCCGGCCGACTATGGCCATTACGGCGGCCTGATGATCCGCCTTGCCTGGCATTCGGCTGGCTCCTACCGCCTGGCCGACGGCCGTGGCGGCGGTGGCGCCGGCAATATCCGTTTTGCACCGCTCAACAGCTGGCCGGACAACGGCAACCTCGACAAGGCGCGGCGCCTGCTGTGGCCGGTCAAGAAGAAGTACGGCAACAAGCTGTCGTGGGCAGACCTGATCCTGCTGGCCGGCACCATGGCCTACGAGGACATGGGGCTGAAGACCTTCGGCTTCTCGTTCGGCCGTGAAGACATCTGGCACCCGGAGAAGGACACCTACTGGGGCGCGGAGCGTGAATGGCTGGCTCCGTCCGATGAGCGCTACACCGACGTCAACAAGCCGAACACCATGCAGAACCCGCTGGCCGCGGTGCAGATGGGTCTCATTTACGTGAACCCGGAAGGCGTGAACGGCAAGCCCGACCCGCTGAAGACCGCCGAGCAGGTGCGCGAAACGTTCGCCCGCATGGCCATGGACGACGAGGAAACCGCGGCACTGACCTGCGGCGGCCACACCGTCGGCAAGGCCCATGGCAATGGCGATGCGGCCACTCTGGGCGTTGAGCCAGAGGCGGCCGACATCGAGACCCAGGGCTTCGGCTGGATGAACCCCAATCTTGGCGGCAAGGCCTCCAATGCCGTGACTTCCGGCATCGAGGGCGCCTGGACCAGCCACCCGACCAAGTGGGACATGGGCTATTTCGACATGCTGTTCGGCCATGACTGGGAGCTCACCAAGTCGCCCGCCGGCGCCAACCAGTGGCGTCCCGTCAACATCAAGGAAGAAGACATGCCGGTGGATCCCTCGGATCCGTCCAAGCGCGTCATGCCGATGATGACCGATGCCGACATGGCCATGAAGATGGACCCCAAGTACCGCGCCATCTGCGAAAAATTCATGGCTGATCCGGCATACTTCGATGACGCCTTTGGCCGTGCATGGTTCAAGCTGACCCACCGCGACATGGGCCCGAACGTGCGGTACGTAGGCCCTGATGCACCGAAGGAAGTGCTGATCTGGCAGGACCCGGTTCCGGCTGGCCCCACCTCGTGGGATGTGGCTGCGGTAAAGGCCAAGCTTGCCGATTGCGGCCTGTCGCTGGCCGACATGGCAGCCACCGCCTGGGATAGCGCCCGCACGTTCCGCAAGTCGGACTATCGCGGCGGCGCAAACGGTGCGCGCATCCGCCTTGCACCGCAGAAAGACTGGGAAGGCAATGAGCCGGCCCGTCTGCAGAAGGTGCTGTCGGTGCTGGAGCCGATCGCCAAGGAGGCCGGCGCTTCCGTGGCCGACGTGATCGTGCTCGCCGGCAACGTCGCCATCGAGAAGGCCGCCAAGGCTGCCGGCTTCGACGTCAAGGTGCCGTTCACGCCGGGCCGTGGCGATGCCACCGCCGAGATGACCGACGCCGACAGCTTCGACGTGCTCGAACCGCTGGCCGACGGCTTCCGCAACTGGCAGAAGGAAGACTATGTCGTGACGCCGGAAGAGATGATGCTTGACCGGGCTCAACTGATGGACCTGACCGCCAGCGAAATGACCTGTCTTGTCGGCGGCATGCGGGTGCTGGGTGCCAACCATGGCGGAGCCAAGCACGGTGTGTTCACTGATCGTGAAGGCGCGTTGACCAACGACTTCTTCGTCAACCTGACCGACATGGCCTACAAGTGGGAGCCCAAGGGCGCCAACCTGTACGAAATCCAGGACCGCAAGACTGGCAAGACGAAGTGGACGGCGACCCGCGCCGACCTGGTGTTCGGTTCGAACTCCATCCTTCGCGCCTATGCCGAAGTCTACGCCCAGGACGATTGCGCGGAGAAGTTCGTGCATGACTTCGTGGCGGCCTGGACCAAGGTGATGAACGCCGACCGCTACGACCTCAACGCCTGATACGGTCAGTCGTAACCTGCAAGCTGATGGCGGCGCTCCGGGGCAAACCCGGGGCGCCGCTGCCGTTTCAATCGTCCATGATCACTGCTGAAAGCCGCCGCGCAGCCTCCAGCAGCACCGGTTTGCCCTGGACCAGCTTGTCGAGCGTCAGGCGCATGCATGGCCCGTGAAAGGCCAGCGCCGCCAGGAACCGTCCCTGCCCGTCCAGCACCGGCACTGCAATGGCCACCATACCGTCGACGAACTCCTCGTTGTCGATGCCATGGCCCTGGACGGCAATCTGGTCAAGTTCATCGAGCAGGCGGTCTGCGCTGGTGATGGTGTTGGCGCTGAGCTTGTCCAGCCGCAATGCGCTGACGATCCTGGCGCGCCGTTCGCGCGGCAGGCTGGCGAGATAGGTCTTGCCGCTGGCGGTGCAGTGAAACGGCACGTGGCTGCCGATCGGCAACTGCACACGGAAGGCCCAATCGGTCTCGACACGGTCGAGATAGCTCATGCCGCGTTCTTCCGGCACCACGAAGTTCACTGTCTCGCCAACCTGGCGGGCCACGTCTTCCAGTATCTGCCGCCTGGCAATGTGCACCTGGGAGGACGACATCAGACCGGCAGCGAGAAGACGCAGGCGGCGTGCCGGCCGCAACCGCTTGCCGCCGGGCGCATAGGCAAGATAGCCCTCCGCCACAAGGCGTGCGCAAAGCCGGTGCGCCGTCTGCTTCGGCAAGCCGAGGCGGGAATTTATTTCCGTCGGCGTCAACGCGGTTTCAGAGCCCGCGATTATCTCCAGGATGCGCAAGGTCCTGAGGCTTGTCGGTATCTTTTCCGTGTCGCTCACGATCAGGGCCCCCATGGTACCAGCAGGCGAAAAGCATGCATCCAGTTCTTTTCACCCTTGCGAGGACATCATATCCACCATTAGGCTGTTTATCGAGATAAAAAGTCTCATTTTTTAGTCTATATGGATTTTCGCGGTGGAGTATGACTTTGTCATCGTCGGAGCGGGATCCGCTGGTTGCGCACTTGCCAACCGGCTTTCGGCAGACTTGCGCCACCGCGTTGCGCTTGTCGAGGCAGGCGGGTCCGACAGTTCGCCGTGGATTCACATTCCCGTCGGCTATTTCAAGACCATCAATGACCGCCGCCTCAACTGGATGTACCGGACCGAGCCCGACCCCGGCATTGCGGGGCGCGCCATCGACTGGCCGCGCGGCAAGACGCTGGGCGGGTCCAGTTCGATCAACGGCTTGCTGTACGTGCGCGGCCAGCCGCAGGACTATGACAACTGGCGCCAGCTGGGCAATGTCGGCTGGTCCTGGGAAGACGTGCTGCCCTACTTCAGACGGTCCGAGAGCTGGGAAGGCGGCGAGGACAACCATCGCGGCGGCTCCGGCCCGTTGACCGTGAGCAGGTCCGGCAAGTCGTGGTCCGTCGTCGATGCATGGATCAAGGCAGCCGAGGCGTGCGGCTTCCCGTACAATGAAGACTACAATGGCGCCAGCCAGGAAGGCATCGGCTATTTCCAGCTGACGGCCCGCAACGGCTTGCGATGTTCATCGGCCAAGGCATATCTCTCCGGCATCAAGTCGCGGCCGAACCTTCACATCATCACCCATGCGCTGGCGGCCGGCCTGATCTTTGACGGCAAGCGGGCCAGCGGCGTGCGGGTGCTACGCAACGGCGAGGAACAGGTCATCACCGCCCGGCGCGAGGTGATCCTGTCGTCCGGCGCCATCGGCTCGGCTCAACTCCTGATGCTGTCCGGCATCGGCGACCGCGACCAACTGTCGAGCCACGGCATAGAAGTCCGCCATCACTGCCCGGGCGTAGGTCGCAACCTGCAAGACCACCTGCAGGCACGGCCGGTCTACAAGGTGTCGGTGCCAACCATCAACACGCGCACCCGCGGCCCGTTGAACATGGCGCGCATAGCGCTGCAATACGCACTGACCCGTTCGGGTCCGATGACCATGGCGGCAAGCCTCGGCACCGGATTCCTGCGCACCAGGCCCGAGCTCGACAGCCCGGACATCCAGTTTCACATCCAGCCGTTCAGCGCCGACAAGCCCACCGAAGGCACGCACACGTTTGACGCCTTCACCGCTTCTGTACTGCAGCTCCGGCCAGAGAGCGCCGGCGAAATCCGCCTGAAGTCATCCAATCCGCGCGATTACCCGGCGATCCACCCCAATTACCTGGCCACCCGGCTTGACCAGGAAACGCTGGTCGAGGGCATTCGAATTGCCCGCAGGATTTGCCGGCAGCAACCTGTGCGGGACATGATCACCGAGGAGATGCGCCCGGGGTCGGAGCTCGCTGATGATGACTATGACGGGTTGCTTGACTGGGCGAGGCACAACTCCACCACGATTTATCACCCGACCGGAACGTGCAAGATGGGCAAGGATGCGCAAGCCGTGGTTGACCACCGGTTGCGGGTGCATGGCATCGAGGGCTTGCGGGTCGCTGATGCCTCGATCATGCCGCGGATCGTTTCGGGCAACACCAACGCGCCCGCCATCATGATCGGAGAGAAGGCGTCGGACATGATCCTGGAGGACGCGCGCACCTGAAGACCTTTTGCAACCAGCCGCCGGGCAGCCTTCGACGGCAGGCAAATATCAACGGACGAACCACGAAGGCCAACTGGAGAATAGGGAGGAAACACATGTCCATTCTCAAGAATCTGACCAAGCAGATTGCTGCCGCCACGCTGTTGACGGCTGCGATAGTCGCCCCGCAGCTCGCCTCGGCAGAAACCAAGATCCGGGTACAGTCGGTGATCCCCTCGTCGGCTGACGAAATCACCATGCTGAAGGACTTCGCCGAGGACGTGAAGGCCCTCACCAACGGCGAAGTGGTGATCGAAGTGCTGCCTGCCGGCGCGGTGGTCGGCGTGCAGGAAACCCTCGACGCGGTCGACTTCGGCCTGATCGAAGGAGGTTTCGCCTGGACCCACTACTGGTCGGGCAAGCACCCGGCAGCCATGCTGTTCGGCTCGCCGGTGGCGGGCGCCGGTGTCGGCATCGACAACATCGCCTTCCTGTCGTGGTTCCAGTATGGCGGCGGCAAGGAACTCTACGACCAGCTGTGGAAGGAAATGGGCGTCAACGTGAAGGGCTTCATGCTGCAGCCCGTCGGCCCCGAGGCGCTCGGCTGGTTCAAGGAGCCGATAAATTCCATGGAGGACTTCCGCAAGTACCGCTTCCGCACGCCTCCCGGCGTCCCCGGCCAGACCTACAAGGACATCGGCATCGCCTCGGTGGCAATGGGCGGCGGCGACATCCTGCCGGCGCTTGAAAAGGGCACCATCGACGCAGCCGAGTGGTGCTGCCCCAAGCCTGAACTCGGTGTTCGGT
Source organism: uncultured Alphaproteobacteria bacterium (assembly GCA_963700935.1). Lineage (GTDB taxonomy): Bacteria > Pseudomonadota > Alphaproteobacteria > Rhizobiales > Aestuariivirgaceae > Anderseniella. The sequence continues at coordinate 220 of CAVOZK010000010.1, read as the reverse complement.
TTCCAGAAGGTGCTCAAGCACTACTATCTGCAGGGCTTGCATCAGGTCGTCGTGAACGCTGACCTGTACATCAACGGCGATGTCTACAACTCGCTGACCGACCACCAGAAGAAGGCACTCGAGGTTGCTGCCAATGCCTCGCTGTCCAAGTCGATCTCCTATCGCATCCTGGAGAACGGCAAGGCGCTGGACAAGCTGGTCAACGAGGACGGCGTGATCC